>NZ_AP035924.1:0-662512 GCF_059730935.1 Type-C symbiont of Plautia stali | reverse complement strand
ATTACAGTGAACATTAACACTGTTTATAGTGAACATTCTACTGTCTATAGTGAATAAAGTACTGACTATAGTGGATACTTTACTGATTATAGTGAACACGATCACCTTCTCAGCCCTTGTCGGGTGCGGCCTGCCGCGATCGGGGATCTCTTAGGATCTCTTTTAGATCTCTTTATGATCTTTCTTTAAGATCTAGTCACTGTATAAGTGGATAACCCGTTGAGGCGACTGATGCTGATAAGCGTAACCTGCAGATTATTCGCTTACGTCTTTAAATCACCCTGTGAGGGTGGAAAGTGAAAATCTTCAGGCCTGCGCTGCCTCTCAATTCATTTCAGGTGAACAACTTGCTCTCATCTATTCATTTTTCATCACCTGATGGCTGGCGTAAGGTAGACCTCACTCTGATCAACCCGATTATCTGACGAAGGCATCCTATGACTGATCACGTTATTTCACGTAATCCCACCAGCGGCGAAATCATTGCCACTTATCCCCTGCAGAGTGCAGCCGAGCTGGAAACGGCTTTACAGCAAAGCGCCAGCGCCTTTGCGCAGTGGCGTAACACAGAGATGGCACAGCGCGTGAAGGTACTGCGTCAGCTGGGTGAGCAGCTGCGCCAGCGTCAGGAGCAACTGGCTACGCTCGCGACGCTGGAAATGGGTAAACCCATTGCGCAGGCGCGTGCCGAAGTCCTGAAATGCGCCAGCCTGTGTGACTGGTATGCTGAACACGGACCGTCAATGCTGGCCGATCAGCCCACGCTGGTGGAAAACCAGCAGGCCTGGCAATCGTTTCGTCCACTCGGTGTGATCCTGGCGGTGATGCCGTGGAATTTTCCTTACTGGCAGGTCCTGCGCGGCGCGGTCAGCATGCTGCTGGCGGGCAACACCTACCTGCTGAAACACGCTCCAAGCGTCATGGGCTGCGCCTGGCTGATGCAGGAACTGTTTGCCGCAACCGATTTGCCGCGTGGTGCATTCAACGTGATCAACGTCGATAACGACGGTGTCTCTGCCGCCATTAAAGATCCGCGCGTCGCGGCCATCGCCGTGACCGGAAGCGTTCGTGCTGGTGGGGCTATCGCCGCTCAGGCCGGTGCGGTACTGAAAAAAACCGTGCTGGAGTTAGGCGGCGCCGATCCTTTTATCGTGCTGGCGGATGCCGATCTGGATGCAGCAGTGGCCTCAGCGGTCACAGGACGCTACCAGAACAGCGGGCAGGTGTGTATGGCAGCCAAACGCTTCATCATTGAAGAGAGCATCGCAGAAGCGTTTGAGGCGCGTTTCAGCGCAGCCGTGCAGGCACTGAAAGTGGGCGATCCGCTGCAGGAAGAGACTTATATCGGTCCGATGGCACGCTACGATCTGCGTGATGAACTGGATCATCAGGTGCAGGAAACCCTGCAACAGGGTGCACGTCTGGTGCTGGGCGGCCACAAGATCGAGGGCGTCGGCAACTATTATGCGGCAACCATTCTTGCCGACGTCACGCCTGCAATGACCGCTTTTCGTCAGGAGATCTTTGGGCCGGTGGCGGCGATCACCGTCGCGCGCGATGCGCAACATGCACTGCAGCTGGCGAATGACAGCGAGTTTGGCCTGAGCGCTACCGTGTGGAGCGGCAATGAAGCGCTGGCGCAGGAACTGGCAGAACAGCTGGAAACCGGCGCGGTGTTTATCAACGGCAACGGCGCCTCAGATCCGCGCGTCGCTATCGGTGGCGTGAAGAAGAGTGGTTATGGCCGCGAACTCTCCAGCTTCGGCGTCCACGAGTTCTGTAACATCCAGACGGTGTGGAAAAACCGTCGCTAACCCGGCCGGGGCGCGCCATACTGTGCGCCCCAACTTCCGGAAGCAATCCTTGTATGCAGACGCCAGGCATTCTCATCCTTGCTGCCGGTCTCGGCAGCCGCTTTCGTCAGGCCGGCGGTACCGGGCATAAACTGCTGGCACCGTATCCTGACGATAATGGCGTGCCTCAGCCGCTGCTGAAGCTGACGCTGCAGCAGGCGCAGCGCAGCGGTTTGCCGCTTCTCCTTATTATCCGGCCGGAAGATCGCGCTATTCAACAGCTGGCACAGCAGTGCGGCGTCGCGACCTGCACTATTGCCAGCGCCGGTAGCGGTGAAAGCATTGCCGCTGGCGTGCGGGCCACCGCCCACTGGCATGGCTGGCTGATCGTACCGGGTGATATGGCGTGGGTGAGGGCGGAGGATCATCAATGCGTGGCGCAGGCGCTGCGCAACGGTGCGCCGCAGGTGCGGCTCAGCTGGCAAAACCAGCCGGGCCACCCGGTGGGATTTGCCGCGCACTATGGCGCGGCGCTCGCTCAACTGCAGGGCGACAGCGGTGCCCGCGCGCTGCTCGACCCGGCCATTCTCATCACTCTGCCGGCCCATCAGGGCACGATCCGCGACGCGGATCTGCCGCGATCCAGCGCAAGCCGCTAACCGGCAGCACGCCTGACTGGGTCAGTGGCTGCCGGGATTAGCGCGCACCTGCGCCACTTTTTCGCTCAGATTCTGCCACGCAGGTTGGTCAGGTGCGTAGCGCTGGCGCAGCCAGGCGGCAATATCTGCAACCTGCTTATCCGACAAGCTGGCGGCAAAGCCAGGCATATAACCGAGCGCATCGGTTGCCGGTTTGTCGATACCGTGCAATACCACCTGTAACAGATTATCCGGCGTCGCGCTGGTTATGCTGCTGCTGTTGGCCATCGATGGGCTGACGCCAAACAACTGCGGTCCGCCCTCGCTGGCGCTGTGGCAGGCCTGACAGGCGCCTTTAAACAGCCGTTCCCCCGCAGCAGTGTTCCATGCCGGTTTTGCCGCCGGCACAGCGACAGGGCGCGCTGCCTGACCATTAATGTCTGCCAGATAGCTGGCCATGGCACGCACATCGGCTTCCGGCAGGGTGGCGAGATGGCTTACCACCGGAGCCATTGGTCCGGCGGCAACGCCGTGCTGCGCATCGTAACCACTGCGCAGGTAGTTATACAGCGACTGCGCCGTCCACGGCTGCGGGGCTTTACTCAGCTGATTAAGCGCGGGCGCTTCCCAGCCGTCGACCCAGCCACCGGCGAGGAAATTGTCCCCGCGTTTTTCCGCGCCCAGCAAATTACGCGGCGAGTGGCAGGCACCGCAGTGTCCGGCTCCGTTCACCAGATAGGCACCGCGATTCCATTCGGCGCTTTTGCGGGGGTCAGGCTGGAATTCGCCGCGCCCGAGGTAGAGCGCGTTCCAGCCCGCCATCAGGAAGCGCAGGTTATAGGGGAAGCGCATCTGGTTTTCTGCTGGTGCCTGCTGTACCGCCGGCTGCGACATCAGCCAGGCGTACAGCGCCTGCATATCGCCTTCGCTCAGCTGGCGAAAGCTGGTGTAAGGAAACGCCGGATAGAGATGATGACCGTCGCGGCTGATACCCTGGCGCATGGCGCGATCGAAGGCGTTAAATGACCAGCTGCCGATGCCGGTCTGTTTATCCGGCGTGATGTTGGTGGTGTACAGCGTGCCAAACGGCGTCTCCATCTTCAGGCCGCCGGCATTGGTCGCACCGCCTTCCGTGGTATGGCATACCGCGCAGTCACCGGCGGCGGCCACCTGACGGCCACGTTCCAGCATCTCCGCCGACCAGCTTCCGGCAGCCGGGGGTGTCACGGGTGCAATCGGTGCGCGCCACGGCAGCGCGTTGATCGCCACGCCAGCGGCGAGACCGAGCAATCCTGTTACGCCACCCAGCGCCCATTTTCGGCTGCGGCGGCGGACGGCTTGGGCCGGTGCCGCCAGCTGTGGCTCCGGCTGCGGATCGGGGCCGTTCAGCGCCTGACGCAGTTTGTCAGCGGTAATGGGCAATTCGCGAAAACGGATACCGGTGGCATCAAACACCGCGTTAGCGATGGCCGCGGCGCTGGGCACCGACGCGGATTCCCCCGCGCCCAGCGGCGGTTCGTGCGGGCGCGGCACCATCATCACGTCGATATCCGGCACTTCCGGAAACGTCAGGATCGGGTAGCTGCCCCATTCCTGGCTGGCGATCAGGTTGCTTTCAATCGTCACCTGTTCTTTGAGCACCCGGCTGGTGGACTGAATGACATTGCCGTGAATCTGATGCTTTACCCCTTCCGGGTTGATCATCATGCCGGCATCATGGCCCACGGTGATGCGCGTAACGGCGATCTCGCCGCTCTGCTTATCAATCGCGACATCCGCGACCCAGGCAGCCCAGGCGGCGCCGAAGCCGGGAAATTTGCTGTGAATATAGCGTGCGTAGGCAAAACCGCGTCCGCGCAAAATGCCGGGTTCGCTGGCGGTCTGCTGAATGGCGGTGCGCGGCGTCCAGTCTGCACGTGCAGCGGTGGAGCGCATTAGCTCGGCGGCGCGATCGTCCTGAATGTAGCGCAGCCGGTACTCCACCGGATCGACGCCTGCCGCGTGGGCCAGCTCATCCATATAGGATTCATGGGCAAAGGTGTTGGGCAGGGCCGAAACGCCGCGCATCCACGAGGCGCGCACAATCGGCGCCATGTCCTCAATGGTGACGCGCAGATGGGGAAAATCGTAAGGTGGAATGGAGGTGCGATCGCCCATTTCATACGCCAGCGCCACCGGATCGACGCGGCCGGTCAGCAGCAGCGCAAGGGTGGGTGCGCCGTTGGACGGATAAGACGTAGTGAAATCATACACCTGCGGATTGCCCTGCGCGTCCAGCCCGCCGTCCACCTCCATCAGCTGTGCAGTGCCTTTCGGTTCCCACACGTGTTCCTGGGCGCGCGTCAGCTGTACCCGCACCGGCTGGCCTACTGCGCGTGACAGCAGCGCCGCATCGGCGGCCACGTCATCGGCGCAGTTGCGACCATAGCAACCGGCGGCTTCCATGCGGTTCACTTCAATGGTCTCTTCCGGCCTCTCCAGCAGCCATGCCAGATCGGCGCGCAGCAGGTGCGGATTCTGCGTACCGCTCCACACCTGCAGCGAATCAGGCTGATAGTCGGCCACCGCACAGGAAGGGCCAATCGACGCATGCAACTGATAGGGCCAGACATAGCTGCGGGTAAAACGCTGCGCGACATTCGCCAGCGCGGCATCCACTTCACCGCTGTCATGCACCACGCGCGAGGTGCGGGGATTATCACGAATAGCCTGTTCAATATCGCGCAGGTCCGGCAGGCTGTGTTCCCACGGCTTCCAGCGCACCTTTAACGCGTCCATCGCGGCGATGGCCTGCTCCTCGCGCTCGGCCACCACGCCGACAAAATCCGCGATCTGCACCACTTTCACGATGCCTTCGAGATGCGCGATCGAACTTTCGTCAATGCTGAGCAATGAGGTGCCGACAAAGCTGCCGGTGTCATAGCCCGCATACGGTGGACGAATGACCCGGCCGTGCAGCATACCGGGCACGCGCAGGTCATGCACCCACGTCAGTTCGCCGGTGGCTTTGGCGGGAATATCCACCCGCGCCGAGCTGGTACCAACCAGGCGATATTCACTGGCGGGCTTGAGTGTAACCTGATGATCAATTGGCACGATGCTGCGCTGCTGCTGCACCAGTTCGGCAAATGACAATTGCACCCCGCTGGGGTGCTGCAGGAAACCGCCGTCCAGCGTGATGCTCTCCAGCGGCAGCTGCCAGCGCGCGGCGGCCTGCTGTAACAGCCACTGGCGCGCCGTTGCAGCCGCTTTACGCAGTGGTACGGCAGAAATTTGCAACGTGGCGCTGGCGATGGTGGCACCCTGGTTGGGCACGCGCAGCGTATCGCCCAGCACCATTTGTACCTGATCCATGCGCAGATTGAGCTCTTCGGCGACGATTTGCGTCAGCGCGGTTTTCACCCCGGTGCCGAGATCGACATGGCCATTGAAGGCCCAGACGCGGCCGGAACCGTCAATAGCCAGAAACAGTGCGCGCTCTTTGGCTTTCAGCGTCGGCGTCTGGCCTTTGGGCACCAGCCCCGGCGGCGGCTGAATCTCATCGACAATCAACAGGACGTCGCTGGCTGCCAGCAACTGCTGCTGCGTGGGGACGTTAGCCGCACTCATGATGCCGCCTCCGCCTGCTGCAGGCATAAGGTGATGGCGCGCTTCACCGCGCACAGGATCTCCTGATGGGTGCCACAGCGGCATAGATTACCGCTCAGCGCCGCACGTATCTGCCGGTCATCAGGGCAGGGCTGAGCGCGCAGCAGCGCGGCGGTGGTCATGATCATGCCGTTAAGGCAGTAACCGCATTGTGCGGCCTGCGCCTCAATAAACGCCTGCTGCACCGGGTGCAGTGCGTCGCGGTTGCCCAGGCCTTCCAGCGTGGTGATAGCGCGCTGACGCACGCCATACGCCGGGATCACGCAGGCGCGCGCGGCAACGCCATCGATCAGCACGGTGCAGGCGCCGCATTCGCCCAGGCCGCAGCCATATTTGGGTCCGTTAAGCTGGAGTTGATTACGCAGCACCAGCAGCAGCGAGGTATCGCGATAGCTGCTGATGGGGTGAGTCGCACCGTTCACCTCAAGGGCGTAATGGCACGTGGATGCAGGTGAAACCGGTGTGGCAGTCTGATGTGCCAGCATTTTCATTATTAACCGCCTTAGCGAGGCGGCTAAGCGCCCCGGGTTAGGGCTGGCTCGTATCGTCCAGCATTTTCTTCAGCAGATAAATCAGCGCGACCCGTTCGGCCGGATTCAGCTGCCCGTAAGTCATTTCGGTGATGCGCATCGCGTTGTCTGTCGTGCTGTCAATCAGGCGGTGTCCTGCATCGGTCAGCATGACAATCACTTTGCGTTTGTCGGTGGGATCGGGACCCAGACTGACCAGATCGCGCGCCTTAAGACGCTCAACCACACCGCGAATGGTGGCCTGATCGACGGCGGTATAACGCACTAAATCGTTCTGTGCGCTCGGACCGCGATCGCGCAGCGCACAGAGGGTAATAAATTGCACGGCGGTGATCTGTGAATCACCGACGTGTTGCTGAAAAATCGCCGCATGGCGTTGATACACCTTGCGCAACAGATGGCCAACCTGCTCGGTATAGTCATAGCGCTGGTCTGCGCGCGGATCCTGCTGATGCGACATGCCTTTATCCTTTTTCCCGGAAACTGTCAGGCAGTGTAATGCATTGTCACTGCGCTGACAGCCGTTCCCTGCGCACGATTAACGCGCGCGTGAGGCCTCCGGTGCCACCACTTCACCTTCCGCCACCACCAGCAAATCGTCCACTTTGATGTCGCAGCGGCGCAGAGCAATGTCCATATGGCACGGCGTTTTGCGCTTACCGCCCACTTCAGTGTTCGGTCCGGTCGAAAACAGGAAGTTGCCGTAAAAGGCGCGCGCGTCCATACACATGCCGTCGTTTTTGTCGTGTAACCCCATCGCCGTCCACTGCGCGCGCGGCTGCAGCCCCCAGCCGATGTGGGAAATACCGTACACTTCCGGATCGTTGAAGTAGCGCATGTAATCGCGCAGATACTCGGCTTCAAAGCCACCGTGAATGCGGGTGACAAAACCTTTCTCGATCTCCAGCGTGATGCGTTCACGCGCGTAAGATTTAAACGGCAGCAGGATGTCGCCGACGTCCAGCACCAGCACGCCTTCAGCCTGATCTTCATTCGGCCAGGTAAACAGGAAGCCGCTCGGCCAGTGATCCCAGCGGCCTGGCTCATCCGCGTAGCCATATTCCGTTACCGTGGGGTACTGGCCGAGCGGGGCACGAAAATCACTGCCAGCCGGCGATTTCACCGTCATCATGCGCGCTTTTTCCAGCACCGCCGCCGCAGCCAGCACGCGCGACTTGTCCTCTTCGTTTGGCAACATTCGTGCCAATACTTCCGGCGGCTCGACGGCCAGCAAAATTCGTGTCCCGGTTTTCAGGATTTGTTCCTGCTCCGGCGAATGCAGCAGCATCATGGTATCGACGATCAGATCCGCCGCTTCCAGCGCGCGCTGCGCGGCAATGTTGCCGGTAAGCGCGGTATCACCACAGTAGGCGGTCATGTCGTTACCCATTGCCGTCGGGTGATTGAAGGCCGGCAGCTCAACGCAGTACACCTTCGCGCCCAATCGTAGTGCAGCATCAGTGGCTGCCTGCACGGTGCGTGCATCGGAATAGTGACTTTTCAGGATGGCGACACTCTGGCTGGCGTCGACTTTCGACAGCCGTAAAACCTGCTCGAACATCTGGCCTAACTGGCTCTGATTTACTGCCATAGCGGTTTCCTCTCAGGGTTAGATGTCAGACAATTTGCTGCGCAAAACTTCAGCTATTTATAGCGAATACGCTTTATGTGTTTGTTATAGACGTGTTGCGAAGAACAGTGCAAGCATTTCTTTTTGACATAAGAAAAGCCTATTTAACCTTATCATCAGGCTGTGATTAACATCATGTTATCGAGTTTTCACTGTAAATACGGTTGCTTTTAACAGTGTCATAACCTCAATAATTAAAGTGTATGCACTATAAATTCACTGTCGGGTTTGATCGTTTATCCGCGTGCATACCTTCAAATCAGCGTCTGTGTGAGAGGAAAATATGAGCAATATGAAACGCATCGCGGTAATCGGCGCCGGGCTGGGCGGGCTTGCCGCCGGCTCGCTGTTACAGAAAGCGGGATTTCATGTCACGGTCTACGAACAAAGCCCGGCTTTCTCCCGTCTGGGTGCCGGCATCCACATGGGGCCGAACGTGCTCAAGGTGTTTCGCCGCATGGGTATCGAACAGCAGCTGGAGGATCTGGCTTCGCATCCCGATTTCTGGTTCAGCCGCGACGGCGAGACCGGGGAGTATTTGTCACGCATTCCGCTGGGCGCTTATGCGCGCAAAGAGTACGGTGCGGCTTATGTCACGGTGCACCGGGGCGATTTGCAGGCCATGCAGATGACCAGTCTGCAGCCGGGCAGCGTCCAGTTCGGTAAGTGCCTGAGCAGCGTCGAAGACAGCGGCAGCGATGTGGTGCTGCGTTTTCAGGATGGCAGCGAAGCGCGCGCGGATATCGTGATTGGCGCGGATGGCATTAACTCAAAACTGCGTGAGCATCTGCTGGGGGTGGAAGCGCCCACTTACAGCGGCTGGGTGGCGCACCGTGCGCTAATCCGTGGCGAACAACTGCGCAAATACAACCTCAGCTTTGAAGATTGCGTGAAGTGGTGGTCTGAAGATCGTCATCTGATGGTCTATTACACCACCAAAGCGCGCGACGAATATTATTACGTCTCCGGTGTGCCGCACCCGGCGTGGGATATCAAAGGCAGCTTCGTTGACAGTAGTCAGCAGGAGATGCTGGAAACCTTTGGTCACTACCATCCGGTGGTACAGGCGCTGATCGAGTGCAGCGAATCGGTCACCAAATGGCCGCTGCTCAACCGCCAGCCGCTGCCGGTATGGAGCGAAGGGCGCATTGTGCTGCTGGGTGATGCCTGCCATCCCATGAAACCGCACATGGCGCAGGGCGCTGCGATGGCCATCGAAGATGCCGCCATGCTGTCGCGCTGCCTGACGGAAACCGGTCTTGATGATTATCGCACCGCATTCCGTCTGTATGAAGCCAACCGCAAAGAACGTGCGTCGCGCGTGCAGGCCGTCTCTAATGCCAATACTTTCCTGCGCACCCAGGAAGATCCGGCCTGGGTGTACGGCTACGACGTGTTTGCCGCGCCGCTGAAAAGCGAGGTGACCTCATGAGCCGTTTTATGCACGGCGGTCAGGTACAGGCCAACGGCATTCGCCAGCACTATCTGCGCTACGGCGGCAGCGGGCCCGCGCTGATCCTCGTACCGGGCATCACCAGCCCGGCAATCACCTGGGGTTTTGTGGCGGAAGTTTTTGCGCAGCATTTTGATACCTGGGTACTGGACGTGCGCGGTCGCGGGCTCTCCAGCAGTGGTGAAGGGCTGGATTACGGCATGGAGAGCTGCGCCGATGACATCAACGCCTTCGCGGATGCGCTGGGGCTGACGCGCTATCACCTGGTTGGCCATTCGATGGGCGCGCGCTTCATCATGCGTGCGGCGGTGAAACAGCCGGCCGGCGTGCTGTCGTTGTCGCTGATCGATCCGCCGGTTTCCGGACCGGGCCGGCGTCTCTATCCGGGTCAGTGGCCGTGGTATGAAGATTCCATTCGCGACGCGCAGCGCGGCATGGATGCTGAAGCCATGAAGCAATACTGCCCGGCCTGGAGCGATGACCAGCGTCAGCTGCGCGCCGAGTGGCTGCATACCTGCTATACGCCGGCCATCCGTCGCGCCTATGACGATTTTCACCAGCTCGATATCCATCAATATTTCCCTCAGCTGCCGGCAAAAACCCTGCTGATGGTGGCAGGCAAGGGCGGCGTCATTCAGGCGGAAGATGAAGCCGAAATCCGCGAGCTGCTGCCGACCATTGAGATCAGCCGGGTAGCCGGCGCTGGTCACATGATCCCGTGGGATGATTTTCACGGTTTCTTCAATGCCTTTGGCACCTTCCTTGGCCCCTCACTGACTCCGGAGACGCAGCCATGACGCGTTCGTATCGTATCGGCCAGATTGTGCCGAGTTCCAACATCACCATGGAAACCGAAATTCCCGCCATGCTGCAGGCGCGCCAGCTGATTCGCCCGGAGCGGTTTACCTTCCACTCCAGCCGTATGCGCATGAAGCATGTCAATAAAGATGAACTGGCGGCGATGGATAAAGAGTCCGACCGCTGTGCGCTGGAGCTGTCCGACGCGCGCGTTGACGTGCTCGGCTATGCCTGTCTGGTGGCGATCATGGCGATGGGCCCGGGCTATCATCGCCAGTCGCAGCAGCGCCTGACGCAGGTCACGCGCGACAACGAGGCGCTGGCACCGGTGATCACCAGTGCCGGCGCGCTGGTCGATGCGCTGCATATTATGGGCGCGAAGAAGATCGCGCTGGTAGCGCCCTACATGAAGCCGCTGACCGAGCTGGTGGTGGATTACATCCAGCGCGAAGGGATTGAGGTAAAGCAGTGGCGCGCGCTGGAAATTGCCGATAACCTCGCCGTCTCCCGCCACGACCCGGCCAATTTACCTGGCATCGTGGCGGACATGACGCTGACGGATGTTGATGTGGTGGTGCTGTCGGCCTGCGTGCAGATGCCATCGCTGCCGGCGGTGGCAAAAGTGGAGGCGCAGACCGGCAAGCCGGTAATTACGGCCGCCATTGCCACCACGTACGCTCTGCTGAAGGCGCTGGAGCTGGAGCCGGTGGTGCCGGGCGCGGGCGCACTGCTGTCCGGTGCGTGGTAAGGAGAAAGCATGAGCCAGAGTGTTAGTGATAACTACGCCGGTGTCTGGGGCAACCGCATCGGTTTTGGTCAGCGTCCGGCGCTGCTGATGATCGACTTTCTGCAGGGCTACACCACGCCGGGTGCCGCGCTGTTTGCCCCGGGCGTGGTGGAAGCGGTGGCCGCCGCACAGGGCCTGCTGGCGGCGGCGCGCCAGTGCGCGATTCCGGTGATCCATACGCAGATTCGCTACCACCCGCAGCATCAGCAGGACGGCGGGATCTGGGTGCAGAAAGCTCCGGTAATGCGTGACATGGTGGAAGGCAATCCGCTGGCTGAGTTTTGTCCGGCGGTGCAGCCGCTTGCCGCAGAAGTGGTGATCACCAAACAGTATGCCAGCGCGTTTTTTGGCACGTCTCTGGCATCGATGCTGGTGGCGCAGGGCATTGATACGCTGCTGATCGCCGGCTGCTCTACCAGCGGCTGCATCCGCGCCAGCGCAGTGGATGCGTTGCAATACGGTTTTCGCGCCATGGTGGTGCGCGAATGCGTGGGCGATCGCCATGATGCGCCGCATCAGGCCAATTTGTTTGATATCGACAGTAAATATGGCGACGTGGTAAGTAAAGCCGCGGCGCTGGAGTATCTCGGGAAGTTCAGCGCCCGTTAAGGGCGCGTTTCACCTGCACGGAGTGCGCACAAACAGTCCGTTTCGGCTGCGGCTGAGACGCATAACAACATCTCCCCGACGACGGGGTTATTGCGCCCGGAGAACACCATGACTGACGTTTCAACCCGTCCTGCTGCGCTGGCAGCCGAAGACACCGCTTCGATTTATCGCAAAATCACCTGGAAGCTGATTCCGTTTCTCTGCCTGTGTTATCTCGCGGCCTACCTTGATCGCATCAATATCGGCCTGGCCAAGCTACAGATGGCGAGCGATCTGGCGCTGAGCGAGACCGCGTTTGGTCTGGGTGCCGGGCTGTTTTTTGTCGGCTATATCCTGTTTGAAGTGCCGAGCAACCTGATCCTGCAGCGGGTCGGCGCAAAGATCTGGATCGCGCGCATTATGATTACCTGGGGCCTGCTCTCGACCGCCACGCTGCTGGTGCAAACGCCGACCCAGTTCTACATCATCCGCTTTTTCCTCGGCGCGGCCGAAGCCGGTTTTCTGCCTGGCGTGCTGTTCTATCTCACCAAATGGTTTCCCTCGTGGCGCCGCAGCCGCATCATTGCGCTGTTTATGATTGGCCTGCCGCTCTCCAGCCTGATTGGCGGACCGCTTTCCGGCTGGATCATGGGGCATTTTCATGAGGTTTACGGCATGCGCGGCTGGCAGTGGCTGTTTCTGCTGGAAGGCCTGCCCAGCGTGTTACTGGGTGTGCTGACGTTCTGGCTGCTGCCGAACAGCGTCGAGAGCGCCAGCTGGCTCAGCAGCAGTGAGAAGCAGGCGGTGCTACGCGAACTGGCGCGCGACGAAGGTGACGCCAAAGGGCTGAAACACAGCCTGCGCGATGGTCTGCTGAATATCCGCGTAGTGATGCTCGGCGGCATCGACTTCTCAATTCTGCTCAGCGCTTACGCCATGGGTTTCTGGATGCCGACCTTTATTAAGAATGCCGGTACCACCGATATCACCACCATTGGCTATCTGACGGCGATCCCCAGTCTGGCGGCGTTGATTGGTATGCTGGCGATTGGTGCCAGCTCAGACCGCCTGCGTGAACGCCGCTGGCACATCATTGTTCCGTTTATTATTGGCGCGGCAGCGATGGGGACCAGCACCTTCTTTGCTCATAACGTGGCGATGACCGTGCTGCTGTTCTCAATTGCGCAGGCGATGATTATCGGGGCGGTGCCGGTGTTTTTCAGTCTGCCCGCTACGTTCCTGAAAGGCACGGCAGCCGCGGCGGGTTTTGCGCTGGCCTGTTCGATCGCCAATATCGCCGGACTGGTGAGTAATTCCGTGATGGGCGTGGCGCTGGATCTCACCGGCAGCAGCAACGGCGCGCTGTGGTTCTTCGCCGTATGTCTGCTGCTCAGCTCGCTGTTGGTGGTCGCGCTGCCAGCGAAGCTGGTGAATCGGTAGAAGATACCTGCGCGTTAAAGCACTTGTTATTCCCTGGTGCGCATCAATGCGCACCCTACAAAACAGTGCGAATTCGTTGTAATTATCGCCGTAGGGTCGCCATTCATGGCGACCTGGTTACATAATCTGCATAACCAGGTGCGCATCAATGCGCACCCTACAAAACAGTGCGAATTCGTTGTAATTATCGCCGTAGGGTCGCCATTCATGGCGGCCTGGTTGCATAATCTGCATAACCAGGTGCGCACCCTACAAAACCGTGCGCATTTCGTTGCAATTATCGCCGTAGGGTCGCCATTCATGGCGACCGCCTCACAGCCGCAGAATGCAGCTCCACACCCCGCCAGACCGTCACGCCCACCCGCACCCAATCCTCCTCGCTTATCGGTTATCCATAAGGTAAAAATCTTGTGGGATAGCTCAAACTATCAGCTAAAGGTATTATAAAGGTATCTATTCTGGTGCTAGATTGGTTCTACCAACACCGGGGAGTCTATTTCGATGAAAACTACAATTCCAAAGCTGTCGTTCATGATGTTCTTAGAGTGGTTTATCTGGGGGGCATGGTTCGTGCCGCTGTGGGCGTTTCTCAGCAAAAACGGCTTTTCGCCAGTTGAGATCGCCTGGTGCTACGCCTGTACCTCCATCGCTGCCATCCTGTCACCGATTCTGGTCGGCTCGCTGGCTGACCGTTTCTTCCAGGCACAGAAAGTGTTATCGCTGCTGACCATCGCCGGCGCGATTCTGATGTTCTTTGCCGCACAGCAGACGCACTTCAGCAGCTTCTTTCCGCTGCTGCTGCTGTATGCGCTCACCTATATGCCGACCATTGCGCTGACCAACAGTATTGCGTTTTCTCACGTCGGTGACGTGGAGCGCGACTATCCGCGCATCCGCGTGATGGGCACTATCGGCTGGATCGCCTCCGGCATCGCCTGCGGTTTTCTGCCGCCGCTGCTCGGCTTTGGCGATATTTCCGCCAGCAATGTACCGTTGCTGATCACCGCGGCCAGTTCGCTGCTGCTTGGCCTGTTCGCCCTGACCCTGCCAGCCACCGAACCCAAAAGCACCGGCAAGTTCAGCCTGCGCGTGGCGCTCGGCCTCGACGCACTGCATCTGCTGAAAGATCGCAGCTTCCTCGTATTTTTCGTCTGTTCATTCCTGTTCAGTATGCCGCTGGCGTTCTACTACATCTTCGCTGAGGGATATCTGACCGAAGTCGGTCTGCCACACGCCACCGGCTGGATGACGCTCGGCCAGGTATCAGAAATCTTCTTCCTGCTGGCGCTGCCGTTCTTCATTAAACGCTTCGGCATCGGCAAAGTGCTGCTGCTCGGCCTGGTCACCGCCGCGCTGCGCTACGTGTTCTTTGTGTTCGGCGGCGATCAAAACCTGCTGACCTTCGGCCTGCTGTTTATGGGCATTCTGCTGCACGGCGTCAGCTACGACTTCTACTTCATCACCGCCTACATTTATGTGGATAAGAAAGCGCCGGTGGCGATGCGTAACGCTGCGCAGGGCCTGATCACCCTGGCCTGTCAGGGCATCGGCAGCCTGCTGGGTTACCGCCTCGGCGGCTATCTGATGCAGGAGATGTTCGCGTATGACCAGCCGTGCAACGGTCAGACCTTCAACTGGGCGGGAATGTGGATGTTTGGCAGCGTGATGATAGTCATCATCACCATCGCCTTTATCGTTCTGTTCCGCGACGGCAAAAAACGCAGTGATGAATTAACCGCTTTTGAACACTCAGCAACCGCTGACAGCCATAAATAAGAGATGTAACCATGACGATGACACACCAGGAAAAACGGATTTTGGGCGCATTTTACGGCCAGGCATTGGGCGATGCGATGGGCATGCCATCGGAACTGTGGCCCCGCAGCCGAGTGAAACAGCACTTCGGCTGGATCGATCGCTTCCTGCCCGGCCCGGCAGAAAACAATGCCGCCTGCTACTTTGGCCGGGCGGCTTTCACTGACGACACTTCAATGGCGCTGGCGCTGGCCGATGCCATTATCAGTCACGACGGCGAAATTGATGCGGAAACCATCGGCGTCAATATTCTGCGCTGGGCGGAAGCGTTTGATGCCTTTAACAAAAATGTGCTCGGACCCACCTCCAAAATCGCGCTTAACGCGCTGAAAAACGGTACGCCGGTGGCGCAGCTGGAAAACAACGGCCTGACCAACGGCGCGGCGATGCGCGTCTCGCCGCTGGGCTGTCTGCTACCAGCACGTGACCTGCCGGCTTTTATTGACGCTGTCGCGCTGGCCTCCAGCCCGACGCACAAATCCGACGTGGCGATTGCCGGTGCCACCGCGATCGCCTGGGCAATCTCCCGCGCGATTGACGGTAGCGACTGGGCAACGATTCGTGACGAACTGCCGGCGATTGCCCGCGCGGCGCAGGAGCGGCGCGTCACCACTTTCAGTGCGGCGATGGCGGCCCGCATCGAACTGGCGTTGCAGGTGGTGGCGCAGGGCAGGGGCACCGAGTCGACCATGCAGCAGATCTACGATCTGGTCGGTACCGGCACCAGCACCATTGAATCGGTACCGGCAGCGATCGCTATGGTCGAACTGGCAGCCACCGATCCCAACCGCTGCGCCATTCTGTGCGCCAATCTGGGCGGCGATACGGATACCATCGGCGCGATGGCGGTTGCCATTTGCGGCGCGCTGCACGGTATCGACGCGATCGATGCGCAGCTAAAAGCGGAGCTGGATGCCGCTAACGCGCTGGATTTCACCCATTACAGCCGTGCGTTTGTCCGTTTCCGCCAGCAGCGCGAGGCCGCCTATGCTGACGCCTGACGATCTGTCACGGCTGGCGGGCCGGTTGCCGGTGTGCGTGGTGGGGGCGGCGGTAGTGGATGTGATTGCCGATGCCTGGACGTTGCCGTATCGCGGCAGCGACATCGAACTGCATCAGCAGGGCGTGAACGTTGGCGGCTGTGCGCTTAACGTCGCCATTGCGCTGCATCGTCTCGGCATTCCTTCTATCAACGCGCTGCCGCTGGGGAACGGTATCTGGGCCAGTATCGTGCGACAAAAGCTGGCGGAATACGGTGTGCAGAGCGTACTGGAAAATGCGCACGGTGATAATGGCTGGTGTTTGGCGCTGGTCGAGCCGGATGGCGAACGCACCTTTCTTTCCGTCAGTGGCGTGGAAAACCAGTGGGGCGCCGCGCTGTTGCGCACATTGCCGCAGCCGGCGCAGCGCTGGATCTATCTCTCCGGTTATCAGCTCACCAGCAAAAGCGGCGAGGTGCTGATCGACTGGCTGGAGCAGCAGGCACTGCCGTATCAGCTGCTGGTGGATTTTGGCCCGCGGCTGGCGGACATCGGCGAGGCGCAGTTTGCGCGTATCATGGCGCTGCAGCCACTGATTACAGTGAACAGGCAGGAAGCGGAGCTGCTGTGGCATGAGCGTCTGCGCGCATCTGAACCTTTCGACGCCCATCAGCTGATGGCGCGCTGGCAGCAGCAGTTTGGCGGTGCAATGGTGTTAAGGCTGGACAGCGAAGGTGCCGGATACATCGACGCTGAGGCGCAGGGCTGGGTGCCCGCACTGGCGACTACGGTGGTCGATACTATCGGCGCGGGCGACAGCCATGCTGGCGGATTACTGGCGGGATTAGCGTCCGGCTGGTCACTGGCGGAGAGCGTTGCGCTGGGCAACGCAGTGGCGTCGTATGTGGTTTCCCGGCGCGGCGGCGACTGTGCGCCCGATCGTGCCACACTGCGCGCTTACTGGCAGCAACGCCTTACTCAGCAATAAACACGTACATATCGCTGCGGCAGTAGCTGATGCTGTACTCCAGCGGATTGCCCTGTGCGTCGAGTGCCAGCTGCTTAATCACCAGCACCGGCACATTGGCGGGCAGGGCAATTTGCTGCTGCAGGGCTTCGTCCGGCATACGCGCACTGACCCGGCTCTGGGATTTCACCGGCAGGATCTGCTGGCGATGAAAATAGTCATACAGCGAAATACCAATCTCACCGGCATCGGCGATGTAACGCGCCGGCACCCACGACTCTTCAACCGAGACCGCCTGGCGGTCGACATAGCGAATACGTTTCAGCAGATAGACATCGCTGCCCGTACTCAGCCCCAGCTTTTCGGCGATCTCTGCGCTACAGGCAATTTTGCTTTTGTTGATCCACACGGTGTCCGGCGTTTTACCGCGCAACACCGCCTGCTGCGACAATCCTTTTGGTTCTTTGAGTGAATATTCAAACTGGCTGCAAATCTGCGTGCCGTAGCCGCGGGAACGGAACACGACGCCCTCTTTTTCCAGCTCGTCCATGGCTTTACGCACGGTGATGCGTGAAATGTTAAGCGACTGGCTGAACTCGCGCTCGCCCGGCAGGATCTCCTCGTGCACCAGCGTGCCATCGCGCACTGCCTCTTTAATCGCGCTGGCAAAGCGTTTATACAGTGGCGTGCGACTCTCTGTCGCCAGCGTGGTGGTCAACCGCGCCAACAGCGCATTGTGGTCAGTCATAGCGGGCAGGGCACTCACTCGGGTCAGCGGCAGGAACCGCTATAATACTGAATTTTAATGCGGCGCGCAGCCAGCGTCGCGTGACGGTGCGGGTGCTATGCTGCCAGACGGCCCTGTTGGTTCGCTTGTGTATTTCCGGAGACATTATGTTAATCGCTCAGATTTCAGACATCCATGCCGCACCGGACAATGATCACCTGCTGCGCCTGGCGCGGGCACTGGCGTGGCTCACTCATGTGCAACCGGATGTGCTGGTGTTAACGGGCGATCTTGTTGATGGCGAGTGGCGGCAGGGTTACTGGCAGATAGCTGAGCAACTGCGCCAGCAGCATTACCCTGCATTTATATTGCCGGGCAACGCCGATGATCGACGACTCATGCAAACGACATGGCATGAAAATCACTGGGCGAAAAACACCCCGGCAGACGCGCTGCATTTTGTTCAGGATATGGGCGGATTGCGTATGCTGGGGCTGGACTCCACGGTGAATAAACAGAATTTTGGCAGCGTCGGGGATCATCTGGAATGGCTGGAAAGACAACTCAGCGATACGCATGGATTGCCAGCGCTGCTTTTTCTGCATCATCCGGTTATCGCATCGGGCATACCGACGCTGGATGAATCAATGTGTCGCGGGCTTGATAAGCTTGAGTCGATCCTCAGACGCAACCGGGCCAGAATACTGGCTATTGCAGCCGGGCATGTGCACCGGCCCGCAGCAGGCATGTTTGCAGGGGTTCCGGCTTATATTTGTGGCTCAATTTGCCCGGCGAACCCGCTGTGGTTTGGCAGCCAGCGGGTTCCTCCGGTGAATGATCTACCGGCACTGATGGTGCACCGTTTCGCCCGCGGCGTTTTGACCAGTCATCATGTTTCTTTATCCTGCTCATAATGAGGCACATCGTCGCGTTCTGTTAGCCATGGGACGCTGTGCGAGCACCAGATATAGGAAACCGGTGTCTGAGCGGGATCGTCGTCCAGCGTGGCCACACGCAGAATCACGTGGCTCTGATGAGGTCTTTCAGCCATCAGATGAGAGCCGCAGACTGAACAGAAATAACGCAACTTATCCGGGGAAGAGTTAAATGCCGTCAGAAATTCTTCTCCCTGGGTCCACCTGAAATCCTCACGCCGCACGCGCGCTGTGGAGGTATAAGCGGCGGCGTGCGCTTTCCTGCAGGTATGACAGCAGCAATGCGTAATGCTGCCCGCCAGGCGATCGCATTCGTAGCGCACACGTTTACAGAGACAACTTCCGTTCATTTTTTCTCCTGATTCCTCTGCCGGATTATTGCATCAGCTTCAGATGGAGGAGGGGAAACGGTTTTCCCTCACCATCAACGGAAGACCGTCCCGTCACCTGAAAGCCCAGATGCTGATAAAACCCGAGCGCAGCGGTATTTTGTTCGTTAACGTCCACTTTTTTCGCTGAAAGATGACGGATCGCGTAACGGACTAACCGTGCACCGATCCCTTTTTTGTGATGAGCGGGCGAGACGAAAAGCATCTCGATATTCTCATCCTGCACGCCGATGAACCCGACAATGTCATGGTTTTCATTGGTCATCTTTCTAAGAACAACGGCATCAAAATAATTTTCCAGAATAAGCTGTCTGAGCCGCAGGATATCCTGTTCATTCAGGAAATGATGCGTTGCCCTGACGGCATCCTCCCAGACCTGAATCAGTAAGTGATACTCTTCCTTGCTTACTTCGCTAATTGTCACAACGCCTCCTTAACATGCCAACGCGATGGCTTAACGCAATGCCTGCGCTAATCGCTGGCCAGCCGCGCATAAAGATATTCATCGCCCCACATCCCTTTGAAAAAAATATTCTGCCGGTAATGCGCTTCACGGCGAAAATTCAGCTTTTCCAGCAGGTTTATGGCGCGAATATTACGTGTGTCTACCACGGCAGTGAGCCGGTGTTTTACAAACTGCGTAAAAAGCAGGGTAACGATGGCACTCGTTGCTTCAAGCGCAAAACCCTGTTTCTGAAATCCGGCATCAAATGTCATGCCGAGTTCAGCTTGTCTTCCTTCGTCAAAAAAATGAATTCCGATGTCCCCTATCAGCCGGTCGTCTTCCTGGTGTGCTACGGCAAGCTGAAACCAGGTGTTATCGCTGTTGAACGGCAGCGCATCCTGCTGCGCATATAATTTCTCAGCGTCCTGCCGGGTAAATTCTTCCCAGCTTTGATAAAGAGCAACGTCTGGCAGATTGCGATAGCGCGACAGATGCGGCAAATCAGCCACTGTCAGCTTGCGCAACACCAGGCGTTGAGTATAAATCGGCAACGTGAGTGCCATATGTTCTCCGCTGCCTGCGTGCAGGCGAGTTAAAGTAAACCGGGAGCGGTGCGTATCGCTTCAAGCCCGACGCGTTGCCCGAAAGACAGCTCCAGCGTATTGCCATCAGGATCGGCAAAAAATACGTAATATCCCACCGGTTCGCCAGCCTCTTCAGGGGCTTTACGTAACACGCCTTCGGCGACGGCCATCGCTGTTTTACGATCGATCTCTTCGCGTGACGCACAGGCAATGCCTAAGTGTCCAAATTTACCAAGTGGCGTATCTGACACGTCATCCGCCTGCACCAGAACCAGCGCGAAAGGGCGGGTATGATCGCTCAGCCATGCCACCTTGCGGGCAGCCGGGACGTCAGGTTCACGGGTGTGTATCACCTTCATTCCTGCATAGCGACGGTAGAAATCCATGCTCTTCTCCAGATCCCTCACCATAAACGCAACGTGGGTAAATCCAATATCGATATCCTTCATCTGCATCCTGTCTCCATTTATTGCCTCCCTGACACGACAAAAACTCAAGCCTGATAAAGGCTAATCGCCATAAAGGGCCTGGTCGCTGCTCATTTTTCCGTGTGGAGGTGTGGTGCGTGAAACGGTACTCTCTCTGAAAATTTTAATATAACTCAACAGTTTTGGAATAAAAGCGACACAGTATCGCGTGCTATATGCCTATTAATAACGTTGACGGAGCGGAAATAAAAACGATTTAATTTCTGCCTGTTTTTTAGGAAAACTAAACGATGCGAAACAGCCTGCCTTCTCTTAACGCCCTGAAGGCGTTCGAATCCGTTGCCCGGCACCTCAGCATGACCCTTGCAGGCCAGGAGTTGCACGTCACGCCCGGCGCGATCAGCCTGCACATCAGGGAACTGGAACGGCAACTGGGCCTGCCCCTGTTTCAGCGAAATGGACGCAAGCTGGCGCTGACGGCATCCGGTCAGGGCTATTACTACTCGATTGCTTCAGCTTTCAGCCTGATACGTGAAGCCACTGAAACGCTGGTGCAGGAGACACAAAAAAATACCATCACGCTGGCCTGCACCACCGGATTTGCGACTCACTGGTTACTGCCGCGACTGGCTGATTTTGAATGTGCCTGTCCGGAGATCGATCTGCGCATCAGTGCCACTTCCCGCATCCAGTCTTTCGCCACGGATGGTATCGACCTGGCCGTACGGCATGGCAACGGTTTCTGTGAGGGTTGCGTGAGTGAGAAGCTGATCGACGACGACTACCTTGCAGTCTGCATTCCTGCTGTGGCGCAGCAGCTGGGAGAACCGCCGGCACTTGCCGCACTTGGTCGCGTCACGTTACTGCATGATATGCACCGGGAAGACTGGCAGCGCTGGCTCGCTGAAGCCGGTGTCGGGCATATTGATTCCGGTAAAGGGCCGTTGTATAGCGATGGCAGCGGGGCGTGGCTGGCGATGCTTGCCGGCATGGGCGTAGCGCTGATGCGCAGGCGATTTGTTCAGGCAAACCTGGCATCCGGTGAAGTGGTGGCCCCGTTTCCAAATACGCTGAATACCGGACACGCGTACTGGCTTATTACGCCCCACGAAGCGCTGCTGCGTTCTGCCGTGGTAAAAGTAAGAGCCTGGCTCATGCAGCAGTCCACAGAATAGAACAGCGTCCGGCATTTCTTCATATCAACAAGACATAGTAAATTTCTGAGCAAGCCGATATAACAGGTTCAGGATATTTCACCTGCAGAGGATATCATGGCGCTTTCACACGAATTAATGCTGATCTACACCACTTATTTTGTGGCAACGGCCAGCCCTGGTCCGAGTAATATGGCGATTATGGGAACGGCGATGAATAAAGGGCGCGGTGCCGCCTTAGCGCTTGCGGGCGGGGTAATTGGCGGCTCAATGCTGTGGGCGCTGCTGGCGGCCTGCGGGGTATTAACCGTGCTGGCGACGTTTGCCCAATTGCTGCTGGTGTTGAAAATCGGCGGCGGGTTATATCTGTTGTGGCTGTCATACAAAGCCGGTAAATCTGCGTTAACCCGCACTGCTGCCGATAAAACCGTTATCAGCGATCACCGTGTTGCGTATGGCGCGTTATTTCGTCAGGGAATTTTGATGCACGTCGGTAATCCGAAAGCCATTTTAACCTGGGTCGCAATCATGTCCGTCGCGCTCAAACCGGACGCTGCAGCCTCGACCTTACCGCTGATTATTCTCGGCTGTGCGGCGATTTGCGTCGCAGTATTTTGCGGCTATGCGCTGATATTTTCCACCGCAGCAATGAACGCGTTTTACCGTCGTATCCGCCGGGGATTAGATGCGCTATTAGCCTGCTGTTTTGCCATTGCCGGACTGAAACTGGTGTTGAGTCGTCAATAAAGTAAATTTTTAACCTCAGGTTCGCCCTCCATAGCAACAGGCCGCTCAGTTAAGTAAACCACCATGAGCAGCCTGATTGTTGCGGCGCGACGCATCGCGCCCTGCTTCAGGCCGTCACTCCGGTGTGATATCCGCGCCTAGAGTCTTGATCTCAAATGTGTTTAGATACCTGAACGTCAAAGCCTGTGAATCGTTGCCATGAATCTAAAGGAAACTATCGTCCGCGAGTTCAGTGAATTATCGCCAGAACTACAGCGGGCTGCCGAATTCTCACTGCAGAATGCCAATCAACTGGTGGTGCAATCCATGCGCACCTTTGCGCAGCAGGCCGGGGTGAAACCGGCAACGCTGCTGCGCCTGGCGAAACGGCTGGGCTATAACGGCTGGAGTGAACTCAAAGACGCATTCATCGATGACATCGGTCTGCGCAATGATACCTATGTCTCGAAAGCGGAAAAGCTGGTGGCTGCCGGCACGCAGCCGCATCTGTATGATGCGATGTTTCAGGCCCACCAGACCAACCTGGCCTTTACGCAGGACGAAAACCGCCAGGCAATGGAACAGGCGGTGACCTTACTCGATGCGGCTGACAATGTTTACATCTGCGGTTTCCGCGCCAGCTTTCCGATCGCCTGGTCATTATTTTATGTGTATCGGCTGTTCAATCGTCAGGTATCACTGGTGGATGGTCTGGCGAGCAACATCGAAGTTTTCACACGTGAACTGACCGCCTCAGATTGCCTGTTACTTACCAGCTTTGCCCCTTATTCACGCGAATCACTGGATGTACTGCGCGCAGCGCAGCAGGCGGGCGCAAAGATCATCACCATCACCGACTCACCGGTCTCGCCGCTGGCGCAGGCCGCTGATTGCTCGCTCCGGTTTTCACTGAACAGCCCATCGTTTTTTCCGTCAGTCGTCTCTGGCATGGGCCTGGCAGAGTGCCTGCTGGCGATGCTGGTGGCCCGTCATGGACGTGATGCGGTCAGTAAAATTGAAAACGCCGAACGCTATTTAATCGATTCTGGCGCTTACGTGCATGCCGGCAAATCCTGACAGATGATTCATTTGTATCTGTCATAAGAATATTGAATGCGATTGAATCATTATTGCGTTGACGTGATTCAAATGGATCCTGCAAGATACGTTTCAACAACGAAGCGTATTCAGGAGCAGGACCAGCATGAGCCGTATCATTCACCGCAGTCTGCGCAGCGTGCCCGCCGTGGCCACGCGCGCATACGGGGCCTACATTTTTGATGCACAGGGAAAACAGTATCTTGATGCCTGCGGTGGTGCCGCCGTTTCCTGCCTGGGCCACGCCCATCCTGACGTCCTCGCAGCCATGCATCGTCAAATCGATCAACTGGCTTATGCGCATACCAGTTTCTTTACCAGCGATACCGTTGAACAGCTCGCCGAACAGTTAACGCGCACCGCACCGGGCGATCTTAACTATGCCTATTTCGTGTCGGGCGGTTCGGAGGCGGTGGAAACCGCGCTGAAACTGGCCCGGCAATACTTTGTTGAAATCGGACAGCCCGCGCGTACCCGTTTCATCGCCCGCAAACAGAGCTACCACGGCAATACGCTGGGCGCGCTGGCGGTGGGTGGCAACGAATGGCGCCGGCGTCAGTTCGCGCCCCTGTTAATCGACGTGATTCGCGTTTCAGCCTGCAATGAGTATCGCGATCGCCGTGCCGATGAAACCCAGCAGCAGTATACCCAGCGGCTGTTGAGCGAGCTGGAGCAGGCGATTATCGATGCGGGCCCGGAAACGATTATTGGCTTCTGCGCGGAGACGGTGGTCGGTGCGACCAGCGGTGCCACGCCGCCGACGCCGGGCTATCTGCAGGGTGTACGTCGCCTGTGCGACAAGTACGGCATTTTGTTTATCGCCGATGAGGTGATGTGCGGAATGGGGCGTACCGGAACACTACACGCGTTCGAACAGGATGGCGTGGTACCTGATTTGGTTACCATCGCCAAAGGACTGGGTGGCGGTTATCAACCCATCGGCGCGGTGCTGGCCAGTGAGAAGATCGTATCTGCGCTGCAGGCCGGCAGCGGTCTGTTCCAGCATGGACACACTTATATCTGTCACGCGACAGCCGCTGCGGCGGCGTTAGCAGTTCAGCAGGTGATTGAGCGCGACCATCTGCTGGAGGCGGTTCAGCAGCAGGGCGCTTATCTGCATAAGGCGCTACGCGACGTGCTGGGGGAGTTACCGCACGTGGGTGATACGCGCGGCCGCGGCCTGTTTGCCGGTGTGGAGCTGGTGCGTGATAAAGCCACAAAAACCCCGTTCGATCCGGCGATGAAACTTCACGCAGCCATCAAGGCCAACTGTATGGCGCGCGGTTTGCTGGTCTATCCGATGGGCGGCACGCTGGACGGGCAATATGGCGACCATATTTTAATTGCCCCACCGTTTATCGTCACCCCGCAACAACTGGATTTTGTCGTGGATACGCTGAACACCGTGATACGTGAAGAGACCGGCAAATTATGATTAACCGATTACCGCCGCTGGCAGAGCAGGACTGGGATGAGCAGCAACGTCCGCTCGCGGAAGAGATTATCAACGGGCCGCGCGGTGCGCTGCTGCCCCCGTTTGAGCCGCTGCTGCGCAGCCCCGAGTTAATGGCACATGCACAGCGTATGGGGGAATATCTGCGCTATCGCAGTGCGCTGGGCCAGCGGTTATCGGAACTGGCGATTTTAATGACGGCAAGGCACTGGTCACAGCCGGTAGAGTGGGCAATCCATGCGCCGATAGCGCGCGAAAAGGGGATTTCTGCTGCAGCAGTGCAGGCCATCAATGAAAAACGTCAGCCTGCGGATTTGCAGCCTGATGAGTGGGTGATTTATCAGTTTTGCCAGCAGTTACATCAGCAACAGAAAATCAGTGATGCCACCTGGCAGCAAGCCATCGAATTATGGGGCGAGAAGGGCGTGGTGGATTTGATAGGCATTAACGGCTATTACAGTTTTCTCTCGATGATCATGAACGGCGCGCAGACGCCGGTACCCTTTACGCAGGATCACTTGCTTCCTGCATAAGTTGTCGCATTACTCCGGGCGTACCTGATGCGCCCATTATATTAACCACCTTCTTTGACCATGTCCGCCGGGTTATTTCGCTGGATGACGATCATTGCACGCTACATTACTGACGCTGAGGGTTATTATGTCTGCATTTTTAAATAAACTAAAGGTTACACTGGCATTGGTGGCCTGTTCCGCCAGTTTTATCGCTGCGGCGCAGGATAAATTAACTGTCGGGGTTGATACGGCTTTTGTTCCTTTTGAATTTAAGCAAGGTGATAAATACGTCGGCTTTGACATTGATTTATGGGATGCCATCGCGAAGAAAATGCATGTCAGCTATGAATTACACCCAATGGACTTTGGTGGCCTGATTCCGGGGCTGCAATCACGGAATCTGGATGTCGCGATGGCAGGCATTACTATTACCGATGCGCGTAAGCAGGTGGTGGATTTCAGCAACGGTTATTATGACGCCGACTTATTAATGGCTGTCAAAAGCGATGATAACAGCATTAAAAAATTCAGCGATTTAACCGGCAAGAAAGTGGGCCTGAAACAGAGCACGGCCGCAGCCAGCTTTATGAAAAGTAAATACAAGGCAAATTATGTTGAGTTTCCTAATATCGACAACGCCTATCTGGATCTGCAGGCCGGCAACCTTGATGCGGTGGTCCACGACTCGCCCAATGTGCTGTACTACGTGAAAACGGCGGGCGATGGTAAAGTCAAAGCCAGCGGTGAAAACGACACGATTCTGCCACAGCAGTATGGCTTTGCCATGCAGAAAAACAGCAGCCTGACACCTAAGATCAACGCCGCGCTGCAGGCCCTGCGCGCGGATGGCACCTACAGCAAAATCTACGTGAAATGGTTTGCTAAGCAGCCGAAATAATCCTGCCAGGCCGGAGCTCTCCGGCCTTGTTTAGCGTTTACAGGTTAAATTATGAATTTTGACAGTAAATATATTTGGGAATCTCTGCCGCTACTGCTGCAGGGTCTGCAGCTGACCTTGATTATTTCGCTGTCAGGTCTGCTGGGCGGTTTTATTATTGGCTTACTGGCGGGAACCTGCCGTGCTCTGGGTGGCAAAATTGCTAAGACGCTGTCACTTATTTTTGTCGAGCTTATTCGCGGTACGCCCATCATGGTGCAGGTAATGTTTATCTATTTTGCACTGCCGATGGTGTTGCCGATAAGAATTGATCCCGTCACCGCCGCGATCGTGACCATTGTGATTAACTCCGGTGCCTACATTGCTGAAATTACCCGGGGCGCGATCCTCTCAATTAATAAAGGCTTTAAAGAAGCGAGTCTGGCGATGGGCTTATCGCAGCGCAGTACGCTGTGGTATGTCATCATGCCTTTAGCGTTACGCCGCATGATTCCGGCTTTAGGTAACCAGTGGATTATCAGTATTAAAGATACCTCACTGTTTATTGTGATTGGCGTGGCAGAACTGACGCGTCAGGGGCAGGAGATCATTGCGGGTAATTTCCGTGCGCTGGAAGTGTGGACGGCGGTGGCCATGATTTATCTGCTGGTGACGTTATGCCTGAGCTTTTTACTGAAGCAGCTGGAAAAAAGGATCCATATTTTATGAGCATGGTTGAATTTAACGCAGTGTCGAAAAATTTCGGTGCCACGCAGGTCCTGCACAATATCAATTTAAAAATTGAGTCCGGCGAGGTGGTGGTGATTATTGGCCCTTCAGGCTCGGGTAAATCAACGCTGCTACGCTGCATCAACAAACTGGAAGAGATCTCATCCGGGACGCTGCTGGTCGCCGGAATGCACATCACCGATCCACATGCGAATGAATGTGATATCCGCCGTGAAGCCGGCATGGTGTTTCAGCAGTTTCACCTGTTCCCGCATCTGACAGCGCTGGAAAATGTGATGTTCGGTCCGATTCGCGTGCGTCATCAAACGAAAGCCGCGGCGCGAGAGCAGGCGCTGGCGCTGCTGGAGCGCGTTGGCTTGCGCGATCGCGCCAGCCATTATCCGTCTGAACTTTCAGGGGGTCAGCAGCAGCGCGTGGCGATTGCCCGGGCACTGGCCGTCAGGCCGAAAATGATGCTGTTCGATGAGCCGACCTCCGCGCTGGATCCGGAGTTACGTCATGAAGTGCTGAAAGTGATGCGCTCGCTGGCTGAAGAGGGCATGACCATGGTGATTGTGACGCATGAGATTGGCTTTGCCCGCGATGTGGCTTCGCGGCTGATCTTTATTGATGGCGGTACCATTGCCGAAGATGGGCCACCTGATATGCTGCTGACTGCCAGCCGTAATCCGCGTCTGAAAGAATTTTTGCAACATGTATCCTGAAATGAAGTGAAATAACGCTATGAAAAAACTCGACTTCCGTGGTTCGGCTTTTGTTATTGGTCAGCAACTCGGTGACTTTGGCCGTGATGCCTGGCATAACAAACTCAGGCATACCCGTCTCTGGCAAACGGTCACCGCCATGAAAGATACGCAGCAAATTCGCAGTATGCGCGCGCGGGTCCAGCACCAGTTTCCGCTGATCTGGCAGGAGCTGGAAGGGCTGGCTGAAGGATTACAGGCACCGATTGACGAGGTGTTTGCGTGGAACTGCCGGGGCGATCTGGTGCGTTCAACTTCGGATGGTTGCACCACGGTGGCGGGGAAAAGTGCCAGCGGGGAGTTGATCATTGCGCACAACGAAGATGGTTTTCCCCAGCTGCGCGATGACTGTGCGCTGGTCACCATGACCCCGGACGACGGCCTCGCGTTCACCAGCTTCGCCTATCCGGCATCACTTTGCGGTCACACTTTTGCCGTTAATGAGAAGGGCATCGTTAATACCGTCAATAACATTCGCGCACAGCATCGTCCGGATGGCATGCCGCGCCAGATCATCGCCCGCGCGTCGCTGAACGCGACCACGCTGGATGAAGCGATCGCCATACTTAGCGCCACGCCGCGCGCCGGCGCGTTTCACCATACGCTGGGGCAGCAGGGCGATAGCCGCCTGATCAGTATTGAAGCGACAGGCTCAGGCTGTTCAGTGATCCCACTGACTGCGCCTTTCGGTCACGCTAACCATCTTATTCACCCGCAGCTTGCCGCCGTCGAACAGGTGGTCACCGCCAGTTCCGGCTCGCGCCAGCAGCGTCTGGAGACATGGCTGACGACGCAACCGGCGGTAGATGGCGCGGCGGCCAGGGCGATTTTATCGGATCAGCAGGATGCAGCGTTGCCGATTTACCGCCTGTCGCCGCAGGATCCGGATGAGGAAAATACCCTCGCCACGGCTATTTTTACCCTGAGTGATGACGCGGTGACGTGGCAGATCTTCACCCGTAACCGCCAGCGCGCCGCTTTGCAATCTGCTGGTCGTCAATGAGCTGTTATTTTTAATCTCCACAGCCCATCACTGAAGCCGGACAGTGATTGCTGGCAGCGCGCTAACCCGCGCTGCCAGCAATACTGACTATGTTACTCGTGGATACGCGCTTCTTCGGACATCAGACATCCGTCGCTGAAACTCCAGTCATCGACGGTGTTAAACTGGATAATCACCATCACATCCTGCGGATCGATATCCAGCGATTGCGAGAGTTGCTGACACAATCTGCGACACAGCTTGTGCTTCTGTTCGCGGCTGCGCGGCTTGCCCGCAGTAATCATGAACTGAACAAAATTCTCTGAACGCCCGCGGCTTTTATAGTGGCGATCAAACACCCTTAGCCGTGCCGGCAGTTCTTCAAATACCTGAAAGCGGTCGCCGGGTGGAACGGCAAATTCGTCCTCCAGACTCTGTTGCAGGATGTCGGAAATCTGCGTTAATTGCGCGTCGCTGTAACCCTGACGCAGTATGATGCGGGTAAAAGGCATGAGGGTTACGCCTCTTCCAGACAGCTTAGCGCTGACACCGCCGCCGGCCAGCCGGCATAAAAGGCCAGATGGGTGAACACTTCGACGATCTCTTCTCGTGCCAGGCCATTTTGTTGCGCGAATTCGATATGCCACGGCAGCTGTTGCACTCGCCCCAGCGCCGTCAGTGCGGCCAGCGTAATCAGGCTGCGTTCGCGCGGCGTAAGCGCGTCTCGTTGCCAGATGTCATCGAAAAGAACCTGCTGACTGAGTTCCGCCAGCTTTGGCGCGATGCGCGCCAGCGTTTTACTATCGAGTGTTTTTGCCATGATGTTTCTCCGTATTGACTCAGCCGCGATTGTGGCGAAACATAACCATCCTGAAAATCAAATAAAACACCGTCATTCATCCCATAAATCAGGACGATTATGCAAAAGTTAGCTCAGACGCTGGATCTGGATGCGCTGCGCAGTTTTGTCACCGGCATGGAGTGTGGCAGTTTTGCGCAGGCCGCCGTGCGGCTCTGTCGATCCACTTCGGCGGTCAGCGCCCAGCTGAAAAAGCTGGAGCAGCAATGTGGCAGCAAGCTGGTGGTGAAAAGCGGGCGTCATCTGGCGTTAACCCGTGAGGGGGAAGTGATGATGGGTTATGCCCGCCGTCTGCTGGCATTGAACGACGAAGCACTGTGCACCTTCAGCGGTGCAGGGCTGCAGGGGGAAGTGCGCCTGGGCATGCAGGAAGATTTTGGTGACACCCTGATGCCCGGTATTCTGGGCGAATTTACACGTCACCATCCCGGGCTGCAGATCGTCGCCCGCGTGGCGCGTAATCAGGAGCTGCTTGCAGCGCTGGACAGCGATGCTCTTGATATGGCGCTGCTGTGGCAGGCACAACCGCTGCAGCGTAAAGGCGTGTTGATCGGCCAGTTCCCGCTGGAGTGGATCGCCCACCCCGACTGCGACGTCAGCGCGATGATAAGCCAGGGCGAACCGCTGCCGCTGGTGATGTTTGATAATCCCTGCCTGATGCGCTCGCGCGCCATCGACAGTCTGGACCGGGCGGGCATTGCATGGCGAATCGTGTTTGTCAGCCATAGCCTGAGCGGCATCTGGGCGGCGGTGCGGGCCGGTCTGGGGATCACCGTGCGCACGCGGGTCGGCATGCCCGCTAACCTGGTGAGCGCCGGCAATGTTTTGCCGCCGCTGGGCGCGCTGGGTGTTACGCTGGAACAAAAAAGTGGCAGCCAGACTGAACCGAATGCGCAAAACCTGCTGGCCAGACTGATGGAAAATGCGCTGCGCAGCCTAGAGCCGTTACCGGGTCTGAGGCCCGCCTGAATTGCTGCGCTAATCCCTGCGACCGTTACTTCGCAATCAGCAGCGCATCGGCAATATCCAGCATGGCGCGCAGGCGATCCATGTGCCGCAGATCCTGATGATAGCCTACCCAGATATCGCGCGAAGGCGGCGGCTGCGGGGTAGGAATCCGCTGCAGTCCGGCGGTGGCATCGCCCAGCGGCTGGGGTAACACCGCCACGCCCATGCCGCGCTGGCACATCTGCGCCTGCACTGCCCGGCTGGTGCTGGTAAAAGCCCGCCGTGACTGCGGAAATTGATCGAGCAGCCAGACGACGTCCGGAAAATGCGCTTGCGCGGTATTCATCAGGATCAGCCCCACAGAGGCGGGATCGTGTTGCAATGCGCGGGCATTTTCAGGCGTGCCGTATAACGCATAGGGCATGCTCATCAGGCGCCGCTGGACGATATCCGGCTCGGTAAAAGGCACAATGCGAAAAGCCACGTCGGCGTCGCGCCGCGACAGATTGAGCAAACGGTAGCTGGCGATAATTTCCGGCACGATAGCGGGATGGCGCTGTGTCAGCTCGCTCAGCACCGGTGCCAGCACGGCGGTGGCAAACCACTCGGCACAGGAGATGCGTAAAATACCTTCCAGTCGCGGGTGATTGCCCGCCAGTCGTCTCTCCATCGCCAGCGCAGCATTTTCCATACTTTCCGCCAGGCCCAGCACGGCGTCACCGGCATCAGTTAACACCAGGCCATCCGGCGTGCGGCGAAACAGCGCCTGATGGGCCTGCGCTTCCAGCACCTTAATGCGACGACCCACGGTCGGATGGCTAACGCCGAGCCGGCGCGCGGCCTCGCCATAGGATCCGCTGCGCATCACCGCCAGAAAGATCCGTACATCGCTCCATTCCATTGCGCTCGCCCCGTTCAAAAATGAACGTCGAATATACAAAAATGGCAGTTCTCAAACAACTTTGTAGATATCACCATAACGGCATCATCCAGACTGAACTGATTGAGGATTGCAGAACATGAAGAAGCTTCAGGACAAAGTTGCCCTCGTAACCGGCGCATCTAAAGGCATTGGTGCGGCGATTGCCCGCCAGCTGGCCGCCGACGGCGCAAAGATCGTCGTCAACTATGCCGCGGATAAAAACGGGGCGGATAAGGTGGTCGCCGCTATTGAGGCCGTCGGTGGCACGGCGGTGGCGCTGGCAGCGGATGTCACCGATCAGCCGCAGGTTGAGGCGCTCATTCAATCTACCCTCGCGCAGTTTGGCCGGCTGGACATTGTGGTGAACAATGCCGGTGTGTATCAGTTTGCGAAGATCGAAGAGAGCAGCGAAGCGCTGTATCGCAAGCAGTTTGACATCAATGTGCTCGGGCCGCTGCTGGTGACAGGCGCCGCCGTGCCACATCTGGGCGAGGGCAGCAGCATTATCAATATCAGCTCATTTGTGACGCGGGTATTTCTGGCGGAGAGCGCTATCTACAGCGGCAGCAAAGGCGCGATTGATGCCATTACCGGCGTGCTGGCGCGCGAACTCGGTCCGCGCGGCATCCGCGTCAACGCGGTCAATCCGGGGTTAATCGAAACCGAAGGCACGCACAGCACCGGCGCGATGGGATCGGAGTTTCAGCGCTGGAACGAAAGCCAGACGCCGCTTGGCCGTATTGGCCAGGTGCAGGATATTGCGCCGATTGTGGCTTATCTCGCTTCTGACGATGCCGGATGGGTGACGGGCGAGGTGATGATGGCGTCAGGCGGCATGCGTTAACGGGAGAAAAGGATGCATCAGATGATGGTGGTGTGCGTCGGCGATGAAACCCATCGCTTTGACCGCGACTATTATACCCACACGCACCTGCCGCTGGCGCTGGTGTGCTGGCAGGATTATGGACTCATTTCGGCGGAAGCGTTCTATCCCGCTTCAGACCGCAGCGGCTGGCTCTCCATAGGTGTTTACACGTTTGCCTGTCAGCAGGATGTCAACCGGGCGCTGGAGTCCGAACAAACCAAAAGAGTCATGGCAGATGTGGTGCATTTTACCGACGCCACCACGGTGATTCGCAGCCATTTCATTCCCTTCTGAACGGCAGCAACGCCGCCGCGCAGTTATGCCCTCCGGTCACCGGTTTAATAGTCTGCTTAATGAACGCATTGTGCGTTAAGCAGGCATCCCGGCAGCAACAACGGGACGCGCTGGTGCCAAATCAGGACAAACCAATCCTTTAATCTGGTACGCGTCGCTGCCTTTTGCTATTTCATGTGTGAGCTATCACCGCAGCAGCACACAGGATGCAAACATGAATTTTTACAGCAGCAGAGAATTTACGGGTTCCAAAGCCTGGGAGTCTCAGCATATTGCCAGCTTCGATAACATCAGCGTTAAACTGCACTGGACCGATCAACCCTACAAATGGCATATCAATGACGGACAAGAGGTGTTTGCCGTTATGGATGGTTGCGTTGACATGTTCTACAAAGAAAACGGTGAAGTGAGAACCCAACGATTAACCGCCGGTGATATTTTTTATGCCAGCGAAGGCACTGAACACGTCGCACATCCACAGGGCGTAGCCCGGGTGCTGGTGATTGAACAAGCGGGATCGGTTTGATGCGACGCCTCAACCCCAGTTATTTCACGCTCGACGAAGCCTGATCAGCGCGATTACCGGCTATGACGCGCCGGCGATGGCAGTCGGCGGGATCGAGCCGTTCTCCCCGGGCAGAATACACGGCCAGTTCAGGTAACGGTTCGCCGTTGGCGTTATCCAGCAAAACCGAGTGTGTCTCGCCTTTTTCAAATAGATAACGCTCTCCCCACTGGCGCATCGCCACGACGATTGGGAAGACGGCTCGTCCCCGTTCGGTCAGCAAATATTCCTTATAGGCGCTGCCATCTGACGCCGGACAACTCTCAAGCACACCGATCTCAACCAGCAGTTTCAGCCGTGACGCCAGGATATTTTTTGCCAGCCCAAGGTTTTTCTGGAAATCACTGAAGCGGCGCACATCATCAAACGCTTCACGGATGATCATCAGACACCAGCGTTCGCCAATCACCTCCACGGTCCGGGCGACCGGACATTCGCTGGTTCTGAGCGCTTCCTGTTTGGCCATCTTCTCTCTCACTCTGCTGATTTACTGACGGCAGCTTAGCCTCCAGCAAAACAAGTTGCAAAAAAAAACCACCGCTGCTACTTATAGAATGAATCGGTTTCAAAAAAAAACCACATAAGGATGCAACATGACTTGCACCAGTGATACCCCTGCAACCTCTGAGGCGCCTCTATCGCCGGCGACGACCTCAGTGCTGTCGCCTCACATCATTTTTCTGTTCTCACTGACCTGCGCGCTGGCTGTCGGTAATGTCTATTCTGCCCAGCCATTGCTGGAATCCATCTCCGCAACGCTGCAGGTTTCGCCCGGCACCATCGGCCTGGTCATCACGGCAACGCAGGCGGGTTATGCCATAGGATTGTTTTTGCTGGTGCCGCTCGGCGATCGCTTTGATCGCAAAAAGCTGGTGGTCATGCACCTGCTGCTGTCGGTGCTGGCCCTGATCGCGGCGGCGTTAGCAGAGAGTTTGCTGGCGCTGCTGGTGGCGATGCTGCTGGTGGGTTTGATGGCGGTGGTGACGCAAACCGTGGTGGCGTGGGCAGCTATCCTTTCGGCACCGGCTCAGCGTGGCAAGGTGGTAGGCAGCGTCACCAGTGGCATCGTCATGGGCATACTGCTGGCGCGCCTGGTCTCTGGCATCATCGCCGATATCGCCGGCTGGCGGGCGGTGTATATGACCTCAGCCGCGCTGATGCTGCTGATTACCGTGCTGCTGGTAAAAGTGATACCTGCTGCCGGTCCGCAGAACACAGCCACTTCCGTGGCCGGGCTGCTGGGGTCTGTCCCGCGTCTTTTTGTCACCGAGCCTTTGCTGCGTCAGCGTGGCGCGCTGGCTCTGCTGATTTTTGCCGCGTTCAGCATGTTGTGGAGTTCCATGGTTTTGCCGCTCACGGCCATGTCGCTTTCCCATACGCAAACAGGGCTGTTTGGTCTGGCTGGAATAGCCGGAGCGCTGGCGGCTTCCAGAAGTGGCGCCTGGGCTGACAGGGGAACCGGGCAGCGCGCCAGCGGATGCGCACTGGTTTTATTAACGCTCTCGTGGCTCCCGATCGCCTTCGCGCAGGCCTCATTATTGTTGCTGGTTATTGGTGTGATCATGCTGGATTTCGCCGTGCAGACGGTGCATGTCATCAACCAGAGCAGGCTGATTGCCGGCAAACCCGCTATCACCAGCCGGCTTATCGGTGCCTATATGTGTTTTTATGCGGCAGGCAGCGCGCTGGGCGCTATTGCTGCCACCCAACTCTATGCGCACTGGGGATGGTATGCCGTGTGCGGCGGCGGGGCACTGGTCAGTGCCTGCGCACTTATTCTCTGGTATGGAACACGTCAATCATGAAATTATCACACCTGCTGCTGGCCATCGGTATTACCGCCATCTGGGGCATTAATTTTTCGGTGATTAAATTAGGGCTGCACGCCATCGATCCATTTATTCTGGCAGGGCTGCGTTTTACGCTGTGTGCCATCCCGGCGCTCTTCTTTATTAAAAAACCTGACGTCCCGTGGCGCTACCTTATTGGTTACGGCTTGGTATTCGGCATTGGCTTGTGGGGCCTGGTCAATCTGGGGATAAAAACCGGGCTGTCGGCGGGGATCGCCTCGCTGGTGCTGCAGTTCAGCGCCTTTTTCACTCTGCTGCTCGGCAGTTATGTGTTTAAAGAACAGCTCAGCCGCTATCAGATCGCTGGCTTTGTGCTGGCATGCAGCGGATTGATGAGCATTGTGTTTATTACCGACGGCTCGGTGACGTTTGCCGGGTTGCTGCTGGTGCTGGCAGGCGCCATAGCCTGGAGTATTGCCAATATCATCATGAAAAAAGCCGGCACGAAGCAGGTATTCGCGTTTCTGGTCTGGTCGAGCGCCTTTTCGCCGCTTCCGCTTTTTCTGCTGGACGGATTAATTAATGGCAGCGCGGGCTATAGCGCATTAATCAGCCATATGGATACCCGTGCGATATTGTCCATTCTGTTTCAGGTCTATCCCAATACGTTATTAGGCTACTGGATCTGGAATTCATTGCTCAAACTGTATCCTGTCTCCACCGTCGCGCCATTATCGCTGCTGGTGCCGGTATTCGGCATTCTCGGTTCGATGATGATATTTGGTGAAGCTATTTCTCCGATGAAAATCGTGGCGCTGGTTCTGATTATTACCGGGCTGGCGGTTGGGTTGTATGGACAACGCATCAAACGTTATTTCATCCGCAGTCGGATTCGCTGTGATCAGCAGCCCGCTGATGAGCCGTGATCCGACAAGAGCGGGCATCCCGCCCGCTCTCTCTGTCAGTGAAAATCCGCTTACTGCACCACGAAACGCGCGACTGAGCCTTCCAGTGTCGACGCCTGATCGCGCAGTGCGCTGGCGGCGGCCGATGATTCCTGCACCAGCGCGGCGTTCTGCTGCGTCACGCTGTCCATCTGAACGATAGCGACGCCGACCTGCGAAATGCCGCGATTCTGCTCATCGGATGCCTGCGCGATTTCGGCGAGGATGCTGGTTACGTTGCCAACGGAATGTACAATTTCATCCATGGTTTTACCGGCCTGACCTACCAGCTGTGAACCACTGCTGATACGCGCCACCGATTCGCCAATCAGGGTTTCGATCTCTTTGGCCGCCTGAGCGCTGCGCTGCGCCAGACTGCGCACCTCACTGGCGACCACGGCAAAGCCGCGTCCCTGCTCACCGGCGCGCGCTGCTTCTACTGCTGCGTTTAACGCCAGGATATTGGTCTGGAAAGCAATGCTGTTGATGACGGTGGTGATTTCGGCGATTTTGCCGGAGCTGGCGCTGATCTGGTCCATGGTTTCAACCACGCCTTTGACCAGCGAGCCGCCCTGATTGGCCTTCTCTGAAGTGGCACGCGCCAGTTCGCTGGAGTGATGAATGTTTTCCACGTTCTGCTTCACGGTAGCGGTTAACTGCTCCATGCTGGCTGCCGTCTGCTCCAGCGCGGCCGCCTGCTCCTCGGTGCGGGCGGAAAGATCGTTATTGCCTGCGGCAATTTCTGCGGAAGCGTGGCTGACCTGCATCACGCCGCTGCGAATGTTACCAATGATGCCGCGCAGATCGTTGCTCATCTCACCGACCGCCTGCATCAGCTCGCCCAGTTCGTCCTTACGCGAAGTTTGCAGCTGTACGCTCAAATCTCCCTGCGCAATCTGCCGCGCGACGTTCAGTGTTACCGCTAAAGGACGGGTAATCTGCCGGGTGATAAACACCGCAATCAGAATGCTGATTACCACAGCCGCCGCCAGGATCAGCGACATCCACAGGATTGCCCGGGCGATATCCTGGTGCGTGGCGGCCAGCTGCTGGGTAAATAATTGATTACTGGTATTAGTCAGATGCAGGCCCGCGATGGCAAGCTGGCGGGTCGCTTCCACTTCTTCTTCCGCGGAGGCGTTGTAGTCCTGCACGCTGTCGCGTCTGGCCGCCAGCGTTACGGCAATTTTATCCAGCGCGTTGCTGTCATCAGCGCTCAGGCGTGGTCGAGCCTGGTCAATGAGTTGAATCGTTTCAGCTATAAAGCCTGACAAAGCCAGACGGTTTTCTTCACTGTTGTCCAGTGCCATCAGCTTTACACGAATACTGATACCATTCAGATATTTAGCGATTTCATTGAGCGCGGTTTCCGTATCCTGCTGTGTGCTGACGTAGTTTCTGGCCAGCGCGGCAACCGCCGTGGTTTCGTCACTGAAGCGCAGCGCCTGCAGAATGCTCTGGCGCTTATGCACTTCGTTCACCGTTTCTGCACGATGCTGACGATAAAGGTTCATCGCAGCCGGCAGAGAGGCAATCAGCGCGGTCTGCGCGCTATCCCATCGCCAGGTTTTCAGCTGGTTGATACTGCCCTCAATCGCCTGCAGTCGCGATTCGTTGTCGGCAATGAATTTTTCATCGTGGGTTTTTACGTATTGCAGGCGGGCATCTTTAGCCTGCGCAAACTGATCGTTGATGCCTTTCAACTGGCTGAGTTTTTCCGCACGTTCCGCGATGTCGTGCAGGTTTTTGATGCCACAGGAAGCTACAGCAATGCTGAGGGTAAGCAGCACACCAAACCCGAGCATGAGTTTTCTGCTGACTCTGATATCTTCCAAAAAAACACGTATTTTTTTCATTAAGGTGAATCTCCCTGGTTGTTGTTGTCCACGCTTTTGCCTGATGGCAATGGCGTTATCGGCAGGGAGATGATTAATTTCAATTAAAATAATTAAAAAACATATAATCACCTAAATTTATTAGATGAGCTATGCTTGGGGAAGGGCTGCAACGGTAGGGCAGGCGTGGAGCTCGGGTTTTCTGTTTTAGACTGGTACTGATTTTGGCGGATAGCGGTGCGGGGGAAAGTATTGACGCAACCTGCCGGTTTGTCAAAGCGCCGGGATTTCAGGCGAAGGGCCCGATAGCCCTCAGGCCAGGCGTTGCGCCTGAGGACATTCCGCTACGCCTGAAATTCTCAGGACTCCGCTGGCTGGTTCGTCAGCCACTAAGCGGCGCTGGTGGTGGCAATGTGTTCGCGGTAATTAAACGTTTCCTGTTTAGGCCATGCCACACCGTCCGGACGGGCAAAGGCCAGCCGGTAGGCCGCGCCAGTGTCATGGGGATGACGCTCTGCATCTTCCCGTAGCCTTTCCCGGCTAAGTAATACTCGCCTGACCGCGCTTTGCCAGTGAGATTGCATCAGGTCAGCCAGCTCTGCGTAAGTCAGCGTATCGCCAGCGATATAAACAATGTCGTTCTGAAAAGCGGGCTGATGAAAGAAGATATCGGCTGTCAGCTGCCCGATGTCGTCTGGCGTGGTGAGTGTCAGGGCATAGTTCCAGTCACCGAGGGCATAAACCGTTTTATTCCCGGCATCGATCACGCCAAAATCGGGTTCAAACAGATAGCTGGTAAAAATACCGGTCGAAACAATTACCCAGTCAGTGTTGCTTTGGGCGCGCAGCAGGTGGCGCACTTCAAGCTGCTCATCCCATACCGGTTGCCCACTCTCTTTGCCGATAACGTCATAATCCACGCCAAACTGCCAGGGAAAATAGCGGGCGACACCCGCCTTCAGCACGGCCTGAGTAATTCTGAGCTGCGTTCCCGGCCCGCCGACAAAACCACTGCAATTAATGATGGCATCATAAGTGCGAAATAATGCTGAGAGTTCGCTCAGGCTATTTTTCTGCAGGTCGCCTTCCGCCACAGTGATATTTAGCTTTTGCAGCGCATCCAGCCGGGTTTTAAGTGGGCCGGACGTGGCATGCGCAGCCTCGCTTCTGAGTAATACACTTATTTTAATCAGAGGATGTTGCTGCACTTTTTTAGCCATGGCGTTTAACACCGCCATGCCTAATTCTCCTGCGCCGAGGATAAGAATATTTTCGACATGTTGATCAACGGGTAGCATGCTTGTCTCCTTAGGTTATATCCGTCATCCTGACAGCGGACAAACCCTGATTCAATCAGGTACACCCGTGATACCGGAGGAGAGATGGAACCCAATCGCGAAGCCCTGCTGCAGTTTTCCAGACAATTTTGTGAGGCGTTGAGTCACGATGATGAAACATTAAAGCGTGAAATTCTTTCACACGCCGGCAATCGCTGGTCGCTGGGTATATTGCATATTCTGGCCACCCATGGACCGTTGCGCCATGCAGAAATTGGTCGTTTACTACATGGTGTCACGCAACGAATGCTGACGCGCACACTGCGTACGCTTGAGCGTGACGGTCTTATTTCCCGTTGTGATTATCAGGAAAAAGTACCGCGTGTCGTTTATACGGCCACGGACGCGGGCGAAGAAATGATGATGAAAATGATGCCGCTCTGGGCGTGGATTATTTCGTCGGCCGACTATTTTAAGCAAAGCAGAATTACGTTTGATACTCCTCATCAGTAATGGCATTAAATTGCGCGATGACGACCTTGCTGAGGATGCGTGATTATTTCCCTGCTGCCAATAGTGCAATTTTTTTGCACTATTAATCCTGTCCCGGTTTTGGCAGGTTGTCTCGTGAGAATTCACGCATTGAGAGCAGCACGGGCATCAGATTATGGCCTGCATGCGTGAGTGCGTATTCAACACGCGGGGGCTGTTCACCAAAATCAGTGCGGGTTATCAGCCCATCACGTTCAAGCTTGCGCAAATGTTGAGTCAGTACTTTATGCGATATCTCCGGCATACTCTTCATGAATTGCGAGTGACGCATCACAGGCTCCGCAAATAATCTGAATAAAATCTGCAGTGTCCATCTGCCGGAAATAATAGTTAAACATTGCGTGACATAAGCGACCAGAACCTTCTGGTCCGAGACAACGTGTTTTCTCATCATCGCCTACAGGCACTTTCAGGTGCGTAATTGATTCATTCATCAGTTTATTTTCCAATAGATTTTTCACGTATTCTGGAGAACAGTAATGGATCTGAAACTCGACGGCAAAAGTGCTCTGATAACGGGTAGCACCAAAGGTATTGGAGAAGCGGTAGCCAGAGGGCTTGCCGCTGAAGGCACCCGCGTTATTATACATGGCCGGGATCCGGCTAAAGCTGAAAATATCGCCAGCGATATCATAAAGCAAGGTGGACAAGCGTACGCAGTAACGGGAGATTTAACCCGTGAGGCAGATATTCAACTGCTTTATCAGCAAGTGTGTTCGCTTGTACAATCCATTGATATTGTTGTTAATAATGCGGGTGGCTCCGGCCCCACAGAGGACTGGACGTCTTCTTTGCCAGAAACCTGGGCGGCTGGGTATGATAAAAATGTCCTTTCAGCCTTACGTGTCATTAATCTTTTTCTTCCTGGGATGCGTGAACAAAAATGGGGCAGAATCATTAATATTTCGAGCCTGGCAGCGTTGATGCCTCCCGCCAGGCGTCCGGATTATGCTGCTGCTAAAGCAGGGATTATTGCCATGACCTCATCGCTGGCAAAAGCGGTCGCACACGATGGTGTAACCGTAAATACTCTCTCACCGGGTACTATTCATAGTGCAAGCCTCGAAAAAGCATTTCGTCAAACGGCCAAAGATGCAGGGTTTTCAGCTGACGCGCCCTGGGAAGATATTGAACAGGCCGTATTGCCCCTGTATGCCAATGTGCCCATGGCGCGCGTTGGGACGCTCAAAGAAATAGCGGACGCCATCACCTTTCTGGCCAGCCCGTTGTCGGGTTACATAACGGGTTCAAATTTAAGGCTTGATGGCGGTATGTGGCCCGGACTTTAAAGCCAGCCGCACAACATCCTGAATAAAATCTCTGTTTCAGCTAGTACTTCATTCGATGACATCATCACAGCCGATTTAATTATCAGAACTGGGCGGGCTGCTGTTGCAGCCCTGCTTATACCCTAACGTCATCCTCTTCATGATGCGCGCAGTTCCGGTCGGTATGCCCAATCCTGTTTATTGACAGTCCACGCCTGGTCATGCATATTGTTATGTTATAACGTAACAATGAAAGTACCATGATGAAAAACTCGCTCTCCCTGCTTATTGCGGCGCTGCTGTCGCTTCCTGTATTCAATGCTAATGCCAGTAACTATCCGCTCACCGTTGATAACTGCGGTGTCAAAGAGACCTTCGCTCATCCGCCTGCGCGCGTCGTCACCGTTGGCCAGCATGAAACGGAACTGCTGCTGGCGCTCGGTCTGGCAGATAAAATTGCCGCAACCTCGGTGTGGTTTGGCGCGCTGCCCGCCGATTTGCAAGGGCAGGGCAGCCAGCTTAAACGGCTGGCCGATAACGCCCCAGGCTTTGAAGCGGTGGTGGCGCAGCGCCCGGAGCTGGTGCTGGCGCAGTACAGCTGGCACGTCGGGCCGCAGGGTGAAGTCGCCACGCGTGAACAGTTTGAACAGCTCGGCATCCGAACCTGGATTTCGCCTGCCGACTGCATCGGCAAAGCCGTCACCACCACGTCCAATAGCGACGGTGCACGCACAACACCGTATGGGATCGAGGTGATCTTTGCGGAAATCAGCGCGCTGGCGCGCATTTTTGATGTGCCGGCGCGTGGCGAAGCGCTCAAACAGCAACTGGCCGCTCGTATAGCACAGGTTCAGCAACAGCTGCACAAATCGCCGTCAGCGCCTCTGAAGGTGGTTTACTGGTTTTCCAGCCCGCGCCTGAAAGGCGATCCCTGGGTCGCCGGCAATAAAGGGGCGCCGGGCTGGATCAGCCAGACGCTCGGTCTGACTAACATTATCGATTCAGACGAAGAGTGGCCGGCGGTCACGTGGGAGCACATTGTCTCCGCGCAGCCGGACATCATCGTTATTGCCAGCATGGCGCGGCGGCTCTATCCCGCCGATGACGTCGCGGTTAAAAAACACTTTCTGCAAAGCGATCCGGTGACGCGTGAAATGCCAGCGGTGAAAAACGGCCACATCGTGGTGGTACCGGCCATGTCACTGAATCCCTCGTTGCGCAACGTAGAGGCCGTGGAGCTGATCGGTCAGCAGATCGCTGCTTTCGCACCTGCCCGATGAGCGCTCACGCTGTCTGTTACTGGCGCACCGGCCTGCTGATTGCTGCGGGCGCGCTCAGCCTGCCGGTGATGATGACGCTGGCCGCGGCGACCGGCGATGTCGCGATCAGCTTTACCCTGACCGCGCAGGCCATCACCAATGGTCTTGGCATTACGCATTACGACCTGCCGGCGTTGGAAGCCGGCATCGTCTGGCAATACCGCATGAGTCGCGCGCTGATGGCGGCGAGCAGCGGCGGCGGGCTGGCACTGTGTGGGCTGGTGTTGCAGTCGTTGCTGCGCAATTCGCTGGCCGACCCTTATCTGCTGGGGATTTCCGCCGGTGCATCAACCGGCGCGGTGTGCGTGATGCTGCTTGGCATCGGCGGCGGCGCCATCACCACCGGTGCCGGCGCGTTTGGCGGTGCCTGTCTTGCATTTATGCTGATTGTTCTGCTCTCCGGCGGCATGCGGGAAAACACCGCGCGCATCATTCTGGCCGGTATTGCCGGGACGCAATTATTTAATGCGCTGACCGCTTACATTGTCAGCACGGCGGCCAATGCTGAGCAGTCGCGCGGCGTGATGTTCTGGCTGCTCGGCAGCCTGAGCGGCGTGCGCTGGGCAGATGCATTACTGTGTTTTGCCGTAACCCTCGCCGGTCTGCTGACTGTGCTCTACCATGCGCGCGCGCTGGATACCTTCTCGTTTGGCGCGGAAGTTTCCGCGACGCTGGGCACGCAGGTTTCAGCGGTGCGCATCGTATTACTGCTGACCACTGCGTTAGTGACGGCGGTGATCGTCAGCGCGATTGGTGCGGTCGGTTTTGTCGGGCTGGTGATCCCGCATATCACCCGCATGATTGCCGGGCAGCGTCATCTGGTGACGATTCCCCTCGCATTCCTGGGCGGCTGCCATTTCATGGTGATTGCCGACCTGGTATCGCGCACGTTAATCACCCATCAGGTGCTGCCGATAGGCGTGGTGACAGCGTTAGTCGGCGCCCCGGTGTTCGCCCTGATTCTGTATCGCAACCGGGAGAAATCATGAAGTATGTCGCGGTGGATAAACTGAGCGTGACGCTACAGGCGCGCAGCGTGTTATCTGACATCAGTTTTGCGGCGCAGCGGGGACAAACGGTCGGGTTGCTCGGCCCCAATGGCTCGGGCAAATCGACGCTCATCCGTGCGCTGGCGGGCGTTCAGCCCTGTGCTTATGACGGGCTGGAGATGGGCGGCACGCGGCTGAACCAACTCAGCCGGCGGCAGCGTGCCCGTACGCTGGCCTTCGTGCCGCAGCATGCCGAAATGGAAGCTGAGATGTGCGTCAGCGACATCGTGCGTCTGGGACGGGCGCCGCATCGCAACGCGTTCAGCCCATGGCGGATGGCAGATGAAACGGCGGTGCAGCACGCGCTGTCGCTGATGAAACTGGATGCGCTGGCCGGGCGGTCGTGGCAGCGCCTGTCCGGTGGCGAACGCCAGCGCTGCCAGATCGCGCGTGCGCTTGCGCAGCAGCCGGATATTCTGTTGCTGGATGAGCCGATTAACCATCTGGATATTCAGTTTCAGCTTGAGCTAATGCGGCTGATTGCCGCACTGCCGGTCACGGTGATTGTGGCCCTGCACGACCTGAATCTGGCGGCAAAATTTTGCCAGCATCTGGTGGTGCTGCAGCAAGGGCAAGTGGTGGCGAGCGGTGAGCCCGCCGCCGTGCTGACGCCTGCCCTGATTCAGCGGACGTGGCAGGTCGAGGCCATCGTCAACCGCAGCGAGCGCGGCACCATGAATATTCAGTACGCCTGAACCGGGCTGATCTTAACGTTCGTCGAACGGCACGCCGCCCTTGGATTTATGATGCTTCGGCGTTTCGATAATCGACACGGTGACCACATCAGCATCGATCTCAAACGAATCCACCACCGCCTGGGTGATGGCTTTGAGTAACTTTTTCTTCTGCTCAACGCTACGGCCTTCCGCAGCATAAACGACAATCTCTGGCATAACGGCGTTTCCTCACGGGTTAGAGTTCTTCTCAAGCATACCTCAGCCACGCTGCCGCGCGCAGCGTTAACCTGTCGCGACGGTTAAAAGGCAACAAGCGCCTGACGAATTCCCTGCAATCACCGTGTGTTAAAGTGTGAATTGTTATGTTATAACGTAATTGATTCGATGATAGTGTAACGGTTTATTCGGAAAATTTAATGAAATCAATGCAAAATTTGCTGATCGCTGCGGCGCTCGGCCTGGCTTCCTGCGCCGTTGTGGCGGCGAGCACCCCCGAAAAACCGGTGCGGATTGCCGCACCGTTTGAAATTAAAGGCAGCGATCCGGCGCTCTCCGGCGACATTCTGTTGCGCATGGATGTGGTTGAAACGCTGGTAGAAGTGAACGAACGCGGTGAGCCGGTGGCGGCGCTGGCGCAGCGCTGGCAGGTCTCTGACGATGGGCTGCGCTGGCAGTTCCAGCTGCGCGACGGCGTGCATTTTCACGATGGCTCGCTGCTGGATGCGGTTGCCGTGGTGAAATCACTCAACACCGCACGCGGCAAAGCGGGCTTACTGGACAAAACGCCAATCGCCGACATCAGCGGGGCAGGGCAGCTTGTCACCATCACGCTGCGTGAACCCTTCACGCCGCTGCTGTCGGTCCTGGCGGAAAGCCGCTCGCAAATCCTCGCACTGGCCAGCTGGGATGCGCAGGGCAACATCACGCGCATTATTGGCAGCGGGCCGTTTACGCTCACTTCCTTCCAGCCGCCGCAGTCGCTGACGGTGGCGCGCTTCGCGGATTACTGGGGCGAGAAACCGGCGATTGCCGCCGCCAGCTATCTGGCGACCGGCCGCGCGGAAACCCGTGCGCTGCTGGCAGAAAGCGGTGATGCAGATTACGTGTTTAACCTTGATGCCGCCAGCCGGCAGCGGCTGGCACGCAAAGCGTCGCTGCACATCCCGGCGATTCCGGTGCCGCGCACGTTGATGCTGAAGCTTAATCTGGCCGATCCGCTGCTGGCGGAACTGCCGGTGCGTGAGGCGATCAGCATGGCGATCGATCGCAACGCGCTGGCGCAGGCGGTGCTGCGTTATCCGGGCGCAGCCAGCCAGCTGTTTCCCCCTAACATGGCAGAGTGGCACAACCCGGCACTCACGCCGCTGCACTATCAGCCGCAGCAGGCTGCTCAGTTATTACAGTCGGCCGGCTGGCAACGCGGCGCGGATGGCGTACTGACACGCAACGGCCAGCGCTTCAGCCTGACGCTGCTGACCTATCCCGATCGCCCTGAGCTGCCGCTGATGGCGATGGTGATTCAGCAGCAGCTGCGTCAGGTCGGCATAGACGTGCGAATCAACGCGACCAACGCCAGCGAGATCCCGGCGCAGCACCACAACAACCGTCTGCAGCTGGCGCTGTTTGCGCGTAATTTTGCCCTGACGCCCGATCCGACCGGAACGCTGCTGCAGGATTATGGCACCCACGGCGGTGACTGGGGGGCGATGAACTGGCATGCGGCAGGCTTCGACGCGGCGCTCCACACGCTGACGCAATCCACCGATGGCGCAGCCCGCGCCGGGGCGCGCAGCGTCATCACCCGCGCGCTGCAACAGGAACTGCCGGTGATTCCGCTGGCCTGGTATCAGCAGTCGGCGGCGGTTAACAGCCAGCTGCAGGGCGTCAAACTCGATCCGTTTGAACGCCACTTCGGCCTGCGCCAGATGCACTGGGGGAGCCATGATTAAACAACTCAGCTGGCGCATGGCGCAGGCGCTGTTCGTGGTGCTGGCGGTAGGATTACTGACCTGGCTGCTGGTGCAGGCGCTGCCGGGCGACATGGCGTGGCGTATCGCCTCGGGGCGCTATGGTTACGATCGCGTCGATGCCGACGCGGTGGCGCGGGTACAGCAGGAGCTGAACGGCGCGCTTAACGGCGGCAGTGCGTTGATGCACTGGCTCTTCGATCTGCTGCAGTTTAACTTTGGCCGCTCGCTGGTTTCCGGTGAGCCGGTGATGGATGAGCTGCGCTGGCAGCTGGGCCAGACGCTGGCGCTGGCGGGCGTCTCGCTGCTGCTGGCGTTACTACTGACGCTGCCGCTCGGCATCTGGGCCGGTTGCCACGCCAACGGCCGGCTTGACCGTGCGCTGTTCTGGCTGACCGCCTTGCTGAAATCGGTGCCGCATTTTGCACTCGGCATGTTGCTGATCCTGCTGTTCGCGCTGCAACTCGACTGGCTGCCGAGCGCCGGTCACGGCGAGCTGCGCCATTTCCTGTTGCCGGCACTGACGCTGGCCCTGTCGCTGACGGCCGTCGGCGTGCGCGTGGTGCGCGAAGCCACCTGGCAGGTGGTGTCGTCCGGCTACTATCGCTGGGGAGCGCAAAAAGGACTGGCACCCGCGCGCCTGCTGCTGCGTCACGGCCTGCGTAATCTGAGCGCGCCGGTGCTGACGTGGTTTGGCATGCAGTTTGTCTGGCTGGTGGAAGGCGTGGTGGTGGTGGAAACCCTGTTTGCGTGGCCGGGAATCGGTCACGCTCTGGTGCACGCCATTTTTGCGCGTGACGTGCCGGTAATTCAGGCCAGCGCCATGACGCTCGGCCTGCTGTTTGTCCTGCTGAACATGCTGGTGGATGCCGGTTGTCATCTGCTCGATCCCCGGGGGGCGCGCACATGAAGATGACGTTTTCACGCTGGGTGGGTCTGGTACTGCTGGTGGCGCTGCTGGCTTACGCGTTTGTGCTGCCGCTGATTCAGCACGGCGATCCGCTACAGCAGGATTTGCTGCAGATGTTACAGACGCCGAACCGCAGCCATTTGCTTGGTTTCGACCATCTCGGTCGCGATATGTTAACGCGCCTCAGCGCCGCGCTGCGTCTGTCACTCGGGCTGGCAGCCCTGTGCGTGATCAGTGCGCTGATAGCGGGCGTGTTCACCGGTGTGCTCAGTGCGCTGTACGGTGGCTGGCCTGAGCGATTGCTGAGCATCGTCGGCGATATGTGCCTCGCGCTGCCGGGATTGCTGCTGGTATTGCTGCTGGCCGCCATTGCGCCAGACGCGCCGCAGATGCTGTGGCTGGGCATTTCGCTGGTGCTGTGGGTGGAATTTTTCCGCGTCACGCGTGCCACGCTGCGGCCAATTGTGCAGGCGCCCGGTATGCAGGCCAGCAAACTGCTCGGGTTCTCTGCCTGGTATCGTTTTCGTCATCATCTGTGGCCTGCGCTGGCACCGGTACTGCTGACGCTGACCTTGTTCTCTTTCAGCAGCGCCATCATGGCGGTGTCGGCGCTCGGTTTTATCAGCGTTGGCGTGCGTCCGCCCACGCCGGAGCTGGGCCTGATGATGACCGAACTGCTGCCGTTTGCGTGGGAAGCGCCGTGGCTACTGATGCAGCCGGTAGCCGCACTGTTTTTACTGTTGATCAGCCTCAATCTGCTGATGAAAAAGGAGCGATGATGAAGGGATTACAGATCACCGGGCTGAGCGTTGCCACAGCGACTGAAACACTGGTTGAGCCGGTGGATGTGCGGCTACAACCTGGTCGGCCGCTGACGCTGCTCGGCGAAACCGGATCGGGGAAAAGTCTGCTGGCGCAGGCGATCATGGGGATATTGCCGCCATCGCTGCAGGCCAGCGGTGAGTTGATGATCAACGGCAGACGCTTTCAGCTGCCGCAGGATACGGCGCAGCTGCGTCGGTTGTGGGGCAATACGCTGGCTTCGCTGCCGCAGGAGCCGTGGTTGTCGCTCGATCCGACCATGGCGATTCAGCAACAGGTGGCGGAAGGGCATCGCTTCGTGCGCGGTTTGCCGCCCGCCGCCAGCGCTGCAGCGGCGCAGCAGGATCTGCAGCAGCTTGGCCTGGCCGCGGCGGCACGGCGTTATCCGTGGCAGCTTTCCGGCGGCATGGCACAGCGCGCCGCGTTTGCGGCAGCCCGTGCCGGTGGCGCGCAGATTCTGATTGCCGATGAGCCGACCAAAGGGCTGGATGTGGCGCGCCGCGATGAAGTCAGCCAGCTGTTACAGCGCGAAGTGGCCGATGGCGGCATGCTGTTGACCATCACCCACGACATCGCCCTGGCACGCCAGCTGGGCGGCGACGTGCTGGTAATACATAAAGGCAGCGTGATTGAACAGGGCCCGGCGCAGCAGGTGTTGCAGTCACCGCAGCAGCCTTACACGCGCGCGCTGCTGGCTGCCGATCCGGCCGTCTGGCCCGCCCGACAACAAACGGTGATCGGTGCCAGGCCGGTGATCAGCGCCCAGGACATTGTGCTGGCGCGCGGGGGCAAAAGGCTGGGTGTGCCACGCGATTTCACGCTGCACGCCGGTGAAATCGTTGGCCTGCACGGTGCCAGCGGCAGCGGCAAAAGCAGCTTCGGCGACGTGCTGTTAGGGTTGCTCGCGCCGCAGCAGGGCCGCGTAACGCACCACGCTGATGCGGATGCGCTGAAATATCAGAAAATCTATCAGGATCCTTCCGCGCTGTTTCCGCCGCAGCGCACGCTGGGGCAAAGCATCAACGATGTGCTGCGGCGTCACGCTCTCCCGCCGGCACAGCGCGATGCGCTCATGGCGCGGCTGGCCTTGCATCCCGCGTTGCTGACGCGGCGACCAGAGGCGCTCTCCGGCGGCGAACTGCAGCGCTTCGCGCTGCTGCGGGTGATGCTGCTGCGGCCGGTATTTCTGTTTGCCGATGAGCCGACGTCACGCCTCGATCCGCTGGTGCAGCAGCAAACATGGCAGTTGATCGCGGAACTGGCGCGTGAGCAGCAGTGCGCGGTGCTGCTGGTGAGTCATGATCGCGATCTGCTGGAGAAAGGCACGCATCGGGTGATCGCCATGGAAGCGGCTTAGCGATCGGGCGGCTGGCTGTCACCGGGCCCGAGACTCCGTTGCATTACCACGGTGTCCAGCCAGCGGCCATGTTTGTAACCCACCGATTTCATCACGCCGGTGTGCTCAAAACCGAGCGCCCGGTGTACTCCCAGCGAGCCCTGGTTGGCGCTGTCACCGATAATCGCGATAATCTGGCGAAAGCCAGCGGCTTCGGCCAGCGCCACCGCTTTTTGCAGCAGCGCTTTACCGATACCGCGTCCGGTTTGCTGCGGGTCGAGATAGATAGAGTCTTCCAGCGTGAAGCGGTAGGCGTAACGCGGACGATACGGCGCCAGATAGCAGTAACCCAGCACCTGATCCTGCTCCTCAGCCACCAGCCAGTAACCGCCGCGCTCATGCACGTCATTAATGCGCCGCAGCATTTCACTCTCCGCCGGCGGTTCCGTTTCGAAGGTTGCGGTGCCGTGCAGCACGTGCCAGGCGTAAATCTTCTGTATCGCCGCCGCGTGATGCGGCTGCGCGGGAATAATGTCCATATGTTCCTGCTATTCTGCCAATGATGCTGACAGCATGCCACCGCGCTGCAGCGCAATCATCCGCATTAGTCATAGGAAATTGTGATATTCAGGCGCAGCGAAATTTCTTTAATTCTGCTCTGACAACTGTACTGCCATGGTGTCGGCTTCGAGCGCCTCAAAGATGTGCGGTTCATCGGCGGGATAACAAATATAATCGCCCGGGAACAGTTCGACCGGCGATTCCATCAGGCCAACCCGCGCGCGACCGCGTGCCAGGATGATGTGTTCGACGGAACCCGGTGGATGCGGTTTTGACGCGCGCGGTGCGCCGGGCTGGCTGGTAATCAAATACAGATCGCGGCGGCCGCCCGGCGGACAGCTGGCCAGTAGCGCGGCCTGAAAGTCTGCTAACTCTGCTGACACCACCATGCCTTCGCCACGCCGAATCACCTGCATCTTTTTCACTTCCGGCTCCATCAGCCGTGCAAACGGAATATTCAGCGCCACACACAGTGACCATAACGTCTCAATGCTGGGGTTACCGTTGCCTGCCTCCAGCTGCGACAGCGTTGACTTGGCGATGCCAGCGCGGCGCGCCACTTCCGTCAGCGAAAGTCCGGCACGCTGGCGTTCGCGCACCAGTCCGGCGGCAATGATAGCAATGGGCGGGGTCACAATTACTCCTGTTCTTTATATCGAACGATTTGTTCATCTTGTAAAACACGTACGGCGCGTTCATTATAACGGCTTTCTTGTTCGTTATGAGATCAAATTGTGATGCGTCTGGGTGCCGTACCGCTTGATCGCGGCGTATTGAAAGCGATCTTCCTTGTTTGTCTGGCCGACGGCATCGTTGGCCTTTCCTATGGTTCTCTTGCCGCTGCCGACGGTTTTCCGCTCTGGGTGCCGATTGCGCTCTCGACGCTGGTGCTGGCGGGGGCGTCCGAGTTTTTATTTATCGGCATCGTGGCGGGCGGCGGCAGTCCGCTAACAGCTGCCGCTGCCGGTTTACTGGTCAACGCACGTCATCTGCCGTTTGGCATTGCGGTGAAAGACCTGGTCGGGCAGGGCGGACGCAGCCTGCTGGGCTGCCATATCATGAATGACGAGAGCGTGGTGTTCGGTATTTCACAGCCGAAGCTGGCGCAGCGTCGGGCGGCTTACTGGATTTGCGGACTGGGTATTTTTGCCATCTGGCCGCTTACGGTGATTGCCGGTGCGGTGATTGGACGCTTTATTCCTGATGTGTCGGCGATTGGCCTGGACGCGGTGTTTCCGGCCATCCTGATCGCGCTGATTTTCCCAGCGCTGCGCCAGCGTCGCACGCGCATTCCGGCCACCCTCGGTGCACTGTTGTCCGTGCTGGCAACGCCTTTTGTGCCAGCCGGTATGCCAGTGCTGTTTTCTTTACTCGGTTTGCTGAGCTGGCGGGAGCGCAAAGATGCAAAATAGTTTAGTGATTGCCGGCATCGCGCTGCTGGCTGCAGGGACGTATGCGATTCGCTTTGCCGGTTACCGGCTGGGCAGCCGGATGCACATGTCGGAACGTGTGCGCAACATGCTGTCCGACGCGGCAACGGTCTTGCTGCTGGCTGTCGCTGTCACCACCGCGCTGTTTGAGGGCACCGATTTCGCCGGCGTTGCACGACTGACCGGCGTGTTGTTCGCGGTGTTTCTCGCCTGGCGTCGCGCGCCATTGATACTGGTAATCATCGGTGCGGCGGTGATGACGGCGCTGCTGCGCTATTTTGGCGTGCCGTAAGCGGCGGCGTTATCTTTTCATCACGTTTTTTTGCTACTGTGGCAAGTCCGCAGTTAGCTCAACAGGAGTAAAGATGACGCCGCGACTAGCCCACATTGATGAAACACCGGCGCTATGGCGAATCCGTAATCTGGCCATTCGGCATGGCTGTCGTGAGGTTTACTCCGCTGAGATCATTGCCGCATGGACGCCGGACGAATTACCGCATGCTTACTACGATGCCGTAAAAAATAATCCTTTTTATGTGATTGATGATGCAAAGCACGGTGTGGCTGCGACCGGCTTTCTCGATCTGCAAAGCGGCAGCGTTGAAGCGATTTTTACTTTGCCAGCCTGCCACGGTAAAGGCTATGCCAGTGCGATTATGCACGCCATTATTGCTGAAGCACGCCGTCGCGCGTTCAGCCACCTGACGCTGGCTGCGACACCGAATGCCAGTGGTTTTTATTTACGTCACGGTTTCAGCACGCTGCGCGAGGCGCTTTATCCCTCTACGCTGGCCGGTGCGGATTTAGCGTGTATCGAAATGCAGCTCAGGCTTTGCAGCTATGATTAGGGATAGTGAGTACAACAAGGACAACGCGAAAATGGTGATTAACTGCGTGGTGTACCGCCACGGCAAACGCGAAGAGCATGTCGAAGTCGATCAAATCAGCGAAGTGCTGAAAGAGGAAAAATCGTTCGTCTGGCTTGGCCTGTATCAACCCGATCCGGCGTTCATGCAAACGCTGCAGGAAGAGTTTAGCCTGCATGAGCTGGCGATTGAGGATGCGCTGGTGGCGCATCAGCGGCCCAAGATTGAGCAGTACGGCGAATCGGTATTTATCGTGGTGAAAACCGCACACATGGAAGATCGCCAGCGCATCAGCTTTGGCGAAACCCACTTTTTCCTCGGCAAAAATTTTCTGATTACCGTGCGTCACGGTTCGGTTGAGGGCTATAAAGCGATCCGCGCTAAAGCCGAGAAAAATCATGCCATGCTGTGCCAGGGACCCGGCTATGCGCTCTACTGCATCCTCGATTTTATCGTCGACAACTACAGCAAAATCACCGAATCGCTGAGTGAACGTATTGCTGACCTGGAAGACGGCATGTTCACCACCCGCTTTGACAGCGTCACGCTGGAGAATGTCTACCACTTGCGGCGTCAGCTGCTGTCGTTGCGCAATGCGGCGATGCCGGTGACAGAGATCTGCCCGCAGCTGGTGCGCTTCCATGAAGATATCATCCCGAAAAATCTGCGCGCCTATCTGCGCGACGTGCAGGATCACGCGCACCACGTCATGATTGATGCCGAAGACATGCGCGAAACGCTGGCCAGCGCCATGCAGGTGAATCTGGCGCTGGTCTCGGTACAGCAGAGTGAGGTGAATAAAAAGCTGGCCGGTTGGGGGGCAATACTGATTGTGCCGACTATCATCTTCAGTATGTACGGTATGAACTTCTCAGACATGCCAGAGCTGCACAGCCACTTTGGCTATCCGGCGGCGCTGGCGGTCACGCTGGTGATCTGTTTCGTTATGTGGTGGCGGCTGAAAAAAGCGGGCTGGCTGTAAGCGTGATGGCCTGCGCGCGCTGTCACCAGACGCGCAGGCCAGGGCGATTTCAGCCTGAAATCGCCAGGCCCAATTCGCCTTAATGTGCGCTGGCAGTAGGGCGCACCGTGATCTCATTGACATCAACTTCGCCAGGCTGATTAATGGCCCAGCTCACCGCCTGCGCAATGGCTTCGGGTTTTAACGCAATCTGACGATAGCTCTGCATGGCCACGCGTGCGGTCTCGTCAGTGATGGTGTCCGCCAGTTCCGATTCCACCACGCCGGGATTAATGACCGTCACACGCAGCTGGCGCGATTCCTGACGCAGGCCATCCGAGATGGCGCGAACCGCGAATTTTGTGGCGCAGTACACCGCTGCCGTCGGCGATACCGCCAGCGCACCAATCGAGGCGATATTGATGATATGGCCGCTTTGCTGCGATTCCATGAGCGGCAGCACGGCAGCGATGCCGTACAGTACGCCACGCACGTTGACATCGAGCATACGATCCCATTCATCCACCTTCAGCGAACTGAGCGGCGACAGCGGCATAACGCCGGCATTGTTGATCATCACATCAACCCGACCATATTTATCGCGGGCAAAATCGGCCAGCTGCTGCGTATCGGCACGCTGCGTCACGTCGGTGGCCAGATAATCCAGTTGCGCGCCGCTGGCACGCAGTTCATCACACAGTATTGCCAGCCGATCGGTACGGCGCGCGCCCAGCACCAGTTTATGCCCCTGACTGGCCAGCAGACGCGCTATCGCTTCGCCGATGCCGCTGCTGGCGCCGGTCAGAATAATCACTTTCGCATTGGAATGAGCCATGATGGTTTCCTCGTGTTGGTTGACGAGGCTATTGTGGAAAACGCCGGCTAAAGCGAACAGACCGGATTGTGGCGTATCATTGCCTGATTATCTCGTCACGGTTGTGAGCAGGGAAGAAACCTGGCTATGCTTTGCCTGAACCTCTCACCGGAAACCCGTTATGTCGCAAACCGTACAACAGCAGACCTGCGCGCTGCTGCGCCAGCTGGCACCGCAGGAAGGTTATACTGCTTCACTGCTCGACAGCGTGCGCTTTATGCGTGCCGACCGGCAGTGGGCGCGCACGCCGGTTCTTTATGAGCCGAGCATCATCATTATCTGTCAGGGCTCGAAGCGGGCGTTTCTTGCCGACAAAATGTATCGCTACGACGCACAGCACTATCTGGTGTTGTCGGTGCCGCTGCCGTTCTCCGCTGAGACTGAAGCGACCTCGGCTGAACCGTTGCTGGGACTGGCTATCCGTCTGGATGCGGCCACGCTGGCGCGACTGGTGACGCAGGTCGCAGCGGCAGACATTCCGCTGGCGGAGACACCAGCCAGCATTATTTCGACGCCGGTAAATGAGACGCTGGCGGACAGCACGCTGCGCCTGTTGCAGGCGCTGAGCGATCCGCTGGAAGCGCAGGTTTTAGGCCCGGCACGGGTAGAAGAGATTTGCTTTCGTGTGCTGCTGGGTGAGCAGGGCGGTGCGGTGCGCGCAGCGCTGACCTATCAGGGGCATTTTGGCCGCATCGCGCGGGCGTTGCAGCGCATTCATGCTGACTGGCAGCAGCCGCTGGATGTGCCGCATCTGGCCAGCGAAGCGGGCATGAGCGTTCCGCGCTTCCATCTGCATTTCAAAAGCGTGACACAGACCTCGCCGATTCAGTATCTCAAGTCGCTGCGGCTGCATCAGGCGCGTTTGATGATGATTCGCGATAATCTCACTGCCGCCGGTGCCGCCGCACGCGTCGGTTACGAAAGTGATTCACAGTTCAACCGGGAGTTTAAGCGGATGTTTGGTCGCACCCCGGCTGACGAGGCGCGGGTGATGAAACGCGCATTTGCGCTGCTGCCGCCGGAACAGTTATCCGCGCGGCTACAGGCACATTAGTTCAGTACGCAATGACGATTGCCGCCACCACGCCAATCCAGAACAGCAGGCTGGCAGCCAGTGCCAGCTGGCACAGTAACCGGCGGGAAAAACTCAGCAGCGCACTGAGGCGCGGCGATAATGTTAATACCATAATCATCCCTCACAACAGCCAGCAACCGATCAGCGCAGCCCCATCACGGCAACCACCAGCAGAATCCAGAAAAATGCACAGCCTGTTAGCAGGAAACGCCAGATCAGATGGCGTTCGGGAGTCAGCAGCGTGTGCAGACGCATACGAAGAAGCAGTGGCATAGCGACCTCAAATCAGAAAGTTTTACCGGGAATATCCGACAGCTGAGAACAGAAAATTCTGTCAGCGAATAAGAACATTCTGACGTGTTATAAGGCCGCGAAACGACAAGACCAGTCTTGAAAACAGGCTGAGAAATTCCTTAGCAGGCAGGCGGTAGCCACAGCGGGCATCAGGTGCCGCTGTGACCATCAGGCACAGCAAAGCCGGTTACACGCTGCGCGTGACGCCGCCGTCCACGCGAATATTCTGCCCGGTGATATAAGCCGCGCCGGGCGAAGCAAGAAACGCAATGGTAGCCGCCACTTCTGCAGCCGTGCCGTAGCGCTGCATGGGCACGCTGTCGCGCCGTTCATCCGTTTTCGGCAGGCTATCAATCCAGCCTGGCAGGACGTTATTGATACGAATATTCTCAGCTGCGTAGGTGTCGGCAAAGATTTTACTGAAAGAAGCCAGACCGGCACGGAACACGGCCGAGGTCGGGAACATGTCGGTGGGTTCAAACGTCCATGCCGATGAGATATTGATGATACTGCCGCCACCCTGCTGCTGCATGATCGGCGTGACCAGACGTACAGCGCGCACTACGTTGAGGAAGTAGGTTTCCATTCCCTGCTGCCACGCATCATCGCTTAATTCAAGGATCGGCGCGCGCGGACCGTGGCCGGCACTGTTAACCAGCACGTCAATACGTCCCCAGCGCGCCAGAGTGGCATCAATCAGTTGCTGCAAATCGTCCACTGACTGATTGGAACCGGTAATGCCGAGCCCGCCCAGACGATTCGCCAGTGCCTCGCCTTTGCCGGAGGAGGAAAGAATCGCAACCCTGAAACCCTCGCTGGCCAGCTTCTCCGCTGCCGCTGCGCCCATACCGCTGCCACCTGCGACAATCACCGCAATTTTTTCTACTGTCATGTGAGTAACCTCATCAATTAAATATCCTGTCATGCCAGTATAATGGTCGGGAGATGCCGCAGAGAGTCAGCTCAGCTGGCAATTGACGATAGGAAAACTACAGGATGAATCAGGGCTTTCAGGCATTACCGTCGCTGAATGCGCTACGGGTATTTGAAGCCGTGACGCGGCACCTTAATTTTCGCCTCACCGCTGAAGAGCTCGGTGTGACACAGGGTGCGGTTGCGCAGCATATTCGCGGTCTGGAGGCCAGCCTGGGCCTGAAACTGTTCGATCGGTTGCCGCGTTCGCTGGCGCTGACCGCTGCCGGTGCAGGCTATGCGGTGCACATTCGACAGGCGTTCGAGCTGATTGATGAGGCGACGCGCACGCTGCGCCCGGAGCCGGATCGCCTGACGCTGAGCGTAACACCGACCTTTGCCAGCCGCTGGATGCTGCCGCGTTTACCGGCATTTACCGCGGCCTGGCCGGATATCGACCTGCGCGTGCTGGCCTCTGAACGGCTAGTGCAGTTTCACCATGAAGGCGTCGATCTGGCGGTGCGCTATGGCCGGCCGCCGTTTGGTAGCGGGCTGGAGGCCACGCTGCTGTTTAGCCAGACGGTGCTGGCGGTGGTCAGCCCGGCGCTGCTGGCACAACACGGTGATGCAGCGCAGCCAGAAAATTGCCTGCGCTATCCGCTGCTGCACGATGGCCATCACCTGTGGCCGGCATTCCTGACGTTTATGTTTCCCGGCCAGTCGCTGCAGCATCAGCATCATCTGCGCTTTAACCAGACCGCGCTGGCGCTGGAAGCGGCGCTGAGTGGTCAGGGTATCGCACTGACCAGCCCACATTTTGTGCAGAACGATCTGGCCAGCGGTCGGCTGGTTCCCGCCTGGCAGCGTGAGATGCCCGTTGATGCCGGCTGGTATCTGGTGGCTCCGCGTCGTCCGCGTGAGCAGGCAACGGTGAGTGCGGTGCGTGCGTGGCTACTCAGTCAGGCGGAGCAGAGCAAAGATTGATGGCTGAGCAACGCGATGCTTTTATGTTCAATAACAAAATCAGTAAAACTGATGATCGTCTGCGAATTATGAATGTTATAACTGACTGAGCATGCATTTTATAAGGTTTATCCTGCACAGGCAGGGTTTTAGGAAAATATCACGCAAATTCAGCAATTAAGGGAAGGAATTGTGCGTTGCAATCTGCTGAGGGCTGTGAATAAATAAAACGCTGAATTTCATAAAAATGCCATAACGGCCAGGCGATAGCCTGCATAACCGTATTACCACCATGACCGATCATAAAATTCTTTTAGCCAGGGATATCAGCGCCAGAAGTGAAAGCATGCAGGCGCACCTCATCGCCATCCGGCGCGATATTCACGCACATCCGGAACTTGGTTTCGACACCGTCCGCACCGCAGCCATCGTGGAGCAGGAGTTGCTGCGCCTCGGGCTGACGCCGCAAACCGGCGTGGGCCGCACCGGCGTGATGGTGGACATTACCGGCGCGCAGCCGGGCAGGACCGTGCTGCTGCGTGCCGATATGGATGCGCTGCCGATTCATGAGCAAACCGGCCTGCCGTTTAGCAGCATCTGGCCGGGTAAAATGCACGCCTGCGGCCACGATATCCACACGGCTACGCTGCTCGGCGTTGCAGCGATCCTCACGGACCTGCGCAGCCAGCTGCGCGGCACGGTGCGGCTGATTTTTCAGCCGGCGGAAGAGACGCCAGAGAGCGGCGCGCAAGCCATGATTGCTGCCGGCGCAGCGCACGGCATTGATGTGGCGATCACGCTGCACAATAAGCCAGAGCTGGCCGCAGGAGAAATCGCCCTGACGCGCGGTGCCAGCACCGCATCCAGCGATGAATTCGACCTGGTGATTCACGGCAAATCCACTCACGCCGCCCGGCCGCACATGGGTACCGATCCGATCATTGCCGCCGCCAGCCTGGTAACGCAGCTGCAGACCATTGTGTCGCGCGAGCTCGATCCGGCGAACTCTGCTGTGCTGACGATTGGCCATATCCACGGCGGCACCACCCATAACATCATCTCCGACAGCTGCCTGATTCAGGGCACCATCCGCGCTAAATCACCGCAGGCGCGCGCTCACATGGAAGACGCTTTCCGCCGCATCTGTGCCGGTGTCGCGCTGTCGCTCAATACGCGGATTGAAGTCAATTATCAGCGAGGCGTACCGCCGCTGATGAATGATGATGCGCTGATTGATGCACTGGAGCCGATTCTGTCGCATCAGTTCGGCAAGCCGGTAGTGGCAAAACCCAGCAGCAGCTTTGGCGCTGAAGATTTCTCGCTGTTTACCGAGCGTGTGCCGGGCTGTCAGATCCATATCGGCTCTGGCGCGCCGGGGCGCGACGACCATCTGCACAACTCCGACTATCAGCCGGACGAACGCAGCATTCACGCTGGCACACAGGCTCTGGCCCGTATAGCGATCGACTTACTCTCCTGATAATAATGAGGTTTTATGATGATGCGTAAAGGGCTGTTCTCCGCCTCCGCGGGCATGTTGCTGCTGGCTGCTGCCGCTGTGGTTCAGGCCAAAGATTTTGGCACGTTAAAATTCGCTACCGAAGCGGCCTATCCGCCGTTTAACCAGTCCACGCCGAGCGGCAAAATTGTCGGCTACGAGCCCGATATGGTGGCCGAACTGGCGAAACGCGCGGGGTTCAAATATGAAATCGTCGCGCAAAAGTGGTCCGGACTGATCCCCGGCCTCGCTGATGGCAAATATGATGCAGTGGTCGATGCCGTCACCGTGACGCCAAAACGTCAAGAAGTGGTGGATTTTACCCATCAGTACACCGTGAGCGTTTCGGGCTTCGTCACGCTGAAGGGCAGCGCAGTGGATACCCTGCCGGGCAACGGTGAAGTGGTACAGGCGACCGATGAAGCCGGTATGAACAAAGCCATCGACGCGCTGAAGGCGAAGTTCAAAGGCAAAACTATTGCGGTGCAGGTCGCTACCATTCAGGCCGATTTTCTCAACAAATACCTCGGTGATGTCGCGACTATCCGTACCTATCAGGCCGGCCCGGAAACCTTCGCCGATCTGCTCAATGGCCGGGTTGATGCGGTCATGGCATCGCGCACCAATCTCAATGCTTATGTGAAAAAACACGCGGATACGGTAAACAGCACCGGTTACGGCTTTGTGGGTGGTGTACTGGGCCAGGGTTCGGCGATTGCCATTCGTAAAAACAATCCGGAGCTGAAAGCCGCGCTGGATCAGGCGCTGGTGTCGATGATCAAAGACGGCACGCTGAAGCAACTGTCTGAGAAATGGTTCGGCGAGAACGTCGCGCCTGCGGAATAATGCTGAGCGCTTATGACTATTGACTGGCAACTGTTAGGTTTTGGTGACGAAGGCTGGGGCGGCGTGCTGCTGGACGCCGCCACCGTCACGGTAACGGTCTCGCTGTGTGCGTGGCTGCTGGGCGCGATGCTCGGCAGCCTGCTGTGCTGGATGCAGATTGGTGGCGGCCGCTGGCAGCAGCGTGTTGCCAGCGGCTACATCACGCTGTTTCGCGGCGTGCCGGAGCTGCTGGTGATCTACCTGTTCTACTTTGGTGGCCGACAGGTGGTCGGGTTTATCGGTGAAGCTATCGGCCTGCAGGGACCGTTTGACGTTAACGGCTTCGTTGCCGGCGCGATCGCCATCGGGCTGATTTCCGGTGCTTATCAGAGCAGCGTATTCCGCGGCGCGTTTTACGCGATTCCCGCCGGCACGCTGGAAGCCGCTACGGTCACCGGTATGGGCCGTTTTATGCTGTTCCGCCGCATGATTGTGCCGCAGGCACTGCGCACCGCGCTGCCGGGCATGGGTAATCAGTGGCAATCGGTGATTAAGGAGTCGGCGCTGGTATCGGTGACCGGGCTGGTGGAAACCATGAACCAGATTTCCACCGCGTCGAATTCCACTCAGATGCCGTTTTTCTTCTACAGCGTAGGCGCGGTGATTTATCTGATTATCACCACCTGTTCAGATTTCTTCTTCCGCTATGTGGAAAAAGTGGCCATGCGCGGGCAACAACGCGCGCGGTTGTAAGGAGCCACGATGGATTTCACCTTTTTACAGCACACGCTGGCGGCGCTGCTGCGCGGACTGCCGCTGACGCTCAACCTGGCGGTATTGTCCCTGCTGGGCGGCGGGATACTGGCGCTGCTGCTGAATCTGCTGCGTCAGCATCGCCTCGGCAGCTACGTTACGCGTTTTTATGTCTGGCTGTTCCGCGGTACGCCGCTGCTGATTCAAATCTTCATGATTTACTATGGCCTCGGCAGTCTGCCGGCGGTGCGCGAAAGCGTGCTGTGGCCGCTGCTGCGTGAGCCTTACTGGTGCGGGTTAATTGCGCTGATTCTCAACGACGCGGCCTATACCGCCGAGATCCTGCGCGGCGGACTGAATGCGGTTAGCGTGCAGTCACTGGAAGCGGCGAAAGTGTGCGGCATGTCGCGCTTCACCACGCTGCGGCGCATCACGCTGCCGCTGGCGGTGCGTCAGGCGCTGCCGGCCTACAGCAATGAGATCATCTCGATGATCAAATCCACGTCGCTGGTGAGCACCATCAGCCTGATGGAGATGACCGGCATCGCCGATTCCATCGTGTCAGAAACCTTCCGCGCGCTGGAGGTGTTTATCAGCGCGGCGATTATCTATCTGCTGCTGACCGTGCTGGTGAGCAAAGCGGTGGCGCTGCTGGAGCGCCGTTTGTCCCCTTATCACGCTGGAGCACGTTAATGAACAAACCCACTATTGCCCTGAGCCATCTCAGAAAAAGTTATAGCGGGCATGAAGTGCTGCATGACATCAGCCTGACGGCGCAGGATGGCGACGTCATTTCGCTGATCGGCGCCAGCGGCTCCGGTAAAAGTACGCTGCTGCGCTGCATCCCGTTTCTTGAAGTGCCACAGGCCGGTGAGATTGCCGTGGGCGATGAAGTGGTCACCCTCGATAACGCGGACGAAAAGCTGAGCCGTGAACAGCGCCGCCGCATTAAGCTGATGCGCATGCAGCTCGGCTTTGTGTTTCAGGGCTTCAATCTGTGGCCGCACAAAACCGTGCTGCAGAACATCATTGAGGCACCGATCCATGTACAGAAGCGCAGCCATCAGGAGGCCGTTGCCGAGGCCGAAGCGCTGCTGCAAAAAGTCGGGTTATACGAAAAGCGCAACGCATGGCCGTCGCAGCTTTCCGGTGGCCAGCAGCAGCGCGTGGCGATTGCCCGGGCGCTGGCGCAGCAGCCGAAAGCGATACTGTTTGATGAACCCACTTCCGCACTCGACCCGGAGCTGGTGGGCGAAGTGCTGCGCGTCATCCGCAGCCTGGCGGAAGAGGGGCGCACCATGATTATCGTCACCCATGAAATGGGGTTTGCGCGCGATGTATCAAACAAAGCGGTGTTTCTGCATCAGGGCAAAATCGAAGAGTCCGGATCGCCGCAGCAGGTGTTTAGCGAACCGATCTCGGCGCGCTGTCGCGCTTTTGTCAGCAGCCACCTGCAGCGCAACAGCTAACCAGATTTGTGCCAATGGTGTTCTAAGCCAAATTATGGAAAAATCGCCCTCCCTCAACGGAGGGCTTTTTTATCGGCGCAGGGAAGGTGCACGTCGTCGCGCACTTCACGTCCATCGATAACCAGCTACCGTCAGGTCTGGCTGCTGTTGCGTTACCGCGCGACAGAGAGGGCCGAAATTTTCCTCATTTTTCTACAGGCGGAGTACGTAATGGGCGCGAAGGTGTGGTTAGTGGATGATGATGTATCCGTGCGTGAGTCGCTGGGATTTCTGCTGCGAACCGTGGACTATGAGGTCGCCGACTTTGCCGACCTGGCATCGTTCGAAACCGCCGCCGCCGGTCAGCAAGCCGTATGCGGCTGTCTGCTGCTTGATGTGCGACAGCCAGAGAGTAGCGGCCTGAGCTGGCTGGCCCGGCAGGGTGCACGCCATCCGCTGCTGCCGGTGATCATCATGACCGGGCATGACACGCTGGAGGCCTGCCGGCGCTTGTTTGCTCAGGGCGCCTTTGCCTTTTTCACCCGGCCGCTGGAGATTGAATCGCTGCTGGAGACGGTCCGGCTGGCGATGCGTGAGAGTGAGCAGCGCGCCAGCCTCTAATGATGCCGCGCCGTGTTGCCGGAAAGCGCGCGCCGGGAAGCCAGCGCGCACAGCAGCGGCACCGGCAGGGTAAACAGCAGTAACAGCCACAACAGCACATACACTGCATCCACGCCGTCGTTTTGCAGATTGTTGTACAGCTGCGCCGGCATTCCGTGGGGAAACCAGGCGAAAATCATCACAATGCCGAATTCGCCCATCGCCCGCACCCACGCCAGTGCCGTAGCCGACGCCAGGCCCGGTGCGGCCAGGGGCAGCGCCAGCCGCCAGAAGCGCGGCCATGGCGCGGCACCCAGCGTCCGGCCCGCTTCAAGGATCTCCGGCGGCACCGCGATAAACGCCGAGCGTGCGCTGGTGACAAAGTAGGGCAGCGCGCCATACCACTGCGCCAGAATAAAGGCGGCGGGATTGTTCACCAGCGTCCAGCCAAGCTTGCTCAGCAGCTGGCCAGGCAAACTGTACGGACCGTACGCGCTGACCAGCAGGATTCCCATCGCCAGCGGCGGCGTCAGCAGCGGAATCATCACCAGCGTTTCCACCAGCCAGCGTATTTTTCCCCGCGCCTGCGACAGCCACCAGGCCAGCGGTAAGCCGGTCAGAAAAATCAGCACCAGCGCGATCGCTCCCAGACTGAGCGAAGTGGTAATCGCCGCGCCGTCACCCCACGCCAGCCGCAGATGTTGCCAGTGTGTGACGCCCATCAGGGTGATAAACGGCACGGCCAGCAGCACCAGGGCGGGCAGCGACAGCCACAGCGCGCCAGCATGGCGGATTTTCATGGCGTATAAAGCCCATCGCCCTTCGGTGCGGCGTAGCCTTGCTGTTTAAACAGCGCCTGTCCTGACGGACTCAGCATGAAATCTACAAAGGCTTTGCCAGCGGCCGTACCGTGCGGCGCATTCCTGAGCACCGCCGCGTAGTAGACCAGTGGCTGGGTGTGCAGCACTTTATCTTTACCCTGGCTGTCTTTGACGCTAAAGCTGACCGTGTTGTACCACTTAGTCGCCATCGCCGGATTGCTGAGGTTGATTTCATCGGGCAGCGCGATGTAAGGCAGATGGGCAGAGATCACTTCGCTTTCATAGCCCGCAGCTGCATCCACCTGACCGCTCTCGAGCCGCGTCAGCAAGCCACCTTCCAGATGGGTTTGTGCGGGATTCTGGTAACCGCCGAGAATGTGGTCAGCGATGCCGGGCTGCCGGTAATACTTCTGCGCCAGTAGCAGGGTGAAAATGATGTTCTGGCCTTTAGGATCGTTTACCGGATCGGTCCGACCAAATTTCAGTCCCGGCGCTGCCAGCAGCTGAAGCCAGCGGCCATCATTGCCTTTGGCTGCGGCAAACTGCGGCGCAAACGGCCCCTTCGGGTTATAGGCGATCACCATGCTGGTGCTGGCTACCGGTACTGCGTTGTCGATCAGTCCGGCGTCTTTCAGGATCTGCATCGGACCGGGAGTAATAGACACGAACACGTCAGCAGTGATTTTTTTGCTCGCCAGCAGGCGCGCCATGCCGTAAGCCCCCTGGCCCTGACCTTCATACTTACCGTCATGCTGTTGTGCAAATGCCGGGCCCAGTGCCTGATCCATCACTTTTCCCATCGAGCCGGCATACGTCACGCGGATATCCATAGCGGCCTGCGCCGGTAAACTCAATCCGCCGGCGGCAGTCATTAACAGTAGGGTAAGCGTCTTCACGCGGAGATTCCTTATCGCTATATAAATGAGTAAATAGCGATTATCGGAATTCTCCGTTTTAGCGCAAGGTAAAATCTGTTGCGAAATCCTGCGGTCGCGCGCCAGTGCCGGGTTTTAGTGCCATTGCAACGCGCGCTGAGAGAAAAAATTCATTTACCGATCCGTGAGCTACCGCAAACACAGGCGGCCAGCCGTCTGCTGGTTAAATAAGCGGCTATAGTTATCCCAGTTGGATTATTTTGCATGCCGCTGGGCGTGCACCTTTTCCTCATTTGCCTGGAGCCCGTTACTACGTCACGAGGTTTAACGTGTTTGCCGATCTTTCCTGGAAAATTATTCATCAGGTCATCAACCAAACCATCGCTGAGATGGTGGATGAACAGCAAACGCTGGACGTGCTGAGCCTGCGCAGGCGCTTAAGGGAAATGGCGGAGAACGAAACTAACGAGGAGATGGTGCTGTGTTACTGGCAGGCCAGCAAAGTGCTGACGCGTTTGCCGCCCACCGTCACCGCCAGCCAGCTGATAGAAGAGGCGCGCCATGCGTTCCGCAGTCCGCCCAGTCACGATTCGCTTTAACGCGAAATGCTCTTCTTTCTCCGTTGCGCTTAACAGACTCTAATTGGCTGAAATTTAATCATAATCAGGCAATATGCTCTGCTAGACTTCCCGGGTTAACAACGCTGAAAACAGAGGACAGTAATGAAAATCAAAAGTTATGCCGCACACAACGCCGGTGATGCGCTGGTACCGTACGAGTACGAAACCGGTCCGCTGGCGGCGGAAGAAGTGCTGGTTGAGGTCGATTACTGCGGTGTGTGCCATTCTGATTTGTCGATGATTGATAACGAGTGGGGCATTTCCTCTTATCCGGTCATTGCCGGTCACGAAGTGATTGGTCGCATCAGCGCACTCGGCGATGCGGCGCAGGACAAAGGATTGAAGGTCGGGCAGCGCGTGGGTATCGGCTGGACCGCGAAAAGCTGCCAGCACTGTGATGCCTGCATCAATGGCGAGCAGGTCAACTGTGAGAACGGTTCAGTGCCAACCATCATGAACAAAGGCGGTTTCGCCAGCCATCTGCGCGCCGACTGGCAGTGGGTGATTCCGCTGCCGGAATCCATGGACATCACCTCTGCCGGTCCGCTGCTGTGCGGTGGGATTACCGTGTTTAAACCGCTGCTGATGCACCATGTAACGGCCACCAGCCGCGTCGGCGTTATCGGTATTGGCGGCCTCGGCCATATGGCGATCAAACTGCTGCGCGCCATGGGTGCTGAAGTTACGGCGTTCAGCTCGAATGCCAGCAAAACCGAATCCATCAAAGCCATGGGCGCCGATCGTGTGGTCAACAGCCGCGATCCGCAGGCGCTGAACGCGCTGGCCGGGCAATTTGATTTGATTATCAGCACCGTAGCCGTCGATCTGGACTGGCAGCCGTACTTCCAGGCGCTGGCTCCGCACGGTAAGTTCCACACCGTGGGCGCGGTGATGAAGCCATTTGAAGTGCCGGCGTTCAGTCTGATTCTGGGCGATCGCGCGGTAACGGGTTCTTCTACCGGTTCACCGGGCCAGCTGCGTAAGCTGATGCGTCTGGCGTCACGCGCCGATGTGGCACCGCAGGTGGAAGAGTTCCCGATGTCAAAAATCAATGAAGCGCTGGATCACGTACGCGCCGGTAAAGCTAATTACCGCGTGGTGCTGAAGGCCGATTTCTGAGGCGGATAACACGCTGACATTTGTCAGACAAAACGGCGGATGGGGGATCGTCCGCCGTTTTTTACGCCTTATCCCTGCGAATCATCCTTTTCGCCGAGGAAGAAATACCACAGCGGAATCGACATCAGCGCGGTGAACACCGCGGTGTAAAGCGCGATCATAAAGCCCTGCGTCAGATACATGGTCAGCGTCCAGTGGCTGAACGGGATGCCGTATTGATCGATCACGCCGCCGATAATCGCATTGCTCATCACCGTACCGACAATCAGCGCCAGAATAAACAGCCCACGCAGGTAGTAACGCATCTCCTTGCGTTTCACCGTGAAGCGCGCCCGCACGATACCGAGCGGCGACTGCTGCGCGGCGAGAATTTCCGCTTCGCTCATCGGCGCACGTTGTTGTCTGCGCCAGCGCAGTACGTCCACCAGCACGAAGGCCAGCAGGCTGACGCCCATCACCGGCAGGGCATAACCGAGCGCCAGCGCCAGCATCAGGCAGACCCCTTTGGCATAGTGCGGCAGCGCCAGCCAGCTTGCGCTCAGGGTTTGCGCCGGGCTGGCCTGATCGAGAGCCGGGCGGCGCAGCCACCACATGCGATAACCCAGCACAATCATGCTGCATAAACCCAGGCCAAACAGCGCCAGCAACAGCTGATTAGGCCAGCCAAACAGCACGCCCATGTGCGCATCGACACCCCAGCGCGTCAGTTTTGCCACCAGCGGGAAGCGATCAAACCAGACGTGATCGACAATCGCGAAGCTTTGCGGATTCACGGACACCGCATCCACCTGCGTGGGCCAGCTGCGATCAATCTCACTCACCGTCCAGGTTTTGCCCTCGCTTTTCGGCTGGCGCAGCTCCACTTTAGCCGCGCGGATGCCATCCTGACGTGCCGCCGCCAGCACGCGATCCCAGTCAGCGTCGGCGGCATTTGCCGGCAGTGACTTCGCCGGCTGCGCCGCCGGTTTCGCCATCGACGACATCGGCATGCTGGTCATGTCCATGTCCGGCATACTGCGGTGATCGGCGTGAGGATCCGCCGGCGCGGCGGGCGCATCACCGCTGAGCGACGTATTCACCTGTGGCGTCAGCCAGTTAAGCTCGGTGCGCATCTTATCGATATTGCTACCTGCCCATTGTGACCAGGTGAGGCCGGTAACGGAGAAGAACAGCAGCCCGAGAAGCAGCGTCAGCCCCAGCGTGATGTGCCAGTGCCGGGTGAAGGCAAACCCCTTTCGCACGGTTTTCAGCCGGCGTTTTGGCCGCGTGCCCAGCCACAGCAGCACGCCGCCCAGCGCGGCCACCCACAGCCAGCTCGCCGCCAGTTCGCTGTAGTTGCGACCAAAGTCACCGAGTAACAGGCTGCTGTGCAGCAGATCGAGCGTGGTGCGCAGCGGCAACACGCCACTGGTGCCGTATACCGTCATGTCGCCGGTTACTTTGAGGCTGTAGGGATCGATAAATACCGCGCGCGACTGCGACGGACCGAGTGTGGCATCGCTGAACTGTACGCGCGTGGTATCGCGCGCGGCGGGCGCAGGTCGAACCGCATAAATGTGCTGATTTTCGCCCGCATAGGCGCGTGCCGCGGCGATCTGCGCCGAGAGCGGTTGCGCATTGCCCTGCGGCTGTGCGGTGAGCGCATCGGCGTAGATCAGATTTTCCAGCTGCGGCGTCAGCACATACAGCGTGCCGCTGAGCGCCGCCACGAAGATGAACGGCGCGACAAACAGGCCAATATAAAAATGTAAGCGGCGTAGCAGATTAAGCACCGCGCCGCGCGGTGCTGCAGAGTGAACAGCAGACAAAGCCGTCTTCCTTCCGATAAGAGAATGTCAGGGCACAGCGCAGGCGTTGTACCGATTAATGAGATTCAGCAGGAAAGAAAAGCCGGTGGCGCGCGCGGACGATGGGTACCGCTGAAGCGGCGCGGCCGGGGTGCCACCAGCGGCGGCAGCGGTGGGGCGCGCGAGATCACCAGCATCAGCCAGATGAACGGGATAAACACCCACATCATCAGCGGAACATGCACCAGCAAATCACAATAGCCGCAGGCAATTTCGCCGTCGTCCATGTTGTGATGCATCATGCCCGGCATCGCCATCTCCATCGGCATATCGTGATGGTGCATTGGCATGGCAGATGAAGGGCTGTGCGACGCCACGGGGTCAATGCGCGTTTGCCGCTCCAGCAGCGTTTTCGACACAATCGGCGCGACGAACAGCAGCAGCACCGCCACAATGGCGACGCAGGCGGTCAGGCGCTGGCGAAAGTGATAGGAAAACGTCATGGCAAATACTGAGTGCTTCAACAAATGAGGCCGAAGTGTAACGCGATTGCCGCACAAGGGTTAATAAAAGTGAGGCCGGGAGCGACAAAATTCGCACCTTTTGAAAAGGGTCACTTAACGTGGTGCGTCTTTTAACTTAATTGCAACCTGATGAGTACATTAGAGAAACACTATTTCTCATTGCTGAAGGATGAGTGGAGTCTGATGGCAAGAACTGTCATTGCTCAGAATTTGTGGTCGCCATTAATGGCGACCCTACAAGGTATTTGCACTATTTACACAGGGTGCGCATCGATCCGCACCGATATAAACAGGTCACTTGCAACTTTATTGCACGCCATCGATCGCAATCAGCAAGAAATTACACGATTTCCGTAGGGTGCGCATTTATGCGCACCGATATAAACGGGCGGCTCATTGTTTAACTCTTTTCATTTACAGGGAAGACTCTCAGTATGAGCCGGGCCTTAAAATATCGATCTCCCCAGCCGCTCCGTGAGTTTCTCCAGCATGGCGGTGCCGGCCAGCGAGTTACCGGAATGATCCAGCGCCGGTGACCAGACGGCAATACTCATCTCACCGGGAATCACTGCGACAATCCCGCCGCCGACGCCGGATTTAGCCGGCATGCCCACGCGCCAGGCAAACTCTCCGGCGCCGTCGTACATGCCGCTGGTCATCATCAATGCGTTCACCTGCCGCGCCTGGCGTGCAGAGATCACCGTCCACTCATCATCCAGCGTGCGACCGTGATTGGCGAGATAGAGAAACGTGCGCGCCAGTTCGCTGCAGCTCATCGCTAGCGAGCAGTAGTGAAAGTAGGTTTCCATTACTTTACTGACGTCATTATGAAAGTTGCCAAACGACTTCATCAGCCAGGCAATGGCGGCGTTACGCGCCGAGTGCTCATATTCAGAGCGCGCGACCGCACGGTCATACTGAATGTCCGGCTGCTGTGCCAGACGACGCACAAACTCCAGCATGCGCTGGCGTGGCGCGGTGAGTCGGCTTTCCAGCAAATCGCACATTACCAGCGCGCCGGCGTTAATGAATGGATTGCGCGGCTTTCCCTGTTCCAGTTCAAGCTGCACCAGAGAATTGAATGCCTGGCCGGATGGCTCTTTGCCCACGCGCTGCCAGATCTCGGCGTCCTCGTACAGCGTCAGCGCGACGGTAAGCGACAGGACTTTGGAGATGGACTGGATTGAAAAACGCGTGCCCGCATCGCCGGCCTGATAGCTGCGTCCATCGGCGGTGGCAATGGCGATGCCCAGTTGATCGGCATCCACGCCGGCCAGCGCCGGGATATAATCTGCCACTTTCCCCTGACGGGTGAGGGGGCGTACGTCCGTGACAATCTCTTCAAGCAATGCATTACTGAGTTCCGACACCTTGTGGCTCCGGGGTGACTAATCCTGGCGCGATCATGGTGATTTGCCGTCGGCGCGTCAATCCACCGCGCAAAATTCTGTGAGCATGCTGCAGCAAGCCTGCACCGCGTAGCGGATTTTCTGCCCGGTTTGTTGCGCCCGATCGCAACCCAGCCTGGCGCCTACGCCACATCGCGCGGCCTGAGGTAAAATTATGTTGCGAATGATTGAGTTACCGATCAGGTAATTTTGGTTATGCTAAGCCCAAACTCTTTCCGGCGCTGCCAATGCGCTCAACAGTTGTAATTGAGGATGACGATGTCTGCCTTACCTGATGCCACCGAGCCTGCCAACGCGATGCGCGCCGGGCGCTTTATGCTGCTGCAAAAACTGCTGCGACGCGATAAAACCCCGCTGGCATTGCTGCTGCTGGCCGCGCTGGTCGGTATCCTTACCGGGCTGGTGGGTGTGGCTTTCGATCGCGCGGTCAATTTTATTCTCCACCTGCGGATCGGCTGGCTGACAGAGCGTGCGGATAACCTGGCCATGGCGTTGCTGAGCGCGTTTTTTATTTCGGCGCTGCTGGGCGGCATCGGCTATTTTCTGGTGCGCCGCTTCGCGCCAGAGGCGGGAGGCTCGGGCATTCCGGAAATCGAGGGCGCGCTGGAAGAGCTGCGCCCGGTGCGCTGGTGGCGCGTGCTGCCGGTTAAATTTATCGGCGGCATGGGCGCGCTGGGCTCTGGCATGGTGCTGGGACGCGAAGGACCCACGGTGCAGATTGGCGGCAACATCGGTGGTATGTGCCTCGATCTGTTTCGCGTGCGCGATTCTGAATCACGCCATACGCTGCTGGCGACCGGTGCCGCGGCGGGGCTTTCGGCGGCGTTCAACGCGCCGCTGGCCGGCATTTTGTTCATTATCGAAGAGATGCGCCCGCAGTTTCGCTATAGCCTGATATCGATAAAAGCGGTGTTTGTTGGCGTGATCATGTCGAGCATTGTCTTTCGCGTGCTCAACGGTAACGAAGCCATCATTAATATCGGTCAGCTGCGTGACGCGCCCACTGAGACACTGTGGCTCTATCTGGTGCTGGGTGTGCTGTTTGGCGGCTGCGGCGTGGCGTTCAACCGGCTGATATTTCTCGCACAGGACCAGTTTCAGCGCCTGCATCTCGGACGTACCGGGCGCTGGGTGCTGTTCGGTAGCCTGCTGGCCGGACTGTGCGGCGTGCTGGGTTTACTGCTGCCGCAGGCGGTGAGCGGCGGAACGACGCTGATTCCGGATTTCGCTACCGGACACTATGGCGCGCTGGCGCTGTTTGCTCTCTTCGCGCTGCGCACGCTGGTCACCATTTGCTGCTTCTCTTCAGGCGCGCCGGGCGGTATTTTTGCGCCCATGCTGACGCTGGGCACGCTGCTGGGCACCTGCTTTGGTCAGTTGAGCGCCGACTGGTTCCCGCATTATCAGCTGGAAGCCGCCACCTTTGCCGTCGCCGGGATGGGCGCGCTGTTCGCCGCCTCGGTGCGCGCGCCGCTTACCGGCATCGTGCTGGTGCTGGAAATGACCAATAACTATCAACTGATTCTGCCGATGATCATCACCTGCCTGGGCGCAACGCTGGCGGCGCAGTTCTTTGGTGGCAAACCGCTTTATTCCTCAATCCTGGCGCGCACCCTGGCCAAAGCACAGCTCACTAACCGCGCCAGCGCCCGGACGGAATAGGTATTATCCCGGCTTATCGAAGCGCGACTAAAGCCGGGTGGAAAGATATCACCTCACGCCCGGCTTTTAACCCATCTGATGCGCTGGCTGAGGCTCCAGAGCATCAGTGCGGCGAGGGCAATGCTGCCGAGCACGGCGAAAGCGACCTGATAAGACCAGGCGGCGGCGATGCTGCCGGTCAGTGCCGGGCTGCATGCCGCGCCCACGCCCTGCATCAGCATGACGAAACTCTGGCCGGCATTGGTGTGTCCGCTGCCGTCAAGCACGCTGACGATGTAGCCCGGTACTGCCACGCCCAGCAGCCCGGCGGCCAGACCATCAAGAATCTGTACCGGTACCATCGCATAGGTGCCATCGAACAGGGAGGCGATGCCGGCACGCACCGGCAGCACCACCAGCGCGAGGGTGATCAGCAGCGGGAAACCGAGGCGGCTGGCGTTTCGGGCGGCGAATAACGCCACGGGAATCATCACGCATTGCGAAATCACCACGGTTGCAGCGGTATAAACACCGGGGCTGAGCTGTCCGCTGTGCGTTGCCGCCGCGCGAATGCCCAGCATCGGTAACAGCGCGGCGTTGCCGAGGTGAAACAGCAGCAGCGTCAGTCCGGTAATCAGCAGCACCGGATTGCGTAGCAGGGCAGAGAAACCCGGAAGCTCTGCGGCCTGCTGTCCGGCACCGCCGCGCGCCGCGCGGTCATCGATCGCGTTACGCTGAATGGCGGCCACGGCAAAACATGCGCACAGTGCCATCGCGGTCATCAGGATAAAAACCGCATCGGTGCCCCACAGCCAGACGGCAAACCCGGCAAACAGCGCGGCAGTCATATTGCCACCATGATTGAACGCCTCGTTCTTACCCATCTGCTGGCTGAACCCCTGAGAGCCGGTCAGGCCGAGGGTCACGCCGGTCAGTAATGGGGCAATAAGCGCGGCCGCGAGGCCGGTAACCACCTGCGAGCCCACTACCACTCCACCGTATGGAAACCACCACAGCATCAGGGTGGCCAGCGTAATGAGCAGTGAGGCCAGAATCAGCAGCCCTTTTTTATGGTGCGTGGCATCGGTTGCCAGACCCGCCGGCAGCGTAGCCAGCAGACCGGCTAAACCGCCGGCAGTCATCGCCCAGCCAATATCATCCGCTCTCCAGCCATGCTCAGTAAGAAAGATCCCCAGGAAAGGGCCCAGTCCATCCCGCACGTCGGCCATGAAAAAATTGACCAGACACAACGCCTGGAGGGACCGCAAAGCAGCGGGATGCGCTATCGGATTTGCATTCATGTTGTGATGAAGAAAGAGTGGAAGATGGTGACAAGCATAGAGCAGCAATGTGACATCGTAAATTAGCGCAGCGCGATTGGCGCACCGCTCGTACTGCGCTATACATCGCCCGCCGACTCACGGATAATTTGCTGTCTTACGCCTTTACAGAGATAAGCAATGCTGGAAAATCATCCGTCGCGTGACGCCATCAGGCTGGAGAATGTGCTGGCCGCGCTGGGCAATCCGATGCGCATGGCGGTCGTCGCGCTGCTGGCACAGGGGGAGGAGCGCAGCTGCGGTTCGCTGCTGCAAGGCGTATCCAAATCAACCTTAACCCACCACTGGCGGGTACTGCGTGACAGCGGCGTAATCTGGCAAAAACCCTCTGGCCGCGAGAATCTGCTGTCACTGCGACGCGACGATCTGGACGCGCGCTTTCCTGGTCTGCTTGATGCGCTGCTCAGCGCCGCCGTTGACGATGCCGCCACCCGAAGCGCGCTGCAGGCTTTTCAGCACGCGGAGTAGCGCCCTTTTCGCCGGAGCGGCTGCAATTGCAACAGCCTGGCGACAGCGGCTGCTGCATCCGCAACAGTCATTCCTCATCCTCTCCTTCAATTAGCCCGCAAATCAGGCGCTTAATCTCTGCCAGGAACTGGCACGCTCACTGCATAGCCTCTTATAGCCAAAAGCATTAATGAAGATAATTTTCCATTAATCCAGCTATAAGAAGTCTCAGGAGAAACCTATGTCACAGGTAAAACCGCTGCAGTTTGCTTACTGGGTGCCTAATGTTTCAGGGGGTTTAGTTATCAGTCAGATCGAGCAGCGCACGCGCTGGGACGCGGAGTACAACCGTGAACTGGCGAAAATCGCTGAACGCGCTGGCTTCGATTATGCCCTGACGCAGATTCGCTTCACCGCTGGCTATGGCGCTGATAATCAGCACGAATCAGTCACCTTCTCTCAGGATCTGCTGAGCCACACCACAAAACTCAAAGTGATTGCCGCGCTGCTGCCGGGGCCGTGGAACCCGACGCTGGCGGCGAAGCAGATCGCTACCATCAGCCATCTGTACGGTCCGCGCATCGCGGTGAACATTGTCAGCGGCTGGTTTCGCGGCGAGTTCAAAGCGATTGGTGAACCCTGGCTCGATCACGAAGAGCGCTATCTGCGTTCGGAAGAGTTTATTCGCTGCCTGCGCGGCATCTGGCGTGAAAGCAGCTTCAGCTTCGCCGGAGATTTTTATTCCTTCCGCGACTACGCGCTCAAGCCTAAACCACTCGATCCGCTACCGGAAATTTTTCAGGGCGGCAGCTCGCGCGCCGCGCGGGATATGGCGTCACGGGTGTCTGACTGGTACTTCACCAACGGCAATACGCCACAGAGCGTACGCCAGCAGGTAGACGATATCCGCGCCAAAGCCGCCGTCAATCAGCACGCCGTTAAAATCGGCCTGAATGGTTTTGTCATCGCCCGCGAGAGCGAACAGGAAGCCCAGGCGGTGCTGCAGGAGATCATCGCCAAAGCCAATCCGGATGCGGTGAAAGGCTTCCAGCATGAGGTGAAAAATGCCGGCAGCGCGTCGCCGGAAGGCGAGGGCAACTGGGCCAAATCCTCCTTTGAGGATCTGGTGCAATACAACGACGGTTTCAAAACCAATCTGATTGGCACGCCGCAGCAAATTGCTGAGCGCATCATGGAGCAGAAACGCGCTGGCGTGGATTTACTGCTGCTGGCGTTTCTGCATTTCCATGAAGAGGTGGAGTTCTTTGGGCGGGAAGTTATCCCACGCGTGCGCGAACTGGAACGACAGGAGGCGCTTAACGCCGTCACGGTCTGAGGTCAGATAGCGCGGTCGCGTCCGGCCAGCAGCGCCATCGCCATTTGCAGCGCGCTTACCGCCAACAGCATCAGCAGCGGGAGCTGCCAGCTGCCGCTGACATCATGCAGCATGCCGAAGCACAGCGGCCCCAGCGCTGCCAGCCCGTACCCCACGCACTGCGCCATGCCGGAAAGTTTCGAGGCCTGGCGATGGTCCCGGGTGCGTAAATTAAACAGTGACAGGCTGATCAGCAGCGAGGCGCCCGCACCGAGGCCTGCCAGAATCAGCCACAACAGCGACCATGCGGGTGCCAGCAGCAGGCCGGTCACCGCGATGAAAATCGACAGCGAGGCCAGTAGCCCGATCAGACGCTGATCGCGCAACTGCTTCAGCGCCCGCATACAGGCCAGATTGGAGGCGATCGCCACAATTTGATAGATGAACAACATGCCGCCCGCCTGGAGTTGACTGATGCCATTATCCTGTGCGAACGGGGTAAACCAGCCAATCAGGGTATAAAACAGTAACGACTGGCTGGCCATGAACAGCGACACCTGCCAGCCGATCGCAGAACGCCACGGCGAACGCGTTACGGTGACCTCTGTCGCGCGCTGCTCATGCGTCGCGGGATTTTTCAGCTGCGGCAGCCATGCCAGCAGCGCGACCAGCGCCGGAATCAGCCAGACCGCCAGCGACAGACGCCAGCCGGCGCTGCTCAATTCGGCCAGCGGCACGGCCACGCCGGAAGCAATGCTGGCGGTGATGCCCATGGTCATGGCATACAGCCCGATATAACGCGCGGTGTGCGCGGTGTAATCCCGCTTAATCAGCGGCGGCAGCAGAACGTTGGCTGCCGCGATCCCGCTGCTGAGAATCAGCGTCCCCAGCCACAGTGCCGTTTCGCTGCCGCTGATTCGCAGCAGTGAACCCAGGACGATCAGGAGTAACGCCCCCCACAGACTGCGCTCCAGGCCAAAGCGATTGCCAAACCAGGCGGCTGGCGGTGCCAGCGTGGCAAACATCAGCAGCGGTAAAAAGTTAATCACGCCGGCAGCGCTGGCGCTCAGGCCAAATGTCAGGCGAATATTTTCCAGTACCGGCCCGGTGGCGGTGATGGGCGTGCGTAAGTTGGCGGCGGTCAGTAACAGCAGCAGCAGGAAAAAGCCGGAACGACGCAGGGCAGAATCAGTAGATAAAGCGGTATGGGACATGTTTGCGCACCATAGAAATGAGGCAGAAAGTCTCTGCATATGGTGCGTTGATTGACGTTAACGCGTACGCAGCAGCCTTGACCGCTGAACCGCTGGCTATACTAACCAGCTGTTAAATCGATGTAAAGCAGACCCACCCGGCCGCCATGCAGGATAACCTTCTTGCCGCTTTGCTTGTCTGACGGTGATAGCACGCGTCCGTGAGCTGGCTGGTATTTACGCTGCCGGTGCGTTTTTTTGCCGGGGACTTGCGCCTTTCGCTATCCACGTCCACCTTTATACTTTCACTCTTCGCAAATGGACCAATGATGCTCTGGTTATGGAATGCGCTTATCCTGCTGGCTACCGTGATACTGATGGAGATCGTCGCGGCGCTGTCGCATAAATACATTATGCATGGCTGGGGATGGGGCTGGCATTTGTCGCATCATGAACCGCATGAGAGCAAATTTGAGCTCAACGACCTGTATGCCGTGGTGTTTGCGCTGCTTTCGATTGGCCTGATTTGGCTGGGTGTCAACGGTGTCTGGCCGCTGCAATGGATTGGCGCTGGCATGACGACCTATGGCGCGCTCTATTTTATGGTGCATGACGGTCTGGTCCATCAGCGCTGGCCGTTCCGCTATATTCCACGCAAAGGCTATCTGAAGCGATTGTATATGGCGCACCGCATGCATCATGCGGTGCGGGGACGGGAAGGCTGCGTTTCCTTTGGCTTTCTTTACGCCCCGCCGCTGCACAAGCTGCAGGCGACGCTGCGCCAGCGCCATGGGCGTCGTGTCAACGCGGACGCTGCCACAGACCGGCAGGACGCGCCTGGGGATGAGCAAGGCGCGAAGTAAGCGCGACGCCGGCACCTTTCACCAGCAGCGCCAGCTTTTCGCCTTTACTGGTGCGCTGGCGCGCATCCCACGCCCGGGCACCGGCGTGCTGCACTTTTACGCCAATTTCCCGGTAAACGCCGCGCGCGGTGGCGATCGCCCACGCCGAACGGAGCGGCAGTCCGGGCAGCCCGCTGCGCGCTGACTGATAGTACGGCTCGGCCTCGTGCACCAGACGCGCCGCCAGCGGGGCCAGCGCTGCGCGATGTTGCGGATCGGCAAGCTGGGCGGCGCTCAGTCCGGCCTCATCCAGCCAGCTTTGTGGCAGATAGCAACGGCCATTCTCCGCGTCCTCAACGATATCCCGTGCGATATTGGTCAGCTGAAACGCCAGACCCAAATCACAGGCGTGATCGAGTACGCGCTCATCACGTACGCCCATCACGCGCGCCATCATTAACCCCACCACGCCGGCCACGTGATAGCAGTAACGCAGCGTGTCCCCGAAACACGCGTAACGTTCTTCACGCGCATCCATCGCAAATCCTTCCAGATGATCAAACGCCAGCTGCTGGGGAAGCTGATGCGTCAGCGCCACTTCCTGAAAGGCACGAAACGCTGGTTCATCCATGTGGGCACCGCTGTAGGCGCGGCGGGTTTCGATTTGCAGGTGGCGCATCCGTGCCTGGGCATCCGCCACCGCGTGCTGTGTGCCGCCTTCTCCCAGCGTCTGACCATCTATCACATCGTCACAATGACGACACCATGCGTACAGCATCAGCGTACTGCGGCGCGTTGGAGGATCAAACAGCCGGGTAGCGCTGGCGAAACTTTTGGAGCCCAGCGCCATGGTTTGCGTGACCTGCTCAATCAGCGGCGGTTGGTTCATCCGGTCAGATCCTCCACCATCAGCTGGGCGGTCGCTTTCGCGGAGCCAATCACGCCTGGCACACCGGCACCGGGATGCGTGCCAGCCCCCACCAGATAAAGGTTAGTGATGTCGGCATCGCGGTTATGCGGCCGGAACCAGGCGCTTTGCGTCAAAATGGGTTCGAGCGAAAACGCTGAGCCCTGATGCGCGTGCAGCGTGTCGCGAAAATCAAACGGCGTAAACATACGGTGTGTCACTAACTGCTGTCGCAGACCCGGCATATAGTGCTCCTCCAGATAAGCAAAAATGCGATCGCGCAAGCGCGGTCCTTCCTGTTGCCAGTCAATTGCGGCGGTACCGAGATGCGGCACCGGCGCCAGCACGTAAAAACTGCCGCAGCCTGCCGGTGCCAGCGACGGATCGCTGGAGCAGGGCGCGTGCAGATACAGCGAGAAATCTTCCGCCAGCTGGCTGCTATTGAAGATCTCATCGATCAATTCACGATAGCGCGGACCAAAGCACACCGTGTGGTGCGCCAGCTGCGGGTGTGCATGATTAAGACCAAAATAAAGTACAAACAGCGAGTTACTCATCCGCTTGCGCTTCAGCGTCGCCGCGCGTTTACGCGCTGCAGGATGCTGGCTTAACAGGCGATCGTAGGTATGCACCACGTCAGCATTTGACGCAACGGCGGCGGCGGCAAAACGGCGCCCATCCTTCAGCTGTACACCGCTGATGCGGTTACCCTCGGTCTCCAGCTGGCTGACTTCGGCGTTGAGCAGCAGTTCACCGCCCAAATCGCGAAACAGCCGCGCCATGCCATCAACCAGCGCGCCGGTACCGCCGCGCGGAAACCACACGCCCCATTCGCGCTCCAGTGCGTGAATTAAGGTATAGATCGAAGACGTTGCAAAAGGATTACCGCCGACCAGCAACGAGTGAAAGGAAAAAGCCTGGCGCAGATGATCGTCCTGAATAAATTTCGCCACCATGCTGTAGACACTGCGCCAGGCCTGCAGCCGACCCAGCTGTGGCCCGGCACGCAGCATGTCGCGGAAATGCAGAAAAGGCACAGTGCCAAGTTTCAGATAGCCCTCACGAAACACATCCTGTGAATAGGCCAGAAACTGGCGGTAACCGGCGACATCCTGTGGGTTAAAAGTAGCAATCTGCTGCTCCAGCTGCGCCTGATTGTTGTCGTAGTCCAGCTGCCTGCCGTCTTCCCAGCACAGGCGATAAAACGGCGTTACCGGCATCAGGTCGACATAATCACTGAGTTGCTTGCCTGCCAGCGTAAACAGCGCCTCGATAGCGCTGGGATCGGTAATCACCGTCGGACCGGCATCAAAGGTAAAACCCTGATCCTGATACACATAGGCGCGCCCGCCAGGCTTATCGCGCTGCTCCAGCAGCGTGACCGGCACGCCGGCCGCTTGCAGACGAATCGCCAGCGCCAGGCCACCGAAGCCTGCGCCAATCACATAGGTGCGTTTCATTATTTCTTCCCTGGTAACGGAGAGGTTATCATCAATGCGCGCAGCGCTTCGCCGAGAGGGACCGGCGGTTTGCCGCACAGAATGCGTGCTTTATCGCTGAGGCGCAGTTGCCCGGCGTAAAAGCGGCTAATCAATCCGGCGTCAAGCCGGTAAAAACGCTGCATCACGCGCCAGCGCTGTTCAGGCCGTCCGGCAAGAAACAGCATGCGATTTAACAGACGGAAAAAGCGCTGCTCGCGCCAGTGCTGACGGGCAAAGGATTCGATGCAGTGGCTCAGCGTATGGGCATCGGCGGGCAGCGTGCTGGCAATCATCTCCGCCAGCGCCACCGCGGCGGGCAGCGAGTAACCGGTAGTGGCGTGAAATAGTCCGGCGCGCAGCCCGCTGCACGGTTGTCCGTGCTGCTGTTGCCAGAACTGATCGATATCGCCGCTGAGCGTGATCGGCAGCGAACCGTGCTCCTCGCGCATCAGCTGGCGCAAATTCCAGCCGCGCTGGTGGGCATAATCCGTAATGTGCCGGCGCGCCTGTGCGGCATCCAGCGTGGCATGGTTGATGTAATGGGTATCTTCAATCAGTAAACGGCTGGCGCTGAGCGGCAGGGTGTAAACAAAGCGATAACCCTGCTGCTGATCGACGCTGGCGTCCATCAATATTGGCTGCTGCAGGCCATGCGGCGCGGCCAGCTGCCACTCCTGACCGACAAATGCCTGATAGCCGAGCTGCAGATGCGGTGTCGGCTGCAGCCCGCGTCCGTCAATCACCGCCTGCGCCTGTAACATCCCGCCATCCGCCAGTCTGACTCCGGTGGGCGAGACGTCGCTGACCGGCGCTGCGGTGCGTAGCGCGGTACCGAGCACCTGCTGTAAGTGCCGGGCAAAATCCTCCGAGCCAATGGAGCAATATTCACCATCCAGCTGGCGACGCAGGGTGGGGAAGCGTACCTGATAACCGGGCCAGCGCGCCGAAAGCAGCGGCTCGAGCCAGCGAAACTGCGCTTCGCTGACGTCTTCGCGATGGAACGACCAGGTATGATTGCCGGCCGGCTGCGCCTGGCTCTCCAGCAGCAAAATTTTAAGTGCGGGCTGCAGCTGGCGTAAACGCAGCGCAATCAGCCCGTTAGCCAGGCCGGCACCGACCAGAATGACATCATAAGGTGCGCGCATCAGGTGGCCTCCGCCAGCACGATTTGCTGCTGACACAGCGCCTGCTCGACAATATCCGCCGCGCGCGTACAGCCACCGGCCCGCTGCAGCTGCGCCTGAATGGCTGACATGCGCAGACGATAGCGATCGTCACTCAGCAACTGTTGCAGGTGGTGCTCCAGCTGCGCGACGCGGCTGAAACGTGAGGCGCGCCGGCCGACGCCGTGCCACTCAATACGTGCCGCCACGCCGGGCTGATCGAAGGCGATCGGCAGCGCCAGCATCGGCGTGCCGCATTCCAGCGCTTCCAGCGCACTGTTCAGACCGGCGTGAGTGATAAACAGTTGCGCATGCTGCAGCGCCGCCCGCTGATCCACAAAATCGGTCACCCACGCAGCACCGGCCAGTCTGAGCTGATGTGCCTGGCTGGCAGTCAACCCGCCGCAGTGTGCCACCACCAGCGACAGCTGCTGATTGCGGCAGGCCTGGGCCAGATGCAGAAACAGGCGAAAACGATGCCCCTGTAGCGTGCCCAGCGAGGCATATACCACTGGCTGGCGCAGCGCTGGCCAGGGTGCGGCGAGCGCGCCGGTAGCGACTGGAGTCCGCAGCGGGCCCACGCTGTGATAGCAGGCTGGCAGTTGCTGGCGTGGAAAATCAAAAGCGGGCACCAGTTGACTGATTTGCGCCAGCGGCGACAGACACTGATGTAAGCCATGGCGCTCGGGCAGGCCGAAGGCGCGCGCATGACGAGCGATCACAGCGCCATGACGACGCATGATGCGGTCGTAGATGTCGCTGCTGGCCTGATAGCGCTGCAGCGCTTTCTCATCCTGAGCAAAGCGAAAGGGCATTACCGCCAGCGGAATGGCCGCTTCACGATTGACCGGCAGCGCGCAGGCCACCGACACGAATGGCAGCTGTAACGCCTCTGCCACCAGACCGCCAGCCGCTTCCATTTGGTCGGCAATCACGCCATCGACCTGCAGGCGTTTCAGCACCGCGGGCAGTTCGCGGCACAGCATATCGGTGGTGCTGGCCAGATCGTGAATCACGCGAAACAGCGACAGCCCGCCCGGTGCGGCCAGCCGCCTGAGTTCGCTGGAGAGCGATCCGGCAGGATGCGTGCGCTCGCCGACGGCCACAAAGGCAATACGCTCGTCGCTCAGCAAGGTGCGTGCATCGCTTTGCTGAATAAAGGTGATGCGGTGTCCGCGCGCCAGCAGCGTTTGCGCCAGCGCCTGCAATGCGTGAAAGTGGCTGTAGAGCGGTGGTGCAATAACGGCAAAATGCCCCATAGGTATGACCGGCTTCAGTTAAACATCGCCAGCTGTTGATTAAACAGGGCGTGCATATATTGACGGGTGGCGACACCGCGATGGCAGGCGCAGGCAAGGTGTGCATCGGCGCTGCTTAAATGGTCGCGCAGACGACGTTCAGCCCCTTCCGGACCCAGCATCTGCACCAGAGTGGATTTGCCCTGATCCTGATGACAGTCCTTGCCAGTGTGTTTAGAGCCATCTGCCAGGTCGTCCAGTAACTGGAATGCCTGACCTAAATCCTGCGCAAAATAGCTTAAACGCTGACGCACCTGCACTGACGCATCGGCCGCAATCGCCGCCATCTGCAGCGTGGCGCGAAACAGGACGCTGGTTTTCAGTTCGTTGGTCAGGGTGATGGCTTCCGGACTGCGGCTGTGTGCGCCGTCATGCAGATCCTGGAACTGACCCTGAACCAGTCCCTGCAGGCCCACGGCAGAGGAGAGCTCGGCAATGGCTTCGGCTTTGTGCGTTGCCGGCAGACCCGGCGCGAGTGCAATCACCTCAAAGGCGCGGCTGAGTAGCGCGACCGCTGCCAGGATCGCCACGTTTTCCCCATATTCACAGTGGATTGCCGGGCGCCCACGTCGCATCCGGGCGTTATCCATTGATGGAATGTCGTCAAGGATCAGTGAGGCGGCGTGCACCATTTCGACTGCACAGGCAAGATCAAGGATGCCGTGCTGCGCCACGTCACAGCCCATATCGCGTGCTGCCAGCAGCAGCAAGAGCGGACGAATACGTTTGCCCGGTGCCAGCGTGCCGGCACGCATGGCAGCCCGAACGCGATCGGCCTGCTGCCCGGCAGGCAATAAATGTTCAAGATGAGCCTGCAATGCGTGATGCAACTGAAGGAGATCGCTTTCCTGGCTTGCTGTGGTATCGACATGGGCGGTCATAGCGGCTTTCCATGGTTAGTTAAATTCTTGTGCTTTTTCAATTAACCGTAGACCCGGTAAGGGGAGTGCGCCAGCGAGCGAAGCGACTTTAACGCACCGTCACGCTTTTTTTATTTATTGAATAATCTGAGAAGTAATTCCTATGACCCTCAGGCCAGTTTTCGCTGCGGTGACTGCTATGATGACGGGCAATCAGAGGAGACAGCTATGACGACGCAAAAAGTGGCGGTAATCGGTGCGGGTGTGATCGGCCTCGCCGTGGCGTGGGCGCTGGCGCGGCAGGGCGCGCAGGTGACCCTCTTTGACCGGCAACACATGGGCGCGGGCACCAGCAGCACCACATTTGCCTGGGTAAACTCCAACGGCAAACAGCCTGCCAGCTACCACCGCCTCAATGCGCTGGCGATGGAGGAGCATATCCGGCTGCAGCTGACGCAGACCAATGGCGTGCGCTGGCTGGAACCTTGTGGCACCTGGGAGTGGGCCGGCGCGGGTGAAGCCGAACAGCAACTGCAGCAGCGTGCCACCGCCTTGCAGGCCGCTGGCTATGCGGCACGGCAAAGGACGCTGGCCGAGCTGCAGCAGGAAATTCCTGAACTGCGCGCGTCTGCGGTGCACGGCAGCATCTGGCATTTTCCAACGGAATCGGTGCTCTATCCGGCGCTGTATCTGGCACGGCTGTGGTCAGAGGCGCAGGCGCACGGCGCGGTACTGCATCAGCATCAGGCGATTCAGCACATCAGTGAAAATGCGGAAGGCGTGACGGTGCAGCTGGAGCAGGGTGAGCAGTGGCAGGGTGATCGTCTGGTGCTGGCGACCGGACGCTGGGCCAATCAGCTGCTGCATACGCTTGGACTGGAACTGGCGCTGATTGACACCAGCAAGCCTGATGCGGTGGCCTGCAGCTTTCTGGCGCGCACCGCACCGCAGCCGTTATCGCTTGGCACCAACCTGATTTCTCCGCAGCTGAACGTGCGGCCGGACGGCGGCGGGCGGTTACTGTTACAGGCGCTGGATCTCGATCATCTGGCCGATCCGGGCGCGCCGCCGTCGACTCATGGCGCCATCGCCGATCAGTTTCGTGAGCGCTACCGTGCGCTGTTTGCCACGGCCGGTGCGTTGCAGATCGAGCAGATTGTCGTCGGGCAGCGGGCGCGTCCGGCTGATGGTTTGCCGGCACTGGGCTTTGTCACCCCGCATCAGCGCGTGTATGTCGCGGTGACGCACAGCGGCATCACGTTATCACCGCTGATTGGCCGGCTGGTGGCGGAAGAACTGATCGGCGACAGTCCCAGCGATCTGCTGAAAGAGTTCCGGCCACAACGGCTGATCGGCAAAACCGCCAGCGCGTTTGCACCGATTCAGCGAAACTTTCCGGCGGCACAGTGAGCGAAGCGATGGCGCAGACCACAGGGTAGCGGGTTGATTAATTTTTAACCTGAATTAAGGCGTAGGCTGATCGCGATCAAAAAAACATCTGCCGGGCTGCTCAACCATGGAAGGCGAAACATAAGCCAGATGGAGGTGAGTATGCGTACCACCCTGATGACGCTGCCGCAGATGGCGCAATACCTTGATATCCCCTGTAACACGCTGGCGCGTGCTATGTGTAATCGTGGCACGCTGGAAAAATTGCCGCTGCCGGCGGCGGTTGATGACAGCCTGCCGCTCTCCTCTCGCTGCTGGTCACGCGAAGAGGTCAGGCAGTTTCGCCATCGGCTCCAGCGCCGCCGCCATCAGCGCTAAGCGAATCCAGCCGGTCGTCCTGACCGGCTGAATATCAGGCAGCGACACCATTCGGCCGTGCAGCGACATGACCGGCCCACAGGCTGGCAACCCACTTCACACCTTTCGCGGTAAACCGTGCCTGCGAAAAAGCATGCTGGTTTTCACCCATTCCGCTGCGCAGCGCAAAATAGCCAGCCTGCAGATGGTGCTGCTGTGGCGTCAGCGCACCTTTGTCACGGTACATAATGTTGCGCTCAAGCAGAAACTGCCGAAACTCCGGCTCTTTCACTTTGAGCATTTTGCACAGCTGGCGAAAACCCAGCGACTCATGCACATCAACAAAGCGATCAAAGAATTCTGCCTTTGGGGCCGTCAGCGCCAGTTGCTGTTCCGCCGCACGGCGTTGCTCAAACTGTTCTGCCCAGGCACGGGCCGCTTCCGCCGGATTGGTGAAATCGGGCAGATGGGTGAATTTTTCCCGCTCCTGCCAGCGGTCCAGCAGTTCGGCGGTAAAGCCAGGGGAAAGACGAGCAACCGCCAGCAGCGAGTCACGTTTATTTAGCTGAAACTCCTGACGTGTCTCACCTTCATGCTCGTAATGATTCACCGTGACAGGCTGGGAAAGGCGCTGCGCGGTTTCCAGGCTTTTAATCAGGCGCTTCACTTCGCCATGCGTGATGCCGGTTATTCTGGCAATTTCACGGCTGCTCATCAGCAGGGTTGCGTTGAGAGCAGCAAGACTTTCCGTTGAGATCATCATCAGTATCACCTCTTACAAACGTGGAACAGTCCATCAGACTGCTGGATAAGTATACAATATACTGTTTGCATATCCAGTATTATTTTTAGCCGTTACTGTAAGAAATGCCTCTCTGCGAGATATCGCACAAAGCGCAACTGCGCCGGACCCCGCTCTGCACCCGATACCGATACGCTTGCCTATTCGACTATTGCTACCAGGCTTAAGCGATTCAGGTTAAATAAAGACAGCCTTTCGTTACGCTTATTTATGAGGAGCCGATTATGAAAGCGTTAACTTATCATGGCCCACATCGGGTGCGCGTTGAAACTGTTCCTGACCCGATTTTAGAGCAGCCGGACGACATTATTTTACGCGTCACCGCGACGGCAATTTGCGGCTCCGACTTACATCTTTATCGCGGGAAAATTCCCGGTACCGATCACGGTGATATATTTGGTCACGAATTTATGGGTGAAGTGGTCGAAGCGGGGAGTGAGGTTACCAACGTAAAAATTGGCGATCGCGTTGTGGTGCCCTTTGTTATTGCCTGTGGCGACTGTTTCTTTTGTCATCTGCATCAGTATGCAGCCTGTGAAAATACCAATAGCGGGCGCGGTGCTATTTTAAACAAGAAAAATATTACCCCTCCTGCAGCGTTATTTGGCTACAGCAAACTGTACGGTGGCGTGCCGGGCGGCCAGGCGGAATATGTACGGGTGCCAAAAGCCAATGTCGGGCCATTTAAAGTGCCGCTGGCGCTACCGGATGAGAAAGTGCTGTTTCTCTCCGATATCCTGCCCACCGCCTGGCAGGCAGTGCAAAATGCCGGGCTGGATAAAGGCTCCAGCGTCGCCATTTTTGGCGCCGGCCCGGTCGGGTTACTGAGCGCCGCCTGCGCGCGCCTGGCAGGGGCGGAAGAGATCTTTATGATTGACCACAACGCTTATCGACTGGAATTTGCCCGCCAGCGTTATGGGGTTACGCCGATCAATTTTGATGAAATCGACGATCCTGCTGGCTGGATCATTGATCATACCCAGGGCCACCGGGGCGTTGATGCGGTAATCGATGCGGTAGGTTTTGAAGCCAAGGGCAGCCTGACGGAAACGGTGATGAGTAATCTGAAGCTGGAGGGCAGCAGCGGGAAGGCGCTGCGGCAGTGTATTGCGGCGGTACGCCGTGGCGGTGTGGTCAGCGTGCCGGGCGTGTATGCCGGCTTTATCCACGGCTTCCTGTTTGGCGATGCATTCGATAAAGGACTGACGTTTAAAATGGGCCAGACGCATGTGCAGGCCTATTTACCGCGCCTGCTGTCGCTGATTGAGCAAGGGCTGCTGACGCCGGAAGAGATTGTGACGCACCATATGCCGCTGGAAGAGGCCGCGCGCGGCTATGAAATCTTTGAAAAACGCAAAGAGGATTGCCGCAAAGTGATTCTGGTGCCCGGTATGGCCAGTACCACGCCAGCGGCCTGAGTGCTGACAGGCTGCCTGACGGCAGCCTGCTTCAGTGGCTTAACGCACGATATCTTCATCGCGGTCGTTGAGCTCGGGTAGTGCAATTTGCCGTGAGGGCGCGTTATCCAGCCGATCGCCATAGTCAGCACTGACATCGGGCAGGCTGGTAAACTGGCCATCGACGAACAAAAAGCTAAGGTGTTTTTCCACCTCGGCCAGTAATTCGTCCACTTCCTGCTCCGTTTCTCCCCCGGCATCTTTACCGTCCAGCTGCCAGCGATAACGATCGCCCACTCTTTCCGCACCGCCAATATCAACGATGTGGCCATCGATATTTTCCACCAGTAAACGCTGACGGGAAAAATAGAGTAAATAGGGCATCCGATCGCGATTGTTTTCTGACATAACATAACTCCTTCATGACGTTACCACGGTTAGCGCAGAAAATAATAGCGAAACGCAAATACTGACCAATATACCGCGTTCAGACCTAAATAAGCCCAGCACCCCCAATAAGCCACAGGCTCGCGACGGGTGCGCAGTTTAGGTAAGAAAGCCAGTAAATAACCGGCTGCAGCAATAAGCGAAACGAAATAAAGTAGTTTCATGCGCTCTCCTGAATTTATTATCGTCTGATAAGCATAGTCAGGATAAATAAGGTTGGGGATAGCGCAGGACATTCTTATCGGTGGCGATGGCAAAGATAACGGACGTCAGCCAATCAGCGCTTTAGCTTTAGCGCGAATCTCACTCAGTTCCTCGGCGGTCACATGGCTTTTTTTCACCACTTTTCTGGCGCGCCAGTCGATGGAGGTGACCTGATCGGCCAGCGCCACACTATCACGGCTACCGGTAAGGGAAACTTCAAAAGGATAGCCTTTGACCTGGGTGGTACATGGGACGCACAACAACATGCCAACCTTGTTGTTATAGGCAAAGGGACTCAGCACAACCGCAGGACGATGGCCGCCCTGTTCATGGCCAAGGGTGGGATCAAAATCCAGCCAGATGAGATCGCCTGCATCGGGAACAAAACGTGACACCATCAGATTCTTTCCTTGCCCACTGAAGGTCCAAAATCAATTTTATCATGGACGTTATCGTCGGTGATCTCGTCCAGCAGAGCGTCCAGTGAATACACCTTTTCCCTGAGCGGCACAAGGATCAGTTTGCCATCTTCAACGCTGAGTTCCAGTTTATCGTCCACGCTGAGCGACGCGGATTGCATCACGCTGGACGGGATGCGAATCGAGGGACTGTTGCCCCATTTCTTTAAGGTGACGGTCGTCATAACAGGCCTCCGAAGAATGTGTATACATTGTATAGCCGTGATGATGTTGATACAACGTATAAACACTTTCAGCCTGACATGTTAAGAAAGCGGCAGGATTCAGCGCGCCGTTAACTGTTGCAGCGCCGCTGCGCTGGCGGCATCATCCGGCACATACACCAGCAGGCGGTCACCGTTGCGTGACGCCGACCACCAGTTGTTCTGGCGCAGGATCATTTCGCCTACTTCGGCACGGTAAAAGCGTTTTACGCGGTTTTCCACCTTGCCTAGTTCGTAGCGCTGCCAGGTGTGCGCGAACTCATCGGAACTGTTCAGCAATCGCGCCAGAAAGCTTTCCCAGTGCGGATCGCCCAGATGCTCGCCCATCTGACCGCGAAACATCGCCACCATCTGTGGCATTACTTCGTCCCAGTCGGTCATCACGTTACGCCAGCCGGCATGGTTGAACGCCAGCCAGATACAGTTGCGATCTTCCGGCGCGATCTGGGCTAAATCGACGCCCATCAGCGCACACCACGCCTGGTTATAGCCGAGAATATCGAAGCGCGGCGTTTCGATGATCGCCGGCAGCTGAATGGCATCCAGCATTTGCTGATTATGTCCGGCGAGTTTGCAGCAGGCAGCAGCGACGCGCGTCGATGGCAGAGTGTTTCCGGCCAGCGAGAAAAGATGCTGCGTCTCAACATCATTGCATTGCAGGGCGCTGGCGATGGCCGTCAGCGTTTTGGTGGAGGCTTTGATATCGCGCCCCTGTTCCAGCCAGGTGTACCAGGTGACGCCGACATCCGCCAGCTGCGCTACCTCTTCACGGCGTAAACCCGGCGTGCGGCGCTGACGCATACGCGGTAAACCGAGGCGGTTAGGATCCAGGCTCTCGCGGCGCGTACGTAAAAAGGTACCGAGTAATTTACGGTTGTTCAGCTCAGCGGGGGTAAGGGTTTGCGCGGTGCTCATCAGCAGCTCTCCAGACGAGACGGGTAGAATTTATACCATGATAATCAAGAACTGGTACCCGTTTAACGGTTAGGTGATGCTATGCCGTAGTGAAACTAAAAACAAGGTTAACGCTATGCAGACATCGCAACTTCAACGTGCAGGACTGGTGGTCCTGCTGGCCGGGCAGCTATTGCCGATGATCGACTTTTCCATAGTCAACGTCGCGCTGGATGCGATGGCGCAATCGCTGCGTGCCTCGCCGATCGCGCTGGCGCTGATCGTGGCGGTGTACGGTATCGCTTTTGCTATTTGTCTGGCGATGGGCGGACGCCTGGGCGATAACTTTGGCCGCCGTCGTGTGTTCCTTGCCGGCGTCTGGATCTTTGGCATTGCGTCATTATTGTGCGGCATCGCTAACAGCGTCGGCATGCTGATGTTTGCCCGCGCGCTGCAGGGCGTAGGCGCCGCTTTTATGGTGCCGCAGATTCTCGCCACGCTGCACGTTACGCTGCAGGGCAGGGCGCATGCGCGGGCCATTGGCCTGTACGGCGGTATCGGCGGGCTGGCTTTTATTATTGGCCAGGTGCTGGGCGGTTTTTTGATCAAAGCCGATATTGGCGGCTACGGCTGGCGCAGCGTGTTTCTCATCAACCTGCCGATCTGCCTGTTCGTCCTGCTAACCGCGCGCCGCTTCGTGCCGGAAACGCATAACCTCAAGCGGGTGCCGGTGGATGTGAGCGGTACGCTGCTGCTGGCCGGCGCGATCGGCTGTCTGATGCTGGCCCTCGCGCTGGGGCCGCTACTGCACTGGTCGTGGCCGTGCCTGTTACTACTGGCGCTGTTTCCGTTGTTTCTGCATCGGCTGCGTCATAGCGCGCTGCGACTGGAAGCCGCTGGCGGATCGCCGCTGCTGCCGCCCTCGCTGTTGCGTCTTTCCAGCGTGCGTTTTGGTCTGACGCTGGCGGTGCTGTTCTTCTCCTGCTGGAGCGGCTTTATGTTTGCGGTGGCGCTGACACTGCAATCCGGCATCGGCATGACCGCTTTCCAGTCCGGCAACGCATTTATTGCCCTGGGTGCGGCCTATTTTATCGGCTCAATGCGTACTACCCGCATGGTTGAGCGCTATGGTAAACGTGCCACGTTACTGTCTGGCTGTGCGATTCAGATGGTCGGGCTGGTGGCGCTGATCGCGACGCTGCAGCTTAAGTGGCCGCAGGTGGGCATTGCTACGTTGATTCCGGCTACCGCGCTGATTGGCTTTGGCCAGTCGTTTATTGTCAGCACCTTCTACCGGATTGGCATGAGCGGGGTGCCGCATCATCAGGCCGGCGCAGGCAGTGCGGTGCTGTCTACCGTGCAGCAATCGGCGCTGGGACTGGGACCGATGCTGCTCGGCGGCGTGTTCACCCAGATCAATCAGCATGGTAACCATCTGGCAGCCATCAGCGGTACGCTGGCGGTGGAGTTGCTGATGATGGCACTGCTGGTGGTGCTGACCAGCGTCAACCGCCGGACGTTCCAGCCGGTGACGGCTGAAGGCTGACGCCGGAGGGAAAAAGTCAGCCCGTCTGGTCACCGTAAACCCTGATCCTGCAAGGTAATAACAGGTTTTTGGGCCGGGTGCGCATTGATGCGCCCCGGCACCTGAAAACCGCGCCGCGCTTACTTTTCCGCCAGGCGTAAACCACTTTCGGCATCGAACAGATGAATTTTTTGCGGATTGAAACCGATGCGCAGCGTCGCACCACTGCCGGCCGCATGCCGTCCGGCCATCTGCATGTGCAGCGCATGACCGTGCCAGTCAAGGTGCAGCAGAGTTGATTCCCCGGTAATCTCCACCACGTTCACCCTCGCAGGCGCGCCGTCCTGCACTTCGCACAAATCGTGCGGGCGCACCCCCAGCGTCACGGCAGCGCCTTCACGTTCCCGCGCCACCGCCTGCCACTGCGCGGGCAGCGGCTGCCACCAGTCCTGACACTGCACGCCCGGCACGCCGTCATGCGTCAGCAATTGTGCCGGCAACAGGTTCATGGGCGGCGAACCAATAAAACGCGCCACAAAGGTATCTGCCGGACGATCGTAGATCGCCAGCGGTGCGCCCTGTTGCACGATGCGTCCCTCTTTCATCACCACAATCTGGTCGGCCAGCGTCATCGCTTCTACCTGATCGTGCGTGACATACACCATGGTGGTTTTGAAACGCTGATGCAGTGACTTGATCTCGGCGCGCAGCTCCATACGCAGCTGGGCATCAAGGTTAGAGAGCGGTTCGTCAAACAGAAACACCTGCGGATTACGCACCATGGCGCGGCCCATCGCCACGCGCTGACGCTGCCCACCCGATAGCGCGCGCGGGTAGCGCTGCAGCAGCTTATCTATGCCAAGAATCGCGGCGATGCGCGCGATTTTCTGCTGCTGCTCATCGCGGCGTACCTTTTTCACCTGCATATGAAACGCCAGGTTTTCGGCCACCGTCAGATGCGGATAAAGCGCATAACTCTGAAACACCATCGCAATGTCGCGATCGGCGGGATCGCGATCGTTAATCTGCACTTTATCCATCAGAATCGCGCCGTCGGAGAGACTCTCCAGTCCGGCGAGCAGGCGCAGCAGCGTCGACTTGCCGCAGCCGGACGGGCCAACCAGCACGGTAAAGCTGCCGTCGGGAATGGTCAGGTCGAGCGGATGCAGCACCGACTGTTTACCGTAGCGCTTGGCCACTTTAACGAGTTCAACACCGGCCATAATTTAAAACTCCTGTGCGCATAGTTGCAGTTGTTGCCAGTCGGGATAGCGACGTGGCTGCGTGCTGATTGCCAGTGAGGCCACCGCAATGCCCCATTGCAGCGCGGTGGCAAGATCCTGCTGATGCAGCAGCGCGGTAAGAAAACCGGCGTTAAAGCTGTCGCCGGCACCGATGGTGTCGACCACCGCGACTGCGCGACCAGGCTGTTGCAGGCTGTGCTGACGTTGCCAGCAGCCTGCGCCCTGCGCACCGCATTTCACCACGCAGCCGCCGCGCCCGCTGAGCCGTTGCGCCAGCAGGTGCGCGCCGGTGTGCAGATCATCTGCCCCACTCAGCCCGACCGTTTCGACTTCATTGAGCAGCAGCCAGTCGCACTGCGGCAGCCAGCGGGCGATCTGCGCGCGTACCTCATCGCTCCAGCCCTGAGGCGGCCAGCCGGTATCGACGGCAGTGATAAACCCGCGCTGCTGCAGTTCGGCCAGCAACTGCGGATAGTCGTCATACAGTTGCAGGCAGAGAAACGTGCCGCACAACAGCACGATATCGCCGCTGCTGGCTTGCGCCGGGAGCTGGCTCAACACGTCCTGCGCGCTGAGCCGCACAATGTGACCGAGATTGCTGAGGAACGATCGCTCGTGATCGGAGTGCGTGACGCCAACGGTGAGCGAGGTTTCGCAGGCGTAGCGTGTCCAGTGCGCCGCGCTGTGCGGAAAATGGCTCGCCAGCCATGCGCTGAGGCCGTCATCGCCCTGATTAGCGACGGCGCGATGGCGCACCTGCATCGCTTCCAGCGCCAGCGCGCAGTTGCCCGCCGAACCGCCCGGACGCAGCTCACTGTGCTGCAGCATCACTTCGGTGCCACGCTGCGGCCAGCTGTCCAGCGTACCCATGATGACATCGACATTGATATTGCCCACCACGTAGAGCGTGGCGCGGGCTTCCTTATTGCTCATCATCCTTTGCTCCCGCCACTGGCAAGGCCGCTGACCAGCGTTTTTTGCAGCCAGATAGCGATAAAGAGAGGAGGAACCGACGCCAGAATGCCGACGGCGGCAATCAGCCCATCATCGGTGGCGCGGCCTGCGGTAAAGCCGGCAATGGTGACCGGCAGGGTTTGCGCGGCGATGTTACTGGTGAACAGCAGGGCGTAGAAAAATTCATCCCACGCCAGCAGCCAGCCAAACAGCGCCGCCGCGCCCAGCACCGGCTTCGCCAGCGGCAGCGTAATGCGCAGCAGCACCTGCCAGACGCGCAGGCCATCAAGACGCGCGGCCTGTTCGATATCCTGCGGCAGGGCATCAAACTGGTTTTTCAGCATCCAGGTGAGAAACGGCAAAATCAGCGAGCAGTACACGATGATCAAACCGGGTCGGGTGTTGAGCAGATCGAACTGCTGCAGCAGAAAGTAGAGCGGCAGCACAAACGCCACCGGCGGCACCATATAGATGGCCAGAGACGCGAACAGCCAGCCGTCGCGACCGCGATAGCGCGAGAAGCTGAACGCCGCCGGAATCGCCAGCAGCAGACACACCAGCGTCGCGCCGGTCGCCACCAGCAGGCTGTTACCCAGCGCATGCAGAAACAGCGCGCCGGGCTGGCCGGGTTCCAGCGAGATCAGTCTGCCGTAGCGGCTGAAATCCCACTGGCGCGGCAGCCACTCCAGCGGCACGCGTGTCAGATCGCTGGTGGCGCTGACGCTCATCAGAAACAGCCAGCCCATCGGTGCCACGACGGAGATCGCCACCAGCAGCGCCGCCGCGTATTTAGCGCAGGTACGCAGTTTAACCTTCATAGGCACTTCCCCGACGGCGCTGCCGCCACAGTAATAGCATGTAAAGGGTGATCAGCACCGCGCACAGCAGCGTCATTAACATGGCATAAGCCGCACCGCTGCCGGCGCGCAGGTAGCTGAAGGATTCCTGATAGACGTAAAAGCTCAGCGTTTTGGTGCTGTCGACCGGACCGCCGCGCGTCATCACATAGATGATGTCGAAGATTTTAAAGGCGTCGATAGTGCGTAACACCAGCGCGACGCTGAGCGATCCGACAATCGCCGGAAAGGTGATGGCACGAAAACGCCGCCATGCCGATGCGCCATCCAGCCGCGCCGCTTCGTAGAGATCCTCCGGCACCGACTGCAGCGCCGCCAGCACCAGCAGTGTCACCAGCGGATAGTTTTTCCAGATGTCGGCAAACATTACCGCGTTGAGCGCGGAAGCCGGCGATCCCAGCCAGCTGCGGTAGCCATCGATAATACCGAGTTGCGTCAGCAGGGCGTTGATACTGCCGTAGTCCGGATTGAAATTGAGGCGCCACATCATGGCGTTCACAATGGTTGGCAGCGCCCACGGCAGAATCACCAGCACGCGCAGCACGTTACGTCCGGCGAATTTCTGGTTGAGCAGCAGCGCAACCAGCACGCCGATGACGCCTTCAATCGCTACCGACACCACGGTGAAGTAGAGCGTGCGCCACAGCGAGGTTTGAAAATCCGCATCGGTAATGGCGTAGAGATAGTTCTCCAGGCCAATCCATTGCGGCGCTTCACCGCCGCTGCCAATCAGCGCGGCATCGGTAAAACTCAGCCAGATAGTGCGCAGCAGCGGCCAGGCGGTGAGCAACAGCATCACCAGTAGCATGGGTGCCAGCAGCACCCACGCCTGCCGTTGTTCGCGTTGACGCAAACTCAGCATACTGACCCCTTAACGCAGACGCGCCGCACTTTTGTCTACCGCCTGCATGGCTGCTTCCGGTGTCGCGCTGCCGACCAGAACCTGTTGCAGCTGCTGCTGCAGGGTGTTGGAGAGACGTGAGTAATCAGCGGTTTCCGGACGCGACAGCATGACATTCAGCGATTTGTCGGCAGCAGCGATCAGGCTCTCCTGATTCTTACTGACCGCGGGATCCTGATAGGAGCTTTTCCAGATCGGCAGACTGAGCGTGGCGTATTTATTCTGTACCGGCTGCGAAGTCATGTAACTGATGTACTGCCACGCCTGCTCCGGATGGCTGCTGCCTTTGGCAATGCCCAGACCCATCGAACCGTTGACCGCGCCGAAACGATTGGGCGCATCGCCGGGTGCGGGCATGATGCCAACCTGGCCGGCGACTTTACTCTGTTTGGCATCGTTGGCCATGTTGTACATGTAGGTCCAGTTGAGCGCGAAAGCCGCATCGCCGTTGGAAAAGGCTTTGCGCACGTCCTCTTCCAGATATTCGCGCGAAGCCGGGTTGGTCAGGCCCTCATCGAGCGAGCTTTTCATCAGCTTCACCGCCTGCAGCGAGGCTGGCGTAGAGAAATCGAGCTTGCCGTTGTTATAGAATTTGCCGCCGAAGCCGGAGACCAGCGTGGTGTAGTCACACACCAGCGCTTCCGCCTGTGACCAGCTCCATACCAGCGGATATTTAACGATATTTTTCTGCTTAATGATGCGCGCATCATCCAGCACCTGCTGCCAGGTTTGCGGCAGATCTTTAATGCCGGCTTTTTCCAGCATCGCTTTGTTGTAGTAGAGATATTTGGTGTCGAGGATCCACGGCATGCCCAGTGTTTTTCCTTTGAACACCACGGTGTTCATTGCGCCGGGGAAGATTTTCTCTTTTTCATCTGCGCTGATGCGGCTACTGACATCCTGCAGCAGGTCGAACTTGCTGAATTCCGCCGGCCAGATGGCATCAAACAGCACCACATCGTAACCGTTGCCGCCCGCGCCGCGTGCCGCGACGATCTTATCGTGCAGCGCTTCGTAAGGAACAAACTCGAGATTGACCTGCACGTCCGGGTGCGCTGTCTGAAACGCCTGCGTCATGGCGCGGATATCATTTTCACTATAGGCCGCCTGCGTCATAAACAGGGCGTTGAGCGTAGTGGTAGCCGCTGCCGCGCTGCCAGCGCAGGCGAACAGTACGGCGGCAAAACAACCTTTCATCTGATTTTTCATTGCGTTCTCGCCTTCATGCAGTAGAGGGTGTTTAATTAAATCAATTTGATTGATTTAATAACGCGCACAGATTGCCAGCGCGCAGTGGCTGACAGCAGTGAGCTAAAGCAAGGGACGTGCCAGGGCAGAAAACAACGCTGCCATCCGACACTACTTTGCACAGATTTTTGCCGCTGTCAGGTAAACAGGTTGTAAAATGTGTTGCCGATCATAGATATTGAGGCGGCAGTCCGCAGCGGTGGTTAAAAGAGGGAAGCGAGCAGGATGAAAACGTCGGGAACCAATCTGGAACATGCGCGCGCGCACAATCGCCGGGTGATTATCGAAGCGATACGCCTGCACGGTGAGTTGACCCGTGCCGAGCTGGCGCGACTGACCGCGCTAACGCCGCAAACCGTCTCGAATATTGTCGCTGAACTGGAGCAGGCGGAGCTGCTCACCAGCCGTCAGCCGCGCAAGCAGGGCCGCGGTCAGCCGGCGATTCCGGTCACCCTGAATCCGGCCAGTGCGTTTTCCATCGGCATCCATCTCGACCATCAGACGCTACTGATTGTGCTGGTGGACCTGACCGGTGAAATCCATTTTCGCCGCCTTATTATGGTGCAAAAACCGCAGCCGGATGCCACATTAGAGCGCATTGCCGGGGTGCTGGCGGAGATCAAACAGCAGACCGGGCCGCGCTGGCAAAAAGTGCTGGGTATTGGCGTGGTGATGCCGGGGCCGTTTGGTGTGGAGGGTATCTCGTCAATGGGGCCGACCACGCTGCACGGCTGGGAGGATGTTGATATCGCCGCCCGTCTTGCTGAGATGAGTGGACTGCCGGTCACGCTGGAGAATGATGCCACCGTCGCGGCGATTGGCGAACGTTTTCACGGCGTGGCGCGTCATCTTAATTCCTTTATTTATCTGTACATTGGCACGGGCCTGGGCGCGGGCATCATCATGGATGGCCATGTGTACAGCGGCCATGCGCACAACGCCGGTGAAGTGGGGCATGTGGTGGTTGAACCCGGTGGACGTGAGTGTTACTGCGGCAATCATGGCTGCCTGGAGCGTTATGTTTCGCTGCAGGCCGCTTACGAATTCTGCGGACTCGACCCGATGAGCGCGCTGCCGGAAGATTTACTGCAGGTTGATCCGGCGCTGTTTGATCGCTGGATTGATACCGTGCTTACGCCGCTGCGCCAGGGTATTAATATGCTGGAGTGTATCTTTGATGCCGAGAGCGTGATTATCGGCGGCATGATGCCAGCGGTGTTGCTGGATAAAATTATCCAGCGCCTGCCGCCGCTCTACCAATCGGTGCGCGGCCGCTATCTGACCGGCACGCGACTCAAGACCGGCATGACCGGCAGCGACACCGCCGCCCTCGGCGCAGCGGCTCTGCCAATTTTTGATGAGTTTAATCCGCAGTTCCAGGTGCTGATGAAGTGAAAAACGCGGCCAGCATTTTACCGCATCACCCAGTGTCCGGCGCTCACTTCCTGATAATGCCGTGTTTCCGGCACAAACCCATTGGCGCGCACCGGGCTCTTCAGCTCGCTGACGTCCACGTGCCGTTTTAAATGGCGGCGCGTCGGATCGGGCACCGGCACCGACGCGAGCAGTTTTTGTGTGTATGGGTGCTGCGGATTCTCAAAAATAGCCGCGCGCGGTCCAATCTCAACAATCTCTCCCAGCAGCATCACCGCCACACGATGGCTGATGCGCTCCACTACTGCCATATCATGCGAGATAAACAGATACGACAGATTCAGGCTGTGTTGCAGATCGAGCAGCAGATTGATGATCTGCGCTTTCACGGTGACATCAAGGGCGGAAACCGACTCGTCGGCAATGATCATCTTCGGATCGAGCATCAGCGCACGGGCAATGCAGATGCGCTGACGCTGGCCGCCGGAAAATTCGTGCGGATAGCGTTTCAGCATGGTTGCGGGCAGGCCAACGCGCGTCATCAGTTCAGCCGCTTTGCTCTGTGCGGCGGCCTTACTGCCCAGCCGATGCTGTAAAAAAGGTTCGGTGAGGGCTTCAAGGACCGACATGCGCGGGTTAAGGCTGGCAAACGGATCCTGAAAAATCATCTGCATGGCGCAGCGCAGCTTGCGCAGTTCTTGCCGGGAGAGGGTGAGCACGTCGCTGCCATCAAAATCAATCTGCCCGGAGGCCGGCTGCACCAGCCGCGTCAGCGAGCGGCCGGTGGTGGATTTACCACAGCCGGATTCGCCGACCAGCGACAAGGTTTCACCCGGCAGCAGATCAAACGAGATATTCTCCACGGCGTGCACCGCCCCAGTTGTACGGCTGAACAGCCCTTCGTGAATGCTGAAGCGCGTGCTGAGGTTCTTCACCGACAGCAGCGGCGTTTGCCCTTGTGGTGTCTGCCGCGCCTGCGCCAACGGCGCTTCGCCGTTGAGCGCAAACTTACGCGGTCCATCGATGCCGCGCATGGCACCCAGCTGCGGCACGGTCGCAATCAGCGTGCGGGTATACTCTGCCGCCGGGGCTGAAAAGATCGCGGCGGTGCTGCCGGTTTCCACCATGTCGCCCTGATACATCACCAGCGTGCGATCGGCGACTTCTGCCACCACGCCCATATCGTGGGTGATGAACAGCACGGCGGTGCCTTCCTCCTCCTGCAGCGTCTTAATCAGGTCGAGAATTTGACCCTGAATCGTGACGTCGAGCGCGGTGGTCGGCTCGTCAGCAATTAGCAGTTTTGGACGCAGCGCCAGCGCCATGGCGATCATCACGCGCTGACGCATGCCGCCGGAAAAGTGGTGCGGGTAATCACTGAAGCGTTTGGCCGCGTTGGGAATACGCACTTTTTCCAGCAGCCGGATAGTCTCCTCGCGGGCGGCGCGTGGGCTGATTTTGCGGTGTGCGATCAGCGCCTCAGCAATCTGGTGACCGATAGTGAACGACGGGTTAAGGCTGGTCATCGGCTCCTGGAATATCATCGCGATGGCATTGCCGCGGATATCGCGCATCGTCCGCTCGCTCAGCGTGAGCAAGTCCACGCCGTTCAGCAGCACTTTGCCGCTGATACGTGCGTGACCACTATTCAGCAGGCGCATGATCGCCATCGAGGTAACGCTTTTTCCTGAGCCCGACTCACCCACGATCGCCAGCGTTTCACCGGCCCCGAGGGTAAAAGAGACGTTTTTCACCACTTCGCGCCAGCGGTCATCACTGCGAAACGCGACGGTGAGATTTTCGATGCTCAGCACCGGCGGGTCAGCGCGATTCATTGTGCCGCCACAAAACGCGCCGAGCGGGTGCTGACCGGCACAAAGGTAAAATCGGTATCGAACGGATAAGCCGGCTGCAGCTTGCGCTTGCGCACCAGCCGTTCAACATACTGATCGACCACACCTTCCGACAGCGCCATCAGGTTGGGATTGGCAATCGGCGCCAGTTCGGGCGACAGGTAACCGGATTTCACCACCACAATTTTTGCCTGGCGCGGATCGAGTCCGAGCAGGGCGAAATCTGCCAGGTTGTGATAAGGACGACGCCGATCGGCAACCACCACGGTGATGCCTGCGATCTTCAGCAGCGCCTGACGGGCAACCGAACGGGCATCATCACTCAGCAGTAGCACGTCAAACTCGCCACTGACTTTGCCGCCGGCAGGATCCAGCGTGGCACCGATAGTCAGGGACAGTTGGGCCCCGACGCCCGCGGCGAAGGCCGCCTCCGTGGCCGGTCTATCGGTAATGCCCGCGACGATGACATCCTGCGCATTTTGCCGCAGCAGTTCGGCCAGTACATCGGCCCGATCGCCCACGCCGCCGCCGGTCGGGTTATCACCGGAGTCGGCGAGAATCACCGGTCCGCCAGGGCTGGAAATCGCCATGCGTACGCACTCTTCAGTACTGCCGGTCACGCAGCCAAACACAAATTGCTCACGCGCCTGCCAGTAAGCCAGCGCCAGTTTGGCCGCCTGCTCAGACAGCACATCGGCATCGGTACCGGTCATGATGGCTGCCGCCGTGGCGCGTGGCTCATCCGCCCAGACATAGCCAACCATCAGCGAAGCATCCCAGATATGTTCAAGTGCGTTAATCCCGGGCAGGCTGGCGTAAAGGCTTTTGGCCGGTTCATCTTCCGTGCTGGTGCGCTCGCCTGGCAGCACCACGGGGATCGGTGCCCACACCACACCCGGTCGGATGCCGCTTTGCAGGCTATTGACCAGCATTGAGACGGAGCGGCGCATGGTCTCTTCCACATCGATATGGGGTGCCGTGCGGTAGGTTGAAAACATATCGATCGCGTCGATGATGCGCTGCGAGACATTGCCGTGCAGATCGTAGCTGACGCTAATCGGACAATCGGGCCCGACCAGCTCGCGCGTCGCGCTAATCCAGTCGCCTTCCGCGTCTTCCATCCCTTCGACATAAACCGCGCCGTGCATCGCCAGGTAAACGCCATCCACGGGCAAATACGCCTCGAGCCGATGGAGAAACTCCTGTTTGAAGGCATCATAGGTCACACGTGCTACTGGCCCACCGGCAATGGCGCGGGCGTGAAAGGTCGGTAGAAATTCAGCCGCGTAATCCTGCAGAAAGGCGAAATAGGGATTGGTCGTCATCGCTTCACCCCGCACGATGCGGAAGTCGTCGGCGTAATTGAGCACCGGGTTCCAGGTACTGCATTCAGTATGAATTCCACCATAGGCAATGCGCATAACAGACTCCGCTAGTCGGGTAAGTGAACGATAAAACGGTAAGCCGCCACACTGGCTGCGGCGCGGGCCCAGCTCAACTGATCAATCGCCATGCTGGCGATGGGCGTCTTGCCCATGATTGAAGGCAACACGTGACTATCTACCGCCTGCATCACCACGGTTCTGAGCAGGCCGTCGAACGCATCCGGCTGATGGGCGATGACAATCATCTCCGGATCGTTCATCTGAATGATATTGGCGATGGCGAGGCCAAGTGCGTCACCTGCCTGGTGCAAAATGGCGATCGCGGCGCTATTGCCTTTTACCGCCAGCGCTTCCAGTTCGGCAACGCTGGTGCAGGGCAGCTGTTTGTCACGCATGCTTTCACGCATCGCAGTGAGCGATGCCAGCGTATCAAGGCAGCCGCGTTTGCCGCAGCGGCACGGACGCCCGCCGGGCTCTACGGTACAGTGAGCAATTTCACCGGCCCCACCGTGCGCGCCGCGGTGCAGCTGCCCCTGAAAGAAGTGCGCGGAGCCAATGCCGTCGCCGTGGGAAATCAGGGTGAAATTCCGTGCCTTTTTCGCCACGCCGAAAATCTTTTCGCTGACCGCCAGAGCTTTGGCATCGTTTTCCAGTGACACCTCCAGACCGGTTTGCGCGTTAAGCAGTGCCGCCAGCGGGACGTTTTTCCAGCCCAGCAGGGCAGACTGAACGCACACCGCCTGGTTTTCATCCACAAAGCCGGAAAGCGTGACGCCCAGCCCGATAAGCTGATCGGCGGAGATGCCCTTTTGTGCAAGCAGGCCGGGAATGGCGGCGGCCAGCGCACCAGTCAGCAGCGCAGGATCGGGATTCAGCGGCATGTGGGTACTGGCCAGGATGCGGCCGTGCATATCCGTCAGCACCAGATACACATCGTCACCGAGCAACGACGCACCGAGAAAATAGGCGCTGTCGGCACGCATTTTTAATAACACCGAAGGCCGACCCTGACCGTTACTTTCCGGAATGCTCTCTTCAAGCAGTCCTGCGCTAAGCATCTCTTTGATTAATGTGCTGATTGCGGCTTTACTCAGCTTCATTTTTTCCGCAATTGCCGTGCGGCTCATGCCATGCGAAGCAATTAATAAACGCAGAATTTGTTGCTGATGAGCATTAAGCATCCGGGTTCTCACGGCATAGGCTGTATTTGGCCGACAATAATCAGCCGTGAAAACAAATTCAAGCGTATTTAGTTTATTTTCTGAATACAGATCGAATTATAAGTAAAATATATGAACTGACATCTTGGCTTTTGTTTGCAGAGTGTGCCTTATATAGCGTCGAGCCCGTTCTTCTGCTGCCGTTAACACAACCAAAGCGTATGGCAGGCGATGGCGTGCATTGACGGTCAGCTGCCTGCCGGGCAATGACTCTTCACTCTTTGTCACTGATTCACTGAGGCCTTCATGCAAAGCACAATCAAGCATTTCAGGGTACTGACACTTGCCGCGGGTATTCTGGCGTCGTTTTCCAGCGCATCGGTTTTGGCTGCTCAGCTGGTCATTATGCAAAACGAACCGCCGCGCAGCATGGACCCGGGCAATCAGACCGCGACCTTTACCGGCACGGTGCTGGACCCGATGTATGAAGGCCTGACGCGGCTCGGTGACGATGGCAAAATCATGCCGGCCCTTGCGCTCTCCTGGCATGCCGACGACAGTGGACTGCACTGGGAATTTACGCTGCGTCCCAACGTTAAATTCCACGATGGCACGCCATTTAATGCCGATGCGGTCGTTGAAAACTTTCAGCGTCATCTGGATACGAAGCGCGGTCTCGCCGGAAGTGGGAAAATTCGCACCTTTATTCAGGACGTGCAGAAAAAAGATGACTTAACCGTCACCTTTACACTGAAGAAAATTAATCCGGCGTTTTTAACTGTGCTAGCCTCCGGCCCGGGATTAATGGTGAGTCCTCAAGCTGACAAAGCCGGCACGATCAATAATAAAGCCGACGGTACCGGGCCCTATAAACTGGCGCAGTATAAATCCGGTGAATTTGTCCTGGAGCAGAAGAACCCGGACTATTGGGGCAAGTCTGCCGGTCCGGACGAAATAAAATGGACCTGGAGCAGTGAGCCGTCAGTCATGAATATGGCGCTGCAATCCGGTCAGGTCGATATTATTAACCCGGTGCCGCCGCAATTTGCCGGCATGTTAAAAAATAATCCCGGCGTGCAGTTAAAACAGTCGCCGGGCGCGGCGGTATTCTGGATCGATCTCAATACGCAGAGTAAAGCCCTCAGCGATGTCAGAGTACGCCAGGCGCTGAACTTCGCGACCGACCAGCAGGCGCTGGTAAAAGCGGTGATGTTTGGTTATGCGCAGCCAGCCAATTCCCCGCTGGCGCCGGTCGATGCCAACTACGACAAAGCGCTGCATGACTATCCGTACGATGTGCAGAAAGCCAAAGACCTGCTTAAGGCAGCGGGCTATGCCGACGGCTTCGCCATGTCGATTGCCGTGCAGGCACCCGACGCACGTACCGCGCAGGTTCTGCAGGGTATGTGGAGCAAAATAGGCGTCAAGCTCAGCGTGCGCCAGATGGAGAGCGGCGTGTGGGCCAAAGCGGCGTTTGCCGATGCCAAAGAGAAAGCCGCGCAGGGTACGGACGCGGTGCTGGCGTCCTGGTCCTCGGGGCTGTACGGCTCGGATCTGCAGTTGCGTCCGCTGTATCACAGCAGCAGCTTTGCGCCCAGCGGGGCTAACCTCGGCTTCTTCAGCGACAAACGTACCGATGAGCTAATCGACAGCGCCGCCTCCACGCTCGACGATGCCCAGCGCAAAGCGCTCTATTTCCAGGCACAGCAGCGGATCAGCGGACTCGCCCCGCAAGTGCTGCTCTACTATCAGGACGATCTGTATGCGACGCGCAAAAATATCAGTGGCGTGACAATACAACCGGGCGGCCAGATTGTGGTCCGTGATGCCGTGAAAAAATAGTGTTGATGGCTGATTGATATGAAAGCGTATGTCGCAAAAAAGGTGCTCTCGCTGCCGTTAATTATCTTCGGTGTGTCGATCATCGTGTTTATCGCCATCCGCGCGCTGCCGGGCGATCCGGCACGCCTGATGGCCGGCCCGGAAGCGCCGCAGGAAGCAGTGGACAGTATGCGCGTGCGGCTCGGTCTGGATCAGCCTTTGCCGCTGCAATACGTCAGGTTTGCCGGTGAAGCGCTGCATGGCAATCTCGGGCTGTCGCTGCAGTCGCAGCGTCCGGTGATGACCGAAATCAGCGAACGCCTGCCGTACACGCTGTCGCTGGCGGCGCTGGCGTACCTGCTGGCAATTGCCATCGGCGTGCCGGCGGGCATGACCGGGGCCATTTACCGACAGCGCATTCCCGATCAGATCGTCATGGTACTGACCATTGCCGGTGCGTCGATTGCGAACTTCTGGCTGGCGTTGCTGGCGATGAACTACTTTGCGGTTCAGCTCGGCTGGCTGCCGCTACTCGGCGCTGATTCGTGGCGCAACTATGTGATGCCGACCGTGACGCTGGCGATTCTCCCGATGGCGATGATCGCGCGGATGACGCGCTCCAGCATGCTGGATGTGCTCAGTCAGGATTACATCCGTACCGCCAGAGCCAAAGGGTTATCGTCGGCCAGCGTTAACTGGAAACACGCGCTGCGCAATGCGCTGATACCGATTGTTACCATCGTCGCGCTGAATTTTGGCAGCCTGATCGGAGGTGCAGTGGTCACTGAGTCGGTGTTTAACTGGCCGGGTATTGGCCGCCTGCTGGTGGATTCGGTGAAATACCGCGATTATCCGGTGATTCAGGGCGTAACGTTAGTGGCGGTAACCGGCGTGGTATTGATGAATCTGGTGGGTGAGATAGTGATTGGCCTGCTTAACCCGAAAATAAGGTTCGACTGATGAACAGTTTCGACACCTCTCTCCAGCCGCCGCCCGCGCGCCGCCGCCAGATCGTGAGGTTTTTGCTTGGCAACCCTTCCATCACGACCGGAGGCGGGCTGGTGCTGCTGGTGGTGCTGGCTGCCCTTTTCGCACCGCTGATCACTCACTGGGACCCCATCGAGCAGGATCTGTTGAACACGTTGCAGGCGCCTTCCGCTGCCCACTGGTTCGGCACCGATGATTACGGCCGCGATATATTTGCCCGCGTCATTTATGGCGCACGCATCACGCTGTTTGAAGTGAGTCTCAGCGTGGCCATCTCGATGGCGATCGGCATTCCTCTGGGCATCATCTCGGGGCTGGCCGGACGCAAAATTGATGCGCTGATCATGTGGCTGATGGATATTATTTTCGCCTTCCCCGGCATCGTACTGGCGATTCTGATTGTCAGCGTGCTTGGCGAGGGGCTGACAAACATGCTGATCGCCATTTCGTTGTTCTCGATCCCGGTGTATGCACGTCTGAGTCGCAACCTGACGCTGGGACTGAAAAACATGGAGTATATCGAAGCGGCGCATATGCTTGGCGTGCGATACCCGCGCATTATCACGCATTATATTCTGCGCAACGCCATTGGCCCGCTGATTGTGCAGTCGACGCTAACGGCTGGTGCGGTGGTGCTTTCTGCCGCCAGTCTGTCATTTCTCGGGCTCGGCGTGCAACCGCCTATGCCGGAGTGGGGCACCATGATGAGCGACGGCCGCAACTTTCTCGGGCTAAATATTTACGTCTCCCTATTTCCCGGACTGGCGATTTTGATTACCGTGCTCGGTTTTAATGTGCTGGGCGACGGCCTGCGCGATGTAATGGATAAACGTTTATGACTCACCCGCACTCAACCGTGATCTGCCTCGATTTGGGCGGCTCCTTTATCAAGCTTGGCGTGATGGATGCGCAGGATCGGCTAACTCTGCTCGATCAGCAAAAAATCCCGGCGACGGACTGGCAGGCATTTTGCGCCAGAGTCAGCGAGATGATCGCCGGGCAGCATAACCATTTCAGCAGCCAGGCGGCTGTCGCCATCTCCACGGCGGGGATTGTGGCACCGCAAACCGGCGAAATGTTTGCCAGCAACATCCCGGCTTTTCACCGGCGTAATCTGGCGCGGGAACTGGGGGAGGTGCTGCAGCGGCCGGTGATCGCGCACAACGACGCCGACTGCTTTGCCCTGGCCGAGGCGCTGGCCGGCAGCGGCAAAGGGCACAAAGTGGTGTTTGGCGCGATTCTCGGTTCCGGCGTGGGCGGTGGTCTGGTGGCGGACGGCCGCATTATTACCGGACAAAACGGCCTGACCGGCGAATGGGGCCACGGGCCGATTACCCTCACGGAAGTGACGCTGGCGCATCGTCGCGTGCGCGTGCCGCGCCAGGCGTGCCCGTGCGGCCAGACAGGGTGTCTGGACACCTACGGCGGCGCGCGCGGACTGGAAACGCTGCATCAGGTATTGCACGCTGAAAGCGCCAGCAGCGTGGAAATCATTGCTCGCTGGCAGCAGGCAGAAGCGCGGGCGCAGCAGACGATAGAAGCCTGGCTGCAACTGGTAAGCGAGCCGCTCGCCTACACCATTAACATTACCGGCGCGTCGCGGGTGGCGGTAGGCGGCGGCCTGGCTTCGGTCACCCCGCTGATTGCTGCGCTTAATGATGCGGTGCAGCGCTGTGTGTTGCGCAGCACAGCGCATGCGCTGGTGGTGCCGGGCGAGTTTGCCCACCAGGGCGGCATGGTGGGCGCTGCGCTGCTGGCGCGGCAGGCGCTCAGCGCGTCCTGAGCTTTTGCCCTTTCGCCCGTTGCAGGCGCTTTTCGGTTACCGTGTTGCGCTCAAGACTTCGTTGAACCCGATTCAACCTTAAATGCGCTAAGCTTGGCGCGCTAAAACCCGCAGCAAAGAGGCTGGTGAACAGACACTGTCGCCAGCCTCTTTGCTGTTTTTTTCACCTGCGGTACGGAAAAAAACATGTCATCAGTACAACCTCAATTTTCTCAGCTTCCGGACGAGGCCTCGCTGCCGCGTCACAGCGTGCCAAAAGCGCTGTTCGCGCTGGGCACCGGTGGATTTGCCATCGGCACCGGTGAATTTGTCATCATGGGCCTGCTGCCAGATGCGGCGAAAGGCCTGAACGTCACCATTCCTGAGGCCGGCCATCTCATCAGCATTTATGCCCTCGGCGTAGTGATTGGCGCGCCGCTGCTGGCTATTCTCGGCGCGCGGGCTTCACGGCGTAATTTCCTGATGACGCTGATGGGCCTGTTTGCGCTGGGTAATCTGCTGAGCGCTGTCGTGCCGGGCTACCCTGCGATGCTGGTAGCCCGCTTTCTGGCGGGCTTTCCGCACGGCACCTTCTTTGGCGTTGCGGCGCTGGTGGCGGCAGGACTGGTGGAGCGCGCGCGGCGCGCGCAGGCGGTGTCGATGGTGCTGCTGGGATTAACCATCGCCAATCTGATTGGCGTACCTGCCGTTACCGCCATCGGCCAGTGGTTTGGCTGGCGTGATGCGTTTGCCATCGTCGGCGGACTGGCGCTGCTGACGCTGTTACTGGTGTGGCTTTGGGTTCCCAATGTGGCCGGTGACAAGCAGGCCAGTCCACTGCGCGAGCTCTCGGCGCTGACGCGCAAGCAGGTTCTGCTGACGCTGGCGATTGGCGCGATTGGCAGCGGCGGCATGTTCTCGGTATTCAGTTACGTTAAACCCACCATGATGGAACTGGCCCACCTGCCGGAGAATCTGGTACCGGCGATACTGGCGCTGTTTGGTCTTGGCATGATTATCGGCAACCTTGTCGGGGGACGTCTGGCCGATCGCGGGCTGGAGAAAACCATCCGCATTGTGCTGGTGTGGTCGCTGCTGGTATTGAGCGCGTTTGTCTTTGCCGCGCATTATGCGCTGGCGGGCGCGCTTAACGTGATGCTGGTCGGCACCATGGTGGCGCTGGGAAGCGTACTACAGATCCGCCTGATGGACGTGGCCGGTGATGCACAAACCCTGGCGGCCGCACTTAATCATTCAGCGTTTAACATTGCCAATGCGCTGGGGGCGTGGCTCGGCGGCATCACCATTTCCGCCGGGCTGGGCTGGCAGTCCACCGGCTGGGTTGGGGCCATTCTGTCCGTGCTGGGGCTGCTGATTCATGCCGTTGCGGTGCGCGATGCGCGCCGGACGCCGGCGCTCGCCATAAAATAATTTTTACCGCGCGGGAATAAACGCCGCGCTGGTTCGTCTTATGCCCACTTTTCCTTACTGAGTTGGCTAAGATGAACTTTAAACCTACGGTCAGACATCTGCCGTTGTTACTGCTGGTGGTCATTATTCCCGGATTACTGCTGGTGCTGTTTCTTGCTGCAGGCGGCTGGCTGACGCCGCAGCGCCTCAGTGCGCAAAGTCTGGTGCAGTCGCTGCAGCAAAACAGCGGTGTGCATCCGGGATACCGGCGCAATCATGCCAAGGGCGTGTGCGTTACCGGTGATTTTACCTCCAGCGGCAACGCGGCGTTTCTGTCACGCGCCAGCGTTTTCCAGCCGGGTACGGTGCCGGTGATTGGCCGCTTTGCCATTGCCGGCGGTAATCCGCACGCGCCGGACTATGGCGTGCCGGTGCGCAGCCTGGCGCTGGAATTTCAGCTGGCGCATGGCGAGCAGTGGCGTACCGGCATGAACGCGCTGCCGTTTTTCCCGGTCAGTACGCCGCAGGCTTTTTACGATCAGCAGCAGGCCAGTCGACCGCTGCCGCAGACCGGCAAACCTGATGCGCAAAAGCTGATGGCGTTTACCGTTGCCCATCCCGAAGTTAAACCGTTCTTTGCCTGGGTAAAAACCCACGTACTGGCCGCCAGCTGGGCACAGGAGCAGTACAACAGCCTGAATGCCTTCCGCTTTACCAATGCGCAGGGGGAAACGCGCTTTGTGCGCTGGAGTCTGGTGCCGCGTACGCCATGGCAGCCGATCAGTGCCGCTCAGCAGCAGCAGCCGGATTATCTGCAGAGCGACCTGCACGACCGGCTGGCGACCGCACCGCTGAAGTGGGATCTGGTGATCAGCGTGGCTCAGCCCGGCGATGCGGTGAACGATGCCAGCAAGGTGTGGCCAGCCGATCGGCAGCAGGTTGTCGCCGGTACGCTGACGCTGCGCGACAGCAGCCCGCAACAGGGCGGCAGTTGCAATGACATCAATTACGATCCGCTGATACTGCCGCAGGGCATCAGCGGTTCGGACGATCCGCTGCTCAACGCGCGCTCCGCCGCTTACGCGAAATCTTTCAATCTGCGCACGGCTGAACAGGCGCGCCAGCAGGAGAAAAAATCATGAGTCACCAGACAACCCTGTTTCATCCGCTGCTGCGCATCGTACACTGGTTGATGGCGCTGGCCGTGCTGACCATGCTATTTATCGGCGTGGCGATGGTGGCGGATATCTCGGCTGCCCATTCACTGCTGCTGGCGATACACAAACCACTCGGCGTGGCGATCGCGTTGCTGGTGGTCGTGCGTATCGGGCTGCGGCGTTACTATGGTGTGCCCGCCATGCCCGCGTCGGTGCCGGGCTGGCAGCAAACGGTGGCACATTTGACCCATCTGGCGCTCTATTTTCTGATGCTGGCGCAACCGCTGGTAGGCTGGGCAATGCTGTCGGCAGGCGGGTTTCCGGTGACAATTGGCGAGGGGCTGGTGCTGCCGCCGCTGCTGCCGGTTAGCGTGGAAAGTTATGCCGTGCTGCGCCCGTTACACTCGCTGCTGGCGTTTAGTCTGTTCGCGCTGATCCTGGCCCATCTGGCTGCCGCGCTGCTGCATGGTCTGATTTTACGTGATGGCGTGCTGAGTAGCATGACCGGCCTGCACCGGGTGCGAGAGCAAAAATAATGTCTGCATTGAGCGATGACGAAATCCGCGCATTACTGCCGCATTTGCAGCGTTTTGCGCTGGGGCTGACGCGTGAGCGCATGGCCGCTGAGGATCTGGTACAAAACACGCTGGTCAAAGCACTGGACGCGGCGCGCGATGACACGCGCAGTCTGCGTGCCTGGCTGTTTTCCATTCTCTGGCATCAGTTCATTGATGGCGAACGCCGCCGCAAGCGCTGGCAGGCGATTATGACGCTGTTCAGCCGCGCCGAGCCCTTTGCCGAGTCGGCTGAGCATCACGCCATCGCCGATGAGATGCTGGCGCTGTTCGCCCGTCTGCCGGCTGACAGTCGCGCATTGCTACTCCTGGTTAACGTTGAAGGCATGCGTTATCAGGAAGCGGCTGACACGCTGGACATTCCGCTGGGCACCGTGATGTCACGGTTGTCGCGGGCGCGAAAACAGTTGCAGCACATGACCGAAGGCCTGCCGGCCCCGGTGACGTTGAGGAGATTAAAATGAATATCCCGCCCGATGAGAACCAGCTGCACGCCTGGCTGGATGGTGAACTGGATAGTGCCAGCCATCAGGCCGTCAGCGACTGGTTGGTGCAGCATCCTGACATCGCCGCCCAGGTTGAGGGCTGGCGTCAGGACAAGCTGCGCTTGCAACAAAGCCTGCAGCGCAATATGGCGCGAACCACCTTTACGCCATTGCAGCCGGCACAGCTGCGCCAGCGGCGTGCGCGGCAGCGTTATCAGCGGCTGGCGCTGGCCTGCTCGCTGGTGCTGGCGTTGGGGATCGGCAGCCTGTCCGGCTGGCAGATGACTGAACGCTTACAGAATCACCCGTTACCGATGGAGGATGCGGTACAGGCATACCGGTTATTCGGCGATGGCGCGCAGCAGGCGACGATGGACATTAGCACCCATCAGACGACACAGCTGGCCAGCTGGCTGGGCCGCTATTTTATCAACGGTACGCTGCCGCCCAATCTGGAGCGCTTTGGCTATCAGCTCATCGGCGCGCGCCTGATGGCGAATGAGCATGGCGCCTCGGCGCTGGTGCTGTATCAGACCGCCAGCGGTACGCGCGTTGGCTGGTACATCCGCCCGCAAACCGTGCGGCTGGAAAAGGGGTCGCGCCAGGCGGACAATCTGGTGGCGCAATACTGGAGCGATCGCCACTATAACTATGCGCTGGTGAGCCCGATGAGCGGCGAAGCCGCACCGGCACTGCGTGCTGCGATAGGCAGCGAAGTGGGCTGATTCATTTGCCTGCCAGCTTTGCCTGCAGGAACGTCATGAATACCCGATTGATCTCGCTGCGCTGGCGATGCTGCGGATACAGCGCATACAGGTGCAGCGAGGCCGGATGCCAGTCATCCAGTACCGTCACCAGCTCACCTCGCGCCAGCGCCGGAGCCACGATAAACTCCGGCAGCAGGATCAGCCCCAGCCCGGCGACGGCCGTATCACGCAGCATTTCTCCGTTGTTGCTGACCATCGGTCCCTGGACCGCCAGTACTTTGCGCGTGTCGCCCTGAAACAGCTCCCAGCCGGTCTGGCTTTCACGTCCATAGCGCAGGCAGAGATGCTGCAGCAGATCCTCCGGCTCACGCGGTGCGCCAGCACCCTGCAGGTAGGTCGGGCTGGCACAGATTACGCGGCGGAATTCCCCCAGCCGTTTAGCGATCAGGCTCGAGTCCGGCAGCGTGCCAATGCGGATCGCCATATCAAAACCTTCACCCACCATATCCACATGCCGATCGGCCAGTTCCACCTGGAACTGGATACCGGGATGCTGGCTCAGGAATTCGGCGATATAAGGGGAAAGATGGCTGATGCCGAACGACATCGGCACGCTGAGACGAAAACTGCCGCGCAGCACCTGACGACGACCAGACACCGCCAGTTCGGCTTCCTGCACATCATCCAGAATGCGCTGCGCATGCTGGGCAAACAGCTGGCCGTTGTCGGTAACGGAAAGTTTGCGCGTATTGCGATTCAGCAAACGCGCCCCGAGCGACTCTTCCAGCGCGGCGATGCGTCGGCTGACGTACTGCTTGGAGAGCATCAGCTGTTCAGCCGCAGCGGTAAAGTTGCCCGCTTTGATTACGGCGACGTAAATCCGGAGATCTTCAATCTGCATATTGTCCACTTATCTGTGACAGTCATTGTCATCCAGGCGCATTGTTGGGCAAATCAGTTTACGTATACTGGTCAGCAACGGGAAGGGCCTTCGCCCTCCAGCTAAAAATTTAAGGAGCAGACCATGATTGAACAACGACTGTCCGAACAACGTGGCTTAGGCGATCACGGCTGGCTGCATTCACGCCATACTTTTTCGTTTGCCAGCTACTGGGACCCACAACAGACCGGTTTCTCCGATCTGCTGGTGATTAACGATGATCAGGTAGCACCGGGTCGCGGTTTCGGTGCGCATCCGCACAACAACATGGAGATTATTTCCTACGTGCTGGAAGGCGCGCTGGAGCATAAAGATTCCATGGGTACCGGTTCGGTTATCGTGCCCGGTGACGTGCAGCTGATGAGCGCCGGCAGCGGCGTGACGCACAGCGAGTTTAACCATTCGAAACAGGATAATGTGCACTTCCTGCAGATCTGGATTGTGCCGGCAGAACGCGGTACCGAGCCAGGTTACCAGCAGGTGTCAGTGGCAGAAGCCGACAAACGCGGTCAGCTGCGCCTGATTGTTTCGCCACAAGGCGACAACGGCTCGCTGCGCGTACGTCAGGATATGCGTATTTACGCGGGACTGTTTGACGGTGCCGAGCAGCAGACGCTGGAACTGGCTAACGATCGCTATGCTTATATTCACGTGGCGCGCGGCAGCATTGAAGTGAATGGCGTAAGCTTTAAAGCCGGCGACGGCGCGCGCGTACGCAATGAGACGGCGCTGCAGTTCGCTAACGGTAACAATGCTGAAGTGCTGGTGTTTGATTTACGACCAGTCGAAGTTAATCATCCGCAGCGTTAATTCATTGCGCGGTAAGTCATCGAGGCATGGCGTGAACCTTCACGCCATGCCTTTTTATTTGGCTTAAGGTACGAATAATAACCAGCACCTGGCAGGTCCGGCATAAAATAGGAATTTTTACCTTCCACAAAAATGCAAAGCCCCTTAAATTTGCCTCCAGGATAAGCACGCTACGCCAGGTATTTGGCGGCTAAACAACAAACAAAGTTAACACTATTACATTCCATTATAATTAATGGTAATGAGGATTTTGATGGTTTTAAAACGCAGCTTTAATATCGCAGTGGTATTGGTTTTAGCCTTTTCTGTAACGGCTTGTGGCATGTCTCATCGTGGCCGCAACACCGCCATTGGCGCTGGTGTAGGTGCGGTGGGCGGCGCCGTTCTGACCGGCGGCAGCACCTTCGGTACCCTCGGCGGCGCGGCTATCGGCGGCCTGATTGGTCACGAAGTCAGCCGTTAATTTCACCGCTACTCAGGATTTCGCCAGCAGGAATGCTGGCGAAATCATTTCACTTCATAACCCGCCGTCAATAGCCCCGCGTTGAAATATTCATCGACCAGAAATTTCTTTATTTAGTCCGGCCATCAATTATTACCGCTACCGCTTAAAAGATATTAATCGATCTGTAGCTGATGAATCATCAGAGCGGCGCGGGCGGCTTCTTTGCCTTTTTTAATAAAATGTTCGGTATAAAACGCTTCAATCGCATCGACCGGCTGAAAATTGTGCGGAGTGAGTGATACCGAAAACACCGGAACATTGGTGGCGAGCTGCACATTCATCAGGCCATCGACGACGGCCTGCGCGACAAAGTCATGGCGATAGATGCCACCGTCGACCACCAGCGCAGCGCAGACAATCGCATCAAATTTGCCGGTTTCGGCCAGGCGTTTGGCCAGCAGCGGCATTTCAAACGCGCCGGGTACATCGTAGCTTGTTAATGTATTTTCGACGCCTTGTTCGGTCAGTTCCTGCTCAAATCCCACCAGCGCGTTGTTCACGATCGCCTGATGCCATCCTGCTTTAATAAAAGCCACACGAAACTTATTCATAATGCTTCCATGATTAGCTGAAAAATTTATAAGTGAATAATAAAAAAGTCTTTTTTATCATCTGCCCGCTATCCGTCTGGTATACCATATGTTGCAATTTTGATCCACAACGCGGCAGCGCGGTTAACGTGCTGCTTGACGCCAGCCAGCGCCTGCAATACAAATAGACGCGTCGGGGGAGTCTCGCCTGAGAGACTGAGAGGCTAATAGCGCACTGCGCGGCTTAGCGACCCTTTGAACCTGACCCAGTTGATACTGGCGTAGGAAGACTGACGGCTTCATGTGCAAAGCCGTCTGGCGCAAAGGCGAGCCCGATCGCTGGCGTCGATTCCCTTCACCTGTATCTGCGGGTCTCAGTTATCACTGAGAGGCCGATGTGAATTTCCCAGATTATTTACCGGAACGTTGTTCATGAGCCGCTGGAGCGTGCTCGGTAGCGGCGTGTCCGGGCTTTGTGTCGCCACGCTGCTGGCTGAGCGCGGAGAAACCGTCGAGGTCATTGACGATGAAGCGCGTCAGCCTGCCTCGTGGTTTGCCGGTGGCATGCTGGCGCCGTGGTGTGAAGCTGAAAGCGCGCCAGCCGACGTAATTACCCGCGGCCAGCATGCTGCGGCCTGGTGGCAAACGCGCGTCAGCAGCGTGGTGCATCAGGGTACGTTAGTGCTGGCACCGCCGCGTGATAACCCGGAGTTAAACCGCTTCGCGCGCATGACGACGGCGCATCAATGGGTTGATCCGGCGTCGCTTGAACCGGCGCTGGAAAACCGGTTTGCGCGCGGACTGTTTTTCCCGCGCGAAGCACATCTCGATCCGCGCCGTGCGCTGGCTGAACTGCGTGACAAACTGCTGCAGCGCGGCGTCCGCTTTGATGCGCGCCAGCCATCGGGCCAGATCATCGACTGTCGCGGTATCCATGCCAGAGCGCAACTCTCCGGCCTGCGCGCGGTGCGCGGGGAAATGCTGATCCTGCAGAGTCATGAGGTGTCATTTTCCCGGCCGATTCGTCTGCTCCATCCGCGTTTTCCCTGTTATCTGGTGCCGCGTCGCGACGGCCACTTCATGCTCGGCGCCACCATGATCGAAAGCGACGATGCCAGCGCTATCAGCGCGCGCGCCATGATGGAACTGCTCAGCGCGGCCTACGCCCTGCATCCGGCGCTGGCGGAAGCGCGCGTCATCGAAAGCGGCAGCGGTCTGCGTCCGGCATGGCCGGCTAATCTGCCGGAAATCCACTATCACAACGGTATTTTTTATCTTAACGGCATGTATCGTCACGGTTTTCTGCTGGCACCAATGATGGCAGAACAGCTGATGCAGCGCCTGTCCGGGGAGGTTAGCCATGAATATTCAGCTTAACGGCCGCACCATCAGCACTGAGGCCACCAGCCTCAGCGAATTGCTGATCGAACAGCAAATCGATGCGGCCTGTGTTGCCACCGCCTGCAATGGCGATTTTGTGCCGAAAAGTCAGTATGCCAGCCTGCAGTTGCAGGAAGGCTGGCAGCTGGAAGTCCTGTCACCGATGCAGGGAGGCTGAGCGATGTTCTACGATTTTACACCGCAGTCACGCTTGCTGCTCGGCACTGCAGGCTACCCTTCACCGGCGATTTTGCAGCAGGCGATCGCCGCATCCGGCAGTGAAATTATCACTGTCAGCCTGCGCCGCGAAGGCACGGCGGGCGCGGCTTTTCGCGAGCTGCTGACAGGCCTGAATGTGCGCGTGCTGCCCAATACCGCTGGCTGCCACACGGTCAAAGAGGCCGTCACCACCGCGCACATGGCGCGCGAGCTGTTTAACACGCCGTGGATCAAGCTGGAAGTGATTGGTCATGCCGACACGCTGCAGCCCGATCCGTTCGCGCTGGTCGAAGCGGCACGCATTTTGTGCGCCGACGGCTTCCAGGTGTTTCCCTACACCACGGAAGATCTGATTGTCGGTGAAAAACTGCTGGCCGCCGGCTGTGAACTGCTGATGCCGTGGGGCGCGCCCATCGGCTCCGGCCAGGGACTGCGAAATATTGACGGGCTGCGGGCGATGCGTGCCTGGTTCAGCGATATTCCACTGATCATTGATGCTGGCATCGGCGCACCGTCACAGGCAGCGCAGGCGATGGAGATGGGCTTCGATGCCACCCTGCTCAATACCGCTGTGGCGAAAGCGAGCGATCCGGTGGCGATGGCGCGCGCGTTCAGCCAGGCGATCGCTGCCGGGCAGGGGGCGCGCGAAGCCGGGCTGATGGAGAAGCGTGATATGGCCGTGGCCTCAACGCCGATCTTCGGCCTCGCTAACCTGAACTAAGGAGCGCGCAATGGAACGCTACCAACGCCAGATGATGCTGCCGGAAATTGGCGTCGTCGGGCAGCAGAAACTGGCTCGCGCCCGCGTACTGGTAGCCGGTGCCGGTGGGCTGGCCGCCACGCTGCTGCCTCAACTGACGGGCGCGGGCGTCGGTCAGCTGTGTCTGTACGATGACGATCAGGTCGCGCTGCATAACCTGCATCGCCAGACGCTGTTCACCCTGCAGGATGTGGGGCGCAGCAAAGCTGTGGCGGCGCAGCAGGCTTTGCAGCAGCGTAATCCTGAGGTGCAAATCGAAGCGGTGCCCGAGGCGCTGAGCGCCAGCAATATCGCGCAGGCGCTGACGGGGTGCGATCTGGTAATTGATGCCGCCGATAACTTCGCGGTGACTTACCAACTGTCTGATGCCTGCTTTCAGGCAGGCATACCGCTGATCAGCGCCTCGGTGCTGGGTCGTCAGGGCTATGCTGGCGGTTTTTGCGGCGGCGCACCGAGTTATCGTGCGCTGTTTCCGCAGCTGCCTGCCTCCGCGGCTAACTGCAACACCGCTGGCGTGATGGGCCCGGCCGTGGCGGCGCTGGGGGCGATGCAGGCGCAGATGGCGCTCAGCGTACTGCTCGGGCTGCAACCCTCACCGCTCGGCTGCATGGTCAACTGTGACTTCGTCAGCTGGCACTTTCGTTCGTTCCGCTTTGATGCGGCACAGGAACCGGCCCAGCCCGGCGTGCCGTTTATTGATGCTCACCTGTTACAACCCGGAGACTGCATTGTGGAGCTGCGCAGCTGCGAAGAGGCGCCCGCCAGCGTGGCCGATCGGGTTGAGCGCGTATTGCCGCACGAACTGGACGCCTGGCAGCCACCGGCGGATCGCCGCATCGTACTGGTCTGCGCCAGCGGCATCCGGGCAGCGCAGGCGGCCAGCGCACTGGCGCAGCGCGGCTTTAGCCACCTGGCAATTCTGGCGGCGCGGCGGCCATGACGCAGGACATCCGCTTTGACCAGGTGAGCTTTGCCTGGGGCGAAAAACAGCTATGCGATCGGCTCAATCTGCAACTGCGCGGCGGCAAAACCACGGTGCTGCTGGGCTGCAGCGGCATTGGTAAAAGCACGCTGCTGCGTCTGGTGGCCGGCTTAGTGCAGCCGCAGCAGGGCAGCCTGAGCGGTATTGCGCAGCACGTGGCATGGATGGGGCAGCAGGATCTGCTCTATCCGTGGCTGACGGTGCTGGAGAACGTGATGTTGACGGCGCGTCTAAGCGGTGCGAAGCCGGACCGCGTGCGGGCGCACCATTTGCTGGCGCAGGTGGGACTGGAAGACGAGGCGCAAGCCGCGCCCTCACAGCTCTCGGGTGGCATGCGGCAGCGGGTCGCGCTGGCGCGCACGCTGTATGCGCAGCGCGAGCTGGTGCTGATGGATGAGCCGTTCGCCACGCTGGATGTCATGACCAAACACCAGCTGCAAACGCTGACCGCGACGCTGCTGCGCGGCAAAACGGTGCTACTGGTGACGCACGATCCGCTGGAAGCCTGCCGCATGGCCGATGACATTCTACTGTTGCACGGCCAGCCGCTGCAGGTGACGCACTGGCCTGTGCCGGCAGGTACGGTGCCGCGCGCGCTCAATGATGCCGGACTGCTGCAGGCGCAGGCCGAACTCTTTTCCCGACTGAATTCCTATGAAAAAGCTGAGTAGTGGTATCTACCTGATCGCGGTGGTGCTGGGCGTGTGGCTGCTGGCGCGGCATAACGGCGTACCGGCATTTCTGCTGCCGGCACCGCAGGCGGTGCTGGAGGCTCTGTGGCAAAAGCGGCAGCTGCTCGCGCATCACGCAATGTTCACGCTGGCGGAAATTGTGCTGGCGCTGCTGCTGGGCGTCGGCGGCGGCGTGGTGCTGGCGGTGCTGATGGCCTCCAGCCCGCTACTGCGTCGGGTGCTGTTTCCGCTGGTGACAGCCAGCCAGACCATCCCGGTATTTGCGCTGGCCCCGCTGCTGGTGCTGTGGCTGGGTTTTGGCATCGCGTCAAAAGTCGTGGTGGCGGCGCTGATTTTGTTTTTCCCGCTGTGCCTGTCGCTGTTCGACGGTTTATGCCGTACGCCTGCCGGCTGGCTGGAGCTGGCGCAAACGCTGTATCCCTCGCGCTGGCGAATTTTCTGGCGCGTACGCTGGCCGGCTGCGCTGCCGCAGTTTTTCGCCGGCCTGCAGATGGCGGTGGTGCTGGCACCGATTGGGGTGGTGATCGGCGAGTGGGTCGGTGCCAGCGAAGGGTTAGGCTACCTGATGATGCAATCCAACGCGCGGCTGGAAACGGCCACCAGTTTTGCCGCACTGCTGCTGTTAATGAGCCTGGCGCTGCTGCTCTCAGCGGCCGTGGCGCTGGTGCGTAAAAAATTTCTCTGGCAATCATACTAAGGAACTTGAGTGAATAGACTTCTTCGTGCCATCGCTTCGTTACTGCTGCTGGCCACCATCAACGCGCAGGCAGCCGAAAAGGTGCGGCTGCTGCTCGACTGGTTCATTAACCCTAACCACGCGGCGATCTTTGCCGCTCAGTACAGCGGGGCGTTTAAACAGCAGGGGCTGGATGTCGACATGATTGCCCCGGCGGATTCCGCATCGGTACCGCTGTTGCTGGCGGCAGGTAAAGCGGATCTGGCGATTAGCTATCAGCCGCAGCTCTATACGCTGGTGGACAAGCAGGTGCCGGTGATCCGGGTTGGTACCCTGATTAACCAGCCGCTGAACACCCTGACAGCGGTATCGGGCGATATCCACAGTATTAAAGATTTCGCCGGTAAATCGATTGGCTATGCGATTCCCGGCGCGGAAGATGTGGCTATCCGCAATATGCTGAAATCGCAGGGCGTCGACGTTAACAGCGTGAAACTGGTAAATCTGAATATGGACGCCGTCTCCGCGCTGCTGACGCATAAAATTGACGGCGCGCTGACCATCTTCCGTAACTACGAGCTGCTGGATTTGCAGGACAAAGGCGCAAAGCCGGTGTCGTTTAAACCGGAAGATTACGGCGTGCCGGCCTACGATGAGTTGATTATTCTGGCCAACAGCAACACGGCGGCAAACGATCCCCGCATCCCGGCATTTCTGCGTGGGCTGGATGCGGGCATCGCCTGGCTGCGCGCTCACCCGCAACAGGTGTGGCAGGCGTTCATTAAGCGTTATCCTGAACTGGATACGCCGCTCAATCATCAGGCCTGGCAGGCGACGCTGCCTTATTTTGCAACGCACAGTGCGGAATTCAATCAGGCGCGTTATCAGGTATTTGGTGAATATATGAAAGCCAACGGGCTGATCACCACCGTGGCGCCGCTGGCGCGCTATTCACTGTAATTCGTCCGCTTGCGCCGTTTTCCCGGGCCGGGAGAACGGCGCGCGTTGACATTGCGTGCTGCCGGGGGACAAACGGAGACCCGCATCCCCGGTTTTCGGAAAATACTGGATTTCTGTGACTGTTATCACTGCGCGGGTAACGCTAAAATAAATACTTCTCATTTAGCAGAAGGTTTTTCGTCACGATGTTTTCGCGTTTCACACTGGCCACGTTAACGGCCACACTCCTGCTTACCGGCTGCGCGCGTCATGCTGCCAGCGACAGCAGCGCTGATGCTGCCGCCGCAGAAGCCCCGGCTACTGCTTCCGCTCCGGTCGAAAACAACGACAGCGCTTCGCCGTTTGCCAGCGGACCGACCGTCATCAATGTCTCCCATCTGGTGACGCGCACCGACGATGGCTCATCCGTGTACGTGACGGTGGATGGGCAGGAAGCCGGACTGCTGCAAAAGGGCGAGAGTAAAGAGCTCCGCGTTCCGGCCGGTAAACACCAGATTGGCGGCTACGTGCAAACACTGTTTGGTTTTGGCAAAGTGACCATTCCTGCGGTCGATGTCACCACAGACACCAATGGCCCGAAAAACGTGGTCTATTCCGTTACGCGGCAAAAACCGCAGTTCAGCGAAAGCGCTGCCACGCCAAACAACTCCTGATTGACTGCGGTGCGGGTCAGATGTCGGCACCGTTGATCGGAGTCTGGGGCAGGGCGTAATGCGCTCTGCCTGAACGGTCAGATAATTAAGTCGACATGCTGGCCACCCGGCATCTTTACACCCAGCGTCAGCTCTCCACCCAGTGCCTCAATGTAGCGCTTCAGCGTGGAAATTTTTAACTCTGCGCCACGCGCTTCCATCGCCGCCACAGATGACTGGGCAATGTGCATGGCCTGCGCTTGCTGACGCTGAGTCCGCTGCATCTGCTCACGTAATTGGTAAAGCTGGTATTCCAGACGCATCTGGCTGACGCGTTCATCGACCTGATGTTGCTGTTCGGGCGTCAGCGCCGCCAGCATCTCATCCAAGGTTTTCATTATGAGTTTCCCCGATTGCGTTCAGATGATAATGGTATTCGGTTTCGGCAATGCGAAGCATCTGCTGATAGAAACGCTTCTGATTTTTACCCTGTTTGTTGCCGGCACACAGCACAATCGCATGGCGGCGCGGATCGAAAACAAAAAAGCTGCGGATGGGACGACCTTTACTTTGCACGCGTAGCTCTTTCATATTGGGCACCCGCGATAACATCAGGGTATCAACGAAAGGGCGGCCGAGGTGCGGACCGTCCTGCGCCAGAAGCTTCATGGCGGCAAGCACATCGAGACGCAACGCTTCATCCTGAGCCTGCAACCATTTCCAAAACCGATCTGTTGCTTCAACCTGCCACACGATGCCATCCTTGATAGTCTGTAGTCTATTTTATCGTCTGCAGTCTATCAAGGCTCGCGGATTAAAAAATCCGTGACGGGGAATTTATCTCATCTTTCGAATCTGGCTCGCAAAAACAGCGGTAAAGCGCAATAAGCCATCAGTGCATCAGCGCATACACGACATCAATCGCGTTGATGACCAGGAAGAACAGGATAATGTGGGTGAGAGCATTAACGGACATCGCTTTGGGTTGAGACATCATCAGTCCTGAATAATTAACGTGAATACAGTGAAGTAACGTTAAATATTACCTGTTAAGAATAAGATTACTATGCTGTGCCACGGTTATCAGAGGTGCCGGACGGCTGCGTTTTCATGCGCGGGTTCAGAAGGCACAGCATTTCATTTGCTTGCGGCCGCGCGTCCTTAATTTTAAAGATAAATCGCAGAGGCATTCACCTGATGGCTGGCCCGGATTGCGTGGCTGATGGCGTCGAGACGCAGCGGTGAAATTAAATCGCCGGTAAGATTTGCGCCGTCAGAGTGCGTAAATGTTCACGCAGTAATTGATGTAAAGCGCGAATCGCCGGCGAGAATTGTTTGCGATGCGGGCAGATTAAATGCAGCGGCGTGCTTTCGCCTGGCAGCTGCGGCAGCACCCGTTCCAGCCGGCCTTGTCTGATATCGTCGCAGACATCAAGCCAGGATTTATAAGCAATCCCCATTCCGGCAATTGCCCAGCGGCGCGCCACTTCAGCGTCGTCGCACAGCAGCCGGCTTTTCACCGTAATCTGTCGCCGCATCCCTTCCTGCGGAAAAGTCCATTTATCATACACGTGACCGCCCATGACAAACGGCAGACAGTGATGCTGTGCCAGATCCTCGAGTTTTTCCGGACGGCCATGTCGATCGAGATAATCGGGTGCGGCGACCATCACACGGCGGTTTTCTTCCGCCAGCGGTAGCGCGACATAGCTGCTGTCCTCCAGCTTACCGTAGCGAATGGCGATATCCACCGGATCGCGGAACACGTCACTCACCTGATCGGAAAACGAGAGACGCAGCCCGAGCGCCGGATGCGCCCGGCAAAATTCTGTCAGCAGTGGCAGAATAATATGGCGGCCGATGTCAGATGGCAGAGCGATTTTCAGCTCGCCGCTCAGGGCATCGTCGTGGCTTTGCAGGCTTTCCGCACCGGCGTGCATTAGCGCCAGCATCTCCTGCGCGAACGGCAGATACTTTTCGCCTTCCGCCGTTAAACGCAGGCTGCGCGTCGATCGCGCAAACAGACGGCGATCCAGATCGCGCTCCAGCCGCTGGATGGCGGCGCTGACCTGACCGGGCAGCAGGTTGGCTTCGCGCGCTGCGCGGGAAAAGCTGCCCAGCGCGGCAGAGCGCACAAACAGGGTGACATCTTCTAAACGAATCATCGACGTTCTCGCCATTATCGGGATTTTCACTCTACGAGTGAAAGTGTTGTCCTGCAACAGGCATTTTTCCCGGCGCGATGTCTGGCTATGCTGCTGTCAACACCCTGAAAATATTCACTCACCTGGAGCCTGTTGCATGAAAGCGATTGTTTATAGCCAAAACGGTTTACCGATTTCAGATGAAAATGCGTTGTATGAACTGGACGTGGCGAAACCGCAGCCAGGCGCACGCGATCTGCTGGTGAAAATCAGCGCGATTGCGGTTAACCCGGTTGATACCAAAGTGCGCGCTGGCGCCCCGACGGACACGCCGCGCATTCTCGGCTGGGACGCCGTGGGCGTGGTCGAGGCGGTGGGCAGCGATGTCACGCTGTTTCAGCCCGGCGATGAAGTTTACTACGCCGGCGACATCACGCGCGCTGGCAGCTATGCCGAGTACGGACTGGTGGATGAACGCATCGCCGGACTCAAGCCGCGCACGCTGAGCGACGCCGATGCCGCCGCGCTGCCGCTGACGTCGCTCACCGCGTGGGAACTGCTGTTCGATCGCCTGGAAATTGATGCTGCCGACGAAGGCACATTGCTGATCATCGGCGCGGGCGGCGGCGTGGGTTCGATGCTGACGCAGCTGGCGCGCAAACTGACCCGACTGACGGTAATTGGTACCGCCTCTCGCCCGGAAACCGCCGACTGGGTGCGCTCGCTGGGTGCCCATCATGTTATCGATCACCAGCGTCCGCTGGGTGAGCAGCTGGCAGCGATTGGCCATAAAGAGGTGCGCTACGTGGCCTCACTGACCCATACCGACAGCTACTATCCGCAGTTGATCGATGTGCTGGCTCCGCAGGGCAAACTGGCGCTGATTGACGATCCGGAAACACTGGATGCGGTGCCGCTGAAGCGCAAAGCCATCTCGCTGCACTGGGAACTGATGTTTACCCGCTCGCTGTTCCATACCGCCGATATGCAGCGCCAGCATCAGATTCTGCAGCAGGTGAGTCAGCTGATTGACGATCAAACCCTGCAGACCACCGCTGGCGAGCATCACGGCAGCATCAGCGCGGCCAACCTGCGTAAAGCGCATGCGCTGATTGAGAGCGGTCGCGCACGCGGCAAGATTGTCCTTAGCGGCTTTTAAGTCATTAAAACACGTAAGGTTAACCGTCCGTCAGCCCGGGCGGTTATGGTAGCGACTTTGCTATTTATCTGCGCTCTGGCGCAATCTTCAATCAGGAGACTCTCATGACCCTTAATGATGCGGTTGCCCGCCGTCACACCGTAAAAGCTTTCTCTGCGGGCAAAACGCTGCCGCAGCAGGAGATCGACACGCTGCTTAACCTGCTGCGCAACAGCCCGTCATCGGTTAACTCGCAGCCGTGGCACTTTGTTGTCGCGTCGACTGCGGAAGGGCGGGAAAAGATGGCGCAATCCACCAGCGGCGCGTTCATTTACAACAACCCTAAGGTGCTGAACGCCTCACACGTGATTGCGCTGTGCATGCGCACCGATCTGGATGAAGCGCACCTGCAAAATGTGCTGGCGCAGGAAGAGAAGGACGGGCGTTTTGCCAAACCTGAAGCCAAAGCCGGTCAGGATAAGAGCCGCCGCAGCTATGTGGATATGCACCGTTATGAGCTGCGCGACGTGCCGCAGTGGATGGAGAAACAGGTCTATCTGGCGCTGGGCGGACTGTTACTGGGCGCCGCGATGCTCGGCATTGATGCCACCCCGATGGAAGGTTTCGATGCGCGCGCGCTCGACCAGGCGCTGGGCCTGCGCGAACAGGGCTTTACCAGCGTGGTTCTGGTTTCGCTTGGCTATCGCAGTGAGGAAGATTTCAACGCCACGCTGCCGAAATCACGTCTGCCGCAGGACGAAATCTTTACCTTTATCTAAAGGGGCTAACCAGGTGCGTGTCTGCGCACCAGCGCGCTTAACGTGGGAACCGCAGGCAGAAACGGGTAATGCCGTGTTCGCTGCTCACCGTGCAACTGCCCTGATGCAGTTGCATGATCCCGCGCACGATCGACAGACCCAGTCCGCTGCCGCCCTGCTGGCGTGACGCATCGGCGCGCCAGAAGCGGTCAAACAGGCGTGCCTGCTGCGCCTGACTTAGCGTCGGCCCCTGATTTTTCACCATCAAAAGCACGGCGTCTGGCTGCGGAATGCTGGAGACGTGAATGGTGCCGTCGCGCGTGCCGTAATGCAGCGCGTTAGCGATCAGATTCGCCAGCGCGCGCTGTAACAACTGCGGATCGGCGTGCAACTCGCCGTGAAGCGAGATGACAAGCTGCATGCCATGCTCTTCAGCCATACCCTCAAAATAGTCACTCAACCGCTCACCCAGCGGTGTCAGATCGATGCGTTGCCTGTCCAGCGCCTGGCTGGCGTCTGCGGCTTTGGCGAGAAACAGCATGTTATCAATCATCTTCGCCAGCCGCTCCAGCTCCGCATAATTGGAACCCAGCAGCGTTTGATACTCGCTGACGCTGCGCGGCTGGTTCAGCGCCACTTCCGTTTGGCCAAGCAGCGTGCCAATCGGCGTGCGCAGATCGTGTGCCATGTCCGCTGAGACCTGGCTAAGTTGCTGATAACCTTGCTCCAGCCGGCTCAGCATCTGGTTGAGCGCCGCCAGCAGCGGTTGCAGCTCGCCTGGCGCACTGGTCAGTTCAATGCGATGCGACAGCCGCCGAACGTCGATCACCCCGGCTTCCGCTGCCAGCCGGCGCAGCGGCGTCAGGCCGCGGCGCACCAGCAGCACACTGATCGCGGCGACCAGCAGCGCCGCCAGCGCGGTGCACAGGATAATCTGGTGGCGATAGCCGGTGAGGGTCTGCGTGCGGTCGCTCATCAGGCGACCGGTGATGATTTCGATCTGGCCGCTGCCATCGCGCGTTGGCGTTAACGCGGCGGCGGCAATAAACGGTGTGCCGTCCGCCGCCTGCTGGTGATGGACCGATTGCAGGGTTAACGGCTGATCGGCGGCGACCGGCGTAATGGCTGGCACCGGACGCCCGCCGGGGTTGATCACGATCAGCGGCGGCTGGCCGGGAAAGCGCAGCACCAGCAACGATTCGGTATTGCCCAGCATGTTGGCGAACAGCCGCGGCTTCTGCTGAATCAGCGTCAGCGCATCTTCATCGCGCAGCAGCGTGCGCATTTGATCGATGCGCGTCAGCAGGGCTGCGTCATCGCGCACGCCGATCTGCTTCGCCAGTGCGTGATACAGCGCCATGCCGCTGAGTGTAAAAATGACCACCACCGTAGCACTGAGCAGTAGCGAAAGGCGGACGGCGAGCGAGCGGGGTTTCATGTTTCAGCTTCGCAGCGATAACCGACACCGTGCACGGTATGAATTAATGGTCGGGTAAAAGGGCCGTCAATTTTCTGCCGCAGCCGTTTTACCGCCACATCCACTACGTTGGTGTCGCTGTCAAAATTCATATCCCAGACGCGCGACGCAATCACCGTGCGCGTCAGTACCTCGCCGGGATGCAGCAGAAACAGATGCAGCAGATTGAACTCTTTGTTGGTCAGGTCGATGCGTTGTCCGGCGCGCTCGACCCGGCGACGGGCAATATCCAGCTGCAGATCGGCCAGCGTCAGGATGTCGGGCAGCTTCTGCTGGCTACCGCGCCGCAATTGGGTGCGCACGCGCGCCAGCAGTTCGGCGAAGGAGAAGGGTTTGACCAGATAGTCATCGGCACCCAGTTCCAGCCCTTTGATGCGATCTTCCACCGTGCCTTTGGCGGTGAGGAAAATCACCGGCGTGTGCAATTGCTTATCCAGCTGCGCCATCACCTCCCAGCCATTGATGCCGGGCATCATCACATCCAGCAGAATCAGATCGTAATGGTGCTCCTGCGCATAAAACAGGCCATCCTGACCGTTTTCCGCCACGTCGACGATAAAACCGGCCTCGGTCAATCCTTTGCGCATGTAATCACGCGCCCCGGCTTCATCTTCTATCACCAATATTTTCATGCGATCTCCCGGCAGTGGCGGCCGCTTGCTGATGGCGGGCAGTATAACGCGGGTTAGCATAGAAAACCGAGGCTGACAGCGGCATGAGCCCCTGATGACAAAATCATGACAGAGCGTTAAGTAAAACTTAATGGCGCGACAAATTTCTCTAACTCATTAACATATATAAGAATTTGCTCTGCATTTTTGCGCGCTTTTGATGGTGGCGTCAGCGGCATCGTGTTATTACAAGGTTAAAACCTGTGAGATAGCCTGCCGGAGAGCATCATGAAAAAGCGTTGGTCTTTTGCCTTACTGTTGTCACTCAGCGCCCTCAGCCAACTGGCTGCGGCGCAGCAGACGCTGCGTTTTGGCGTCGATCCCACTTTTCCACCGTTCGAATCCAAAGCCAGCGATGGCTCGCTGCAGGGTTTTGATATTGATCTGGGCAATGCCATCTGTGCGCAGGCCAAAGTGAAATGTCAGTGGGTGCAGATTGGCTTTGATGGCAGCATTCCGGCGCTGCAGGCGAAGAAATTTGACGCCATTCTGTCGGCGATGTCGATGACGGAGAAGCGCCGCGAGCAGGTGGCGTTCAGCGATATGCTGTATATCACGCCCAGCGCGCTGCTGACGCCTGCCAACAGCACGCTGACGGCGGATATCAGCACGCTGCGCGGGAAGAATATCGGCGTCGCGCAGGGCACCATTCAGGAAACCTACGCCAAAACGAAATGGGCACCGCAGGGCGTCAACGTGGTCTCGTATCCGAATCAGATGGAGATCTACCCGGATCTGGTAGCGGGTCGACTCGATGCCAGCCTGGCGAATGCGGTTTCGGCCGAGCAGGGCTTTCTCAACACGCCGGAAGGCAAGGGTTATGTCAATAAAGCCACGCTGGTGGATAAAGCATTATTGGGCAACGGCGTGGGTATCGGGCTGCGTAAAGGCGATACGGCCAATCTTACTTTAATTAACAATGCGCTGGCCGCGCTGCACAGCAACGGCACCTACGACCGGCTGGCGCAGAAGTACTTTAAGGTTAAGGTTTATCCCTAATCGCAGGGCAATTTGCCTTCATTACGCACAGGAAAATCATGTCTTTACTCCCTGATTATACCCGGCAGCGGGCGCGATTCCTGGCCACTGTCACGCGCCAGCACGGCGCGCTGACTGCCTATCGCCATCCGCTGACCGCGCCCGACGGGGCCGCGCTGTACACCGACGTCGCGGTGATCGGCGATCCGGCGGCTCCCAAACGCATGCTGATTCTCTCCGGCACACACGGTGTGGAGGGCTATTACGGTTCAGACAGCCAGATCGCCTGGCTTGATAGCTTCGATGTCGCCGCGTTACCGCCCGACTACGCCCTTGTGCTGGTCCATCTGCTGAATCCATGGGGCGCTGCGCATCTGCGGCGCGTCAATGAAGACAATATCGATCTCAACCGGAATTTCATCGATTTCAGCCAGCCCGCACCCGCTAATCCGCACTATGCGCTATGGCACGATCTGTACCACGGCGACCGCGCACATGCCGATCGGCTGCTGGCGGAGACACTGCAGCAGTCAGGCTGGCCGGCGCTGAAACGGGTAGTGGAAGCGGGCCAATATCAGGCAGCAGACGGCCTGTTTTATGGCGGGCAGCAGCCGGCCTGGTCGCACCGAACGCTGCACGCCATCGTCGAACAGCATCTGCGTCAGGCGCAGGTCATCCTGAGTTTCGACCTGCACACCGGTGCCGGCGCGTGGGGCCATCCGATGCTGCTGGCGATTGCTGAACAGCGCTATCCGGCGCATGACTGGGGCAAAACGTTATACGATGAGTGGCTGACGCTGCTGTTTACCGGCGCCGGGCGCGACAGCGACACCGGCGTGACCGCCACGGCAACGGGCTATGTCTCGCAGTTTCTGCTGACGTCGCTGCCTGACACGCAGCTACTGCCATTGGTGGTGGAGTGCGGCACTTATCCGGGTGAGGAGATGCACCGCCGGGTGCGCGACGATCACTGGCTGCATCTGCAGGGCGATCCGGCAAGCCACGCCGGACGCGCGCTGAAGCAGCAGCTTGTGGAGGGGTTCTGGCCCGCCGATGAAGACTGGCGCGCCTTAACTGCGTTTCGTACCCGGCAGATTTTCCTGCGCGGCTGGCGCGCGCTGGTGGCTTATAACCGGCCGTAAAAGGTCATGCGCGCGGTTTCGGACAGCGCGATACCGGGCTGGGTGTTGTAGGCCAGCACCGCCAGCATACGCGTGACATCGCCTTCGGTGGGCGTCACGCGGTGCAGCGAATTACGTCCGCGAAACAGCACCAGGTCACCGGCATCAATCTCCAGCGCCTCGACCGGCTGGCGCTGATCGAGCACGGCGGCGACGCCGTCGTAGTTCATCTCGCCGGCATCCGCATCGCGCAAATCTTTCACATACTCGAATACACCGCCGCCGCGCGGTTTTTGCACCAGCAGCGTGATGGCGAAAGAGGAGTTGTCAAAATGCCAGCCGAGTTCCTGGCCGTCAGGTGCGTAATGCAGATTGATGGACGACAGCGGGTCGGCATATGGATACAGCGCGTCTTCGTCCAGCACATCACACAGAAAGCGTTTAAACAGTTCGTCATTGTACAGCTGGCGCAGCGGCGATTCCGCTGCAATCACATCGTCGGTGATGCAGCCTTTGGTGCTGATCACGTCACGATTGCGCGGATGATCGGCACGGTACGCCTCGTCCGGCTTCAGCAGATAGACGTTGTGCTTGCTGACGGTGTGGTAAGCCAGATGGCGCTGGGCCAGCCCGTCAGCCACGATCGCCTGCAGCGCAGCCGGTTGCAAAAACTGACGCAGCACCAGCGCGCCGTGTTGCTCCAGCTGCTGGCGACAGTGCCGACGCCAGTCGGCGTCGGCCAGTGGGTGCAAATCAAATCGAATCAAAGCAGACATCGCGGTGGTTCTCTGAGTTGGCAGGTGTAGAGACTGTAACGGCCTGATATGTTGATGCCTAACGATAAATATTTAACGCCTTGCTAAGGAAACCTTAATGCCTGCACCCGCGTCGCGTTTGCCGAAAATCAGCGTGATTCAGTCGTTCAAAGTGGCGGCGGAACTTGGTAGCCTGGCGAAAGCCGCCGCACAGCTGGCGCTGACGCCGGCTGCCGTCAGCCAGCAAATTCGTCAGCTGGAAGCGCAGCTGGGCAGCGCACTGTTTGTGCGTACCCAGAGCGGCGTGATGCTGACGGAAACCGGCAAAGAGTATCTGCGCTACGTCAGTGAAGCGTTCGACATTCTGCATCTGGGGCAGCAAAATTTGCGCCATGCGGCCAGCATGCCAAAGCTGACGCTCTATTCATTGCCGGCGCTGGCATCGAAATGGCTGCTGCCGAATATTACCGCCTGGCGGGCTCACTGCCCGGGCTGCGATCTCAGCCTGCACGGCACTCATGCGCCGGTGGATTTCAGCGCCACACCGGCAGATTTTGTCATCTGCTTTGGTGAGGATCGCTACCCGCAACTCGACAAGCAACGGCTGTTCTGTGACGAGGTGCTGCCGGTCGCCAGTCCGGCGCTGATACAGCGTTACCCGGGCGAATCGTTGCTCAGCCAGGCGCCGTTGATCCATCTGGACTGGGGCAATGAGGGACGCTTTCTGCCCGACTGGCGCAGCTGGTTTCAGGCCAAAGGCAGTATGGAGCCGGCGGCCCAGCCAGCATTCAGTTTTAATCTCACTTCACTGGCGATCGACGCGGCGGTAGCAGGGGCCGGTGTGCTGCTGGGGCAGCGTCGCCTGATTGCCGGCGAACTGGCGCGCGGCGCGCTACAGGTGGTGGATCCGCTCAGCCTGCCGCTGAGCAAACCCTATTTCCTCGCCTGGCCACAGCGTTCCCGCAGTCAGCCCGGCAGCGAGGCGCTGATTAAGTGGCTGACGCAGCTGGCGAGTTAACAAACTGTTAACTGCCGCAGCGTTCTGCGACAGGGATTGCCCTATGCTGATGCGCTTTGTGCGCAGTTGCGAAGAAAGGGAGTTCAGGCACGATGATTGATACCTCATTCTGGCTGACCACGCTGGTGGTCAGCATCACAATTTTGCTGTGGGCGCTGGCGCGGTTGCCGGAATATCTTACCGCGCTGCTGTTTTTTGCGGCGGCGATGCTGCTGTCGATAGCGCCAGCCAGCAGCGTGTTCAGCGGTTTTGCCTCCTCAGCCTTCTGGCTGGTGCTGAGCGGTTTTGTGCTGGGCGCGGCGATCCGCAAAGTGGGCCTTGCCCAACGCTGGGCCAACTGGCTGGTGGTGCCGTTCAGCCAGAGCTGGCCGCGGATGGTGGCGGGCACGGTGCTGCTGAGTTATCTGCTGGCGCTGGTGATGCCGTCGAACATGGGACGTATCGCGCTGCTGATGCCGGTGGTGCTGGCGCTGGGCGAGCGGGCCGGTATCCGGCCGGGCAGTCGCGGCAGCATTGGGCTGGCGCTGGCGGTGGGCTTCGGCACCTTTCAACTCTCTGCCAGTATTCTGCCCGCCAACGTACCAAACCTGGTGCTGAGCGGCGCGGCGGAAAGCGCGTACCAGCTGCATTTGCAATGGCTGCCGTGGTGGCTGCTGCACATGCCGGTGGTGGGGCTGGGCAAAGGTATTCTGCTGGTTGCCTGCATTACGATGCTGTTCCGCGCTCAGCCGCAGCCGGTGGCAACGCGGGAAGCATTGCCGGCGCTCAGCGGGCGCGAATGGCGGCTGATTGCCCTACTGGCCGTCACGTTACTGCTGTGGATGACCGACAGCCTGCACGGCTTATCCGCTGCGTGGGTCGGGCTGGCCGCGGCGTGTCTGTGTTTGTTACCGCGTGTGGGCTTTCTTTCGGGCGACGATTTTGCCAGCGGCGTCAATTTCCGCACCTGCATCTATATCGCCGGCATTCTCGGCGTCGCCACGGTGGTGGTGGACTCTGGCCTGGGGCGGCTCATCGCCAATGCACTGCTTCACCTGCTGCCGCTGCATGACTCGCCGTCATTCAGTAATTTTGCCGTGCTCAATGCGCTGGTGACGCTGCTGAATTTTGTGCTCACCGCCAACGGCGTGCCGGCGATGGTTACGCCGATGGCGCAGGAGCTGGCTGCCGCTTCAGGCTTTCCGCTACTGAGCGTGGTGATGTTGCAGGTTTTTGCCTACGCCACCCCGTTGCTGCCATATCAGGCGTCGCCCATCGTGGTGGCAATGGGGCTGGGGAATGTGCCTGCCAGAGCCGGTTTGCAGCTGTGCCTGCTGGTGTTTGTGCTGAGCGCGCTGCTGCTGTTACCGCTGGATTATCTGTGGTTCCGGCTGCTAGGCTATGCCTGATACGCCGTCAGAGGTCACGAATTCGCTATGTCAGCTACTAACGATTGGGTAGATTTCCGTCGCGATGAGGAGACGGGCATCGAAAGTGTTAACGCGCACTTCTGCGGCCACGCTTACGATCCGCATGACCACGACGAATTGCTGGTCGGCGTGACGCAGCAGGGGCTGCAGCGCTTTAACTGTCACCGCGCGCTACACACCAGCACGCCGGGCCGCGCTATTCTGATTGAGCCGGGCGCGGTACACGATGGTCACGCGCCTGATGCCGCCGGTTTCACCTATGTGATGCTTTATCTGCCGCAACCCTGGGTGGCGGAGATGATGCAGCGCCGCGGGCTGGGCGATGTGGCGAATATTCAGGGGGCATTTCGCTCCACGCTCACCGATGATGCGCAGCTGGCCTCTGCGATTCAGCAGGCATGGTTTGCGGTGCATCAGCGGGAAGGGCGGCTGGCGCGCGATCAGAGCCTGGATCATCTGCTCACGCTGCTGTCCCGGCATCTGGAAAATAAACCCGGCGTGCAGCTCAGTGACGCCCAGCGGCAGATGCATCTGCTGCGTGATTATCTGCACGATTTTATGGCGCAGGATATCGGGCTGGACGATCTGTCGCGCTTGTCCGGCATCGATCGTTTCCGCCTGACGCGCCAGTTTAAGCAGACGTTTGGCCAGTCGCCGCACGCTTATCTGGTACGGCTGCGGCTGCGTAGCGCGCGTGCGCTGCTGGCACAGGGCGTTGAGCCAGTGCAGGTCGCAGCGCAGGTGGGCTTTGCCGACCAAAGCCACCTTGGCCGCTGGTTCCAGCGCGCTTATCGTCTGACACCCGCCGCCTATCAGCGCCAGTGCACAAACGTTCTATACCGCTCTCTGCCGGCTATCCGATGATGGGATTTTTAATCCTCACCGGAGAGTTCTGACAGATGTTTGATACCAAAATTGCCCTGATCGTACGTGATGATTTAGCCACCTGGCAGCGCCTGAATGTGGTGGCTTTTCTGGCGACCGGCATTGCGGCGGCCGCGCCGGAGATGATGGGTGAACCCTACGTCGACGCGCTCGGTCGTCAGTACGGCAACATGGCCGGCCAGCCGATGCTGGTGTTTGCCGCCGATTTAGCCGGCCTGCAACGGGCGCATCGCCAGGGCGTAGAGCGTGAATTAACACTGATTCCTTACGTCGAAGCGATGTTTTCCACCGGCCACGATGCCGCCAACCGTGCGGTGTTTCTGGCCGAGGATGCCGATAATCTCAACCTGGTGGGCATCGCGCTGCGCGGCCCGAAAAAGGCGGTGGATAAAGCCATCAAAGGGCTGGCGCTGCATGGTTGAACGGCGGGTGCGCCTGTTCAATCTGTTCTGCCGCCATTAACAGCACATCTTCCCGGTCGCGCAGCGCCAGAAGCTCCAGGCCGATGGGTAACCCCTTCGTACTCAGGCCGACCGGAATGCTGATTGCCGGTGCGCCGGTGACGGCTGAGATCAGCGCGTTGCTGCCAGGCTGTAACTCGCCATGCTTCACTGGTGGATGGCGGACTACCGGATAAGCGAGCAGGTCGATCTGCTGCTGCTGAAAAAACTGCGCCAGCTGCTGATACAGCCTCTGCTGGCGCAGCTGCACCTCGCGATAGCCGTTACTCTGGATGCCGGGATGCTGCGCGCGGGTTTTGAAGGTGGCCTCCAGCTGGGGATGATAGCGCCCTGAGGCGGCAATCGCCGCCAGCGTGCGCAGCGGTGCCTGCGGTTTATCCGCCAGCCAGGCGGCCAGCGCGTCGGCAAATTCATAGGCAATAATATTGGCTTCCGTCGCCAGCGTCTCCAGCTGCGGCCAGCTCAGCATGCGCGGCTGAAACGGTGCCACAGCATCCTGCACCGCCTGGTTAATCTCCGTTTCCTCTGCGGCAAATCCTTCCTGCCAGATGCCGATGCGCAACGGCCGGTCGGGACGGGAAAAACGCTGGCCCGTGAGTATTTCACTGATCAGCCGCAAATCAGCCGCGTAGCGCACCAGCGGTCCGGGGATATCCTGGGTGGGCGACAGCGGCACGATGCCAGCGCTGTTCAGTGCACCGCGCGTCATACGTAATCCAAACAGGCCATTGAACGCGGCCGGAATGCGCACCGAACCGGCGGTATCACTGCCTATCGCCAGCGGCACGAAGCCTGCGGCCACCGCCACGGCTGAACCGCTGCTTGAACCTCCCGGAGAACGGCCTTGCTGCCAGGCATTATGGGTGAAGCCACTCAGCGACGACGCGCCGGTGATGCCTGCTGCCAGTTCATGCATGGTGGTTTTGCCGATGAGGATTGCGCCAGCCTGACGCAGAGCCGTAACCAGCGGTGCATCCTCGCTGGCAATCACATCGCGCAGCAGCGCCGAACCGGCACTGGTCGGCCAGCCTTTGACTTCAATGTTGTCTTTAATCAGCAGCGGAATACCGGCCAGTGGGCCAACTGGCGCATTCTGCTGCCGTGCGGCATCGCTGGCAGCGGCCGCAGCCAGCGCGTCATCGGCAAACAGCCAGCTGATGGCGTTGTAGCGCGGCTGATCCACGTCAGCAATGCGCTGCAGCGCAAACATGGTGAGCTGGCGTGCGCTCACCCGGCGCTGGGCCAGCGCCTGTTGCATATCCCCCAGCGACGCGGTGAGGTAATCAGCGTATTGCATGGTTCAGGCCTCCACAGGAATCCATTGCCGCTCTGGCGAAACCCGGCCGCACGAACTGCCGGCAAAATGTGAGCTGCACCAGAGTGCCTGATGGCGGATGCACCAGTCTATCAGTAACTGACGTGACGTTACGGCGCGCGGTAAATCCTCACAAAAAACTGAGTTCCATTGCGGATGTGCAAACTGAACTGGATGATGCATCACATCACCGCTAAATACCGCATGGGCACCGGCGCTTTGCAGCACAATTGAAGCGTGATCGACGCTGTGGCCCGGCGTCGGCATATAGCGCAGCACACCGGCAAACAGCGGGGAGTGCTGCACATCAATGGTTTCCAGCTGGCCGCTCGCCAGCAGCGGCGCAAGGCTGTCGTGATACAGCGCCTGCATCGACGGCGTGCTACGGCACTGTGCCAGTTCACGCGCTGAACAGATGTAACGCGCATGATGAAACATCGGTTGCCAGCGGCCAGCGCGCCAGCAGGTATTCCAGCCGACGTGATCGGTGTGGATATGCGTCATCAGCACCAGCGTCACTTCATCAGGGTCGACGCCCGCTTCGGCCAGACGTTGCGGCCACGCGGTTTGCAGCTGGTGAAACAGCGGCTTGTTATCGCGGTTTCGGCCATTGCCCGTTGCGGTATCAATCACGATGGTGTCGCGAGCGGTGCGCACCACCCAGCTATGGATGGATAGCTCTGCCGGCTGCTGTGCCAGCGTGTCGCTCATCGTCTCGCGGTGTGCCGGAAACAGCGCAGCGAAGGGGAGTGAGCTGGTCTGCTCGATCACTTTATCAATGCTGCATTCACCTATGTGCAGGGTCATATTGCCTCCTTAAAGCGTGGTGCCTGTTACTACAGGTCACTATACTGAGAGCTATATCATTATTTAAATCGATTAAAATCATGAAAGGCATCAATGAAAATGATTTGAGCAGAATTGACCTTAACTTATTGATTGTGCTGCTGGTCATGTATGACGTGCGTAGCGTAACCCAGGCGGCACACCGGCTTTATCTGGGGCAGCCGGCGGTCAGCGCGGCATTAAAAAGATTGCGGGCAATGTTTGACGATGCGCTGTTCGTGCGTTCCTCGCAAGGCATGATGCCCACGCCGCGCGCAGAGCAGCTGGTGCGCCAGATCGCACCCCTGCTACAGAGCGTCCATCGCGTTATTTTCACTGCCGATCGCTTTGATGCCGCGCACGATAGCCGCAGTTTTACGCTCGGCATGAGCGACTGGCTCGAGCACTGGCTGATGCCCGATTTACTGCTGCAGCTGGCCGACTCGGCTCCGAATATTGATATCCGGGTGGTGGCTGCCGATCCGTGGCAGGCCATTCCGCTGATGGAGCAGCAGCAGGCTGACGCGGTGGTGACCGTCGGAGAGGAAACCAGCCGCGATCTCACGCGGGAGCACATTGCGCGCGCCGGCTTCCGCACGGTATGGCATCGCGGACAAATTGACCTTGCACCACCGCTGACGCTGGCGCAGTTCGTGCAGTATCAGCATGCGCTGGTCTCCTATCGCGGCGTGAGTGAAAGTGCGCTGGACGCCGCGTTAGCCCGCGAGGGGCTGACGCGCCGCGTGCGTTATGTCACGCCGCACTTCTCGGTGTTACCGCTAATGTTGCAGCGTCTGCCGCTGTTCGCGACCGTTCCGCAGGGACTGGTGCAGGCATGGCAAGAGCGCTATGCGCTGAGTACGACGGCGGTGCCGATCGGCATGCCGGATTATGCGCTTTCGCTGCTGTGGCATAACGCCCGGACCGAAGACCCGGCGCACCGCTGGCTGCGCGCCACGCTGCGTCAGCTGATCGAACGCAAGCTGGCGTGAAAGGCTTACCACGGCACTACGCGGCCGAGGTAATCGAGATAGTGCAGGCCGCCGCGTCCGGTCTGGCTTTCCATTGTGTTGAGCAGATTCGGGATGCTCTCCTCAATGCTCAGTCGCGCCCCGGCGCCGCCCATGTCGGTGCGCACCCAGCCGGGGGCCAGCAGCAGTAGCGTGCGTGCATCGTCGTGACGCGCGGCGAAGCTGCGCATGAACATATTCAGCGCCGCTTTACTGCCGCGATACACCTCGTAGTTGCCATGGGTGTTGTTGGTGAGACTGCCCTGGCCGGAGGACATCACCGCCAGCGTGCCGCGCGTGCTGACGTTGTTTCTGAAGGTTTCCAGCACGCGCAGCGGGCTCAGCGCGTTGGTGACCATTACGCGAATAAACTCTTCCGTCGACACATCGGCAAGAGTTTCGCGATCGTCATTTTTCACGCCCGCGTTGACCAGCAGCAGATCGAACTGCTGGCCGCTTAGCCGCAGATGCAGGGCGTTGACCTCTGCTGGCACGGTGATGTCCACGCTCTCCACTGTCAGCTGCTGCGGGTAGCGCTGCGCCAGCTGTTGCAGCGCGTGAAGGGAGTGCGGGCGGCCGGTCGCCACTACCTGATAGCCGCGCTGCAGCATATTCTCCGCCAGCGCGAAGCCGAGGCCGCGCGAAGCACCAATCAATAAAGCACGGGAAGCCTTGTTCATGACCTTCTCCTGGTTTTGGGATGAGCGAAAAGTCTACCCTTGCATGACAACCGGCGGAACGCGCAGCATATGCATAGATAACCTGCAGCAAACGCCTTGCCAGATGGCGCTCAATTGATAAGGATGATGCGATGAATAGCGTCGATTTGAATTTACTCCCTGCGCTGGACGCGCTGCTCAGTGAAGGCAGCGTAGTGGGCGCTGCGCGTCGCCTGGGGCTGAGCGAGTCAGCGATGAGCCGCACGCTGGGGCGACTGCGTGCTGCCACCGGCGATGCGCTGCTGGTGCGCGCCGGGCGCGTGATGGTGCTGACGCCACACGCCGAAGCGCTGCGCAGCCAGGTGCATGCCACTTTGCGGGACACGCAGGCGCTGCTGAGTCCACCCGCGCAACGCTTTGCTGCCGCTGAGCTGCAGCGCCACTTCACGCTGCGTACCAACGAAGGTTTTGTCGAAGCGTTTGGCAGCGCGCTGATCGCCGCAGTCCGCGCACAGGCGCCCGGCGTGCAGCTGCGTTTTATGCCGAAAGCAGAGAAAAATGATCGACCGCTGCGCAGCGGCGACGTCGATCTGGAGATTGGCGTACTGGGCAATATGGGACCGGAGATTCGGCTGCAGGCGCTGTTTCGCGATCGCTTCGTCGGCGTGGTGCGCGCCGGGCATCCGTTACTCGCGGACGTGACGTTGGCGCAGCTGGCCGTATATGGTCACATCGTGGCGTCAAGGCGCGGTGAGCTGGGCGGACCGGTGCATGAGGCGCTGCTCGCCGCCGGTTTTACCCGCCAGGTGGCGGCCGTGGTACCCGCTTTTTCCACTGCCGTCGCGCTCACGCTGCACAGCGACTGGCTGGCGCTGGTGCCGCATACGCTGTGCCTGCACCATCCGCTAATCAAACATAATCCGGCGTTTGCGATGTTTGAATTACCGTTTGCCACGCCAGAGGTGACGGTGTCACAGCTATGGCATCCGCGGCTGGAGCAGGATGCCGCACACCGCTGGTTGCGTGACACGGTACGGCAGGTATGCCGCGCTTAGATCAGCCGCCACGCACCGATCCGCGCCATACCACATCAGCCTGATACAGTAGCATGTCGTGCTGCTGCTCACTCTGCGGCGTAAAACCACTTTCCGCCTGCTCGGTCTGCGTCAGCCAGGCGATGGCGTCGCGGGCAAAGCGCTCCACCGGCTGGGCGAAGGTGGTGAGATTGTAAGAGGACCAGCCAGCCTGCGCGATATTGTCGTAGCCAATCAGGCACAAATCCTCCGGTACGCGCAGCTGGAAACGGTGGCGCGTTTCATCCATGAAACCGCAGGCCATCAGGTCGGTGACGCAGAACACTGCGTCCGGGCGCTGATGACGCGTCAGCAGGCGATGCGCCAGGATCTGACCGCTCTCATACGAGGTGGTGCCGAATCGCTCCACGCTGACCGTCAGTCCGGCGCGCTCCGCCACGGCGATAAACGCCGCTTCACGTTTGATCAGGCTCGGCGTACCGGCCAGCGAATTGGCGAACGCCAGCTGACGGCAGCCGGCGCGCTGAAACGCCATCACCGCCGTTTCGGCCGCCGCCTGCGCGTCGAGGTTGATGCTGAGCGAGCCCGGCAGCGCTTCGTCGCGGTTGATCAGGATGATACGCTGACCGTGCTGATAGCACTGGCGGGTGATGGTGCGATCCGGCATGCCGGAAAGGATGATGGAGGCGTCGGCGCGAAAATTAATCGCCTGTAGCAGCGCGGCGGAGACGCTGTTGTCGGAACGATCGGTATTAATCAGCATCGCCACTTTGCCCGCTTCCTGTAAAAACTGTGTCAGCCAGCGCACCAGTGTGGCGCGGTAAGGCGTGGCGATTTCAGAGACGATCAGGCAGACGATGCCGCTGCGGTTGCGCACCAGCCCGCGCGCCAGGTGGTTAACGTGATAGCCCAGCTCCTGCGCCGCTTTCATCACCCGGGCACGCGTGGCTGCAGAAACGCTGGCACCGGGCGTAAAGGCGCGTGACACCGCCGAACGCGACACGCCCGCGCGATCGGCCACATCCTGTGCGCTCACCCCGGCTTTGTCATTCTGCATCTTCAACTCCTCACAATTACGGCTGAAAAGCAGTCTGCCGTAAATTGCAAAGCTGTGCAATTTGTCTGCGATCACATTTGTTGCATTTTTGTGACACAGCCTGTCAATTGCAGATTGCGCTATTTGACAGGCTATTTTCTGTTCATTACTAATTTGCACACACGTGCAAATAAAAACCTCTGTTAAGCACGGAACCCTGCCAACCAAGGAGAACATCATGCGCTACACCTCACTGGCCATTGCGCTGTCCCTCAGTTGCACCGCGCTGCCGTTTGCTGCGACGGCCGCTGGCAATCTCAATATGGTCTGCTCGGCGGACGTGGTGGTGTGCGAACACATGACGCGCATTTTCAGCCAGGCACATCCGGATATTAAAGTCAGCATGGTGCGCCTGTCAGCGGGTGAAGCCTATGCCCGCCTGCGCAGCGAAGCGCGTAACCCGCGCACCGACATCTGGTGGGCCGGCACCGGCGATCCACATATGCAGGCGGCGGAAGAGGGGCTGACGCAGCCGTATAAATCGCCGCTGCTCGACCAGCAGCAGGACTGGGCGCAGAAGCAGGCGGAAAACTCAGGTTACCGTACGGTGGGAATTTATGCCGGTGCGCTCGGCTGGGGCTACAACACCAAACTGCTGGCGGATAAAAAGCTCAAAGCGCCAGCCTGCTGGGCTGACTTGCTCGATCCGGCCTTCAAAGGCGAAATTCAGATTGCCAATCCGAACTCGTCCGGCACCGCCTATAACACCCTGGCGACGCTGGTGCAGATCATGGGCGAGGACAAAGCGTTTGATTACCTGAAAAAGCTCAACGCCAACATTTCCCAGTACACCAAATCCGGCTCGGCGCCGGTGAAGGCGGCGGCGCGCGGCGAAACCACCGTTGGCATCGTGTTTATGCACGACGCGGTGGCGATGGAAGTCGACGGCTTCCCGATCAAAACCGTCGCGCCCTGTGAAGGCACTGGCTACGAGATTGGCTCAATGTCGATCGTCAAAGGGGCACGCAATCTGGCCAATGCCAAAGTGTGGTACGACTGGGCGCTTAGCGCCGAAGCGCAGTCGCACATGAAAGAGGCCAAATCCTTCCAGCTGCCGTCAAACCGCAGTGCAGAGATCTCCGAATATGCGCCGCGCTTCGAGAACATCAAACTGATCGATTATGACTTCAAAACCTACGGCGATTCCGCCAAACGCAAAGCGCTGCTGAGCCGCTGGGATAAAGAGATCGGCGCCAGCGCGCAGTAATGCCGCATCGCCGGACGCTGCCGCTCACGGCGGCTTACCGATTCCGACAGCGCTAAGGATGGCGCGATGATCCCGCATTGAGGTAACACATGAACGCAAATAATCGCCGTCTGACAGGCGCGCTGCTGCTGGGCGCCGTCGCGCTGTTGCTGCTGCCGTGGTACAGCCTGGAAGCAGGCTTTTTCGATAGCGGCTGGCTGCTTAACCTGTGGCGTGATGAAGCCAGCGCGCCGGCACTGTGGCAGATCGGCAGCCATCCATGGCTGGTGCTCGCCGTGGCGCTGCTGGCGCTGTGCGCCGCCTGCGCCTTATTGCCCGGCAGCGCGCGCAGCCGGTTGCTGCTGCTGTTCAGCGCGCTGGGCGTGATCTTCCTGATTGTGGAAGGGCACGCGATTGGCTACAGCGGCTGGAGCTGGCTGTGGCTGGAAAATCGCTTCGGCGCGCTGCCGCAGGGACAGCCAGCGATGGGCGCTGGCGCGCTTCTGCTGCTGACCGTGTTTTTGCTGCTGTTCTCGTTTGCGCTGGCCGAACGCGGCGTGCTGAAAGGCGATGCCTTTGTGGTGGCGTCGCTGGTGCTGCTGACTGCGCTGGTCAGCATCTTCGTACTCTATCCGGTGCTCAGCATGTTTGTGGTGTCGGTGCAGGACGTTGACGGCAGTTTCAAACCGGACGGTTTGATCAGCAATCTGCAGGACCCGTCGATCTGGAGCCTTGCCTGTCTGAAAGGCGGCACCTGCGGCACCGCCTGGCGCACGCTGTGGCTGGCGCTGATGACTGCCAGCGGTTCGACGCTGCTGGGGCTGGCCTTTGCCCTGGCGGCAACGCGCACGCCGCTGCCCTGCAAAAAAGCGCTGCGCATGCTGACCATTCTGCCAATCATCACGCCACCGTTCGTGATTGGTCTGGCGCTGATTTTGCTGTTCGGTCGCTCGGGCGTAGTGACGGAGCATCTGGCGGCGCTGTTTGGCATCGAGCCCGGCCGCTGGCTGTATGGTCTGACCGGTATCTGGATTGCTCAGGTGCTGTCGTTCACGCCGATTGCCTTTCTGGTGCTGATTGGCGTAGTGGAAGGCGTCAGTCCGTCGCTGGAAGAGGCGTCGCAAACGCTGCGCGCTAACCGCTGGCGCACCTTCAGCCGCGTTTCGCTGCCACTGATGGCGCCGGGTCTGGCTAATGCCTTTTTAATCAGCTTCATCGAAAGCATGGCCGATTTTGGTAATCCGATGGTGCTGGGCGGCAGTCACGGCGTGCTCTCTACCGAAATTTTCTTCTCGGTGGTAGGCGCGCAAAACGATCCGAGTCGCGCCGCGGTGCTGGCGATGATTCTGCTGTGCTTCACGCTGGCCGCCTTTGTGCTGCAGCGGCTGTGGCTGGGTGGCAAAAACTTCGCCACGGTGACCGGCAAGGGCGACGGCGGCAAACATGGTCAGCTGCCGCGTCTGCTGCGCTACGGCGTATACGGCATGGTGATTCCATGGGGTCTGTTTACCCTGGTGATCTACGGCATGATTGTGGTGGGCGGCTTTGTGCAGTCGTGGGGCCTGAACGATGCGCTGACCATCGAGCACTACGTGCGTGCTTTCCGCGTCAGCGTCAGTGACGGTCATCTGCTGTGGAGCGGCGTGGCGTGGAACTCGTTCTGGACCACGATGGAAATAGCCCTGATTGCCGCACCGCTCACCGCCGTGGTGGGCCTGCTGACCGCCTGGCTCATCGTGCGGCAGAAATTTGCCGGTCGTCAGACGTTTGAGTTCCTGCTGATGCTGAGTTTTGCCATTCCCGGTACGGTGATCGGCGTCAGTTATGTGATGGCCTATAACCTGCCGCCGCTGGAGATTACCGGCACGGCAATGATCCTGATTGCCTGCTTTGTGTTCCGCAATATGCCAGTCGGCGTGCGCGGCGGTATCGCGGCGATGAGCCAGCTGGATAAAAGCCTTGATGAAGCGTCACTGACGCTGGGTGCCAGCAGTTTCCGCACGCTGCGCAAAGTGGTGCTGCCACTGCTGAAACCGGCGATCAGCGCGGCGCTGGTGTATGCCTTTGTCCGCGCCATTACCTCGATCAGCGCGGTGATCTTCCTTGTCAGCGCCCAGTACAACATGGCGACGTCCTACATCGTCGGGCTGGTAGAGAATGGCGAATACGGCGTCGCCATTGCTTATTCGACAGTACTGATTGTGGTGATGCTGCTGATCATTGGCGTGTTCCAGTGGCTGGTGGGCGAACGTCGCCTGCGCCGCGTGGCGCGCCCGGTGGACGTCGCCGCGCCACCTGCTTCCCCTTCGTTAACTCAGGAGAGTGCCGTATGACCGCGATTACTGCTGGTTCCGTGGTGTTTGAACACGTCGAAAAACGCTTTGCCGGTTTTACCGCGCTGCCGGATTTATCGCTGACGGTGGAGCCGGGTACGCTGGTGACGCTACTGGGGCCTTCCGGCTGCGGCAAAACCACCACGCTGCGCCTGCTGGCCGGCCTGGAGCATCCGACTTCGGGGCGCATTTTGATTGGTGGTAAAGACGTGACGCATCTGCCAGCCAACGAGCGCGACGTGGCGATGGTGTTTCAATCCTACGCGCTGTTTCCGCACATGAGTGCGCTCGACAACATCATGTACGGCCTGCAATCGTCCGGCATGAGCAAAAAGGAAGCGCAGGATCGTGCGCGCGAAGGGCTGAAACTGGTCGGGCTGGAGAGTCAGGGGCAGCGGCTGCCGTCCGAACTTTCCGGCGGGCAGCAGCAGCGCATTGCGGTGGCGCGCGCGCTGGTGCTGGAGCCGCAGGTGCTGCTGCTGGATGAGCCGCTCTCCAATCTCGACGAGCGCCTGCGCCGCCGGGTGCGCACGGATATTCGTGATTTGCAGCAGCGGCTGGGCTTCACGGCGGTGTATGTCACGCACGACCAGGAAGAGGCGCTGGCGGTGTCGGATAAAATTATTGTCATGAAAGAGGGCGATATTGCTCAGCAGGGCGCGCCGGAAAGCCTGTATCACGCGCCCAATTCGGTGTTCATCGCTGACTTTATGGGCGAAGCCAATATTCTGCCGTGCGAAGTCGAACAGGTAGAAGGCAGCGAAGCGCTGGTGCGACTCGGCAGGCAGCGCTATCGCGTGCGCGGTAACGGCGTTGCGACCGGATCCGCGCAGCTGTCGGTCAGACCACAGTTCATTACCCTGCACAGCGGTGCTGAAGGCGCACTGCGCGGCGAGGTGACACACGCCACCTGGCTGGGCGATCACATCGAATACGAGGTCAACACGGAACTGGGCTCGCTGTTTATCGTCGATGCGCAGATGGAGCAGCAGCTGCCGCTGGCCGCACGGGTGGCGATTGATTTTAAACCTCAGGGTCTGGCCCTGATTGCCGGTTAATTTAAGGATAACGCATGAGTGATACGAAAAATGACGCGCTGCAATCGCGTCTGCTGCTGGCCGAACGCGTCGCGCGGGCGGGCGGGGAGAAGGCGCTGGCCTACTTCAATCAGCGTGACACGCTGGTGGTCGAAACCAAGCACGACCTGCAGGATGTGGTATCACGCGCTGACCGCGAGGTGGAACAGATGATCGACCAGCAGATTCGCGCCAGCTTTCCTGACGACGGTTTTCTTGGCGAGGAGTACGGCCTGCAGCCGGGCACGTCAGGCTATACCTGGGTGGTCGATCCGATTGACGGCACCAGCCCGTTCCTCAACGGTATGCCAAACTGGTGTGTTTCCGTTGCGGTGCTGCATGACGGCGTGCCGGTGATTGGCGTGATCTTTGCGCCGACCTATCAGGAGTGCTACGTCGCCGCGCTCGGCCAGGGCGCAACGCTGAATGGCCGCCGTTTGCAGGTGGATCCGTCACGTACGCTGCAAAATCACGTGACCGGCTTTGGCGCTAATAGCTATGTCAGCCCGGAAGAGGTGGGCCGCCTGCTGGCGTCGCTGCTGGCAGCGGGGGGCAACTTTATCCGTATCGGATCTGGTGCGCTGATGCTGGCGTGGGTGGCAGCCGGACGCGTGGTGGGCTATTTCGAACCCTACATGCACGCGTGGGATTGCCTGGCCGGTTACTGTCTGGTGAAAGAGGCCGGCGGCTGGTATCACCCGTTTAATACTGAGGGCGACCGGCTGTTGAAAGGCGCGCAGGTGCTGGCGGTGGCGCCGGGTGCACAGGCGGAGCTGAGGCGGATTGCCGGCGTTTAAGTGGTGTATTTCACGGCCGCGCGACGTTTTCCGGGTCGCCATCCATGGCGACCTTACAACGCTTGCGCTGTCGTAACTGGATAATCGCATGATTTTAAACGGTTACGTGGTGACTTAAACCGCCACGAACTCGCGGTATCCCGACCAAATCACATACACCGCGAAATAACAGAAAATCAGCGCTGAGGCGAGATACGAATACTTCAGCAGGCGCTCGCCTAACAGCTTTCCGCCCATGCTGCCGATCAGGCAGATCACACAGGTCCACACCACCCCGGCGAGGAAAAACCCGCTGAGAAACCACGAAGTTGCACCGGCATCACTGTGGCCGATGCGGGCTATCAGCGCGCCGCCCACGCTGGCGAACCACAGAATCGCCGTCGGTGACGACATCGCCAGCACGATGCCGCGCCGAAATTCGCGCAGCAGTGAACGATAAGGCTGGGTTTCAGCCGCGGGAATGTCGATTTTTTTGGCCAGCGCGGCGTAAAGCATTTTAGCGGCAAACCACAGCAGCAAGATGCCGCCGCCAATCCATAGCAACCAGCGCACCGGCGTAAACTGCAGTACCACCGCCATGCCAGCCATCGCCAGCAAGGCGTAAATTAAATCGCCCACGCAGGTGCCCATGCCCAGCCAGAAACCGTGCAGATAACCGCGCTGCATCGCCAGCGTCAGCATGGCGATGTTGGCGAGTCCGATATCCAGACACAGCGATAAACTCAATAAAAAACCATTAGAAAACGGCAGCATAACGTCGTGACCATCCCTGAGTTCGGTAAAGGAAAGATTAAAGCATGCGTGCCGGGGCTTTTTACACTGCTTCCTGCCATCCATAACCAAACGCTATGACCCATTGGCAAAGGCACAATTAAATAAACCGATTTGTGAAGCCGATCGGCCTGCGCAGCTTTGCGCGCAGCGAATGCCACTATAGTCGTTAACGAGACGTTAACAACGTCCGTTTCAATACAAAAAAATCAACCTGGTTTGGGCGCAGGCCCGTGAAAATTCCGATTATGGTGGAAAGACAATGAGTGGATACCCAAAACCGGCAACTGGCGGTTTAGCAACAAACTTAACCGTGGCAATATCACTGGCTCTATTGACGCTGGCGGGGAGTGCTATGGCGCAGAACACGGAACATCATCAAACAGCATTAGTCGGCACCTGGACCAGTATTCCGGATGCCCCTGCGGTACAAAAGCCGGATCGACCCAGTGAAGGTTTGTATCGCATGCAGGTCAACAGCGACGGGACGCTCAAGCCGCTGGAGGTGATCAGGATGAAAAGCCCGTCGTGGATCGTTAAATCACGCGACGGGCGGTTTGCTTATACCACCAATGAAGAGAATGCCGGTGCCGTTACCGCGCTGGCGATCGATAAACAGGGCGCAGTGCGGGTGCTGAATCAGGTCGACAGCCACGGCGAGCAGCCGACGCACGCCACTCTCAGCCCGGACGGCAAATTCCTGTTTGTCGCCAACTATTCGGTGGCGAAAGGCGGAGCAGGGGTGACGGTGTTCCCGATTGCGTCGGACGGCAAGCTGGGCGAACAGGTCCAGCATTTCGCGTTCAGCGAAGGCAGCGGCGTGGTAAAAGATCGGCAGGATGGCGGCCATGCGCACTCCACCACCTTTACCCATGATGGCCGCTATCTGTATGCGGCCGATCTCGGTGACGACAAACTGCATGCCTATCGCTACCACGCGGATCGGCCAGAGCCGCTGCAGGCGGATACCAGCCGTGATGTGAGCTTTGCGCCAGGTGCGGGTCCGCGCCACATGGTGTTCTCCGCCGACGGTAAACACGCTTATGTGATTACTGAAATGGCGGGCGAAATCGTGGTGTTCCGCGTCACTGATGACCGGCTGGAACGGCAGGCACAGGTGGCGCTGAATACGCAAAACAGCAGCGCCGCCTATAAAAGCGGTGGCGGCATCATTCTCAGCCCGCAGGGTAAATTCCTGATTGCCGCTAACCGCGGATCTGACAATCATCTGCTGGTGTTTAAGATTGCCGCCGATGGCAGCCTGACAGATGCACAGCGCTATGCCGCCGACGGTATTGAGCCGCGCGCGCTGGCGTTTGATAACAGCGGTAAACACCTCTATGTCACCAACGTGTTTACCAACACCATTACGCTGTTTGATTTTGATGCGCACAGCGGCAAGCTGAGCGCGCGCGGTGTGGCGGCGAAGCTGGCAACGCCAACCGACATCAAATTCTTTAACTAGCTGCCCTTTCACTCATCCGGTGCGCGTGACGGCGCACCGTCTTCCGCCATAGCCGACAGCGCGCTTTCCAGCGAAGCCGGAAACATCTGGCCGTGACTGAGCCCGGGAAACAGCTGGAAGCGAGCCGCCAGGCCGTTCTCCTGCATGCCGTCGAGAGTGGTGCGAATCCGGCTCAGCACATCGCTGACGCCGGGACGTGATTCGCCGTTGCCTTCCATCAGCACCAGCTGCTTCTGCTTAAACGATGCGGGCGTCACCGCCGCCATTTGCTGCAACAGCGTTGCGTCGCCGCGCAGGGAAGGACTGGCGGCAAAATAGCGCTGGAAAAATCCGGAGGTCAAGTAGCTGTCCAGCACAAACAGCCCGCCGTAAGAGTGGCCCCACAGCGCACGCTGCTGCGCATTGATCGGCAGATGCTGTTCGGCACGCGGCGCGATAGTCTGTTCCAGGAGCTGGCGGAATGCAGCACTGCCGCCGGCTGGCCGGCCGCGACGATCCTGCACCTGCTGCGGCGGGGTGTAATCCAGCGTGCGCGCAGCGAGATCGAACGGCAGCGGGGTCTGATAGCCTACCGCCACCAGCACCGGCGGGTTGCCTGCTGCCAGCTTCTGCAACAGTGCTTCGCTGAGATGGTTCATCACCGCGTTGCCATCCAGCATATACAGCGCCGCGTAACCGTTGGCCGGTGCCGGTTTACGTGGCACCGCCGTCCACACTTTGTAGTGGCGCTGGCCGTCAGCGGAATCAAACGTGTTAACAGTGAAGCGATACCAGGCAGAGCCTTTGTCGGCAATGTTGGGTCCGAGCGGCGTCATATCAGGCCGGGCGAAACCGACAGCGGGGCTGAGCAGCAGGTTCAGCAGGGTGAACAGCGGAATGATAAAGCGATAAATCATGGCGCTTCCTTACTAGCTGGCGAGTCAATTACTTCCGTGTCACAGCGAAAGCGCCAGACAGATTAGTGATAATGATTATTAATTTCAACAACCATTTTGCACCGTCACGCGCCGTGCGGAAGTGTAAAGATTTCGTCAGGATCGCCGATAACGTAGCGGTATAATACCAGCGAGGATAGTCAGGATGATTAACGGTATCGGACCGGGTAGTTTCTCACCGCTCCATCTCAGCAGCGCCAGCGCACGCGTAACCAGCAGCACGGCAAGCAATGCGACCCGGCAAAATAGTCTGACGGCAGACGCCTCGGCGAAAGTCACCTTTAGCGAAGCCACCGACACCATCTCTGCGGTGTACCAGATGACGACGGCGCGCGTCACCGCCAGCACGCCTCTTTCGCCTGATATGCAGACGCAGGCGATGGGTGCGCTGCGCAGCTCGGGCGTCAGTATGAACGGCATTGGCAGCGCGCTGCTGAGCGCACTGACGCAGCAGCGTGACGATGTCACCATCAGCGTACCGGCCAGCGGCGGCGCGCAAACTGACACGCAGAGCGCGGTGGCGCTGGAGATTACCACTCAGTCCGGCGTTAGCCTCACCCTGCAGATGACGCGGCAGCAGGATGGCGTAGCGGTGGCGCTGAAAACCACTCACGGTAAGCTGAGCGATGACGAAGCTGCGGCAATTGCCAAACTTTCCGGCGCGCTGGAGAAAACCCTGAGCGGGTTGGATAACGGCAACGGTAAACTGGATGTCGGTGACCTGCTCAGTTTTGACAGTAACCAGCTGGCCAGCGTTGATCTGAAAACCGACCTGCGTCGCAGCGGCGAAGTGATGCAGTCGCTGAATCTGCATGCCGACCCGGGCTCACGCTGGCTGGGTTTCCATAATGCTGACGCCAGTTTCAAACTGACGACGGACATGCGCAGCCTGGCGCAGGCCAGCAACGCCGGTCAGCAGCAGAGCGCCCTGGCGCAGTGGAGCGCGAAATTTGATCAGGCCGCTTCGCGCGGTCACGGCGATCGCGCGGCGCTGGCACTGTTTAAGCAGGGTTTCGAGACCTTAAATAGCACCAGCGCGGCGGCCGGCGTGGCGATGCGCACCCCGCAGGCGATCACCGTAGGCGCGCATGCGGCGCAGGCCGGTGCCATCAGCGGCCTGGCGGATTTCTCGGCCAGCTATCACCAGACGGCGCGCTCCAGCAATCCGCTGAAGCCGGAAGAAGAAGATACTTTCGCTCTGGATGTGGCGCAGCGCAGCAGCCAGCAGAAGAATGGCGATACGCAGCGCATGACGCAGGAAACCCTGTTTAAGCTGAACGCCAGTTTTCATACCGCGCTGAGCGCCAGTTCGCCGCTGGCGCTCAATGAAACCAAAGAGTCACAAAACTATCACTACCACCAGATTCACGATGAAACGCGCAGCACCACTGAAGTGACGCAGGATGCGCAGGGTAACCTCACCGCCCGTTTCGCCCGGCAGCTGACGCAGCAGGAAACGGTGAAGACCTATCAGCTGGCGAAGCTGATCGACAGTACCAGCACACCGCACAGTGAGAAGAGTGAATCGACGCGCCACTATTCACCGGCGATGTATCTGGCGCAGGCGTAATACCCACTTTATTGCGCCAGCCCATGGCGCAATAAAGCAATAATGTCATTTATCACTATCGATAGCGGAATTAATACTTAAGATAATTCACCCGTATCACTCAGCGTAATAACCCTGCATCTCCGCGCCCGCTAACGCCTTCTTATCCCTGAAAAATTCTTTATTCCCTTTCTGCATGCCGTTTGCCGGATATAGCATAACCGCGCTCTTTACCGCTGTTATTCCCGCTGATTATCATCGGGCTCAATCTGTTATTAAGTTACGGCTCTCTGCCCTGGCAGAATGAGCCTGTGAATCACAGCAAAAATAAAAAGTGAATCCAGCGATGACGCAAATCAGGGCTCAACAACTTCAGCGCGCGGCGGTGATCACGTCTGACGCGGCGGCAATCGACGCTGCCCGCCATCTGGCGGAACAGGCGAAAGCCGGGGCAGCCGAACGCGACCAACAGCGTATCTATCCGCGTGAACTGCTCGATCAGTTCACTCAGCTGGGGCTGGGCAGTATCAGCGTGCCGCGCCAGTTTGGCGGCGGCGGTTTGTCGTTTGGTACTGTGGCGGAGGTGTTCCGCCTGATCTCCGCCAGCGATCCGTCGCTTGGCCAGATTCCGCAAAACCACTTCGGGCTGATCCAGTTCATCCTGGGGGAAGGCAGCGTGCAACAGCAGCAGCGCCTGCTCAGCGCGGTGGTACAGGGCCAGCGGCTCGGCAACGGCGGTCCGGAAAAGAACAGCAAACACACGCGTGATGTGCAGGCGCAGCTGGTGTCAGGTCCGGAGGGGTTACGGCTCAGCGGTGAAAAGTTTTATTCAACCGGTGCACTGTTTGCCGACATTCTGGTGACCACCGCGCAGCAGGAGGGCCAGCCGGTGATGGCGTTCATTCCGCTGCCGACGGCAGGGGTGGAGATTATCGATGACTGGTCGGGTATCGGTCAGCGCACCACCGCCAGCGGCACGGTGAAGCTCCAGCAGGTGGCGGTCGATGCCGGTTTGACTATCGCGCTACCGTCGCCCGATAAGCCAACGCTGCGCGGTGCCGTATCGCAGCTGATCCAGGCCGCGATTGACGCCGGGATCGCGCAGGGCGCGCTGGATGAGGCGCTGACGTTTATTCACAGCAGCTCGCGTCCGTGGGTGGACGCGGGCGTGAGCCGCAACGCAGATGATCCTTACATTCTTGCCGATGTCGGGCATATCAGCACTGAACTGAGCGCCGCCAACGCGCTGCTGGTGCGTGCGGCGCTCGTACTGGACAGCATTGACCCGCACGCGCTTACCGCTGCGCACTGCGCGCGCGCCTCCATCGCGGTTGCAGAAGCCAAAGTGCTGACTACCGAAATTGCGCTGAAAGCCAGTGAAAAGCTGCTGGAGTGGAGCGGCAGCCGCGGCACATTGCTGAAGCATGGGCTGGATCGCCACTGGCGCAACGCGCGCACCCATACGCTGCACGATCCGGTGCGCTGGAAAACGCACGCCATCGGCAACTATTACCTCAATGATGTTCTGCCCGCGCGTCATGCGTGGATTTAAGGAGCGATGATGACGCAGGTTTTCGCTAAACAGCCGGCAGCACGCATCCGCAGTGCGCAGCAGGCCCTGCAGGTGGCAGAAGAGCTGGCTGAACGCTTTCGCAGCGGCGCAGCGCAGCGCGATCGGCAGCGTGAGCTGCCACATGCTGAACTTCAGCACTATTTCCAGTCCGGCCTGGGCGCCATTACCGTGCCGCGTGCGTGGGGCGGCATTGAGATTTCCAGCGCAGAACTGGCGCAGATTTTTGTCATTCTCAGCGCTGCCGATGCATCGATCGGTCAGGTGCCACAAAACCACTTCTACGCGCTGGAAGTGCTGCGCGTTAATGGCAGCGACGCCCAGCAGCAGCGGCTGTACAACGAAGTGCTGGCGGGCGTTCACTATGGTAACGCGCTGGCGGAGTTCGGCTCTGCGGCGGCGCATCAGCGCACCACCGCCTTCAGCCAGACCGCCAGCGGGCTGCGCCTCAACGGCGACAAATTTTACTGCACCGGGGCGCTGTTTGCCGACCGCATCCCGACGCTGGCCATCGCCGATGACGGCAAAGAACAGCTGGTGTTTGTACCGAGCCATCAGCCGGGTGTGACGGTGATTGATGACTGGAGCGGTTTCGGCCAGCGCACCACCGGCAGCGGCAGCGTGCAGTTTCGTGATGTGGCGATCGCGCCGGACGATGTGGTGCCGTTTCACAGCGCGTTTGAGCGGCCGACCACCGTCGGACCGTTTGCGCAGATTATGCATGCGGCTATCGACCAGGGCATTGCCCGCGCGGCCTTCAACGACATGCTGGCCTTTGTGCAGCAGCGCGCGCGGCCGTGGCCGGACAGCGGCGTCGAGCGAGCCTGTGACGATCCGCTGACGCTGGATCGCGCCGGGCGGCTTGCCGCACGACTCAGCGCCGGTGATGCGTTGCTGGATGTCGCCGGGGAGGCGGTCGATATCGCCCAACGCAACCCGAGCGCTGAACACGTCGCGCTGGCATCGGTTGAAGTGGCGAAAGCGCGTGCCTGGACCACTGAGGTGGCGCTGGAAGCCGGCAACCTGCTGTTTGAGCTGGGCGGATCGCGCGCCAGCCTGCGCGAGCACAATCTCGATCGCCACTGGCGCAACGCGCGCACCCACACGCTGCATGACCCGGTACGCTGGAAATATCCGGTCATCGGCAACTATCTGCTTAACGGCGTGCTGCCACCGCGACGGGGAACGCTATGAGCCGCAAACAGATTCTGCTCAATGCTTTTAACATGAACTGCGTGGGGCATATTCACCATGGCATGTGGACCCATCCACAGGACCGCTCGGTGGAGTTCAATTCGCTGGCGTACTGGCTGGATTTAGCGCGTCTGCTGGAGCGCGGCCTGTTCGACGGACTGTTCATTGCCGATATTCTCGGCGTTTACGATGTGTATCAGCAGGGTATCGGCCTGACGGCGCGCGAGTCCATTCAGCTGCCGGTGAACGATCCGCTGATGCTGATTTCCGGCATGGCCAGTGTGACGCAGCATCTGGGCTTTGGCGTGACCGCCAATCTCAGCTACGAAGCCCCTTATCCTTTTGCCCGCCGCCTGTCGACGCTCGACCATCTGACCAACGGTCGCATCGGCTGGAATATCGTGACCGGCTATCTCGACAGCGCGGCGCGCGCCATGGGTCAGCAGCAACTGCTGGCGCACGATCGGCGCTACGACCAGGCCGATGAGTTTCTTGATGTCACTTATCAGCTGTGGGAAGGCAGCTGGCAGGACGATGCGTTGCTGGCCGACAAACAGCGCCGGCTGTATGCCGACGCGCAGAAGATTCACGCGATCAATCATCAGGGTGAATTTTATCAGGTGCAGGGCTATCACCTGAGCAGCCCTTCGCCGCAGCGCACGCCGTTGCTGTTCCAGGCAGGATCATCCGCGCGCGGCGTGGCGTTTGCTGCGCGGCACGCCGAGTGCAGTTTCGTGAATGCCAGCTCGCCGGCGGCGCTGCGCGAGCAGGCGCAGCGTCTGCGCCACGCGGCGGTGGCGGCGGGTCGTCAGGCGGACGACTTACGCATCTTTATGGGCGTCAGCGTGATCGTCGCCGCCAGCGAACGCGAAGCGCAGGAGAAGCACCGCAGCTATCTGGAATACGCCAGTGCTGAAGCCGGCATTGCGCACTTCTCCAGCTCAATTGGCGTCGATCTCGCTGCGTTTGGCCTCGATGAACCGATTCACAGCGGCGACACGCGCGCCATTGAATCGGTGAGCAAAGCCTATAACGGCTGGACGCGTCGCCAGCTGCTGGAGCAGCATGCGCTCGGTAGCCGCTATCCGGTGATTGTCGGCAACCCGTCTCAGGTCGCCGACCAGTTGATCCACTGGATTGATGAAGGCGACATCGACGGCTTCAATCTGACGCGCATCCTGAATCCGCAAAGCTACCGCGATTTTATTGAGCTGGTGGTGCCGGAACTTCAGCAGCGCGGCCGCTTCAAAACCGCCTATCAGCCGGGATCGCTCCGGCAAAAAATTTTTCAGCAGCAGGATCGTCTGCCCGCGCGCCACCCGGCCGCGCGCTGGCGGCCTGCGGCTGACGTTCGTTAATTTAACCTCAGGAAATCAGGATGAAATTTGCCTCATTAGTGGCGCTGAGCGCCGCAATATTAACCGCCAGCGCGTTTGCCGCCGGTGACTACAGCGGTGCCCTCAAAGTCGGTACCACGGCGGCTTTCGCGCCGCCGCTGGAAACCGCCGTGGCTGAAGCGAAAAAGCAGGGACTGCAGGTGGAGCTGGTGGAGTTCACTGACTGGACTGCGCCGAACGTGAGCGTGGAAAATGGCGACATTGACGTCAACCTGTTCCAGCACAAGCCGTTTCTTGATAATGCCAACCGCGAGGGCGGTTTCCATCTGGTGCCGTATGCGCCCGCCATCATCAATAACATCGGGCTCTATTCGAAGAAGCACACGGCAATCGATCAGATTCCGGACGGCGGCACGGTGGCGATTGCCAATGACCCGATTAACGGTGCGCGCGGATTGCTGCTGTTGCAAAAAGCGCAGCTGATTACGTTAAAACCGGGCAGCGGGCTGAAATCCACCGTGGATGATATCGCCAGCAATCCAAAACACCTGAAAATCATCGAAGTGGAGGCGGTGCAGTTGTCGCGCTCGCTGGATGAGGTCGACCTGGCGCAGGGATATCCGCACTATCTGCGTTTGTCGAAGACCATCGACCCCAACAAGGCCCTGTTATTTGATGGCCTTGAGCATCCGGAATATGTGATTCAGTTCGTGATTCGTGACGGACATCAGGACGATCCGCGACTGAAACAGTTTGTTGATATCTATCAGCACTCGCCGGTGGTGCGCGCGAAGCTGGATGAGTTCTACGGCAAGCTGTATCAGCCGGGCTGGAGCCAGTAATCATGGTCAGCCTGACTCTTCCTGGCGAGCAGGCGGCGCTGCACACCACGACGCCGGTCGCGGGCCGTGCGCATGTGCAGATCCGCGGGCTGAGCAAACGCTATGACGGCCAGTCGCAGGATGCGCTGAAGTACATCGACCTGCAGGTTAAACGCGGCGAAATTTTTGGCATCATTGGCCGCAGCGGCGCGGGCAAATCGACGCTGATCCGCTGTCTGAACCGGCTGGAAAATCCGACGCAGGGTGCGGTGGTGATTGATGGTATCGATCTCAGTTCACTGAGCGCCAGCCAGCTGGTGCAGTGGCGGCGCCGCACCGGCATGATTTTTCAGCACTTCAATTTATTGTCCGCTAAAACGGTGCGGCAAAACATTGAGCTGCCGATGAAGGTGGCCGGCATACCGGCGGCGCAACGGCGACAAAAAGTGGATGAGCTGCTGGCGCTGGTTGGGCTGGAGGCGCGCCAGCATGCCTGGCCGGCGCAACTCTCCGGCGGGCAGAAGCAGCGCGTCGGCATTGCGCGCGCGCTGGTGCACGATCCGGAACTGCTGCTATGCGATGAGGCAACCTCGGCGCTGGATCCGGAAACCACGCGCGCCATCCTCGCGCTGCTGAAAAAAATCAATCAGCAGCGTCATATCACTATTGTGCTGATCACCCATGAGATGGACGTGGTGCACGATCTGTGTCACCAGGTGGCGGTGATCGATCAGGGTGAAATCATTGAGCGCGGTCCGGTGTGGCAGGTGTACAGCGATCCGCAGCATGAGACGACGCGGCAGTTGCTTAATCCGCAATTCGGCGCGCTGCCGGAGGCCATCCAGCCGCTGCTGACGCCGCAACGTCAGGACGTGGACTCGCGTTTGCTGGTGCGGCTGCGCTACAGCGGGCAGGGCGCGCAACCGGATCTGGCGGCGATCAGCGCACAGGTCAGCGGCGAGCTGACACTACTGTATAGTGCGGTTGAATGGGTCGATCGCAAACCCACCGGCCAGCTGTTGCTGCTGCTGGATGCCCGGCACGACGCGCCGGCAGCCCTTACCGCGCTTCATCCGCTGGCGGACCAACTGGAGGTTGCAGGTTATGTCACTGGCTATTGATCGTTTATGGCAGGGGTTGCTGGATACGCTGCTGATGGTCGGCGTGTCGTCGCTGCTGGCACTGCTGATCGGTTTACCGATGGCGGTGATTCTGGTGGTGACCGGGCGTGGTGATCTGTTCCCCAATCCGCTGCTCAACCGGCTGCTGGGCTGGCTGGTGAACCTGTTCCGCTCGATTCCGTTTTTGATTCTGATGGTGGCGCTGATCCCGTTTACCCGCTGGATTGTCGGCACTACCTACGGCGTCTGGGCGGCCGTGGTGCCGCTGACGCTGGCGGCGACGCCGTTTTTTGCTCGCATCGCGGAGGTGAGTCTGCGCGAAGTGGATAAAGGGCTGACGGAAGCGGCGCAGGCGATGGGCTTTCAGCGCTGGCATATTGTCTGGCACGTGCTGCTGCCGGAAGCGCGGCCTGGCATCGTTAGCGGTTTTACCATTACGCTGGTGACGATGATTAATGCCTCGGCGATGGCCGGTGCGATTGGCGCCGGCGGGCTGGGCGATCTGGCTTATCGTTACGGCTACCAGCGTTTCGATATGCAGGTCATGCTCACGGTGATCGTGGTGCTGGTGGCACTGGTCACGCTGCTGCAGCTGTGTGGCGACCGGCTGTCGCGCCGGCTGAACCATCGCTAAAGGCGTTTCACCTGATCAGCAGGCCGTCAAGCGCCGCCAGCAGCGCGTCGACCTTCGGCAGCAGCTGTTTGCGCCGCGGCCAAATCACCGACAGTGGCAGACCGTCCGGCTGCTGCTGCGGCACAATCACTTCCAGCGCGCCGCTCGCCAGCGCGTCACGCACCAGCCATGACGGCATCTGCGCCACCCCGAGTCCAGCGCACAGCGCCTGCATTTGTGCATCCACGTCACCCAGCGCCATGCGAGACGGCACCTGACGCCAGTGCGGATGTCCATCCTCCGTGGTAAACAGCCACGGCTTGGTACTGCCGTCAACGCGCTCATACAGAATCGCCCGATGCCGCAGCAACTCGCTCTCGCTGGTCGGTCTGCCTGCGCGCGCCAGGTAGTCCGGCGCGGCGCAAAACACCATACGCTCGCGGCCCATCGCCCGGCAGCCGAGCGAGGCGGGCAGATCCGGCGAACCGCCGATGCGCACCGCGACATCAATGCCCTCATCAAACAGATCAATAAAGCGATCCGAGAAAGTCAGGCTAAGTTCCACATCCGGATGCTGCTGACAGAACGGAATCAGCAGCGGCATCACGCCGAGCCGGCCATAGGTATTCGGCACCGCCAGCCGCAATCGCCCGGAAGGAATGGTGCGCTGCGCCGCCAGTACCGCTTCGGCTTCCGCCAGCTCCTCCATAATGCGCAGGCAGGTCTGGTAATAGGCGCTGCCGGCGTCGGTGAGCGTCAGGCTGCGGGTGGTGCGCTCCAGCAGGCGTGAGCCGAGCCGCGCTTCCAGCCGCGTCACGCTTTTGCTGATGGCGGAACCGGTCAGGTGCAGACGCTCAGCGGCAGCGGCAAAACTGCCGCTTTCGACACTGGCGACAAAAGGAACGATGTCTTTCAGACGCTGATCGTGCATGTATTAGTGAATCCAGTTCATGAATGATGTGAATTAATGCCACGGCTAAGAATTTAATTCTCTATTACGCTAAGGATAACTGCAACAGAGGAGATTCGACATGCAAAAACAGGCGTTAATCGTGGGAATCAGCGGGGTTATCGGTCGTGCGCTGGCGGAAAGGCTGCAAAGCGAGGGCTGGCAGGTAACCGGTTTGTCGCGCGGACGCGGTGCCATTCCGGAAGGCTGCCGCAGTCTGACGGCCGATCTGACCGATGCAGAAGCAGTGCGCAATGCGCTGGCGCAGGAAAAACCGGATGCGCTGTTCTTTAGCGTCTGGTCACGCCAGGCGAATGAAAAAGAGAACATTCGCGTTAACGGCGGCATGGTGCATAACGTCATTGCCGCGCTCGGCGAGCGGCTGAACGGCGCGCATGTAGCACTGGTGACCGGGCTGAAGCACTATCTTGGTCCGTTCGAAGCGTATGGCAAAGGTGCGGTGCCGGTGACGCCGTTCCGCGAAGAACAGGGACGTCAGCCAGTCGATAACTTTTACTATGCGCAGGAAGACGAAGTGTTTGCCGGCGCAGAGCAATATGGCTACAGCTGGAGCGTGCACCGTCCGCACACCATCATCGGTTATGCATTGGGTAACGCCATGAACATGGGGCAGACGCTGGCCGTTTACGCCACGCTGTGCCGTGAAAAAGGCTGGCCGTTCATCTTTCCCGGCTCGCCGCAACAGTGGAACGGTCTGGCCGATGTCACCGAAGCTGGTTTACTGGCGGAACAGTTGCTGTGGGCGACCCGTGCTGAAGGGGCTGCCAATCAGGATTTCAACGCGGTGAACGGCGATGTGTTCCGCTGGAACTGGCTGTGGCCGCGTCTGGCAGACTATTTCGGTATTGAAGCTGCAGACTATCCGGCACAGATGATGCCGCTGGAAGGACGCATGCAGGAAGCCGCAGCGGCCTGGCGTGAGATCGCTGCGCGCTATCAGCTGCGTGAAGCAGACATCGATAAACTGGCGTCGTGGTGGCACACCGATGCGGATTTGGGCCGGCCGATGGAGGCGTTTACCGATATGAGCAAGAGCCGTAAAGCCGGCTTTACCGGCTATCGCGCCACGCTGGATTCCTTCACCCAGCTGTTCGACCGGCTGCGTGCGGAGCGCATCATTCCCTGATAGCGTCACTGGCCGGCCTCGTCAGGCGATCTGCACCCAGCGCCAGCCAAGCAATACGGTCAGCACGATGATGCTTACAATGGCCGCCAGGTGCTGCAGCAAATCCAGCGCATGCAGGTGCACCGGATGACAGAACGCCAGCAGGCTCACCGCCATGCAGGCGACGCCCAGGCCCGCCATGGCCAGACTGCGGGCCGGATAGAGCGCCCGCGTCCGGCGCAGACTGATGATGGTCAGCAGCAGCATCGGCAGACTCACCACCAGCAGGAAAACAAAGCACGGCAGCGTGTCGTGCTGCTGCAGCGGCGTGGCCGTTTGCAGCAGACTGCTGGCGCTCAATCCCAGCCACAGCAGGCCCGGCGGCAACAGCAGCTTTGCGCTGATGCCGCGCCGCCCTGCAATGCTGAGTTCAAAGGCGCTGCGCATCGCCAGCAGCCCGAGGATAAACGCAAGCATCAGTTGCAGCGCGGCCTGCATCGCGCCGGCCTGCGACCAGTCGGTCAGAGTGCGCGGCACCAGCAAACTGGTCGCGATGCCGGCCGGTAGCGCCAGCGCCAGCCAGCCCAGCACGCGTTTTCCGGTCGCCGGCGGGCGTTTCACCGGGCGCAGATCGCGCCCCAGTTTTTCAATCAGCAAATGATGATCAGTCATGGTTTGCTCCAAAGCGGCGCAGATTGGTGAGCGCGCGGTGCAACAGCGATTTCACCGCCGACACGCTCAGATTATGGTGTGCCGCCGCCTCGTTCAGGCTCATTTCATGCAAATGAACATGCTCAACGATCTCACGCTGACGCAGCGGCAGCTGGCTGAGATAGCCCGCCAGCTCCTGCCGGGTGTCCAGCTGCTGCTGTTCTGCTGTGCTGGCGGGATCGGCGGCCTGAGCGTCGTCAAGCGCGCAGTGCTGCTGGCGGCTGCGGCGGCGCAGGGCATCAACGGCGCGCGCCGAGACTATTGCCGTCAGCCAGGGCAGAAAAGGGTAAGCGGGATCGTAGGTATGGCGTACGCGATGCAGCGTAAGCAGCACATCCTGAATCACATCTTCCGTTAGGGCTTCATCGCTCAGCCTGCGCCGCACCTGCGCGCGTATCACCGGCACCAGCGCCCGCAGCAGCCGGGTATAGGCACACTGATCCCCGGCCTGCGCGCGTTCCATCAGTCCGGGCCAGTTTTCACGTGCGCTATCGCCTGTGTGCATACGCTGCCTTGTTGCCGTTACGTCTTCTTCGCTGCCGCCTGGTTTAACGCATCCACTACGATGCCGGGTGTCAGCACCTGCGGCAGTACTTTCGGTGGTCCGCCATCAGCCGGATACACCAGGTACATTGGTAAACCGCCCTGACCAAACTCACTCATCACGTCATCAACGTCCGGGTTAAATTTAGTCGAGTCTGCCACCATGTACAGCGTACCGGTTTTCGCCAGTGCGGTTTTCACCGCCTGGGTCGACAGCGAGGTCTTCTCGTTCACCTGACAGGTGATGCACCATGATGCGGTAAAATCGACAAAAATCGCTTTGCCATGCCCGCGCTGAGCGGCCACCGCCTGCGGCGTCCACGTCTGTTTGCTGACCTGCGCCTGTATATCGCCTTGCAGCGCCGCGCCTGGCTTGATTAGCCCCGGCAGCGGCGCGATCACCGCAATCAGCAATATCGCCGTGACGCTGAACAGCGCTTTGTGCCCTTTTCCGGCAAAGCGGCGCTGCTGCGCCATGCCATACAGCCAGCCGGCAAACGCCAGCACTACCGAGGCGGCCAGCACAACAGCCAGCGCGCTGCTGCCCGCCTGCTGGGCCAGAATCCACACCAGCCAGGCCCAGGCACCGAGCATGGGAAAGGCCAGCCCGCGCTTAAGGATATCCATCCATACGCCAGGACGCGGTAAAAATCGTGCCAGCGGCGGGAACAGCGACAGCAGGGTAAACGGCGCGGCAAAGCCGAGCGCCAGCGCAAAGAAAATAACCAGCGCAACCGCAGGGGGCTGCACCAGCGCGTAGCCGATGGCGCTGGCCATAAAGGGCGCGGCGCAGGGTGTGGCTACGATGATCGCCAGTGCCCCGGTCAGCGCGGAACGCAAAAAAGCACCGCGCTGGATGTCGATGGCCCCGACGCGCTGCACCGTCAGCCCCACCTCAAAGACGCCAAGCAGGTTAAGCGCGGCAGCCAGGATTACCAGCGACAGCAGGGCGATCACCAGCGGTGACTGCAGCTGAAAGCCCCAGCCGACCGCGGCGCCACCCGCGCGTGCGGCCAGCAGAATGCCAGCCAGCGCCATCATGGTCACCAGCACGCCGAGCAGGAATCCCAGGCCTTCACGGCGCGCGCTGGCAGCCTGGCTTTGATGGCGCAGCAGGCCAAGCGCTTTCAGCGAAATCACCGGAAAGACGCACGGCATGAGGTTGAGGATGATGCCGCCCAAAAAGGCGGCCAGCATCGCGGTTAACATGGCTGGCCTCTCACTTACTGCGCTTGCGGATGCGCAGCGTCATACTCTTTCACCGCCGCCAGCGCTTTTTCGATGTGGGTATCCGGGTTTCTGTCGGTATAGCTCAGCAGAATATTGCCGTTGGGGGCAATCACATAAGAGGTGCGGTCAGACAGCGTTTTGCCTTTTATCTGCATCAGCGTTTTATATTCGGCGGCCACTTTGGCACCCGGATCGGCAGCCACGGCGAATTTGTCACGACACTCCAGCTTAGAAAAATCGCTGATCTGCTCGGTGTTACCGGCAGTGACGCCAATCACCGTGGCGCCCATTTTTTTGAAATCATCCGTGGCTTCGGCGAAGTCGTGCGCCTCGATGGTACAACCCGCGCTGAAGGCCGCCGGGAAGAAGTAGAGCACCACCGGCCCTTTTTGCAGCGCCTGCTGCAGCGAGAAAGTGAGCGGCTTACCGGCCAGCGCGCCCTGAAGTTCAAAGTCAGGTGCTTTGGCCCCGACGGGCAGCGCTGCGCTGGCAGCGAAGGCGGCGAGGCTCAGCGTGGTGCCGAGGGTGAGGGTAGCGATGAGATGCCTGATAGTTGTCATGATCTGCTCCTGCGGTGAAAGAGGTCCGGTTAGGGGTGTTCAGCCAGACAGTTCGCCGCAGTCGGTAAAAAGTTGCGCGGAGGGCAAAAAAAAGCAGGGCAGATCCCTTTTTCCCGTCTCGTTTATTTATTCTTTGCGTGAAATCCTTACAATAATCGCCTGATGTTTTTTTAGGTTTTGGATATGTCTTCAACGTTTTGCGATAAACAGAACAGTGAAACCCAGCAGCTGCTGGCGTCCCTTGAACAGCACATTGCCGAGCCGCCACCCCGGGTGCAGCCGGTGCCGGAAGATTTCTGGCAGCAGCTGGAGACGCTGACCCACGGCGACGACGCCTGACTCAGTTGGCCGGCTGTATACCGTGGCACACCATGCTGAGGGTGTGCTGCAGAATCATTTCGGTATCAAAGCCCGGCTCGTGGGCAAAGCGGGTAAAGGGCACCAGCACCATGCTGAGAATTGAGGTCATTAGCACATCGACATTCAGCTGGTTATTCAGTAATCCCTGCTGCTGCCACTGAATCAGCAACGCGCGAATCCGTTCGCGTCCGGCATGACCGTGACGCTGTTTCAGCGTGCCGCCCAGCCCCTGACCACTGGCGACTTCCTGCAGCCACAGCGGTGCGAACCAGTCATGACTCAGCACGATATCCGCGAACTCTTTAATAAACCCGCTGATCGCTGCGACAGGGTCACTACTCTCTTCGACAAAATGCGCTTCCAGCCGTTGCCGTAACGGCACAAAGCGTTCCGCGACCACGGTATCCAGCAGTGACTCGCGCGACTGAAAATAGTAATTCAGCATGGCCGGGCTGACGCCGGCTTTACGGGCTATGGCGTTGAGCGAGGTTTCCGCGATGCCGTTTTGCGCATACAGCGCGAGCGTGATGTCCAGCAGATGCTCGCGCTGCTGGGCATTGATTGCGCCGCCGCGTGGACGGCCCGGCCGGCGGGGTTTATCAGAAGGCGCTGTCTCGCTCTCCATCACTTTTTGTGCGGTCATCTTTACGTACTCACGGGTTTCGTGTCAGACTTCGGTTAATATTAATTGTGTATTTAATTAATTTCAAACGGTGTCGTTATGAAACCTCAATCTATCACATCGCAGCGCGACAGCGGGGCAACCCGCCCGCCTTCCATTCGCCTGCTGATGGGCGCGCTGATGCTGGTGATGCTGCTGTCCGCGCTTGATCAGACCATTGTCTCAACCGCGCTGCCGACTATCGTCGGCGAACTGGGCGGGCTGGATCGCTTGTCGTGGATCGTCACTGCTTACATGCTGGCTTCAACCCTGGTTGTGCCGCTATACGGCAAATTTGGCGATCTGTTTGGCCGCCGAACGGTGCTGCAAATCTCGGTGGTGCTGTTTTTACTGGGCTCGGCGCTGTGCGGGCTGGCGCAAAACATGCCGCAGCTGATCTTTACCCGTGCGCTGCAGGGACTGGGCGGCGGCGGATTAATGGTGGTGAGCATGGCGGCGGTCGCGGATGTCATTCCGCCCGCCGATCGCGGCCGGTACCAGGGCCTGTTTGGTGGCGTGTTTGGTCTGGCGACGGTGATTGGGCCGCTGCTGGGCGGTTTTATCGTGCAGCACATGTCCTGGCGCTGGATTTTCTACATTAACCTGCCGCTCGGCCTGCTGGCGCTGCTGATCATTAATGCAGTGTTTAAAGCGGATAGCCGACGCAAACCCCATGAAATCGATTATCCGGGAGCGGTGTTTCTCAGCCTGGCGCTGGTGGGCGTAACGCTGTTTACCAGTGAAGGCGGCACGCTGCGCGAATGGTCAGATCCCCAGCTATGGTGCATTCTGGCCATGGGGCTGGTTGGCGTGTTGGGGTTTATTTATGAGGAGCGACGCGCATGGGAACCGATCATTCCACTCGATCTGTTCCGCAATCGCAGTTTTTCCCTCGCCAGTCTGATGGCGTTTATTATCGGCATGGCGCTGTTTGGCAGCGTGACGTTTTTGCCGCTTTATCTGCAGGTGGTAAAAAACGCCACGCCCACCGAGGCCGGACTACAGCTGTTACCGCTGATGGGCGGGCTGCTGGTCACCTCGATCATTAGTGGCCGCATGATTAGCCGCAGCGGGAAATACCGTTTGTTCCCCATCGCCGGGACGCTACTGGCCACAACCGGGATGGCGCTGATGACCACGCTGACGCTGGATGCGCCGCTCTGGCACATTTATCTGTTCTCCAGCGTGCTCGGCATGGGAATGGGCATGACTATGCAGGTGCTGGTGCTGGCGGTGCAAAATGCGGTGACGCCCGATCGCATCGGCGTAGCGACCTCATCGGTTACGCTGTTTCGCTCGGTGGGTGGTTCGATCGGCGTTGCGCTGTTTGGCGCTGTGTTCAGTCACGTGCTGAAATCCGGAGCGACCCGACTGATAGAGCAGGGTAATGTGCTGCCGCCTTCGCTCGATCCGGTCGCCGTGAACCATTTGCCTGCAGCGCTGCGTCAGGCTTATTTGCTGGTGTTCAGCGATGCAGTGCATGCCGCATTTCAGATGGCCGCCGGCGTTATGCTGCTGGCGTTTATACTTTCGCTGCTGCTGCCGGAGTCGCCGCTGCGCGATAACGTGCGCAAATAAGCTTTCCGTTTATTTCGCAGCAGGTCCGTCGGTCAGGCTGCGGAATAAAATTTAAACGTAATTTGCCGGATAAATATGCGCTGTCGGCGCAAAGCAGCAAAAGATATAGATTTTTATCCTAAATACATAGCGTTACCTTTCTGTAAACTTAGGTAAAAATAGTGAAGACAGCGAGAATTCGGGCGGAGACGCTTTATTTCTGCAACTTCTTTACGGTATAAATCTGCTATCCCTGTTATCCACTGTGAAACGTCACCCTATGATTGCTACTGCGGCCCGCAACCTGATTGCCTGCCTGATGTTATTAACTCTGGCTGGCTGCTCGTCTCACTCCTCGCCAGCACCGGAGCAGGAAAGTGTTGATACCTCGCAGGACGGTGGTAAACAGCCCGATTTAATTCCGGTAATAGCCGCTTTGCACGATCAAATGCATTCGTGGGAAGGCACCAAATATCAGTGGGGCGGGACGCAATTATCCGGGGTTGACTGTTCCGGATTTGTCTGGCGCACCTTAAAAGATCGTTTCAATATTCCCATGGATCGCGTCACAACGCGTGAACTGATTGCCATGGGTAGGCCGGTCGATCAGGCGCATTTACAGCCTGGCGACTTAGTGTTCTTCCGCATTAAGCATGAGCTGCACGTCGGCTTTTACGACACCGATCGCCAGTTCCTGCATGCATCAGTCAGCCAGGGCGTGATGCGCTCGTCACTGAATAATCCGTACTGGAAATCAGTATATTTAGAAGCCAGACGACTTCCGCGCGAGCAAAATTCGCAGATCAGTTTCAATTATAAAAATAAAGTCTGAGGTCAGAAATCCCTCCTTAAAGCCGCGGCGCGACATTTTCGCGCCCATGCTCAGACCCATCCCCCCGTCAACCATTCGTCTGCTGTTTCAGTGACAATTCGCCTTCAACATGATGGCTGCTTTAACGCTCTGTGCCGCTTTATGGGTATTGAAATCCAATCAACCTATTGATTATAAATAAATAACTCAAATATCATACATTAACAATTAGTGCGATCATAGTATTCGCACTAATTATCAATTTTGTAATAGTAAACATGGTTATTATTATCCCCATCGAAGGCGCAGCGCCTTCTCATCAAACGCTAAGGAATATGACCATGAAAGCTATCAAAACACTGACCATTGCCGCCGCCGCCACGCTTTCCCTGATGTCTGCTGCCAGCTTCGCGCAAACCGTTTCAGCCACCTCCACCACACTAGATGGTGCCGAAGCGAAAATTGCCGCTCAGGCTCAGCAGCAGGGTGCGCAATATAAAATTCTGGAAGCCAGCACCAACAACCTGGTGCACATGACCGCTGAACTCTACAAATAACGGATGGTTGCACAGGGATGTGCCAGAACGGGTCGCCTGACGGGCGGCCTTTTTTGTCGTGCAGTCAGGCTCCAGCGTATCAATCATTCTGGCGATATTGCTGAATTTGCAGCGCAGACTGTCTGGCAGGAGAACGCAATATGCTGAACAACGTGGATATCAACCGGCAGGCGCTGGCATTTGCAGATGCATTGCGCACGCAACGCCACGCTCACGTTCCGGTGATTCGTTTTGCCCACTGGCCGCAATTTATCGCGACGGTGCGTGCTGAGCTGGCGCAACCGGGCAACCAGAAATAATTAGCACGATCACGATAACCGCACTAATTATCAATTGCAGTATAGTAACCTGAGTTATTATTAGTTCCATCGAAGGCACACAGCCTTCAGCCACAACCGTTAAGGAATAAGACCATGAAAACCATTAAAGCTATGTCAATCGCCGCTGTTGCCGCTCTTTCACTGATGTCAGCTGCCAGCTTTGCCCAGAGCGTAACCGTGACTTCCTCTACGCTGGACGGTGCAGAAGCTAAAATCGCAGCGCAGGCGCAAGAGCAGGGCGCTCAGTATAAAATTACTGAAGCCAACACCAACAACCGCGTGCACATGACGGCTGAACTGTATAACTAAGTTCAGACAGATGCACTGCGTTAAGGCCGCCTTCGAGCGGCTTTGCTGTTTCCGGAAGGCTTCAAACGAACAAAAGCAACAGGCTGGCGTTCGAAATTTGACCAATCCTGCTCAGCGGGCGCAACAGGCGGAGCCCAGGCGTTTATCCACAGGATAAGCCAGCCTCTTTGCACGTCAGTTGTGGATAACTGCTTTAATATCAAACCGTCAGGCGACAAACGCTGAATTGATTTCCCGACTTACACGTCGGTTATTTTGTCAGAAATGAATCCGGTTGCGGCTAAATAAACGCAAAGCGGGAGAGTTTATTTCACCATTTCAAAACACATTACGTTTGCGTAATCTGCACCGTTATTTTTTCGCGTCGTCGTCAAAATGGCGAGAGGGAATCAGATTTTTCTCTTTATTAACCGGCGTTCTTTTCGACCGGCCTTTGTCCAGCAGGCAGTCGCGGCAACAGGCTATTTGCGGATGGTGGATACGCGCTACCGTCAGCGCCTGATGCACAGTATACAAAGAGCCGATAAAGCGCTTCTCTTCCTCAAATTCCAGTACGTAACAGCCTTTTTTATGCAATACCCAGCCGGCGTCCGGATCGTGACATAAATAAAAATAGTGCGGTTCTAACATAACTTACTCTCGGGCGAGTGATAGCCATCGAATAGATAATCGGTGATGTGTCTAAATTAGAGACGCGTTCAGTCTACGCCGATGATGACCTGCGGGGCTAATTGATTTAATGACTTTCGGATTAGACCTGAAATGGCCGGACCAGCATGAATAATGTGCCGGTCCGGTTGTTGATTTATTCGCTGGCGAGCGCGGCGACCGGATCCATTCGTGCGGCTTTGCGCGCGGGCAGATAACCAAATATCATGCCGATAATGGTTGAGCAGGCAAACGCTGCGCCAGCCGATTGCCATGAGTAGATGGCGGTCAGCACGCCGCCAGCCAGCAGTGAAATGACCGGACCTATCACCAGAGACAGCGCCACACCGAGCGATCCGCCCACCAGGCACACCAGCACGGCTTCAATCATAAATTGCTGCATAATGTCGCCGCGTCGCGCACCCACCGCCATGCGCACACCAATCTCGTGGGTGCGTTCGGTCACCGACACCAGCATGATGTTCATTACGCCAATACTGCCGATCATGAGCGCAATCGAAGCCACCAGTAAAATCAGCAGCGTTAGCGTGGCCGCCGCACCTTCTATCGCTTTACGATACTTGTCCCGGTTGAACATCAGGAAATCTTTGGTGCCGTGGCGCGCCGTCAGCAGCTGGGTGAGCGATTCCACCGCCGCGCCGCTCACCACATCATCTTTGAGTTTAATACTGATACTGGTGAGCGCGGTCTGACCGCTGATGCGATACATCACCGTGCTCCACGGCAGCCAGACGCTGAGACGGTTGGGCGAAAGACCATCTTCATTGTTGGCCACGCCAATAACCCGCACCGGCACCGATCCCAGCACAATCATTTTGCCAATCGGGCTCGGGCCCTGTTCGCCAAATAATTTATTGCGCGTGTTGATATCAATGATGATTTCCTGGCGCGCGTGCCGCTCATCGCTGAAGTTGCTGCCTTCCACCAGCTTAATGCCCTGAATGCGAAAATAGTCGACGCCCACGCCGGAAACTGACGTTTTGGAGGCGTTGGCCAGGTAGCGAATGGGCTGCGTGGCGATGATTTCCGGACTGACGGCGGCGACAAACTGCTGGCGCGCAATCACATCGGCGTCGGCCATCACCAGGGTTTGTACCGGATGCGCATCGTCCTCGACATAATCGCCCCCGGCATAGATAGAAACCACATTGGTACCCAGTCCGGAAATGCTCTCCAGCGTTTTTTCCCGCGCGCCCTGGCCCAGCGCCACCACGGTGACGACGGCGGCAATGCCAAAGATAATGCCGGTCATAGTCAGTGCGGTGCGCAGGCGGTGGGCGTTCATGGCATTCAGCGCCATGCGCAATGATTCGCGCAGCCGGTCAAGCAGACCGCGGAATCTGCTTTGCCGCTTGCGTGGTGCTGGCGTAAAGCGCGTTTTTGCGGCCGTGGCAGCGCTGCCGCTGTCGGCAAAAATCTCGCCGTCCTGAATTTCAATGATGCGTTCCGCGTGCTGCGCCACTTTCATATCGTGGGTGACGATAATCACCGTGTGACCTTCGCGGTTCAGTTCGCTGAGGATGCGCAGCACTTCTTCACCGGAGTGCGAATCGAGCGCGCCGGTGGGCTCATCGGCGAGGATAATTTCGGCACCGTTGATCAGTGCACGCGCAATACTGACACGCTGCTGCTGGCCGCCCGATAGCTCGCCCGGCTTATGCTGTTCGCGCCCCTGTAATCCGAGCCGTGCCAGCAGCTGTGCGGCGCGCTGACGGCGTGCGTTGCCGGATAAGTTGGCGTAAATCGCCGGTATTTCAACGTTGCTCAGCGCGCTGAGATCCGGCATCAGGTGATAGCGCTGAAAGATGAAGCCGATGTGCTCGCGCCGCACTTGCGCCAGCGCATCGGGCGAGAGCGTGGCGGTATTTTTGCCGCCAATCAGGTAGTCACCGCTGTCCGGCGCATCAAGGCAGCCAAGAATGTTCAGCAGCGTAGATTTGCCTGAGCCCGAGGGGCCGATGATCGCCACCATTTCGCCGCTGGCAATCTGCAGATTAATGTTTTTCAGCACCTGCAGGGATTGGGAACCATTGACGTAGCTGCGCTGAATGTTGTGCAGTTCGATGATATTCACATCACCACCTTGTCCGCGCCCGGCTGCTGCGTGGCAAGGATCACTTTTTCCCCTAAGCGCAGCCCGCTCAGCACCTGAATGTCAACGCTGTCGCTGATGCCGGTGGTGATGTAGCGCTTCTCAGGCTGATTATTTTGATCCGCGATTTCGACGTAAGTACGACCATCGCTGGCCTTTTTCGTGGCCTGTACCGGCACCAGCAGCGCGTTTTTCGCCTGGTCACGCAGCAGATTAACCTGCGCCGTCATGGAGATGCGCAGCGCATTATCCGGGTTCGGCACATCAAGCAGGGCGTTGTAATACACCGCCGCGTTCGTGCTGCTCACGGTATTGCTTTCGCTGTTGCCCATCAGCGCATCATCTTTCATCACCGACTCAGGAGCCAGTTCGATGCTGCGCAGCGTGGCGTTATAACGTTTATCCGGATTGGCGAAAGTGGTAAACCACGCCTGCTGGCCGGGCTGAATATTGGTAATGTCCGCCTCGGAGATTTGCACTTTGATGGTCATGGTGCCGAGCTGCGCCAGTTTGGCGATGGTCGGGGCGCTCTGCACGGCGTTTACGGTCTGGCCCTGCTTCGTGACGATCGCCACCACCGTGCCGTCAATGGGTGCCATGATGCGCGTGTAGCCGAGATCGAGTTGCTTTTTATCCACTTCGATCTGCGCCTGAATCACCCGCGCCTGCTGCGCCGTCAGCTCTGCCTGGGCGATGCGCCACGCTTCGGCGGCGGTATCAAAATCCTGGCGGGAAACGGCATTGGTTTTAACCATCTGCTGCAGGCGCTGAAACTGTGCCTGCTGGCGTACCAGCGTAGCCTGACGGGTCTGTAAATCCGCCTGCGCCACGCTCAGCGCCGCCTGCGCATTACGCAGATCGCTGCGCTGCGGCTGATCATCGATCTCCGCGATCAGCTGGCCCTTACGCACGTTGTCGCCGGCTTTGATATACAGCTTTTTCACCTGACCGGAGACCTGCGCACCGACGTTAACGCGCTCAATCGCGTCCATTTTGCCGGTGGCGGCAATCACGTTTTCGATGTCGCCCTGGCGCACCGCGGCGGTCATCAGCGGATTGGGTTTACCGCGTGACGCCGAATACGCCCAGAGAACCAGAATCATCACCAGCGCAGTTAGCGCGGCAAACAGCCATTTTTTCGTCATTGTGTGCATCATCGTCCCTTAAATTTAGCGAGAATAATAATCACTAAGCGGGACAAACTGGAGAAAAATTCTGCGGAATTTTGTCAGCCGCAGGGGAGTGCGCCATCCCTGGCGCAGTTTATGGGTTTGCGATACCCCGACAGTCAATCCGTTCAGAGCAGATTCAGCTGTTGCTTCAGCTGCGCAATCTCCCTGCGCCACTGCTGCTGTTGCGCCGGTTTCTGATGCTTTGCCTTACGCGCTTCGTCCTGCTGCAGCTTTTCTTCCAGCACCAGCAGCGCCTGCAACAGCGCATCTTCATCGCCCGGGCGGTCATCGACGGCGGCAGCGGCAAGCGGGTGATCGACTGGCACATGAGCGGTGGCCAGCCTGGCGGTCACCTGCGGCCAGTCATGCCACTCGCTCAGCTGCTGCTGTTCAATCAGCCAGAAGCGATTGCAGCTGCTGGCGATCAGGCTGCGGTCATGAGACACCAGCAGCACCGCGCCGGCGAACTGCTGCAGCGCCTGCGCCAGCTCCTCTTTGCCTGCCATATCCAGATGGTTGGTCGGTTCATCCAGCAGCAGCAGCGAGTAGCGCGCCAGCGTCAGGCCAACAAATAGCAGGCGCGAGCGCTCACCACCGCTGAGTGAGGCAACCTTCTGCTGGTGGCGCAGCCAGGGAAAACCTGCGCTAATCAGCGCCATTTTGCACTGCTCATCGCTCAGCGCAGCGAAACCGTGCAGCGCCGCGCTTAATGTCTGGTCGTCACGCAACTGTTGCAGGCTCTGGTCGTAATAGCCGACGCGGGCGCGCGGATGAAACAGCGGGCTGTCGCCTTGCTGCCAGCTGTGCCACAGCTGGCGCAGCAGTGAGGATTTGCCGCAGCCGTTGTGGCCGACAATCGCGATGCGATCGCCACTTTTCACCTGCAGCGCCGGCAGGGAAAAAAGGGGCGGCGCCCCGGCAGCAGGCTGAATCGACATCGGCGGCAGCGCCAGCACGCGATCCGCCTGCAGCGCTTCGCCCTGTAACTGCAGCTGCCACGGACTGCCGGCGCTGAGCGTGGTCTGCGCGGCTTTCAGCCAGTCGATGCGCTTCTCCATCTGTTTTGCTTTACGCGCCAGACCTTCGTTGTCATAGGTCCGGCCCCAGATCGCCAGCCGTTTTGCGCTGCTCTCAACCCGGGCGATCTCCTGCTGCTGTGCCTGGTGGCGCTGCGCATCGGCTTCATCCTGCTGCGCCAGCGCCTCGCGGGCGGCCGTGCAGGGCAGACGGAAAACATGCAGCGTGCGATCGCGCAGGATTGCGCTGCAGTTGGTGACGCGGTCCAGCAGCGCGCTGTCGTGGGACACCAGCACAAAGCTGCCCTGCCAGCCGATCAGAAAATTCTCCAGCCACAGTAGGGTCGGCAGGTCGAGATGGTTACCCGGTTCGTCCAGCAACAGTAAATCGGGCTGCAGAATCAGCGCGCGCGCCAGCAACAGCCGCATATGCTGTCCGCCGCTCAGCGTCGCCGCGGTTTGTGACTGCTGCGCTGTGCTGAAACCCAGCGTATGCAGCAGCGCCTCGGCACGCCAGCGCTCGCTGTTGCGCTGTGCTGCGGGCAGCCGGGCGATCACGCCATCCAGCAATGAGGCCCCGAATAACGTTTCCGGCAGGTGTTGTTCGATGCGCGCCAGCAGACAGTGGCTGGCTGGTGTAACGCTGCCGTGACTGGCGGCCAGTTCACCGCTGAGAATTTTCAGCAGGGTACTTTTACCGCTGCCGTTGTCGCCAATCAGGCCGATGCGGTCGCCTTTTTTCAGGCTGAAATCCAGGGAATGGAAAAGCGGGCCAAAGGCATTGTCGAAGCCGACGGCATGTGCGGAAAGGAGTGTGCTCATCTACTTACTCTCAAGTTGCAGGCGCAAAAAAGCCTTACGTCAGAATTTCGCTGACGACAACCCGGTAAGCCGGAGAGAAGGGATTAGATTGTCAGAACTTCGCTCAGGCGGATTATCGCAGCACGAGTGCGGTAAAACCTGAGCGGGTCCAGTCACCATAGAAGTGTGAGTAAACAAACAGTTCACACGACGGCATAGAGATCCTCCTTAGTTATCAGCAGGTGAATAAGTCAGCCGATAATAGTGGCGGTGTGCGGCTTTTTCCAGCGATTTGTATCAGCGTTGGTATAGTATGGCGTCAGAGTCTGATTGATATTACAGGAGAGTGAATATGTTGATTTATGACGTTTTTGGCCGGCACATTGGCGTTCTGCGCAAGGAGGATGCCTGGCAGGTATTTCGCGCCGACGTGACAGAAAGAAAATTCTCACGAATGTTTGATATCGCTATTCCAGATGATATGTCAGAAGACGAAGTTGCAGGCTGGCTGGGTGATATCTTTCATGAAGCTGCAACTGAGCATCATCCCGATGTGAAACGCATCGAATAAGAACCTGATTGTGTTGAGATGTTTGCCTTTGGCATAAAGCGGACGGTGCACAAGTCCATGTCCGTTATGAGCGAGGAGCAGACATTTAAAAACTGATCTTTGTTAGATTGATTACAGGGAACTAAATGATTAGCATCTGCTCTTTCGGACAAAGAAAATGACTGTTAACGATTCTCTCTTCGCATTCTCTCTCGCAGCATTGTTACTTACCCTGACCCCCGGCCTTGATACGGCACTTATTTTGCGCACTGCTTGTGCAGAGGGCGGCAAAAAGGCTTTTCACGCTGCGCTTGGCATTGATGCTGGCTGTTTTTTATGGGGGGCGTTGGTCGCATTAGGCCTTGGTGCTCTTCTGGCGGTTTCAGAAATGGCTTATACGGTGCTTAAAGTTTGTGGCGCGGTCTACCTGAGCTGGCTGGGTTTACAACTGCTGATACGTCCCCGATCATCTTTGAGTGATGGCGATGATGACAATGGTTCTCAGGGGAACTGGTTTATCAGAGGAATGTTGGGGAATGTGCTAAACCCAAAAATGGGCATTTTCTATGTCTCCTTTTTGCCGCAGTTTATACCTGCCGGTCACTCTCCTTTGATATGGACTTTTATCCTGGTCAGCATCCACGTGGCGATTGGGACTATATGGTCAGTCACACTCATTTTATGCACGCATTTTGCGTCAGCCATTTTGAAGAAAAATCGCGTTGTCCAGATGATGGACAGAGCAACAGGGGGCTTATTTTTATGCTTCGCTGCTAAACTTGCTATGAGCACAAGATAGCCCGCTGGACTGGCTGAAAACGTCCGCTCCTGGCACAAAGCGGACGTTCATAGCAATTCCAGCTGTCCAGAGGCATTTGACACTGACAGGCAGTATGCAGCCAGTACATTGTGTGCCATGTATTGGAATGCGAAGGTTGAGCATACTTACCGGCGGCGGCGCAATAGAGAATAGGTTTGCTACAGGCCTTTGGCGGCGCCAGCCTGCTGCTGACGCCTGGAGAGTGACTGAAACCGTACATGACGGGGAAATAAATGACACGCTGGCCCAAACATGCATTTACCCCGGCAACACGCTAGCGAATTAAGCGCCGGTTACCGTCGGCTGATGAATCTTCATCGAATCATGCTTGCCTGGATTGCATTCCTGAGTGGTACCAGGGAGATAAAATTTGCCGTCCGCATCAGGATCGGTGCCGCCGGGACATCCTGGCCTGCCGGCAGAGCCATCAGTATTACCCCCATCGGAGCCGTTTCCACCGTCAGCGCCGGATTCTCCCGCATAGCCGCCGTTTCCTCCCTGACCTCCGGCTCCTCCCTGTCCAGCGCTGACAGAGCATGCAAACAGTGCCAAAAAGCAGGCCAGAAAATACTTACTCATTGGTTAGCCTCTCGATTCGTAACGGGCAGCTCAGGCTGCCGCGGCGGGTTATACTCACGAAGAGATACACTAACATCCGTTTTATCTCTGCTGACTTAACAGATCATCAACACCCGTTTTTCAATAAAAAGTAAGGCCGTCAATTTACGCAGTGCCTGCTACTGACCTTACTCTTATTAGTGCCAGGGTAATAACTGAAGCCCGCGCGTTAGCCACTGGCGCTGCACCCTCTTATCGTGACTGATTAACCCAAATCAGTTGATCGATTGCGAAGCCCAGTTGCTGGGCATAGGCGAGATAACGCTGTTTGACTTCAGCCGGAAGGGTGGGCTGGCGCGACAGAATCCACAGATACCCCCGGTTCGGCCCGGCGACCAGTGCATACTGATAATCTTCATCCAGCGCGATCACGTTATAACCGCCATAAAAAGGCCCGAAGAACGAGACCTTTAGCGCGGCGACGTCAGGTTTACCGGTGAAGTAAGCTTTGCCTTCGCTCTCGCTCCACGCTTTTTTCTCCGGATCGTAACCGCGATTCAGCACGCTGATACCGCCGTCGCTGCGTTTGCCGTAGGTGGCGGTAACATGATCTTTACCGCGTTCGAAACGGTGATCGAGGCGGGCAATTTCATACCAGGTGCCGAGATAGCGATCGGCATTGAAGTGGGTGATGGGCTGCACGCCTTTAGGTGGCGTCGGGGATTTACAGGCGACCAGGGTAACAGACAGCGCCGTAATGGCGACTAACGGCCAGATTTTCATCGCAACTCCTTTATATCTCTCAAAATCCTGTCTGAAGTATAGATAAGGATAGCGAAACCGGCGCGGCGCAAAACCTTACGCCGCGCCGGTCTTTATATTAACGGCGTTTCTCAACCTCATCTTCTGGCGGAATCACCGGCTCATCGATAGCGATCGATTTGCCGGATTTCAGCAGCTGAATATCCAGAATCACGTAGGTCATGGTGGTGATAAACAGTGAGATGACACTGCCAATCACGCCGCTGGTAGTAAAGGTGAAGTAGTTGTACATCACCACCCAGGTGAGGCAGATAAACATCGCCAGCGCCACGGTAATCGCCGACTGCGAGTAATGCGTGGTACGCGCCCCCATTTCATTAATCTGCAGACTCAGGTTGCAGCCGCTGTATTTTTCCAGCAGCACGATAGTGTGATCCCAGTTGTGCAGGCGGCGGGCGCTGCCGCGCGCGGCGAACAGGAACAGCAGCGACAGGAACAGACCAGAGAAGGCGATCAGGACCGGTACCGCTTCCAGCGCATAGGCAATGCTTTTATGGCTTGACGCTTGTGCGACCGCGCTCAAATCCAGCGTCAGCGAGCAGCCCAGTGCGCCATACAGGAACACAAACAGCAGCAGATAGAGCGCGTTGCGTTTCCAGTCGAGCTCTGCTTCATGATTTCTCTGTAACCGCGCATCCTGCAACGCCTGTTGCAGGCGCAGTTGTTCGTCAGACGGGGAATCGATACTGGCGATCTCTTCGCCCAGTAAGCGGTGAATAAAAGGCTGATCGGCCTGATCGAGGGTGATGCGCATAAATTTTCCGCTGGCAAAATATTCGTGGCGTCAGTGTAACGTAAAACGAAGCTCACCGGGCGTCCGGTGCAGCGGCTGCGCATTTTGCCGCCATCGACACGCACCGGGTGAAGGGAGAAAGCAGCAATCCTTCGCATCCACCGATTGGCGATATCTGATTATTCGGGTAACGTGGAATTTCATACTAATACGTCAAAATTATTCCCGTACCCTACGTAGCAGGAGAGGTCATTTATGTCCGTCCATTCGCCGCTCATCGGCATTGTCAGCGATGATGTCAGTCATCCGCACAGTATGCACATGCTCAAAGAAGTCACGCGTCAGCTCAGTGCGCGTGATCTGCTGCCGGTGCTGCTGTGCGCCGCTACGCGCGAGGATTTTCAGGCCGCGCTGCGGAACGCGGCGTCGCTGCCGCTGGGCGGACTGCTGTTCCTGAGCTCGCCGTGTCAGGATGCGCAGGAGATCGCCGCGCACCTGCTGCCATCGCTGCGCGCGGTGCATCTGTGCCCGAACGACAGCGCGGGCGCTGATGTGGTGGTTGCCGATGCGTATCACGCCGGGCAGCAGCTTGGTGCACTGCTGCTGTCGCAGGGACACCAGCGTTTGGGCGCTATGCAGGTGCAGGCAAGTGACACGCCGCCGCGCCAGGTGCAGGGGTTTATTGCCAGCCTGCAGGCGGAAGATAAGACGCTGCACGCAGCACTGCACGCCGGCGCCCTTCACCGTGAGCAGGCTTATCAGGCGATGATGGCTTATCTGAAGAAAACCCGTGCGGCAGAACGCATCAATGCATTGATGTGCGAATACGACGAGCTGGCCTTTGGCGCACTGCAGGCCGTGCGCGACTTCGGTCAGGGCGCGCATATCGCCGTAGTGGGCTTTGATGATGCTGACGAGGCGCGCGGCTCCACATGGCACCTGAGCAGCTGGGCACCGCGCCGTGATTTACTGGTGACGGAAGCCCTGAACCGGCTGCTGGATCAGCGTCCGGACCACAGCCGCGCCTGGCAGCAGGGTGAGTTGCAGGTGCGCCATTCGCATCACGGCAAATATGTGCCTGGCGAAATGTCGCAGTGCGGCTGCGCCATCCGTCACTGATCGCTGCAAGCCTTTCCCCTTTGGCGCCGGGCTGATTTCCACACACTGGCGCTGATCTTTGCCGGATTTTTATATCCGCGCAGGTTTTCTTTACGCCTTTTTTATATTGCCGGCGGTTAAATCAGCGCAGCAGGCGGCACTGTGGCGCGCCTTAACCTCAAAGGGAAATATCATGCCCGGCACTATTCTGGTCACACATAATCAGCATCAGTCTTCCACGCTGGCAGCCATTTACGATCGCCTGATGGCGCGACGCGGTGGCCTCTGGGTCTGCTGGGATGGACAACGTACCGTCGCTGCGCAGGAAGCGGCGCGCACGCTTAGCTTTCAGCAGGGTAATGAATACGACAGGCTGCAGTTTGCGCTGACGCGCGCAGAATACGAAGAGGGCTATCACGGCTACGTACATCAGGGGTTGTGGCCGGTGTTTCACCAGCGTCCGGACCTGGCACGTTTCACCAGCGCCAGCTTCCAGGCCTATCGCCAGCTGAATGCGGCTTATGCTCACGCCATCGCTGAATATGCCATGCCGGACGATGTGATCTGGCTGCAGGATTATCACTTCATCCCAACGGTGAAAATGCTGCGTGATACCGGCTTAACTAACCGCATCGGTTTGTTTTTACATCAGCCGTTTCCGTCCGGTCAGCTGTTTGAAGCGATCCCTGACTGGCGCAGCCTGGCAGAATCGCTGCTGTGCTGTGACCTGATTGGCTTCCAGACCGCGCAGGATATGAATAACTTTCTGCTGTGGCTGGAGAGCGAGTTTCGCGCTGAACGCTTAGGCAGGAACCGTCTGCGCGTGCACGGTCACATTATCACCACTGGCGTGTTTCCGGTCGGGATCGATCTGGCTGAGGTTCAGGCATTACTCGAGAGTAACAGCTGCCAGTATATGGAGCAGCAGAGCCGCGAACATTTGCCGGCCAACACGGTACTGAGCGGCGGTCATCTCGACGACAGCGCAGGTCTGCCGTATCGCATCAGCGCGCTGGAAGTGCTGCTGCGCCATCATCCCGACTATGCGGGCAACATGATGTTATTGCAGCTGGCTTCTGCTGCCAGCGGTCACCCGCACCGGCAGCAGGCAATCAGCCATAATCTGGAAAATCTGTGCGGTGAGGTTAATGGCGTGCACGGTATGCTCAACTGGTATCCGGTCAGCTATCTCAACCACGATTATCGCCGTGAAGAGCTGGCCGGGCTGTACCGCGCGGCGCGGGTGGCGCTGGTGACGCCACTGATGGCGGGCATGAGCCTGATGGCGAAAATGTATGCTGCGCTGCAGGATCCGGCGAATCCCGGCGTGCTGATTCTGTCACAGTTCGCGGGTGCGGCCGAACAGATGGATGGCGCGCTGATCGTTAATCCTTACGATCCTGATGCAATGGCGGATGCCATCCATACGGCGTTGCGGCTGCCACTCAGCGACCGTCAGAACCGTCATGCGCGATTGCTGAATAACCTGCACCGCTACGATTGTCACTGGTGGGCCGACAGCTTCCTCGCCCTGTTAATGGATGAGCCGCAGCCGGAGAGTGTGCAGCTGTGTAGCCGTCACCTATCGGGCGCAGGCATAAGCGGGCGGTTACGTTATTGATAAGCAGATAGGGGCAGAGCGGGGCTAATGTCGGGTGTTTTTGCCCGTATTATCACGGTTGCGAAAAATATGGGTCACGTTATCGCTACCTTTTAACGCCACTGCTTCGCCCTGAGGCGCACTTTTGCTGTTCTGCACTTCAGCAATCGCATAGCGAAACGCGCGCTGGCGGGCCGGATCGGTTTCTGAGGCCGCCATCGCGCGCAGTTTTTCCAGCAGCGCGAGAGTGGTTACCGGTCCGGCTTGTTTTAACAATTGCAGCACGGCATCGCCCATGACAATGTCGGCCAGTTTTTCATCTTCACTTCTATACATAAAAGCTCTCAGTATCCGCGTTGCGTTTAGCATTGCCTGGTGCAGGTAAACCAAAGCCTAATCAACGACTGATAGTGTCGCTCTTCCTCTGTCGGAAATGTGTGACCTGCTGAGCGAAATTTTTCCCCGACAGCACCCTTAAACTTATACAACAAAAGCGCTTCTGTACAGGCGGGAGTTTCATCCCTTTCACTATTTAGCGCTTTAATGCGCGCTGGCGTTGCAGGTTGCTATTGTACTTAGTAGTATAGGTGGTTCAGGCAAGGACAAGGACAGTCCTCTTCTTCATAAAGCAGGGAAACAGCATGGCCATTTATGTATTGAAGCCCTTCGACCGAAATTTCAAAGGTGACATGATTGCGGACATCAAGCTCTGTCTGGCTGCCCGCGAATTGATTGCCGGACAGTATGAGGCCAGCCTGGGGGGTGGTGTTTACAAAAAACGCATTCCGCTCGGCGCCGGCAAAAGCGGCGGAGCCAGAGCGATTGTCGCGTTCAAATCACAAAAACACCTGTTTTTTGTTAACGGTTACGCTAAATCGACCACGAAGAGTGGCATACGTGAGATTAAAGAGGATGAGCTTAATCTCTACAGGCAGGTAGCCAGTCAACTGTTTGCCATGACGACTGAGCAGGAAAGAGCAGCGATAAAGGCGAGAAAAATGCGAGAGGTAATATGCGATGGTTGATCATCTAAAAGATCTGCAGGAAATCGCGCATGATTTTAACCCGCTGGGGGTGGTTAGCGATGAGCTTACCGAAAAAATCGATTCACGTGTCAGATTACGTGAGCTGCGTACCTCTCTGCCGGTTTTACAACTGATGTCAGGCGAGGCTATTCGTGAGTTACGTGAGCGACATGGTCTGAGTCAGGCCATGTTAGCCGCCTATATTGGCCTGTCCCCGGCCACCGTGGTGAAATGGGAGCGCGAGGAGAAAAAGCCAAATGGCGCTGCGCTGCGCCTGCTTAACCTCATTGATAGAAAGGGTCTTGAGGTATTGCGTTAATCAATTTTTGTGGCCACAGGATAACGTGGCCTGACATTGCGTGACGCAACGAATTTGTCGTGACGCCGCAGCCAAAATCACGCTGTGACGCTGGGTTGAAGTGATGAAAAGCAGGCATAGATCTTATGCCTGTTAATATCTATCCCGCCGTTACCCGCCCCGGCGCTAATCGCTGCTGCCCAGAATATCCATAAACTCCTGCACTGGCCGGTCGTAGACGTTCATACTGCCGGGACGATCGCTGAGCCAGGCTACAGCCAGTTCCCAGCACACATCAACGTCGCTGATGCGGCAATAATGCAGCGTCGTGCTGCGCGCTTTCACTACCTGTTCGGGCAGCAGGGCAATCCCCATATTGCGCTCAACCAGACTCAGCAGGGTTTCCAGATCGCTCACTTCAAACGTCACTTTGCGGCTCAGCCCCTGGAGAGCAAAACTGTTGTCATTCACCTTGCGCGTGCCCTGGCCGGCTTCGAAATCGATAAACGACTGCTGCGCCAGTTGTGCCATGGTGACGTCCGGCTGCATCGCGGTGAATCCGGCATAATCGGCGGCGAACGCTACCACGATTTCATCGCAGGCGATGATGCGCGACGACAGCCGGTCGGAGACTTCCTCCACCGGCATAATCGCCAGATCGATCTGCTGATCGTGCACTTTTGCATTGAGCTTCGCCGATGATCCCTGGCACAGCTTGACGTCAAAATCCGGAAAGCGACGAATAAAGGTTTCCAGTAATTGCGGCAGATCGATAAATGGCGGCACGCTTTGCACCGTGCCAATCGACAGGGTTCCGGTCTTAAGCGCCACGATCGCCGCCACTTCCTGCGACGCTTTTTCGACAAAGGCGCCGATGGTTCTGGCGTAATCAAGAAACACTTTCCCGGCCATGGTCAGGCGCACCTGGCGAGTGGAGCGGATAAAAAGCGGCGTGCCCAGTTCCTCCTCCAGCTGTTTAATCGAGGTGGACAAGGCCGATTGCACAATATGCATACTCTGTGCGGCGCGGGTGAAATTTTCATGTTCCGCCACGGCGATAAAGTGCCGCATCTGGCGCAATTCCATCAGTTATCTCCATAAAAGATGAATTTAATCACAATAATGAATTTTACAGATTAACGATACGCGGTAAAAATTTGTCCGGCAATCGCCTGTTAGCCGCGCGGTTTTGCAGGAAGGCAGAACAATGTCTTCTGTGCACCTGTACGGCGGCATTTAATGAGAGGAATCTGTTATGAGTTATGTTGCATCGCCAGCGCGTTATCAGACCAACATGCAGTACCGTAAAACCGGCAAAAGTGGCCTGGTGCTGCCGCTGATCTCGCTGGGGCTATGGCAGAATTTTGGCGGCGTTGACGTGTTTGAGACCGGCAGAGCGATCCTGCGCCACGCGTTTGATAACGGCATTACCCATTTCGACCTGGCTAATAACTACGGTCCGCCAGCGGGATCGGCTGAAGAGAACTTTGGCCGCTGGCTGGCGCAGGATTTTGCCCCATATCGTGATGAACTGATTATCTCCAGCAAAGCGGGCTGGGATATGTGGCCGGGTCCGTATGGTGGCCCGACCGGCACTCGCAAACATCTGATTGCCAGCTGTGATAACAGCCTGCGCCGCATGGGGCTGGATTATGTCGATATCTTCTACAGCCATCGCGTTGATCCGAATACGCCGCTGGAAGAAACCATGGGCGCGCTGGTACAGCTGCATCGTCAGGGCAAGGCGCTGTATGTCGGCATCTCTTCCCATTCGCCAGAGCTGACGCGTCAGGCCGCTGCGATTCTGGCCGATGAGAAAGTGCCGCTGTTTATTCATCAGCCCAATTACTCGATGCTAAACCGCACTATTGAGCACGGGCTGCTCGATACGCTGGCGGAGCTCGGCAGCGGTTGCATCGCCTTTTCACCGCTGGCACAGGGCATGCTAACCAATAAATATCTCAACGGCGTACCGCAGGGCGCGCGCGCCGGCGGCAGCGATCCGCGTCTTTCTGCCATGCTCAGCGAAGAGAACCTGGCAAAAATTCGTGCGCTTAACGCGATTGCTGAAGCGCGCGGTCAGACGCTGGCGCAGATGGCGATCGCCTGGGCGCTGCGTGATGAGCGGGTCACTTCTGCGCTGATTGGTGCCCGCACCGTTGATCAGTTAAGCGATTCCCTGCGCGCGCTGGACAACCTGACCTTTACGGCACAGGAGCTGGCGGACATTGATCGTTACGCCACCGAAGGTGGGGTGGATATGTGGCGCGTCTCTTCCCAACTTAAATAATGCCCGGCGCCGCGCAACGCGGCGCGTTTTATCGCTGCGCCTGCTGTAACCGCACGGCGCGGCGAAATGCATTGGGTGACTGACCCGTTTCACGCTTAAAAGCATGGCTGAAGGCGCTCTCTGAGGCGTAACCCAGCGTCTGCGCTACCACGGCCACCGCCTCATTTTCCTCCTGCAACGCACGCTCCGCCAGCCGCATGCGCCACGCCGTCAGATAGGCTATCGGCGTGATGCCGACCACCTGGCGAAAATATTGGGCAAAACGGGTGCGCGACATGGCACAGGCACGCGCCAGTTCGTCCAGATGCCAGTTGCGCGCAGGATCGCCATGCAGCCGCTGTAACGCCGGTGCCAATCGCGCATCGTTCAGCGCCCGCAGCCAGCTGGCGGGCAGTGCGCTGCTGGTTTGCAAATGCGCCCGCAGAATCTGGATGAACAGCAGTTGTGCCAGCTGGGCCGTTGCCAGCTGCGATCCCGGCTGGACATGCTGGCCTTCCTGCACCAGTTGATCCAGCACCCAGCGGAATGACGCCGCCTGCGGTGACGCCGCCGGTACCTGAATCCAGGGATGTAATACGTGGGTCAGTAAACGACCACTGGCAGGATCAAGCAGTACATGGCCGCCGATATGGACAAAATCATCACCGCTGCCAATCGGCGCATGACCTTTTCCTGCGCCATAAAACACACTCATGGCGTCAACCGGCGGCTCGTCCGGATGGCTGGCCAGCACGAAGGCGCGTTTAGCGCTCAGCAAGCCGACGTCGCCGGTGGCAAAGTGGAACGGTTCAGGTTCGCCCTCCAGTATGACCCAGCAACTGCCTTTGATAATGGCGAAGAATTTAATTTTATCGGGCGCAGGGAAACGCAGCGCCCAGCGTCCGCCTGCGGTAAAACCGCCGGTCAGCAATGATTCAGCGCGAACGAAACGCAGAATGTCGGAAAAGGGATCAAGGCTCATTTCTGTACTATCACGCAAGTAAAGTGCATTTACAAGCATTCAAAATCCGCCATCCGCCGCTTAACGTAGAGCGCGTCGAATGAACGATGATTGTGATGAGGAAGAAAAATGAGTAATGAAAAGGTTCTGGTTACCGGCGGCAGCGGGTTTATCGCTCAGTACTGCATTATTGCGCTGCTGCAGCAGGGCTATCGGGTGCGAACCACCTTACGTGATGCCGAACGTGAAGCTGAAGTCAGGGCGCATCTGTTGCAGGCCGGGGTGGACGCAGGCGAGGCGCTGCAATTTGTCGTTGCCGATTTAACGGCAGACGCCGGCTGGGAAGACGCGGTGGCAGGCTGTCGCTTCGTGCTGCATGGCGCTTCACCCACCCCGACCGGCAGCCAGGTAAGCGAAGCTGACTGGGTGAATCCGGCGATTGAAGGAAATCTGCGCGTATTGCGCGCTGCGCGCGATGCAGGCGTTAAACGTGTGGTGCTGACCTCGGCGTTTGGCGCGGTCGGTATCGGACATCCAGCGGACTATCCGCGCCCCTTTACCGAGCGCGACTGGAGCGATGTCAGCGGCGATGTGTGGCCGTATCAGAAATCGAAAACCCTGGCGGAACGCGCCGCCTGGCAGTTTATCGCTGAGCAGGGTAACGGTCTGGAACTGGCCACGGTGAACCCGGTGTCGGTGCTGGGACCGGTGCTGGGTGCCGACTATTCACATTCGATTCGCATTGTGAAGGAGCTACTGGAGGGGCAGCCAGGCTGTCCTGACATCAACTCATGTTTTGTTGATGTGCGTGACGTGGCCAGTCTGCACGTGCTGGCGATGACCCACGCCGCCGCTCAGGGGCAGCGCTTCCTCGCCAGTTCGGGGCACAGCCTGCCGCTTATTGAGGTGGCGCGCACGCTCAAAACCCATCTGGCAGCAGAAGCAGAGAAAGTTTCGCTGCAGCCAATGAGTGACGCCATGGTGCGGGCGGCGGCAGCGCAAAATCCGCTGATGACGGGAATGGTAAAACTGCTGGGCGTTGATATGAACGTCAGCGCCGCTAAAGCTGGCTGGCTGCTGAACTGGCACCCGCGCAGTCCGCAGGAGGCCATTCTTGCCACCGCGCGCAGCCTGATTGCGCTGGGGCTGGTAGCAAACCACTAGTCTGACTGCGGCATTTATCATCACCCTGGTGACGCGCAGATGCTATATAAATGATAACAATTATCATATATAGCGATTGATGAGGATATCATGCCGTCTCCACAGGTAATAAACGCCGACTGCTGTATCGTCGGCGGCGGTCCGGCCGGCTTAATGCTGGCCTATTTACTGACGCGCGCCGGCCTGCGCGCGGTCGTGATTGAGAAACACGCCGATTTTCTGCGCGATTTTCGCGGCGACACCATTCATCCCTCAACCCTGGAGATCATGCACCAGCTGGGTCTGCTCGACGCGCTGCTGGCGCTGCCGCATCAGCGCGCGGAAAAGTTACAGGCGGAAGTGGGCGGGCAGGAGATCACCATGGCCGATTTCTCCCGTCTGCCGTTGCGCTGCCGTTTTATCGCCTTCATGCCGCAGTGGGATTTCCTCACTTTCCTCGCCGCCCAGGCGGCGCACTATCCCGGTTTCACGCTGCTGCAATCCACCGGTTTTGACGATTTTCTTTATCAGGATGGCGTAATCGCAGGCGTGAAAACGTTACAAGGTCACGAAATTCACGCGCCGCTGGTGATAGGCGCTGATGGCCGTCGCTCGGCGGTGCGGCAGAAAGCCGGGCTGGTGGGTAAAAGCTTTGGTGCTCCACGCGATGTGGTGTGGTTCCGGCTGGATAAACAGCCGGACGACCCTGAACTCGGGATGGGCCACAAGGGGCCGAAGCAAAACTTCATTGTCATTGACCGCGGCGAATTCTGGCAGTGTGGATTCACCATTCAGAAAGGCGAATTCGAGGCGCTGAAGCAGGCCGGGCTCGACGCGCTGAAAAACCGCATGGCAGAGGTTGCGCCGTTCAGCGTGGCGCGCATGGCGCAGCTGCAGGAGTGGCAGCAGCTGAGTCTGTTATCCATCCGTATCGATCGGCTGGACAAATGGATGAAGCCCGGCGTGCTGTGCATTGGCGATGCCGCACATGCGATGTCACCGATTGGCGGCGTGGGTGTGAACCTGGCGATTCAGGACGCGGTGGCCAGCGCCAATTATCTGACGCGGCCGTTGCAAAACGGCACGCTCACGCTGCGCGATTTGGAGAACGTGCAGCGGCGGCGGCAGTTTCCGACGGTGGCGACGCAATTCCTGCAGATCAAAATGAGCAGCGGCAAGCGCCCGCGTACCACGCCCAGTAAGGTTCCGCAGCTCATCAGCCGCTATCCGTTTTTACGCCATCTGTTTGGCCGATTGATTGGCATGGGTTTCCGCCCGGAACGGCCACGTCTCGCCGGAGAAAAAACGTAGCCGGGTAATTATTGCAATTGCGATGCTTTTGTAACATTAAATTAACTTTTTTGGCGGGCTATCATTAAAAAAATTGCTTAATCAGGGAGGGGATTTAATCACTTTGTGCCTTATTTGTCGGCTGATATAACCTGAACGTCAACGCGATCTCAACGAAGCGTAAATGGCGTGAGGCTGGCGAATAGCGGGATTACGAGATGATAAAGGTTTTCTATTGATTTCAGCGGTGACACAAGGTTGGCGAAAGCCACAGTTTGATTATGGTTAAGGGGCATGACACAAACCATAAGAAACTGAGGAAAACAGCAGGTATGAAACTGGAAAACTTATCTCGCAGAAGCTTTATGGCCTTCGCGGCTGGTGGCACCGTGGCGCTGGCCGCCGGCAAGGTCCATGCCCACGACGGCAAGGTGGCGACTTATCCGGCGAATGATCCCAACCATCCGCGCGACCCTGGCCCGCACGATCCGGTGCGCGAAGCGCTGAATCCGGATCTGGTCGATCCGCCAGCAACCGACAGCGGCACATTACCCAACCTGCGCTTTTCGTTTAGCGATGCGCACGTGCGCAAGGGCAGCGGCGGCTGGACGCGCCAGGTGACGCAGCGCGAACTGGGCATTTCCACCACCATTGCTGGCGTCGATATGCGGCTGGATAAAGGGGGCATCCGCGAACTGCACTGGCACAAAGAGGGCGAGTGGGCCTACATGCTGTACGGCAATGCGCGCATCACCGCGCTGGATACCGCAGGTGGCTGGTTTGTCGATGACGTTGGCGTGGGCGATTTATGGTATTTCCCGCCGGGCGTGCCGCACTCGATTCAGGGGCTCGGACCGGACGGCTGCGAATTCCTGCTGGCCTTCGACAACGGCAATTTCGATGAAGACAGTACCTTTCTGCTCAGCGACTGGTTCAAACATATCCCGCCCGAAGTGCTGGCAAAAAACTTTGGCGTGCCGGCTGAGGTGTTTAACACGCTGCCCTCGCCGGAAGAGGAGTACATCTTTGCCGGACAGGCACCGGACGGCGCGGCGGCTTCGGCGGTGAGCGGCGGGGTGAAATCGAAGCAGGTCTTCTCGCATAAAATGCTGGCGCAGAAGCCGTTGACGCTGCCGGGCGGCACGGTACGCATTACTGATTCCAGTAATTTTACGGTATCGAAAACCATCGCCGCCGCGCTGGTGGAACTGGCTCCCGGCGCGATGCGCGAACTGCACTGGCATCCCAATAACGACGAATGGCAATACTATCTGGAAGGTCAGGGGCGGATGGGCGTGTTTGCCTCGTCGGGTCAGGCGCGTACGTTTGACTTCCGCGCCGGTGATGTCGGCTATGTGCCCTTTGCCATGGGTCACTATATCGAAAACACGGGTGACAAGCCGCTGCGCTTTCTGGAACTGTTTAAAAGCGATTATTACGCGGATATTTCGCTTAACCAGTGGCTGGCCAGCACGCCGCCAGCGCTGGTGCGCCAGCATCTGCATCTCAGCGACACCTTTATGAATGCGCTGCAGCAGGAGAAGCATCCGGTAGTGAAATAGCCCGTGGCCACGCGCAGCCGGTGCTGCGCGTTCTCTCCTGATACTGTCCACATCTGGCGTGCATATCCCGCCCGGAACCCTGTGGATAAACCTTTCGTTGCCCCGTGCCAGCAGGGCTGATCAGCAGGCGGTTATTTTCTGAACGGCCGCCAGCGCAGCGATTTCAGTTTGTCCCGACGGGCTGCTGCCTGCATCACCAGACTCATCGCCGCGGGTAAGACCGTGAGCGTCACCAGCGTCGCCACTAACAGCCCACCGATAATCGCCAGCGCCATCGGTCCCCAGAAAACCTGACGCGAGATCGGGATCATACCGAGAATCGCGGCGCTGGCGGTGAGCACGATCGGCCGGGCGCGGTGTTCTGCCGCAGCCGCAATGGCGGCATCTGGCGGCATACCTGCATCAACGTTGTTATCTGCCTCGCTGATCAGGATCACCGCGTTGCGGATGATCATGCCAGCCAGGGCAATAACACCCAGCAGCGCCACAAACCCCATCGGCGTGCCGGTCGGCAGCATGGCCAGCACAATGCCCGGCAGACCAAAGGGCGCCATCAGCAGGGCCAGCAGCAGGCGGGAAATCCGCCGCAGTTGTAACATCAGCAATACCAGCATGCAGAGCAGCGTGACCGGCAGGATAGCGATCACCGACTGGTTGCCCTTGTCAGACTCTGCTACCGCCCCGTCCTCGCTCAGGCGGTAACCGGCCGGCAAGCTGGCCCTGAAGGTGGCAATCAGCGGCGTGAGGGCGGCGGAGACGGCTTCCGCGCGCAAACCCGGCGCCGTATCGGTCTGAACGGTGATAAACGGCAGGCGCTGGCGTCGCCAGATAACGGGATCCTCCAGCCCCCACTGCGGTGTTGCGACCTGCGTCAGCGGAATTTTTGCGCCCGACGGCGCGGTTAGCAGCAGTCCGGACAGGCTGCTCAGGTCATGGCGCGCCGCAGCGTTGCCCTGTAGCACCACATCAATCAGCCGGTTGCGATCGCGTACCGTGGTGATCAGCGTTCCTGACCAGAGCGTATGCAGATACTGAGCAATCAGGTCAGAAGAGAGGCCGGCTGCGCGCGCTGCCGTCTGATTCACCTGCAAAGTGATAACGCGTTCGGGCTCACCGGCGGTTTGATTGACGTCACGCGTCAGCGCTGAGCTGCCGAGCGCGGCGGCCAGCCGCTCTGCCAGCTGCTGCACCTGGCGATAATCCGGACCGCTGATGCGATAACGAATCGGCCAGCCTACCGGCGGACCGAGCTCGAGCGGCGCGACGCGCGTGGTGATGTCGCTGAAATCCCGGGCAAGCACCGCATCCAGCGAGCGCTGCAGTCGTTCACGGGCGGCCAGGCTTTTGGCCACGACCACCAGCTGAGCGCTGTTTTCATCGTCCAGCAGCACATCCATGGGCAGGTAGAAGCGTATCGCACCGGTGCCGACGTAAGACGAATAGTGGTCAACATCCCGGCTGGCGGAGACAATCCGCTCAAGGCGTTGCACCTGACGCAGGGTGGCCTGCTGCGACGCACTGGCCGGCAGCGCCAGGCTCACCAGCAGCTCCGGCCGATCGGAGGCCGGGAAAAACTCGCCCTGCATATACGTGGTGCCGACGCCGGCCAGCAACAGCGCCAGCATCGCCATCGCCAGCGTCAGCATGCGGTGGCGCAGCACGCTGCTCAGCAGGCGGCGATAGAACTGGCTGAGGCGCCCGTTTCCGGCGCGGTGCTGCTTTAGCGTGGCCGGCAACAGCCAGCTGCCGGTCAGCGGTGAAAACAGCACCGCCACCAGCCATGAGCTGATGAGCGCCATCAGCACCACCGCAAACAGGGTATAGCAATATTCTCCCGCGCTGGAGGCGGCAAAGCCGACCGGAATAAAACCGGCAATCATCACCAGCGTACCGGTCAGCATCGGGAAGGCGGTGGTACTGAACGCCCAGGTCGCTGCGCCGGTGCGGGAATCGCCGGCCTCCAGCCGCGCCACCATGGTTTCCACCGTGATCATTGCATCGTCCACCAGCAGGCCCAGCGCCACGATCAGTGCGCCCAGCGAGATGCGCTGCAGGCCGATACCGGCCAGATGCATGCCGATAAACGTCATGGCGAGCACCAGCGGGATCGCCGCCGCGACCACCAGGCCGGCGCGCAGTCCCAGCGAGACAAACGAAACCGCCAGCACGATGATTACCGCCTCGCCCAGCACATCGACAAATCCGCTCACCGCCTGTTGCACTACCGCTGACTGATCGGCGATGCGCGTCATCTCAATGCCGTGCGGCAGCTGGCTGGCTTCGCTCTCCATGCGCGTCCGCAGTGCCTGGCCAAAATCCAGCATGTTGCCGGTGGCGGCCATCGACACCGCCAGTCCAATGGCCGGCTGGCCGTTGACGCGGAACAGCGGGGCGGGCGGTTCGGCGGGGCGGCGCGTGATGGTGGCGATCGCCGTCAGCGGAACATAGCGATCGTTAACGTGCAGCGTAACCGCCCGCAGGCTCGCCTCGCTGTTGAACGCACCGCTCACGCGCAGGGCGATGTTATCGGTGGCGGTGCGCACGCTGCCCGCCGGCTCGACGACATTCTGCGCCCGTAGCGCCTCTGCTACCTGCTGCAAATCCAGTCCCATAGCGGACAGCTGGCGCGGGGAAAAGGCCACCACCAGTTGCTCTTCCTGCTCGCCCAGTAGCTGGATCTTGCCCACATCCGGCAGACTCATCAGATCGCGGCGAATGTCGTCCACCCGGTCCCGCAGCTCACGCGGAGAAAAACCGTCGGCGGTGAAGCCGTAAATCGTGCCAAAGGTATCGTCAAACTCATCGTTGACCGCCGGGCCCTGCACGCCCTGCGGCAAAGCCGGGGTCACATCCTGCATTTTTTTACGCACCTGATACCAGATGCCGGCCACCTGCGCGGGTGGGGTGTCGTCACGCAGATTGACGAAAATGACCGTGCGGCCAGCGTGCGTTTCACTCTGCACATAATCCAGCCAGGGAATTTCCTGCAGCTTTTTCTCCAGCGGATCGGTGACCAGTCTGACCGTATCGTTGATGTCGGCACCTGGCCACTGCGCAGACACCACCGCAGTTTTGATGGTGAACGCCGGATCTTCGTTGCGCGAGAGTTTTTCATAGCTGACGATGCCTGCTGCCACGATCAGCAACATAAGAAAGGTCATCAGCTGCTGCTGCTTCAGCGCCCAGGCAGAAAGATTAAACGCCGGTTTCATGCTGATCCTCCTGGCTGCCGGCAACGCGTTCACCGTCACGCAGGCTTCTGACGCCCGCCGTGATTACCCGATCGCCCGGCATGATGCCGGCGCGAATCCATACCGCATCTGCCGTGTAGCCGGCAATCGCAACCGTGCGCCGGATAACGCAGTTTTTCACCGGGTCGAGAATAAACACCGCCGGCTGGCCTGCCTGGCGGGTGAGCGCGGTGGCCGGAATCGCCATCACCGCATCCGCCGTCGTGTCGGCCAGCGGCAGGGTGACGGCGACGCTGGCACCCAGCACCATCTCCGCGGGAAGATTGTCCAGTGTGATGCGCACCCGCCAGCTGCGTGTCTGGGCGTCGGCTTGTGGACTGACGTCACGCAGGTGCGCTTCGGCCATCACGGACGGATTCTGCAATAGCGCAACGCGGAAACGGGCACTGGCCCGGCGATCGAGGGTTTCAGGTGTGGCAACGTCAAATACCACGTCACGGCCTGTGCCGGTCGCAACCGTAAACACCGTCTGACCGGCGCTGACCACCTGACCGGCTGCGGCGCTGACGCCCGTCACCACGCCATCCTCAGGCGCGGTAAGGTGGGTCCAGCGCAGGCTATCCTGCGCATTTTTCAATGCCGCTTCACTGCTCTGCCGCCGCGCCAGCGCAGCCTGCCAGTCGGCGCTGGCGCTATCGAGCTGAGCACGGGCAATTGCCCCGGACGGCATCAGCAGGCGCATGCGGTGCAGATTGAGGGCCGCCACCTTTTCGGCCGCGCGGCTGCTGTTCAGCTCCGCCTGTGCGCTCGCCAGCTGATTCAGCGCGCCGGGACTGTCAAGCACGGCGAGCGTCTCTCCCTGCCTGAAGCGGCTGCCGACATCGGCGCTGCGCGTCAGAATCCGCCCCTCCAGCCTGAAACTGAGCGAGGTTTCATCGTGCGCGCGGATCTCGCCGGTCAGGGTTTGCTGCCCGGCGGGCGTGGGCGGGCCAACCGTGATGAACTTTACCGGACGCGGTGGCGGCGGCGTGGGTGAACGCTTGCGGTCACAGCCGGTCAGCAGCAGGGCCGTCAGCAGCAGACAGGGCAGCAGCGGCAGCAGGGAAACCAGGTGGCGCGGATTAAGCAGGTGGCGCACACCCTGTTTGATCAGGCAGGGAAGCTCGTCGGTCATGGCGCAATTCCTTTATCGGTATTTGCGCCATTACACCGTGCGATTATCAAGAATCCGGCGATGTTCCATCAAGAGCGTGTCAAGAAGGGCAACAACGTCAGGCGTTGCGCGGCAACAAAATCTGTACCTGCAAGCCTCCCGTTGCCGGCAGCGTGGCATTAATCGTGCCGCCGTGCGCCTGGCAAATCGCCCGCGCAATCGACAGGCCCAGCCCGCTGCCGCCCGAGTGGCGGGCGCGTGACGCCTCACCGCGCGCAAAGCGCTCAAACATCAACGCCAGAAACGCCGCAGGAACGCCCGGGCCGCTGTCCTGCACGATGATTTCGTAATAATCAACGGTGTTGCGCGTGCGCAGCTGCAGCTGGCTGCCGCTTCCGGCATAGCGCAGGGCGTTTTCCAGCAGGATGGTGAAAACCTGCCCGAGACGGAACGGATCGACCGGCAGCAATGTCTCTTCAGCCAGCGCTACCCCGGTGCTGATGCGCGCTTCATCCAGCTGCGGTTTGATCCACTGCAGGCGCTCGCGCAGGATATCGGCCGGGTTGCAGCGGACTTTCTCCAGTGTGAGCTGGCCGGCATCCGCCAGTGACAGCAGATGCAGCTCATCGATCAGCCGGTGCAGACAACTGAGCTGCGCCATGATCAGGGCGAGCTGACGTGAGTCAGCGCTGAATACGCCATCAAGCAGCGCCTGCAGACGCACCATGGCGGCGTTGAGCGGCGACCGCAGCTCATGCGCCATGGCGACATGCGACGTACGCAGCTCTTTGTCGTAACGCGCCAGCTGGCGCGTCATCGCGTTGAAGTTGTGCGCGAACTGCGCCAGTTCGGCGGGCGCTGCCGGCGTTAACGCCGCCTGCGCACCGAAATCGCCTGCGGTCACCTGGTCTGCCGCTCGTCTGAGCTGGCTGAACTGTGCAGAAAGCGGGCGCGCGTGACGCAGCCCGAAATAGGCAATAAACGGAATGGTCACCAGCACCAGGATGCCGACGGTGATCCAGTCCGAGGAAGCAATGGACGGATCGGAGTAGCGTATGCCCCACCAGCTATCGATGATCTGGTGAAAGCGCGCGGGATCGCGTTCAGGGTGCGCACGCAGGGCGAGAAATTCACGCAGAACCGCCGGCGGCATATGGTGCGTGATCCACAGGTACTGCACCGTGAAGCGCAGCCACATGCACAAAGCAATCAGTACCACGGTACCGATAGCCAGCGTCAGAATCCGCAGACAAAGCCAGCGCCAGAGCGTTTGTGGGGATTTTTCTGTCATGGCTGGCGGAACCGGTAGCCTACGCCGCGCACGTTGAGCAGCACGCCCGCCATACCGGCCGCTTCCAGCTTTTTGCGCAGGTTATATACGTGGGTATCAATCACCCGCTCCAGCGCGTCGCTGTCCGGCATACACTGCTCCAGCAAAAACGGGCGGCTCAGCGCGCGCACCGGTGCGCGCATCAGCGTGACCAGCAGCGTGAATTCGGTTGGCGTGGTATCAACGCAAAGCACGTTACCCGAGGCCTGCGTGACGGTAACCGTCATCGCGCCGCTGTTCACCTCCAGCCCCTGCCAGCGCAGGATCTCTTCCTGCGGCGTTTTTACCGCGCTGCGCCGCAGCACTGCCTGCACGCGTGCCACCACTTCGCCGGGATGATAAGGCTTGACCACATAATCATCCGCGCCGTAGCGCAGGGCACCGATGCGATCGGGCGTATCGCCCATGGCCGTGACCATAATCACCGGCACCTCGCTGCTGCGCCGGAGTTTTGCCAGCACCTCGGTGCCGTTCAGGCCGGGCAGCATCACATCAAGCAAAATCAGATCGGGCTGCCAGCGCAGGGCCAGCTCAAGTCCGTTCAGGCCATCAGCGGCAACACGCACCGCATAGTTTTCCCGTAGCAGATAGGCCTCCAGCACCTCAGCCGCGTCAGCATCGTCCTCAATAATCAGGATATTTTTGGTCTGCATAACTCACCTTGACAGTTTCTTCATAAATCCCTGGCTGTTTGTTGACACAGCCCCGGGATACTTCGGCTTCGCGCTGCGGCTGCCCGGGCAAGGGGCGGTAAACGGACCGATAAAGAGGTGACACGATGATAACCAGAAAAACGCTGATGTACATGACCCATCTGCTACTCATGATTTCCGCTGCCGCCAGGGCGGATGGTGACGCACAGACCAGCCTGACGCTCGGCGCGGGGGCGCAATTCGCGCCACGCTACAGCGGATCGAATAAAACACGGGTGCAGCCGGTACCGATTTTCCAGGCCAGAGATGGCGCATTTTTTGCTGATGCCCAGAAAGGCATCGGGTACGACCTGCAGAGCGACAGCGGGTTTTATCTGGAACACACGCTGGGTTACGGCCTCGGCCGAAGCGATAAAGATTCAACGTGGCGGGACGGCGCCAGCCGGCTGCAAGGTATGGGAAACATCAATGCGACGGTGAACACTGCACTGGCGCTGGGCTGGCAGCTTACGCCGTGGCTGAGTGCAGAGGGCAAAGCGGTGCTGCCGCTCAGCGATGATCAGGGCGTGAACTATCAGGCATCCGTTACGCTGGTGCCTCTCCAGCGCGACAGCGATACCATTGCACTGCAGACGGCGGCGCTGTTTGGCGATGCGCGTTATATGAATACCTGGTATGGCGTGAGCAATGTCCAGAGCAGCCGCAGCCGTTTTTCACGCTACGATGCCGGCGGCGGCTTTTATGGTGTTGCGACTACGCTCACCTGGAGCCACCAGTTTGATGCCCACTGGGGCACGCTGGTCAGCGCCGGTTACAGCTGGCTGGGCGATCGCGCCGCGGACAGCCCGATCGTGTCCCGGCGCGATCAGGTCACCGGCACGGTCGGCTTTAGCTATACCTTCTGAGAAACGTTATCGGTGGCTGCACAACGCCCGGCAGGCGCGCTGTGCAGCACGATAGCCACTACGCGGACATGCCGCCATCAATCACCAGTTCGCTGCCGGTGACATAAACGCTTTCGTCCGATGCGAGGAACAGGGCGGCCGCCGCAACTTCGTCAGGATGGCCGAGGCGTTTGGCCGGTATCTGCGCGCTGAATGTCTGTCGTACCTCGTCGCTGACCTGGTCAAACATCGGCGTGTCCGTCGGGCCAGGACTGAGCGTGTTGACGCGAATGCCGCGCGGTGCCAGTTCGCTGCTCCAGGTGCGGGCATAGGCGCGCACCGCGGCTTTGCTGGCCGAATAAGCGCCATAGCCAGGATTGGCCATGCTGCCCGCAATCGATCCCACCAGCACGATGGCACCGCCTTCCGTCATGTGCTTCACCGCATGCTGTACGGTGAATACCATGGCACGCACGTTGAGGCCGAACGTGCGGTCAAAGTGCTCTGCGCTGGTCTCTTCGAGGCTGGCGGGTTCAGCCACGCCAGAGGAGTTCACCAGAATATCGAGACGTCCGGCGCGGGCCTGCACGGTGTCAAACAGACGGGTAACATCCTCTGCGCTGGTGAGGTCGCCCGCTATTGCCTCAATGCGTCCGTCAGTCAGCGTGACAGCTTCGGCCAGCAGCGCTTCGCGTCGCCCGGTGATGAAAACGTGGGCACCTTCCTGCACAAAACGGCGCGCGATGGCGAGGCCGATACCACTGCCGCCGCCGGTCACCAGCGCGACTTTTCCTTCGAGTTTCATTATGGCTGCTCCAGAATGAGAGGGGTGGACGGCTGATGATACATTTCGTATATTTAGTGTCAATTACGCACCTTATCTACATTAGATATACATAAGGAAACCCCATGCCGACTGATATCGCGGCGCTGCTGGCAGAGATCAACAGCACCCGTCCGATCCTGGAACAGGTCGCCAATAAGTGGTCGGTATTAATTCTGACCGTGCTGTGCACTGAACCCGCGCGCTTTAACGCGATCAAGCGCCGTCTTGATCCGATTACCCACAAGGCACTGACGGAGGCGTTGCGCCGGCTGGAGCGTAACGGCCTGATTAGCCGTCGCGTGATCGCCTCGTCCCCGGTGGCGGTGGAATATGCCATTACGCCGCTGGGCCAGACGTTGCAGGATCCGTTTGTTGCGCTGGTGAAGTGGGCCAGAGAGCAGGGCGACGCGATTGAAAAGGCACAGATTGTCTATGATCAACGTCGTGCCAGCGAAGATTAAAGCGTGGCGGCCGCCGGCTATTCAGGCGGTCTGTTAATCGCATGCTCAACATGGTTTACCGTTCTTCTCCTCGCCGCTAAATTAGCCCACATAAAAACGGAATTATTAAATTCGACTCGCCGGAATTTAATTGCGTCATTTCAGTAAATTTCACGCTGCGTTATTATTTGCGTGCGGGGAAAAACGGTTAAAAATTTTGAAAGGGTAAAGCAAATGATTTCAATAACACCTCTGCAGGTTTGCGCTACAGTATTAGCACTCGATTATTTGAGGATGTTTCCATGAAATTATTGAAAAAAACGGCGCTGCTTTCTCTGGTGGCATTATATGTTCCCCTGTCACATGCCGCGGCGACGGAATATAACCTTGACCCGCAACATACTTCCGTGGTGATCGCATGGAATCACTTTGGTTTCTCTCATCCGACTGCTGATATTTCTGATGTTTCCGGTCAACTGGCTTTTGATAAAGAAAACCCGGAAAAGTCACAGGTTAATGTGACCCTGCCGTTAAAAACGATTGACACGCATGTGCCGGCGCTGACCAAAGAGTTTTTGGGTAATGAGTATTTTGACGTTAAAAAATATCCTCAGGCCACCTTCCACAGCACCCATGTGGAAAGCAAAGGCGATAATAAATATGATGTGCAGGGTAATTTAACCATCAAAGGTATCACTAAGCCGGTTGTGCTGCATGCCACGCTGAACAAGCAGGATATGCATCCTATGGTTAAAAAGCAGGCAATCGGTTTTGATGCCACCGGCGTCATCAAACGCTCGGATTTTAAAATCGATAAATATGTTCCAGCCGTGGGCGACGAAGTGACGATTACGCTCTCTACCGAGGCGTATGCCAAATAATGCATTGCGCGCTTAATCGCGCGCTTTTTCTCTGCATCAACCTGCGGCGCTATGCGCGTGTTCAGCGCGAGCTGGCGCAACAGGTTGTCTGTACTTCTTCCCTGGGTGCAGCATCACTGCCTGCCAGCGCATTTCTCGTCAGCACCCTCTGACGCTTTGCCTCATCACCTGCCTGCAATTTCAGACCTTTAGCAATAAAGCCGAAAAAAACCACCAATTCATACCCTTGCGATGACCGCCAGCACTGCACCTGATTACCTGATGGGTTTTTACCCTGCTAACAGCAGCCAGTGAACTATATTTTTACCCACTGAAGTGCGAAATCATGGGTTTAGCAGATAACCGGCACGATAACGGTTACTGATTTTGGTGACTTATCTGACAACCACGGTTGTTAGCTGAACAGAAGGGAATTTCATGCCATTACTTCCTGGTGAGTTATCTGGTGCGCCGACATGGGTGCCTGCTGTATTGCTCGTCACACTCTCGCTACTGCTGGGTTTTCTGGCCCGCTTTCTTCTTCTCAGGTTTATCCGCTACTGGCAAAGCCGCGATCGCAAGCTGTTTAAATCGCTGGAAAAGCATCTGCGGGGATCATTATTTTTATTCATTCCATTACTGCTGATCAATATGGGGATGAATTATGTGCATCTCGATCCTGGCTCACTGAGCTTTATCGCCACCACGCTTAATATCTTTATCATCTTATCGTTCTGTTCCATTTTGATTCGTCTGATTAACGTAGCGCAGGATATGTTGTTTATTCGCTACGATATCAACCTGTCGAACAACCTGCGTGCGCGTAAAATTCGTACGCAATTAATCTATGTTAAAAAAGTGGCTATCGTCATTCTGGTACTGTTTTGCCTGAGTTTAATTCTGCTCAACTTCCCTGGTGTACGTAAATTCGGCACCACCATCCTCGCGGGTGCCGGTGTCGCCGGTATCATTATTGGTTTCGCTTTGCAAAAGTCGCTGGTGAATCTGTTTGCCGGCATTCAGATTGCTTTCACCCAACCGATAAAAATTGACGATGCGGTGGTGGTCGAAAAGGAGTGGGGCTGGATTGAGGAAATCAATCTGACTTATGTTGTGGTGCGCATCTGGGATTTACGCCGTCTGGTGCTGCCCATCACCTATTTTACCGAGAACGCATTTCAGAACTGGACGCGAAATAATGCGCAAATATTGGGGTCTGTGTTTCTGTATGTTGATTACTCGATGCCGCTGGCGCCGCTGCGTGAGCATTTTGAAAAAATCCTCAATGAGACGCGGCTCTGGGATCGCGAAACTCAGGTACTGCAGGTGACCGATACCACGGAAAAAACCATGACCATCCGTTTACTGATGACCGCGCAGAACTCACCCACGGCATGGGATCTGCGCTGCTATGTACGCGAGAAAATGATTGAATTCATTCAGCAGAATTACCCGCAGAGTCTGCCGCAGGTAAGAGCCACCCTGACCGACGCCGACAAAACATAGTTAAGGCTGGCGATGGGGCATTGCGCGGTAACTGATCAGGATGCCATTGCTATCCGGCGTCATTATCAGGGCCCTTGTCGGGGCCCTGAATAGGGCGTTTTCTCCGTCCGTTTTTACTGACTCTTTTCCTTATCCGCCTCCGCTGCCTTTGGTAGATCTTTACGCAGTTTTGCCACCTGATCCGCGGTTACCGCAGGTGCCTGATTGCCCCAGCCGTTACGAATGAATGTCACCAGATCCGCCACTTATTCATACATTCACAATGACCTGACGTATCATCATCAGGTCATATCATGGCTACAAAACATTATGCAACAATCAACTCTTCGCTTTCTTTTAACGCTGTGTTGCGTTCATTTTCGATGGCTAAAGACTCTCTGTACTCTTTAGCTTCTGCAGAAATTGTCCAATGCACATCAATGCTCATTTCCTGAATCGTGGATTTGATGTCTTTAATACCTACATTAAAGAACTCTTTGCGAGAATTGACTTTGTTTACCTGTTTATCGTTAAACACTTTGTGAAGGTGGTTTTCAAGCGAAGGAGCATCATCACTGTAGATCATTGCATGTACATCGAATGAAAACGGGACGCTGGCATCGCCAAGTTCACGAACCCGGTCGAGCGGTTCGAGTCTGCGTGTCATCCCAATTTTATAAACGTTTTCTCCAAACGAGCCGATATTACTGATCACATACACATGACCTGAACGTGTTTGCTGTGCCATAGAAATGGCTCGTTGGTTTTTGGCTTCAGCTTCTTCGTATTTAATTTGTAGCTCAGCCAGTCTCTGTTCGAGGGCTATACGTTGTTCTTCGCCTGCGAGCATCAGTTCTTTAGTTGCTTTATCAATCGCCTGCTGAATTGTTTTTTCTTCTTTTTCAGCTTCTTTTATCGCTTTTTCATACTCGCGACGCGCCTTTTCTTCTTCACGCAACTGTTCTTTGATTCGTCTTTGTTCTTCTCTTTCTTCAAGCATAATTTCATTTACAGCTACTCCCCATTTAAGCTCGTTGAGTCGGGCCTGCAAGCAGATATCAGTGATCCTGGCTGACCTAAAGGCTGAACCGTTAAAATTAACAAGCTCAAAGGCATCTTTTATTTCCTGGGATAATTTGCCGTAATTGTTGTGTTTAATTTTTGAGAGGGTACTGTCGACTTTTCCATTGAAAGCATCCAGTACGAATTTGATGGCGGTGTTTCTTCTGTTTGGTTCGACGTAATCACAGCTTGCCGCTTTGTTCGTTTTGATAAGAGACTTAGTTAACTCTCTGGCTTTTTGCAGTTCTTTTCCTGCATCCGTAAATTCATAATTCTCTGCCAGTTCGTCCAAAACGCTTCGGTTTGGCACTATCCATTCATCGCCGTACCCTTCAATTTTATTTTTCATTGACCTGGCGACAGCCTGATAGGTCTCTGCAAACTCTTTCGCTTCATATGCGGAGCCAGCTATTTCCATTGCACGTATCTCTGCATCTGCGATTATTTTCATCGCATTATCATTTGCGTTGGAGATCAGCTCATCCGCTTTACTATTCGCGTTATCGAGTCGTTCTTTGGCTTTCAAGCGAGCATCACGCGCATCCTGGGTGATAGCGACAGCTTCGCTATTGGCGTTGCTTATTGTTAATGCAGCCTGATCGTGAGCTTCGTTTACCGCTCTTGCCGCTTGTTTTTGCGCGTCATCCAGCTTTTCTCTGGCAATAGCGTCAGCGGTTTTAATCTTTTTTTCCGCATCTAATACTGCATCGTGTAATTCCTGATACTGCCACAAAGGAGTGGCTTTTCCTTCAAGTTCTGCGTGGTCACGTACAGCCTGAGCTAATTTTTTCTGCGTTTCACCTAATTCTTCGCCAAGCGTATTTTTGCCGGAGATTAAAAGAGCTATTTCCTCTCGGTATTTTTTGCTTTTTTTGAAAAGTACGACAGATAAAACCGGAGCCAGAAGTGCTAATAAGAGTACTACTACTAAAAATAATTCCATTTCAAAGTCCTTTTACTCTATCAATTTGTAACAGCTGTGCTTCCTAACTATGCTATCACTTCTATATCTGAAAAAGCACATTCAAAAATATCATTTACAGTGGAAAGTTTGAACCTGCCTCTGGACGACCGGGGGATGAGTCTAATGAAATTGTAATGAAGAAATACCTATAGCATGGTCGAATTGTTATGAATTGATTGCTTTGGTTAACACCGTGTCCGTGCATGACCCTCTGTTAACTGAACGTACAAGGACGACCGCAAAGGCATTGCTGGAAGCAGGGGAATGGGGAATCAAGCCGTTTGAAACCTGCGGCGTAAGAGGTTTGGCAGCAGCGCGACGGTGCATTTTTCGGAAAAAAATGCCCGCAGAGCGGGCATAACAAAAAAACTACAGGAAAAATTCTCGTCGCAACGCTTGAGCTGTGTGTTGCGTCACTATAGTAGCAACGAAAATTCGCCCCTGCTGACAATGTTCGATGAGTTAATTTTGTTGCCGGGATTCACAGCGCACGCTTCCGTCGCCATTTCTCCCGTTCGCGATGAGCTATCTCCGCTGTCCATGTTAACCCGCCCAGCGCGACTGGCGGATAATCCGGCAAAAATTCATCGGGCGAAATGCCGGTTGCTTATCAGCGATGACGTCAGCTTTCACGTTGCCGAAAGTCGTCGCCGGTTTGTGTTGAATGCCTTCATAAAATGCCTGGATAATTTCTTCTTTAAACTGTGCCGGACGGGGATGCTGCTGCACCACGGCTTCACGTTGCTCATCGCTGAAGTGGTCATAGTCAATACCCAGCACATCCATCTCAACGCCGGCCGTCACCAGGGCGATTTCCCCGGCCATAAATTGCGGAATGCCGGGCGTCGTGTGCAGGGCAATCGCCGTCCACACTTTATCAATGTCCGCCTGGGCAACCCCGTAATGTTGCAGAAAATCGCGCGCCGCATTGGCGCCATCGACTTCAAAGCGCTTATCGCAGCTGCAATGCTGTTGCGTCAGGCCCACATCATGAAACATGCAGCCAACGTAAAGCAGCTCGGCATCCACTTTGACCCCCAGTCGCTGACCTGCCAAAGCGCCCCAGTAAAAAACGCGGCTGGAGTGATGAAATAACAGATCCGATTCGATGTCACGTACCAGCGCGGTAGCATCGCGCGCCATTTTGCTGTCCGGAATACGAATGCCGTTAAGAGTAAAACTCATGGTGATGTCTCCGCTTAGTAAAGTTGCGTTCAGCATAAAGCCGCGCGACAATGTCATGAATCTCTGTTTAACGATGATTTCAGACATTGCGATTTAAGCGGACAGCCAGACAATGACTCACCATCACATTACCCTTTTGGCCGTTCCCGGCGCCCAGTTGCTGGATATTTCCGGGCCGCTGGATGTGTTTGCCGAGGCAAATCGGCTGCTGCATCGTCAGGTGTATCAGCTCAGCGTGATGTCGCTGCAGCACACCAGCATCCGCTGCTCGTCTGGTGTCCGGCTGGAAGCCGACGTTGCGCTAACTGCGGCGACACAGCATCGCGCCGATACCTTTCTGGTTGCCGGAGCACCTGACGCCAGCCAGATGCAGCTTTCCGCCAGTGAGCGCCAGCAGATTATCGCGCTCTGTCAGCGCAGCCAGCGTTACGGCTCGGTGTGTACGGGGGCGCTGCTGCTGGCGCAAACGGGTTTGCTGAACGGCAGGAAAGTCACTACTCACTGGGCGTGTGCGGAACGGCTGGCATTACTGCTACCCGATGCGCAGGTCGAAGCCGATGCGCTGTATGTGGCGGATGGTGCATTACGCACGGCGGCGGGCGTGACGTCCGGATTGGATCTGGCGCTGCGGCTGGTGGAAGAGGATCTCGGCCGCGAGCTGGCGCAGGAGGTGGCCGCCAGCCTGGTGATGTTCTTCCAGCGCCCGGTCACACAGGGACATTTTGTGCGTAAACAGCAGGTGTCCCTGGCCGGACGCAGCGCCTTTCAGGAGATGCAGCGCTGGGCAATCGCGCATCTGGCACAGATTCGCGGGCTGGAAGACCTGGCAGCGCACATGCACCTCAGTACGCGGCATTTAGCGCGTCTGTTTCAGCAGGAGATGCAGATCCAGCCTGGCGCATGGCTGGAGCAGGCACGCATCAGCCACGCGCGGGCTTTGCTGGATGCCGGTGAGCTGCCGCTCAAAGCGATCCCGGCGGCCTGCGGTTATCACAGTGCCGATGTGATGCGCCGCGCGTTTGTCAAAGTGACCGGCATGACGCCGTCGCTGTATCGCAAAATGTTCCCGCCGCCGCGCTGAGTGTGCACCACTGTCTGCATTCTCGTCCGGCTGCGCCATTGCGCCATTTAGCCGCTTATTCCAGCGTGTTGCTTTCCAGCTTATGCGTTGCAGTCCCGCGCGTTGACCACCAGCAGAGCAGCGAACCGAGGCAAACCATCGCCGTGCCTTGCCAGAAGGAGAAGGTCAGGCTGGAGTTAAGGATAAAAGCGGCTATCAGCGATGAAATGATAGGGATAAAGTAGGATGCTGCGGCTAACAGCGTGACATTGCCGTGCAAAATGCCGACGTTCCACGCCGCATAGCCAAGCCCCATCGCCATCGCTGCCAGCGCCAGGCTGATGCACGCCTGCAGCGAAAACACCACGGGCGGCTGCGGTGATAGCAGCGATTTCAGCCACAGCGTCAGCGCAGTTAAGATGAAAAACAGCGTGATGCCGTTACTGCCTTTCGCGCTATTTTTTGTCACCACACAATAAACCGCCCAAATCATCGCACCGCCAAATGCCAGACCATAACTGAGCGGATTATCCATCACATTGTCGATCATTTCGCCCAATGAAAATCCCCGATCGCCGCTCAGTACCCGACAAATACCGGCGACGGCCAGCAGGAGGCCGGGAATAATCAACGGGCTGGTCTTTTGCCGGTTAACCATCACCGTTAAAACGATGGTCATAGCCGGCCACAGGTAATTAACCATGCCGACTTCAATCGCCTGATGGCCGCTATGAGTAAAACCCAGCGACAGCGACAGGCAGAGCTCATAGCAGACAAACAGCAGGCTGCCGATCAGCAAATAGCATCGGGGAAACTGGCGCAGGTCAGGAAAACCCACGGTGAGCAGTAACAGCAGGGCGCTGGCGCTATAAATCAGCGCGGCACCGGTTACCGGACCAAAACTTTCACTGACGCTTTTTATTAATCCTACAATCGTGCTCCACAGCAGAATGGCCAGCAGACCAGTCAGGGTAGCTTTACTCTGCGGCATTACCCGTTACCTCAATGTGTGAAAAATCGCGGCGTGCTCGCCAGTGTGGCTGCTGGCGGGGACGCAGACAAGATGAATCTGCAGGTTGCCGATGTGACTGGCCGGAAAGCGAACCCGTCTGCAGACAAAAAGTTGAAATAATATTCTGATTAAAATCAGTGCAATAGAGTAGTGATGTAAATCTACGCTAAAAAATATCTTGCTATTAAATAGCGCACTATATAAATTCAGTCTCAGTTCAGAACACGACCATCAAGTCATTATCATTTAAATAGTGCGCGATATAATCGCAAAAAATATTAAAGGAGTAACACCATGAAATTACAACACTCTCTGCTTGCCATGGCGATGGCTACTGCATCTGTAAATAGCTTTGCTGACGCACCACAACCTGAACGTCACGTGCAGCAGTTTTTACAGGCGCTGAACAGCAGCGGCGGCAAACCGATTGAGCAACTGTCACCGCAGGCGGCGCGCCAGGTGCTGATTGATGCGCAGAAGGGCGTAACGCTGCCGCCGGCCGACGTCACTGAAAAAACCATTCAGGTAAACGGCCAGCCCATTAAGCTGAATATCGTAAAACCGCAGGGCGCACAGGGTACGCTGCCGGTATTTATGTTCTTCCACGGCGGCGGCTGGATCCTCGGTGATTTCCCGACCCACGAACGTCTGGTGCGCGATCTGGTGGTGGAATCTGGCGCTGCGGCTGTGTTTGTGAACTATACGCCGTCACCCGAAGCGCATTATCCGCTGGCCATCAATCAGGCTTATGCGGCGACACGCTGGGTGGCGGAACACGGTAGTGAAATTGGTGTCGATGGCAAGCGCCTGGCGCTGGTTGGTAACAGCGTCGGCGGTAACATGGTGGCGGCGGTCGCGCTGCAGGCTAAACAGCAGCAAACGCCTGCGATTCGTTATGACATCATGCTGTGGCCGGTAACCGATGCGCGCTTTGATACCGCTTCGTATCACCAGTTTGCCAACGGATATTTCCTGTCGCGGAACATGATGAAATGGTTCTGGGACGCCTACACCACCAAACAGAGCGAGCGCGACAATATTCTCGCTTCGCCGCTGCGCGCCACAAAAGAGCAGCTGCAGGGCTTACCGCCAACGCTGATTCAGACGGCAGAACTGGATGTGCTGCGTGATGAGGGTGAAGCCTTTGGTCGCAAACTGGATGCCGCCGGTGTGGATGTCACCGTGACGCGCTATAACGGTCTGATTCATGACTACGGCCTGCTCAATCCGCTGAGCGAGGTGCCGGCAGTCCGCACCGCGATTCGCCAGGCGGCGGAAGAGCTGAAAACCCATCTGCAGTAAGCCTCAGGCCAGGCGCGGCGGCGTCTGGCCCGTTTATTTATCCTCGCGTCACTTCCACTTCATCTCACCGGTATTCACCTTCGCGCTCAGCTCCAGCGAGCTGACATCCGCTAAGGTTGGCCACGCCTGTTTCATCGCCTGAATCACCGCCGCGGAGCCTTTGTGCTGTTGCAGCGCCCGCTCAAAACTTTGCAGATAATCCAGCGTAAAGGTGACCGCCTTATCGCCCGCCGGACGCGCACCCAGATAGTGGCCGGGGATCACCACCTGCGGCTTCAACTGCTGCATTTCTCGCAATACCTGACGCCACTCTGCGCGGCTGGCTGCGGTCTGCGTGTCCGCGGTCCAGACGTGAATGCCGGAGTCCACCACTGTGCCACCGAGTATTGCCTTACTGGAGGGAATCCACACGTAGGCTGATTTTTCTGCCGCGTGGCGCAGCTCGATGCGCTCACCATCGACGCTAAACCGCGTCTGGTGGGTAATCTGCGGTACATACAGCTGGTGTGGCGCAGCGCCGTTCATCTGCGGTCCCCAGTACTGCAGCTTGGCATCTTTGGTCGCTTCGATATGTTCCACTACCAGCGGCGAGGCGACAATTTTGGCCTGCGGAAACGCCTGCACCAGCGGCTCAAGACCGAAGTAGAAATCCGGATCGCCCGAGGTGATCACGATGTGGGTCAACTGCTTGCCGCGCGCTTTAATCAGTTCCACCAGCTTCTCGCCATCCTTGGGGCTGAACTGCGCATCAAACAGAATCGCCTCATGCGGACCAGAGACCAGCGTCGACGAGACCGGAAAAATTCCCTGTTCCTGTGGGTTATACACGTCTAACTGCAACGGAGCGGCAAAAGCCGGCGCGGCGGCTAAGGTGACCAGCAGCGCGAGTGATTTCATCTTCATGGCATCTTCCTTTTTACGGCAACGTGCCGTCACTGAAAGACGCTATTGTAAGCAAATCGCCAGCTGGCAGAATTCCCGCAATCAGATATGATCAGTTGCATAAAACGATCAGATGGAGCCTGCATGGACAGAGTGACGGCAGCGCGGGTGTTTAACCGGATTTGTGAACTGGGAAGCCTGAGCGCGGCGGCGCGCGCGCTGGATATTTCGCGCCCGATGGTCAGTCGCTATCTTGATGAAATGGAGAAGTGGGCAGGCGCACGCCTGCTGCACCGTTCTTCACGGCGGCTGACCATTACCCCGGCGGGTGAGCAGATTTTGCATAAGACACGCGCACTGGCCCGGCTGGCCGACGAGATTGAGCAGCAGGGCGATGAGGGCAAACCGCAGGGCACGTTGCGCGTGGCCTGTGCACATTCAACCGCCACACACATTCTTGGACCGATGATTCCGGCGTTCCTCGCGCGTTACCCGGCGGTGCGTATTGAGCTGGAGATCAATAATCAGCCGGTCAGCCTGGTGGGTGAGCGCATTGATGTGGCTATTCGCATTACCGACGATCCGGAGCCCGGCGCGATTGCCCGCAGGCTGGGTGAATGTGCCTCGGTAGTCTGCGCCGCGCCGGCCTATTTAACGCAACGGGGCGAACCGCAGACGCCAGCGGATCTGGCACAACATAATTGCCTGCACTACAGCCGCTTTGCCGGGCAGCGCTGGCAGTTTCACGATGCGCAAGGCGAGGCGGTTTCCGTGGTGGTGAGCGGCAATTTCAGCGCTGGTATTTCATCCGTGTTATGTGATGCCGCTATCGCCGGATGTGGGGTTGCCATGGTGCCGGCAATGGAGGCACAGGCTGCACTGGCCAGCGGTCAGTTATGTTGCGTACTGCCCGGCTTTAAACCGCGCACCTTAGGCATTTATGGCCTGTATATGTCGCGCGAACGCCAGCCTGCGGTATTACGGGTATTTCTGGATGCGGTGATGCAGCAGTTGCAAAACCTCTGAATCATCACTGTGACAACGTCACTGGTGCCTGTCGCGCGCTGTATGTGTTACGTAACACCGTTTCGACATACTGAACCATGGCGTTAAGCGACAAATCCACCGCACAACTGCTACTATGCGCCGCGCCGCGGCAGTTGAGCAGCGCGCCGGGTTCCACTTTCACTCATTTTTACCTGCTTAACGGCATGGGGTAGCACCGTAATGTTTCACGATTTAGGCATCATCAATCTCTGGACTTTCCTGGCGGGCGCGCTGGTGATCATTCTATTACCCGGACCCAACAGCCTGTATGTGCTGCGCACCGGGATGAGTCGTGGGGCAAAGCCGGCCTGTCAGGCGATAGCCGGGGTGATGGCGGGCGATTTAATTTTGATTTTCCTCGCCTGGGCGGGTGTCGCGACGCTGATCCGTACCAGTCCGCATATTTTTATGGTGGTACGTTATCTTGGTGCCATGTTCCTGCTGTATCTCGGCGTGAAGATTATCATCGGCTCGCTGCGCAAACGCAGCGGCGATCAACCGGCTGAAGCGGTAAAACAGGAAAACTATTTCCTGCGTGCGCTGCTGCTTGGCGTAACCAATCCCAAGGCGATTCTGTTTTACGTTTCGTTCTTCATTCAGTTTATCGATCCGCGCGTCACCCATACCGCGCCGGCGTTTGCCACCCTGGGTGCGCTGATTCAGGTGATCAGTTTCAGCTACTATTCCCTGTTGCTGGTGGCTGGCGCGGTGATGGTGCGCTATCTGCGCAGCCGCACCCGCCTGGTCAAGCTGGCGAACATGTTGACCGGCATGCTGTTTTTTGGCTTCGCCGTGCGGTTAGTCAGCGCGCAAAGCTAACCCTTCTGACGCACGCCACGGCAGCAACGCCGCCTCCGCCGGCTGCACCCTAAAATGGCAACGCCATGATGCAGCGGTGCGCACAGTTTGTGCGTATTGCCTGCATCGGTATGGCTGCCGCATCCATAAGTATTCCATCTTGTATCCCAGACCGTATCCCATCTGGTCCGGCGCATAACGGCCGCGCACACCACACTATTCTGGCACGCAAACTGCACTCCTCCCGGTAGCCAATTAACCCGGGAGAACGATCATGTTTGATGCACTGCTGGATGAAGATGCCACCCAGCTGGCGGCGCGGGTGCGCGACGGCGAGGTTTCCGCGCGCGAGTTAACCCAGGCGACGCTGGATCGCCTGGAACAGCGGGAGCCGCTGATACAGGCGTTTTGTACGCTGACGCCGGAGCGGGCACTGGCACAGGCAGAGCAGATCGACCGCCGTCGTGCGCGCGGCGAGCCGCTGGGCGCAATGGCGGGTGTGCCGCTGGCGGTAAAAGATTTGATCTGTACCGCCGGTGTGCGAACCACGTCAGGATCGGCCGCCTACGCCGATTTTATTCCCGAAGAAGATGACATCACCGTTGAGCGCCTGCTGGCGGCGGATGCCATCCTGCTGGGCAAGACCACCGCGCCGGAATTTGGCTACAGCGGTGTCGGCCATAATCCCCTGTTTCCCTCACCGCGAAATCCCTGGGATGTGAGCAAAACGCCGGGCGGATCGAGTGCGGGATCCGGCGCGGCGCTGGCGGCGCGGCTGTGTCCGATTGCGCTCGGCAGTGATGGCGGAGGATCGGTACGAATCCCGGCAGCCCATTGCGGTGTCTATGGACTCAAGGCCTCGATGGGGCGGGTACCGCTCTGGCCGGGCTGCCGCGATGAGCGTTATCCTGGCGTTTCCAGCTGGGAATCGCTTGAACATATCGGTCCGATGACGCGTAGCGTGCGCGACAGCGCGCTGATGATGTCGGTGATGGCCGGTCCGGACATGCGCGATCGGCACTCCATCCCATGCAGCGATGTTGACTGGCTGGCCAGTCTGGATCGGCCACTGCAGGGGTTGCGCATCGCTTTCAGCGCCGACTTTGGCTATATCGCCGTCGATGCGGAAGTGCGCGCCGTGGTCACCGCGGCCGCGCGTCGTTTCGCTGCGGCGCTGGGCGCAGAGCTGGAGGAGGTGGATCCCGGCATCGCTGACGAAAGCGCCAGCTTTGCTGCGCTGGTGGCGTTCGAAAGCGATCTGAGCGGCATGCGCCAGATGCAGAGTGAGCTGGGTGCTGCGATGTCACCGCACCTGAGTGCCATGCTGCAGCGCGACTGGCGCGCGGAGCATTTCACCGACGCCAATACCACGCGCAAAAAGCTCTGCAACCAGCTGTGGCGCTTTATGCAGCACTACGACCTGCTGCTGTCGCCGACGCTGGCGGTGCCGCCATTTGCGCTGCATATGCAGGGCCCGGAAGTCATTGATGGCCGCATGGTGCGCAGCGATCACTGGCTGTCGTTCTGCTTCCCGTTCAATTTTACCGGTCAGCCTGCCGCCTCGGTGCCTGCCGGCTTCACGGCCAGTGGTCTGCCGATCGGTATGCAAATTGTGGGTCGTCATCTGGACGATGGCCTGGTGCTGGCGGCCAGTGCCGCTTTTGAGCGCATCCAACCATGGAATCATCACTATCCTGCTGCTATTGGAGTTCTCCATGAGTAACAAATCTTCCCCTGCGCTGGAGCAGGAGTTCGAGCATGAGCCGGTGCCGCTTAGCCATCGCCACTCGACGGGTTCGGTGTCGGCGGTGTGGTTTGGCTTTCCGATGATCCTCACTAATGCGCTGTTCGGCGGCATTATCACCTGGCATCTTGGCTTCTGGCCGGCACTGCTGGCGATTTTGCTGGGTAACCTGGTGCTCTTTGCCTATGTCGGCGCACTTAGCTGGTTCGCCGGGCATACCGGTATGAACTTCGCGCTGCAGGCGAAGCGGACCTTTGGCACCAAAGGCTATATCCTGGTGTCCGGCTTTCTTTCTACCGTGGTGATAGGCTGGTACGCCTTCCAGACCGGCCTGACCGGGACGGTGATCAACCAGACTTTTGGCTGGAACGCGCTGGCGGTCACCGCGTTTGCCATGGTGCTGTATACCGGCGTCACCTTTCTCGGGGTGCGGGCGCTGTCGGTGCTGGGAATGATTGCCGCTCCGCTGTTTGTGGTGCTGGGGCTGGTGGCGCTGTGGCTGGTGAGCAAGGATCATGATTTCACCACGCTGACCCAGTGGCAGGGCAGTCCGGCAGCCGCTGGCGCCATGAGCATGGGCACGGCGGTCACCATGGTGATTGCCGGCTTTGCGGATTCCGGCACCATGACAGCGGATTTTACCCGCTGGTCGAAGGACGGCAAATCAGCGGTGATCGCCGCGTTTTCCGCGTTCCCGCTGGCGAATGTGATTTCCTATCTGTTTGGTGTGGTGATTGTCGCCGTCGGCGCGGCGGTCGATCCGCTCAGCAACGGCGGTAACTTCCTGCCGCTGCTGATGGGGCACGGCATGCTGCTCTCCGTCATTGCCTTTCTGTTTGTGTTTATCAACCTCGGTTCGGTGTGCACGCACTGCCTGTATAACGGCGCGGTCGGTTTCAGCCATCTGTTCAGTAGCAAAATGCGCCTGTGGACGCTGATCCTCGGGGCCATCGGTGGCGTGCTGGCGCTGGCCGGCGTGTGGTCCTGGTTCCTCGAATGGCTCAGCCTGCTTGGCATGGTGGTGCCGCCGTTTGGCGCAGTGATGATTGTTGATCTGATCTTTATGGCAAAAATCAGCGAACAGCGTCAAACCCGGCGCCTGCGCGGCAGCGCGTTCGCCGCCTGGGCCATCGGCAGCCTGTGTGCGGTGATGGCCCACCTCGAATTCCCGCAGTTTGGTGAAGCGGTTATCGGCCTGGTCACCGCGGCACTGAGCTATACGCTGATTGTGAAATGGAAACCGGAAAGCAGCACGGCGGTAATGGAGAAAAGCAATGCCTGATTATATCGTAGATTCAACCCCCTATCCGTGGCCGTTTGACGGCAACTGCACGGTGCAAAACACCGCGCTGCTGGTGATTGATATGCAAACCGACTTTTGCGGCAAGGGCGGTTATGTTGACACTATGGGTTACGACATCTCCCTGACACGCGCCCCCATCAAACCGCTGCAGCAGGTGTTAGCGCGCATGCGCGAATCCGGCTTCCCGATCATCCATACCCGTGAAGGCCATCGTCCGGACCTGAGCGATCTGCCGGCTAACAAGCGCTGGCGCTCGCGGCGCATGCAGGCGGAGATTGGTGCACCTGGGCCCTGTGGTCGCATTCTGGTGCGCGGTGAGCCAGGCTGGGAAATCATTCCCGAGCTGGCGCCGCTACCGGATGAAGTGATTATTGATAAACCCGGCAAGGGCTCTTTTTACGCCACCGACCTTGAGTTGATTCTGCACAGTCGCGGTATCCGCAACTTAATCATCAGCGGCATCACCACCGACGTTTGCGTGCATACCACACTGCGCGAAGCCAACGATCGCGGCTTTGAATGTCTGGTGCTGAGCGACTGCTGCGCGGCGACGGAGTTGAAGCATCATGAGGCGGCGCTCAGCATGATTCATATGCAGGGCGGTATTTTTGGCGCAGTGGCGGACTCGGCAACGCTGCTGGCCGCGCTGAACAGCCCGGCAGCGGCGCGGGTGAGCTAATCCGGCAACGGACGCGAATGGCGGGCTGGCCAGGCGTTGAGGTGCCGGGCCAGCCACAACCGCACACCAACCCTGCGCGGGCGTGATGATGCAGTCTGACCGGCCTCCGCCGGTCATGGCAAACTTCAGCCAACGTTGCCGGCAATCGTCAGATAGTCGGTATACATTTGCGGTGCGCCGGAGAACGAGGCCATGGTGCGCCATTCATCATACATACGCTCGCTCTCCTGATGGTTTTTCACAAACGTCAGCGATTTTTCAGTTGAGACGTCCATCGCCGGATGGAAGCTGTTGAGCGAGTCGAGGCTTTCGATCACCAGCATCACCGCATACTGCTCACTTCGATTACCGCCGGTGCCCTTCAGCATGTGAAACTTCCAGCCGGGATAGTCATCAATGCGCGCGACGTTCTCAATCATAAAGCGATCAAAGTCGGCAGCCGTCACGCCAGCGCGTAGTGCCAGATGATGAAAACCGACCACGCGTGCCACCGCAGGTTGAGCATCGGGCTGAAAGTTCGGGCCGGGCGGCAGTGAACTGTGGCGGTTTTCTGCCAGCAGCGAGAAGGTGGAGAACAGCGTTGGTAACTCCCCATAGGTAGCAAAGTTTTTCCACTCCTCAAGCAGCGCGCACGCCTCGGGCCGTTGTTGCCAGAAGGCGATGGCCTCAGCCGTGAGTTCGCCAGCCGGTGTGATATAGCGGTCATAGTCTGCCTGGCTGGGAGCCTGATACAGCATCAGGTATTGTTCCTGGCGTTCGCCACGCAGGCCTTTTAACAGCGACCATTGCCAGCCCGGATAAGCAGGAATCTGCGTGCCGCGCGCCTTGAGAAAGGCTTCGAAGGTCGCGGCATTAACGCCTTTCTTCAGATTGAGCCCGACGTAGTGCAGGCTGAACACCGGTTGCGTTGAGGTTGTCATAGAAACTCCTTGTGAATATGACAGGGCAGAGGCGCTATTTCGCTGCCAGAGCGAAACGCGCCGCGAAAGTCACCAGCAGCAACATCACGATGCCGGCGCTGAGCGTGGTGGTCAGGGACGTAAGCTGGGCGCTAAAGCCAATCAGCGCCGGGCCCAGCAGTAGCCCGGAGTAACCGCACAGCGTGACGGCCGGTATGGCGTAATGCGCGGCGACAGTGCGCTGGTTACCCGCCGCGTTGAATAAAATCGGCACGATATTGGCCAGACCGATACCCACCAGCACAAAGCCGAGCAGGGCACTCCACAGCCAGACGGAAAAAATCGCTAATGCCAGCCCTCCGCTGGCGACGAGACCGCCCCAGGTGAGCACGCGGCGACTGCCATAGTGATTAATCAGCCGATCGCCAAACAGGCGCAGCGTGGCGACAGCCGTGGCGTACAGCGTGAAGCTGAAACCGGCCAGCTGCATCGACATGGCGCGCTCACTGTTCACAAACACCGCTGACCAGTCGAGCATGGCGCCTTCGGTGAGGAACAGCAGGAAACACAGCAGGGCAATCAGCACCACGTTACGGTGCGTCAGGGCGCGCAGCGTACCGCGCGTTGGTTTTGCATCCGTGCGGCGACGGGGCAACAGGGCGGTATGGCTCATCAGCAGCAGCAATAAAATCAACACACACAGCGGCAGCAGCGCCAGCAGAGGCGCAACCTGCAGCCACAGCAGCAGACTCACCGCGCCGGCGCCAGCAATGCTGCCAAGACTGTAAAAGCCGTGAAAGCCCGACATCTTGCTGACCCCGGCCTCGCGCTCCACGATCACCGCCTGATAATTCATGCTGACATCCATCAGTCCGTTGATCGCGCCGAAGAGCAACAGCGCGCCCGCCATCGGCAGTGGTGAGGACAGCAGCATCAGCAGCGGCAGATCCAGGGCCAGTCCGGCACCGCACAGCAGCAGCAGTGTGCGACAGCCAAAGCGGGCAATCAGCGCGCCGGTAAAGGGCATAACTGACATGGAGCCTGCAGCGATACAGAACAGCAGCAGCCCCAGCATGCCGTCATTGATCGCCAGCTGCGCTTTGGCGAAGGGAATAAGCGGCGCCCAGGCGGCCATGCCCAGTCCGGCGATAAAAAATAGCGTGCGCGTCGCGCGCTGCTGGCGCAGGTTAAGCAGATTACTGTTCATCATCACATCCCGGTGTAGTACGGCGTTTAATCGCCTGGCCTTATCCATGGTCGGGCTACAGGTACACTGCAGCCTGTGCAGAGGCCCATAAAAACGTAATTAATATTTAACAGTAACAAGACTTGTCCTGGAAATGACGTAGCGTGTTCAGGTGGCTGTATTCAGTAGATTTTATTTATGGCATACACGGAAGGCATTTTAAAAAAGCGCGATGTGGGATGGGAGCGGTAATGACGGGTAAAGTCAACGATGACAAGAATTACTTTAATAAACTGAAATATATGGTAATTAGCCTGAGGTAATACAAGCTTCTCGCGCACTGTGTAGCGGTGCAACTTATTGCGCGATAAATCGCACCGCTATCCACCAGGATGAATTACCTGCACGTTGCTTAACTGAACAGCAGCGTTAATGTCATTAACCGGCAATTAAGAATATAAATATAGTTAATGATTTATCAGCGCGGTTAACAACCTGTAATCGTCAGCGCCAGGTCTCTTCACTTACTCATCCAGCTGTAAATAGCAGACACGCAGGCGGTGCCCGTCCGGGTCCAGCGCGGTAAAGGTGTAGCCAAAGTCCATGCGCACCGGCGATTGAATGATGGTGATTTCGCGCAGCACGCCCCATTCGTGATAAAGAAAATCGACATCGTCTTTGCGCGCGGTTTTAAACACAATTTCGCTACGCGCTGCACTGGCGGGCAGAGAGAGTGCGGGTTCAACGGTATACTGCGACCAGATACCCAGTTTAAAGCCGCTCTCAAACACAAACATGGCAAAGGTCGGGCTGAGTTCTGCGGGTTTGATGTCGAACAGCGCGGCATAAAAGTCAGCACTTTTCACGACGTTGGGCACATAAATAATGGTCATGTTAGCGGTAAGCATGGTGATCTCCTTGTGTGTTTACCGCTGCATAGTAGGGGGAGGCTGTGACAGATTTTGTCAGGAGTCTACCGGGTACCGCAGATTCTGATAATCCCGCCAGCGCTTCAGCAACTGATGACGCGTGCCGGGATAGAGTTCGCTGGTGACGCTGATCGCTTCAATGCGGTCGACGCGGAAGTTGCGGAACTCCTGGCGCAGTTCGCACCAGCCGCACAGCAGGCGCACGCGTTCAAAGTAGCCAATCACTACCGGCCAGATGGTGCGCGTGGAGAGGTTATCCTGCAGATCTTTGTAGCGCAGGCTGATCTTGCTGCGCTGATGGATTGCCTGGCGAATCTGCGGCAGATGGGTTTCGAACAAGGCTTCGCCCTGGGAGGCGATCAGCAGCGACTGGTGATCGATACTCTGCGTAAGATGGGACGGAATCACAGCCTGGACTTTGGCCAGCGCATGGCGCGCGGCGGACTTAAGCTCATCGTCGGTGTGTCGGGTGACCCAGTTGAGCCCGAGCACCAGCGCATCAATCTCCTGCCGGGAAAACATCAGCGGCGGCAAATGGCCGTCGGATTTCAGCAAATAGCCAACGCCCGCGCTGCCCTCAATCTCCACGCCCTGCTGCTGCAAACTAAGAATGTCACGATAGACGGTGCGCATGCTGATGTGCAGCTGTTCGGCGATACGCTGCGCGGTCAGCGGATAGCGATGACAGCGCAGCAATTGCAGCAGTTCAGGAAGCCGCTGAGTTTTAGACATGATACGCCAGCCTTAAGCGAAGAACGCGCGCCGCCAGGATTCAGGCGCGCAACAGTTGGCTTAATGTAGCCAAATCCGCCGTGCTTTGCAGCTCGCTGATAGCCAGTAACTGCTGCTGGCGCGCCGGCACTTCATGGCGCAGCGCCTGACGCAGTTTGGCCGCCACATCTACGCCATCCGCCAGCGACTGCTGCCGCGTGCGGCGCTGCTGCAGCTGACGACCCTCTTTCAGCGTCAGCGTGACGAGATGAAAACGCCGCGCCGGGTTGAGCGCATCGGGCGGCGCGGACGCATCCGGCGTGCGACGCACTTTGGCCGCCAGCGGCATAACCGCCGGATTGAGTGCACCTTCGGCAAAATCTTCCAGCCGTAAATCGTCGTACATCAGCATGGCGGCGATCACGTACTCCAGGCTAAAGCGTGCTTCGATGCCGTTAGCCGGCACGCGAACTGCCGCCGCGATGTCACCACCCGGCGGGAAGGCGACCGTGATGTCATCAATATTTTCCAGCAGCAAGTCCAGCGAGTGGCCTTCCGCCAGCCAGGCGCGCCGCAGCAGACGTGCCGCTTCGGCAGCGCTGTGAGTTCCGGCGCAGGTGGGGAAGGGTTTGAACTCCAGACCGGGGGTACTGATGCGCCACGGCGCGCCCCAGTTTTCCACCAGCCGTTGCGGCTGCGCCTCGCCGTTACTGCTGGCGGCGAGAAACGCGTCGAGCACGCCTTCATGCCGGCCATCGAATTTCGCCAGCGTCAGCTGCGCCGCCATCACCGCACGCTCTGCCGCCAGTCCGGCGTGCAGCGGCTTCACCGCTGAACCAAACTGAGCGCGCAGTCCGCTGGCCTGGGTCGCCGCGATGCCGATCAGCGTGGCGCAGTCGGTTGCATTAAGCTGCAGCAGACGTGCCAGCGCGGCCGCCGCCGCCAGCGTGCCCAGCGTGGCCGTGTTGTGATAACCCAGCGCATAGTGCTGCTGGCTGGCGGCCAGTCCCAGCCGGCCAGCCACTTCCACGCCGATGACATAGGCATCAAGGAACGCTTCGGCAGTGGCGGGCTGCTGCTGCTGCCAGGCAAACAGCGCGGGCAGAATCGCCACGCTGGGATGGCCACGAAAATCGGCATGGAAATCATCGTAATCCAGCGCATGGCCGGCATAGCCCAGCAGTAACGCCTGTGAGCGTACGCTGCCGTCGCCATAAACCTGTCGCAGCGCCGGTAAGCCGCTGTCCGGCACCTGCTGCTGTAACACCGGCCAGCTCACGGCGAGAAAATCCTGTATGCCAATGCGCGCGGCATCACGTGCCGCCGCATCCGGCTGGCTTTGCAGGATGCGCTCAGCCAGCGCGTGGCTCAGGTTCATGCCCGCTCCAGACTGCGCAGCGCCGCCACGGCGAGCTGCGCGAGGTAGCGTGAGGTGGGCAGTAACACCGCATCATTGATGCGAAAAGCCGGATGGTGCAGCGCATAAGGTTCGCCAGTGCCGATCATCACAAAGGCGCCGGGCAGTTGTTGCTGATAAAAAGCAAAATCTTCGCCGATCGGGCTGGCTTCTACCACGCGCGCCTCAAGTCCGCTGGCGGTGGCCTGTTGCAGAGCAAAATCCGCCCAGTGCGCATCATTCACTACCGCAGGCGGACCGGCGTGCCAGTTAAACTCAACCTCTGCGGCAAAAGCCGCACCTAGGCCGAGCACGATTTCGCGGAAGCGCTGCTCCAGTCGCTCACGCGTGGCCTGTGAGAAGGTGCGCACCGTGCCTTCCAGCCAGGCGCTGTCCGGAATAACGTTCCAGGTGCTGCCGCTGTGCAGCTGGGTGATCGACACCACCGCGTTGTCAGCGGAGGGGGCGTTACGGCTAATCAGCGTTTGCGCCGCGGAGACAATCTGCGCCGCGATAACGATCGGATCGTTGCCCTGATGCGGTTTGGCAGCATGGCTGCCGGTGCCGGTGATGCGGATATCGAAGCGATCTACCGCCGCGGTCAGCGCGCCGGCTTTGCTGCCCACCACGCCAGGCGGCAGCGACGGATCGTTGTGAATGCCGAAAATCGCCACCGCCTCCTGCAGCGCGCCGGTGGCGATGACATCCGGCGCGCCCTGGCCGGTCTCTTCGGCGGCCTGGAACAGAATCCGCACGCGGCCGGGCAGCGTTGCCTCCTGCTGCTTAAGCAGAATCGCCGCGCCAAGTGCAGCGGAAGCGTGAAAATCGTGGCCGCAGGCATGCATCACGCCGGGACGCTCCGAGCGAAAAGCGACGTCCGACTGCTCCTCAATCGGCAGCGCATCAATATCCGAACGCAGCACAATCAGCGGTCCCTGTGCCGGGCCGACCTCCGCCACCAGACCGGTTTTCAGTGGCAAATCAACGATGCGAATCTGGTGCTGTTCCAGCTGCTGGCGCAGGCGGGCGGTAGTTTCAAACTCCTGATTAGAGAGTTCCGGAAAACGGTGCAGTTCGTGGCGAAAGGCGATCAGCTGCTCGCCCAGCGCTGTTTCATTCAGTTGGCTCATGCCTGGCTTCCTTGTGATGCCGCCTGGCGCGTCAGCCAGGCATCGTGCGCGGTTTCATCCAGCACTTTTTTCATATATTGCGTGATGTGGCCTTTGCCGAGATCGGTGGTGTGCATGAGCACAAAACCGCGCTTGCGATACATATCAATTAGCCACGGATGGCTGATGGCGGTACCGAGCGATACCGCCGGTGCGCGTAACTGGCCGCGTAAAATTTCCTGCTCCAGACGATCCTGAACCTGGCGGCCAAACTGCTGCCCCGCATAGTCCGGGTGGGCGCCAAACCAGCCGATGTGCGGCAGGCCGAACGGACCCGGCAGCGGGCCCCATGGATAACGCACGGTGACCGAGGAGACCATCACGCCCTGGGCATACAGCGCGTACACGCCGTGGCTTTGCAGATGCCGCAGCGTTTTCTCGCGGTCGGCGGTGGCCGCATCAAATTTGATCCCCAGCGCCAGCGTGGGCGCATAGGCGGCATGCATCAGCGCCTGATAAGTGTCCACTTCGTCTTCAGTGACCTGACGAAACTCAAGTGTCATAGCTATCCCTTGGAAAACCGCCCGGCGGGCGATAAAAGAAAGAAGGCTCAGGGTAGCAGTAAAGCGCTGACGGGCTATATGTGAAATCCGGATAAGCTAATGCAAATTTGTGAAAATGAAATGGCGGCTTTTTCATTGCACAAATCGCCATTTACCGTAGTATGCATAAAATACATAGCGCTATAACTATTTCGCATTAATCCTCTGAAATATAACAATTTTGTTATGGCGTTTTTCCTAATCAGGGTGACAACGTGTTAGCGATTAAATCTCCGCGTGCCTACGCACACGAACCGGGACTGCGTGCGCGCACCGGTGAATTCATTAAACCTTATGCTACGCATATCCGTATTTTCACCTCTCCGCGCGCCTGGCAGGCGGTTAATCCGCAATTAACGCAAAGTCTGGAAACCTGTGGTATTCGCTGGGAAATCGAGTATTTGCACGGCGAATGCACCGATGCGGCCATTGATACGCTGAAAAGCAATCTGCAACAGCAGCAGGCTGAACTGTTGCTGGCAATTGGCGGCGGGCGCGTACTGGATGCGGCTAAAGCGGTCGGCAGTCAGTTACCGGAAATCACCGTCGTCAATTTCGCCACCGTCGCGGCGACCTGTGCCGCCTGGTCACCGGTAGCGATTATTTATGACGCGCAGGGCGGCCACGTGCGCAGCCAGCCGCTGGGCAAAATGCCTGAACTGGTACTGGTAGACAGCGAAGTGATTGCGCAAAGTGATGTGCGTTACCTCAAAGCGGGCATCGTTGACGCGCTGGCTAAATACTACGAGTTCTCTCCTTATCTGCGGCACAACCCCCACGATCTCGCCCTCGATCTTAAAGTGATGACCGCGCAGCGCGCGCTGGATGTTTATCGCCAGCACGGTGCCGCCGCCGTGCTGGCCAACCAGCAACAGCAGGTGACGCCGGAACTGGTGAAGGTGATCGATGCCAGTATTGTGCTGGCCGGCCTGGCCAACAGTGTGCGTGACGTGCTGCCAACGCCAGGCTTTGCCCATGCGATTCATAACCGTCTGACCCATCAGCCAGAGCTGCACCACTGGCTGCACGGTGAAAAAGTCGGTTACAGCCTGCTGGTGCAGTCGCTGATTGAGCACGACGGTGAGCCGGACGCCGCGCTGCTGGCGCTGCTGCGACAGTATGATATGCCGCTGACCTTAGCGCCGCTGCACGGTGATCGTCGCGCAGCCATCAGAAGCATTGCTGAACAGATCAAATTCCCGGCGTCCAGCGCCGAACGTCTGCCGTTCCGCATCAGCGCGGATGCCTTAGAGCAGGCGCTGCTGGCGACCGAGAACGCCTTTTAATTGTTATTGACCCTTTTATTGACCAGGAAAAAATATGGCTACTTCATCTTCACGCCGCATCCGTTTAGGGCTGTTTGTGCAACCGGTAGGACAGCACGTGAGCGGCTGGCGGCTGACGGAAAATCTGGGCGATCCGACGGATATTGACTGGCTGATCACCATCGCGAAAAAAGCCGAAGCCGGTAAGTTTGATCTGTTCTTCGTGGGTGATGCACTGGCGACCAGCATGTATCGTCTGCCTTCCACCATGGCGCGTCTGGAGCCGTTAACGCTGCTGTCGGCGCTGGCGGTCAACACCAAACGCATTGGCCTGGCGGCGACCGCCTCGACTACCTTCAGCGACCCGTTCACCATGGCACGCAGCTTCTCGTCGCTGGACCACATTAGCCGCGGCCGCGCCGCCTGGAACGTGGTGACGTCGTTCTCTACCGATGTGGCGCGTAACTTCAGCCGCAGCGATATGCCTAATCATGCGGAGCGCTACGCGCGCGCCCGTGAATTCCTTGATGTCACCTATAAGCTGTGGGACGGCTGGCAGGCGGGGGCGGTGCAGCCCAACAAAGAGACCGGTCAGTACTTCATTGATGACAAAATTCAGCCGATTAACCACGTCGGCGAGCATTTCCAGGTGCAGGGCCCGCTGAACATTACCCGCTCACCGCAGGGGCGTCCGGTGATTATCGAAGCCGGTTCTTCCAGCGATGGGCAGAAGCTGGCGGCAGAGACCGCCGAGGTGATTTTCACCGCCTCGGCCAGCCTGGAAGAAGCACAGAGCTTCTACCGTTCGCAGAAAGATCAGGTGATTGCCGCCGGACGCAATCCGGATCATGTGGTGATCATGCCTGGCGTGATGCCGATTGTTGGCCGCACGCGCGAAGAGGCCAAAGCGCTGTGGAAAGAGCTCAACACGCTGGTTGATATCGACAACGGTCTGCGTCAGCTCTCGCTGCGTTTCAATATGGATCTGAGCCAGTATCCGCTCGACGGTCCGGTGCCGGAAGTGCCGCTGGGTGAAGGCAACCAGAGCCGCGTGAAACTGATGACCGACATGGCGAAACGTGAAAATCTGACGCTGCGCGAACTGGCCGCGGTAGCTGCCGGATCGCGTGGTCACCGGGTAATCGTCGGTACCGCACAGGATATTGCCGATGACTTTGAGCTGTGGCTCAACGAGGGCGGCGCCGATGGTTTCAACATCATGCCGGCGATTATGTCCGAGCAGCTGGATTTGTTTGTGGAGCTGGTGATTCCGGAACTGCGCCGTCGCGGTCTGTTCCGCGAAGAGTACGAGTTCGCCACGCTGCGTGAAAACCTCGGCCTGCCGGTGGTGTGAGAGACAGACAGGAGCGAAACATGATCACCCTATCGAAGCGCGTACAGTCTGTGTCGCTCTCGGCTAACGCGGCTGCACGTCAGCTGACGCGCCAGCTAAAAGAGCAGGGCGTGGATATTCTTGACCTCACCACCGGTGAGCCGGATTTTGATACGCCCGCGCACATCCGTGCCGCCGCCAGCGCCGCGATGGATGGCGGTGAAACCCGTTATACGCCGACCAATGGCACCACCGCGCTGCGTAAAGCGGTGCAGGCCAAACTGGCGCGCGAGAACCAGCTGCAGTACGCGCTGGTTCAAATCTGTATCGCCAACGGCGCAAAGCAAATCATCTTCAACGCGTTTGCCGCGACGCTAAACGACGGCGACGAGGTGATTGTGCCCACGCCATACTGGCCAACTTTCCCGGACAGCGTGCGCTTCAACGGTGGCGAGGCGGTGCTGCTGCCTTGTCCGCTTGAGCAGCAGTACAAGCTGCAGCCGGCGCAGCTGGCGCAGGCGATCACTGAGAAAACCCGCTGGCTGGTGCTGAACAATCCCGGCAATCCCTCTGGCATGGTGTATAGCGCACAGGAGTTGCAGGCCCTGGCGACGGTGCTGCGCGATCATCCCAATGTGCTGATTATGCTGGATGAGCTGTACGAACATATCCTGTTTGACGATCGTCAGCACGTTAGCCTGCTGCAGGTGGCGCCGGATCTGGCTGAACGCGTTTTGCTGGTGGGAGGCGTGTCGAAAACCTATGCCATGACCGGCTGGCGCATTGGCTTTGCTGCCGGACCGCAGCCGCTGATTGATGCCATGGTGGTGGTGCAGTCGCAGAACAGTTCTGGTGCCAGCGCCATCAGCCAGGCGGCGGCGGTTGCAGCCTTTAACGGTGGGCTCGATTTCCTGCTACCGCAGCGCGCCGCGTATCAGGCGCGACGCGATGTCATTGTGCAGCAGTTGCAGCAGGTGGCCGGCATTGAAGTGCTGCAACCTCAGGGCGCATTTTTTGTCTTTTGTCGCTGTGCTGGTCTGTTGGGAAAAACCCGGCCTGACGGCGCCGTACTGCATGATGAACAGGATGTGCTGAATTATCTGCTGGAGAGCGGTGTGTCCGGCGTGGCGGGCAGTGCTTACGGCCTGTCGCCGTATTTCCGTTTGTCGATCGCCACGGATATCGATAGCGTTGAGGAGGCGGGTAAACGCATTGCGCGCGCCTGTGCAGCGTTAATCTGACGGGCGGGTGTGGTAAGGCGTAATGGCCTGATCACCTCGCGGTACACTGTATGAAAGGAATGCATGAAAGGAATGCATGAAAGGATTGCATGAAAGCATTTAGGGTGCCGCGATACAGGGGCGGTGATGCGGCAATTAGCCGGTTCCGCCCCGATTTCCTGCGACTGGATTAAATCAGAAAATCATCCAGCGAACCGCCAGCGTCAATCGCTGACTTTATCGGCGAGGGAGTACGACCCTGACCGGTCCAGAATTTCTCATTACCCTGTTCGTCGGTAAATTTATACTTCGCCGGACGCGGTGCACGTTTTGCTTTGCTCTTCGTTTCACCCTGGTTTAATTGCGCCAGTTCATTAATTGTAATGCCGTCTTTGCGCAGCATCTCTTTATATAACGCCAGCTTCTCTTCTTTTTCGCGCTGTGCAGCACTCTCTGCCGCCGTCTCTTCGCGGCGTTCGGCGACCACCACGGCAAACTTCTCCAGCATTTCGTTTAATACCGCAACCTCAATATTACGTGCTTCAGCACGCAGCGTACGAAGATTGTTCAATGCCTTGAGTGCATCGCTCATGTATAAACCCTTATTACTGATATCACTGATTTGAAAGCGTGCATTCTACGGCAATTTTATTCAAATGAAAATATTCACCCGCCGACAGATTTGTCCGGAAATATGCCCCGACCTGTACAGTTTTTGATTGGGCGTAAAGATTTTTGTCTATTCATTGATTACGCATAAACATGTTAGCGGCTGATTTAATATTGCCAGCCATATACGTTAAGCCGTTCATTTAACATCGCGGCATCTCACACAATATACGTCACGGCGATTTACAGCTTAATAAATTGCGCCATGTTAACAACGCAGCGATTGCTGCAGGGATTAAAAGCATAACTGGTCAACCTTAGCGCAGAAAAGGAAATTTTATAAACACCTTTCCCATCGGCAGCGTAATTATAAATCAATGGCGGTGACCGGGTACCAGGCTGGTAAATGCGTGGTGTTCAGATGCCAGATCAGGATGCAGGCATAACCGTTCAGGCGGGGAGGCCATAGGTTACGCACCGGATGGCCCAGATTAAGGATGATTTCAGGCGTGATAGTTTCCTGTAAAGCAGCCTCAGGGCCGTTACTCCCTGAAGCATAAGATTTTTTCGCAGTGTAAAGGCGTCAGAAAGGCCGTAACAATTTCTTGCAATGTTAATCTTAATGCGTATATTTCTCATTTGCTTTCTTAACCAAATGCTCACCACAAAATAACGATAAGCCGATTGAGGAATATTATGTCTTGCAAAGAGATGCGCGTCAGGGACGCAGGTCTTGCGCCGCAGCGCGCGCTGCGCCTGTCACTGCTGGCAGTGCTGGTTGCCTCGGGTGTCGCTCAGGCGGCCGATACGCAAAACAGTGAGGCCACCCTGACCGTAGATGCCAGCGCCAGCGCAGAAGCGCAGCAGGCGCAGGCCGCAGCGGATTACAGCGTACCGGTGACGCGGGCCGGCACCAAAATGGCGCTGACCGCACGTGATATTCCCCAGTCGGTCACCATCGTCAGCAAGCAGCGCATGCAGGATCAACAGCTGCAGTCGCTGAATGACGTACTGAGCAACACCACCGGCATCCACGGTGTGGCCGCCGATATGGACCGCATAAATTACTATTCGCGCGGTTTTCTGATTGATAACTATATGACCGACGGCATTCCGACCGCGTTTGCCCAGCGCTGGAACCTCGGTGATGCGCAGACCGATACCGCGCTGTACGAACGCGTCGAAGTAGTGCGTGGCGCAACGGGCCTGCTGACCGGACCGGGCAATCCTTCCGCTGCCATCAACATGGTGCGTAAACATGCCGACAGCAAAGAGTTTACCGGTAGCCTTGAAGCTGGCTATGGCAGCTGGAATAAGCAGCGTTACGTCGCCGATCTTTCTGCACCGCTGTCACCGGAAGGCAACGTGCGCGGTCGCCTGGTGGCCGGCTATGAAGACAAAAACAGCTTCATTGAACGCTACGGTGCCGATAAGAAGTTTATCTACGGCGTGGTCGACGCTGATGTGACGGACGCCACCAGACTGTCTGTTGGTTATGAATTCAGCCAGGTAAATACCGATTCACCGATGTGGGGCGGTGCGCCGCGCTGGTACACCGACGGCACGCAGATCCACTCCCGTCGCGGCTATAACACCGCACCTGAATGGGCTTACAACAACAAAGAAAATAAAAAGGTCTTTGTTAACCTGCAGCAGAATTTCGATAACGGCTGGAACATCACCCTTAACGGCACGCATAACGAGATGTTCCTCGACAGCAAGCAGCTGTATCTCGACGGTTACTTCGATAAAACCACTGGCGCAGGCGTCTCTGGCTATGCCGGCTATCCGGTGGTGGGCGGAACCGGCTACAACACCGGCAAACGTAAGGTGGATGCGGTAGACGCCTTCGCCAGCGGTCCTTATGAACTGCTGGGCCGCCAGCATGAACTGATGGTCGGGGTGAACTACAGCCGTCAGGACAACAAATATTACAGCGCCTGGGCCAACATTTCGTCAGCCGAGCTGGGCAACTTCAACCAGTTTAACGGCGATTTCCCGGAAACCGACTGGAATCCGCGTGAACCTGCGGCCGACACCCAACTGGTACGGCAGAAGTCAGCGTATCTTGCGACGCGCATCAATCTGGCCGATCCGCTGCACCTGATTGTCGGGGCGCGCTACACCAACTGGAACCGCCAGACGCTGACGGCAGAGATGGAGAAAAACAACATCACGCCGTACGGGGGGGTGATTTGGGACTTCTACGATAACTGGTCTGCCTACGCCAGCTACACTTCGGTGTTCCAGCCGCAGGATTATCAGGATGCGTCAGGCGCTTATCTCTCGCCGGTGATTGGCAAAAACTACGAAGCCGGCGTGAAGTCTGACTGGTTCAACAGCCGTCTGACCACCTCGGTATCGATCTTCCGCACCGAACTGGATAACGTCGGTCAGAGCACCGGACAGACCAATGCGCAGACCGGTAACACCATTTACGTGGCGAAGAAGGGCGTGGTAAGTCGTGGCGTCGAGTTTGAGGTGAATGGGGCGCTGACCGATAACTGGCAGATGACCTTTGGCGGGACTTCGTATGTGGCGGAAGACGCCAACGGCGATCGCTATAATTCACAGCTGCCGCGCACGTCGTTCAACCTGTTCACCAGCTATCGCCTGCCGATGCTGGACCAGCTGACGCTGGGCGGCGGGGTGAACTGGCAGGCGGGAACTTACGCGGATATCAGTGGCCCGGATGGCAATGGCACCTGGCGCACCCGACAGGGCAGCTATGCGCTGGTGGATCTGTTCGCGCGCTACGACGTGACCAAAAACCTCAGCCTGCAAGCCAACCTGAATAACCTGTTCGACAAAGAATACGACGAAAACGTCGACAGCACCGGCATCGTCTACGGCGAACCGCGCAATTTTATGCTGTCCGCGAAATACCGTTTCTGATCATTAAGCCAGAGCCCAAAGCGGCACCTGACGTTCCCTCTCCCTGGGAACAGGCCGCACCTGACATTCCCTCTCCCGCGTGCGGGAGAGGGTTAGGGTGAGGGGAAAACCGCACCCACCCCAAACCATGCACCTCAGCATCCCGCCGCAATATAATCCCCGTTGGCACTCACCGGCACCACGGTAAAAAACAGCACCAGCGCAAACATCACCAGCAATATCCCACCGGCGATCCGTACCGCTCTCAGCAGCGATGCCGCCTGCGGCGAGCGCTCTGCCAGCCATAGCTGCCCGGCGCGCTGACGGTAATGCTGCACAAACAGTGCCAGCGCCACCAGCGCCATGCCGGTACCGAGCGCCATACTCATCACCGCCAGCATGCCCCAGCGCGTAATGCCGATGACGCTGGCGAACAGCAGCACCGTCAGCGCACCGCTGCACGGCCGCACGCCGGTGGCAATAATAATACCCGCCCAGCTTTTCCAGTCCCTGCCGTGCCCAGCCGCGACGCCATGCGCGTGGCCGCAATGATCATGATGATGCTCCGCTGGTGGCCTGCGCCAGGCTTGCAGCAGCAGCATCACGCCCAGCCCGGCAATGAACACAGCGCTGGCTTTCTCCAGATACCAGCGGCTCAGGCTGAGATCGCCGGTGGTCAGGTTAAAACCAACCGCCAGAATAAAGACAAAGGCAATCGCGCTCAGGCCCTGCACCAGGCTGCCCAGCAGCGGCACGCTCAGCGCCACGCCGCGCGGGGGCTGATGGGTGGTCAGCCAGGTGGTAACGATAAATTTACCGTGCCCGGGACCCACCGCGTGCAGAATGCCGTAAATGAAGGTCACGGCCAGCAACCACAGTCCGGCACTGTACTGGCCGCTATTGATTTGCAGTAAATGGGTAACCAGCAGCCGGTGCAGCTGAATCTGACTTTGCAGCCCCCATGCCTGAAACGCGCTCCAGTGCAACGACAGCAGCGTCAGCGCGCTCAGCAGCAGCACGCTCGCGCAGAGAAATCCGGTTTTGGTGGCGGTCATAGTAATGAAGAATGTGGTCCTGAATGTCACCAGCATGCGGATTTCTGCCGCGTTGTAAAGCCACGGCGGTTAAACGGCTGCCGCTCTCCGCATCGTGACGCATTCCCCTGCCTTGTGCAGCTGTCTATAATCTGCCGACAATTTCTCACGGATGCCTTTTATGTCTGCTGATTCTCCTTTGCTGGCGGTACAAGACGTCACGCTGGCCGTGCAGGGGCGCACCTTGCTGACGCCGGTATCACTGCAGCTGTACGCAGGTGAAACGCTGTTGCTCACCGGCCCGTCCGGCAGCGGCAAAAGCACGTTGCTGAAAATTATTGCCTCACTGCTGGAGCCCGATAGCGGCCAGATCCTGTTTCAGCAGCGGGATATTCACTCGCTGAAAGTCGAACACTATCGCCAGCAGGTCTCCTACTGTTTCCAGACACCGCAACTGTTTGGTGACACGGTCTACGATAACCTGGCGCTGCCGTGGCAACTGCGTCAGCAACAACCGTCGCGCGAGCAGCTTGTGGCGGCGTTGCGCAGTCTGCATTTATCCGGCGACATGCTGGACAAAAACGTTGCCGGACTCTCTGGCGGTGAAAAGCAGCGGGTGGCTTTGCTGCGCAATCTGCAGTTTCTGCCACAGATATTGTTGCTGGACGAAGTGACCAGCGCACTGGACGAGCCCAATAAACAACGGGTTAACCAGCTGATTGCCACGCTGGTGGCGGAAAAAGGGCTGGCGGTGATCCGCATCAGCCATGACGTACAGGAGATTGATGCCGCTGAGCGTATTCTGCGGCTGACCCCACCCGCAGCGGGAGAACAGCATGAATCAGCATAATATCAGCGACAGCTCGCTGCTGCTTTCACTCATGCTGGTGCTGGTGGCGCTGCTGATTAGCCAGAAAGAGAAGCTGGGGATGAGCAAAGACATTTTGTGGAGTGTCACGCGCGCCATTATCCAGCTGGTGATCGTCGGTTACGTGCTGAAGTCAATTTTCGATGTCAATAATGACTGGCTGACGCTGCTGATGGTGCTGTTTATCTGCGTCAATGCAGCGCTGAATGCGCGCAAACGCAGCCGGCAGATCGATCATGGTTTTATCATCGCGCTGGTGGCGATTACCAGCGGTACGGCACTGACACTAACGGTGCTGTTGCTGAGCGGCGCCATTGCCTTTGTTCCCATGCAGGTGATCCCCATTTCCGGCATGATTGCCGGTAACGCCATGGTGGCGGTCGGGCTGTGTTTCACCAATCTCAATCAGCGCTTTAGCGACAACCAGCAAAAAATCATGGAGATGCTCAGCCTGGGGGCACCAATCAAACGCGCATCCGCCGGGCTGATGCGTGACAGTATTCGTGCCGCGATGATCCCCACCGTTGACGGCGCGAAAACGGTGGGGCTGGTGAGTCTGCCAGGCATGATGTCCGGGTTGATTTTCGCCGGGATCGATCCGGTAAAGGCCATCAAGTACCAGATCATGGTGACGTTTATGCTGATTGCCACCGCCAGCCTGTCGACCATCATCGCGGCGTATCTGTCCTACCGTCGCTTTTACACCGCGCGGGCGCAGCTCAAACAGTAGATTACGCCTGAAACCGCAGCGCCACGCCGCTGGCCTGTTCCGCGCTGACCATGATGGCGTCTGGCATTTCCTGTCAGCGACGATCAGCTAAAATCCGGGCAGGTTATATGCGACATCAGCTGCTGATAATGCTGATGCTTGCCCATCTTCAGCGCATCAGCAGCCTGCAACAGCGCGTTGTGATTGCTCTTATCCGCCAGAAAGGTCTGCTTGATTTTTTCGTCGTCGATGGAGACCGGCACGCGGCAGTGAGTGCGCAGATCGTTGATCATGGTCTGCTGCCGCAGCGCCAGCGCCAGATTCTCATACGGCGATACCGCCAGCGCAGACGTGGCACTCAGGGTGAGCAGGGCGATCATGGCAGTGAAAGGTAATGTTTTCATTTTGCTTCTCCTTGATGAACGGAAACGGCGGCCGGGCACTGGGCGGGATCGAACACCGTACCCCAGTCCTGTTTCATATCGACAACGGTCCAGCCATAGTGCGCGGCCAGCCTGAGACCGTTAACCAGTTTGCCGCTGGCCGGCGGATGCGCATCGTAGGCGTATTCCCGCTGCGCATCGGTGTGATGCACCAGCAGGCCGAAGGTGCTGGCGGCAGGGTTGCCCGAGGTGTATTGCAGCATCGGCACATCGCCGTCGCTGTTGCCGAACGCTGCTACTGGCCGATGACCCATGAACAGATGGATGGCCACCGGTTTGGCCGCTTCATCATCATAAAATGCACCATTCATGGTTTTCCGCAACTGCGTGCCGTTGTCGCTGAGTGAAAATTCCGCAAGGGAAAACGAGCCAACCACCTGCTCAGGTGGAATGCCGTACATCTGTTCCGCCAGCACGCGCATAAAATCGATGCCGCCGCCGGAGATAATCCAGGTGCGGAAACCGTGAGCGCGCAGATAATCCAGCAACTGGCGCATCGGCAGATAGCCCATGCGATCGTAGCGGCAGCCAAAACGCGTATCCCGCTGCGTCGCCACCCAGTTCTGCACGCGCCGGGCAAACTCATCGGTGGTGATACCGCTGTGAGTCAGCGTCAGCAAATGCATCAGCCCCTTTTTCCCGCTGGCGGCAATAGCGGCCGTGTTGTTGCTGAGCACTGCCTGTACCAGCGCATCCTGCTGCCACTGCGGATGCTGCGGCGCCAGCCGTTTCACTTCATCGAGCGCAAACTGCAGCTGAAAGGTGAGCGGTGCTTCCGGCCATAGCGTGCCGTCATTATCGAACACCACGTAGCGCTGGTTAAGAGGAATAAAGTCAGCGCTGCCGGCGCGGGTGGTGTCATCCACCCACTGTGTAATGGCACGCTTTGCCGCACCGTCACGCCAGGCGGAGAGATCGTCAGCCTGACTGACGCTAGCGAGGCACAGCGTGAGGCCCGCCAGTATAGAAACAGTTTTCATCGGCGACTCCTGTGATGTGGAACGAGATCGGGCAGCGTATGAATACGCCACAGGCGGCTCCACGCATGGCCGGCAAAGATCAGCGCCTGACGCAGTAAACGGCGGCCAGGCCACAGCACCGCGACGAGAAGAACCACGGTTGCGGCGAGCAGCAGCCACTGCCACCAGGGGCGTTCAGGCCCGGCACGCAGCACCTGTTCGCTGCCGGCCGTGCGCGCAGGCAGAATGTCATAATGATGGGCGGGCAGCGTGGCGAGCTGCCATGTCTGTTGTCGGGTATCCCACCAGCGCAGCTGCACCGGCGGCAGCGTCAGGCTGCCGGCGCTGTCCGGCAGATAGCGCAGCCGCTCGCGTCGCTGGCTGCCAGTGATTTCACCGCGTCCGCTGGTCAGGACGCTAACCTCGGGCGTCAGCAGCTGGGTACTGGCACCGGGCAAATCGATCAGCACCGGTGGAATCTGTCCGGCGACCACACCACTGGCCTGCAGCGTTATCTGCCGTTCCACCACGTCGCCGACATGCAGCGCGTCGCCCTGCGCGGCACGATACAGCGTCACTTTTTCCTGCAGATGCAGCGTGGCGGCGGGCAGGAAGCGATCCGGCTGCTGCACACCCGGCGGCCAGCGCACATTTTTTTCCAGCGCTGGCAGCGTAACGGTCTGCGGCGGCTGGCCCGCGGATTGCAGGGTGATGTCCAGCGCCGGCAGCTGCAGTTTGCCCTGATCCCAGGCCATCAGCTGGCGCTCCATGCGGATGCCGCTCCAGCTGACACCGTCACGCTGACGCGATACCAGCTGATTGGGAATGGCCGCCGGCAACAGCGTGCCGTTGCTGACCGGGAAGTCAGGCCACTGTGGCGGCGGGTTAAACCAGCTATCGGTCCAGTAGGTTACCGCGACGCGCAGCGGCTGACCCGGCACCAAACGGTCATCGCCAACCAGCTCGCGCGTGATGTCCATTGCGGCGCGCGCGGGCCCGGTCAGCAGCAGCAGGCAAATCAGCAGCGTTCTCATGGTGACTCCTGACGATAGAGATATTCCAGCAGGCCACCGGGCGACAGGCTGAGATTGTCGTACCACTGACTGACCTGCGGTGCCGCGTGACCTGCAGGCTGCATGACCTGCTGCGCGACGCCTTGCTGTTTGTGCAGGTCTTTTTTGCTGCCGTCAGGATCGTAATCCTGCTCTTTTCCCTGTGCCGCCTGGCGATCGCGCTCCTGCTGACGAAGCTGCATCACAATGCGCGCGATACTGGCGCGATTTTGCTGTGCCATTCGCCAGTCGGGACGCAGGCTCAGCGCCTGATCGTAATGCTGCAGCGCCTGCTGCCACTGTTTCTGCTGCGCCAGGCTGTTGCCCAGCCACAACAGCGATTCAGGCGTCACGGGTGCCTGACGAAAAGCGCCGCTGGCGGCGGAAAAATCACCGGCATAGTAGAGCGCAATGCCGCGGCGCAGCGGATCGACATAGTGCTGCGCCGCGCGCGCGTAATCCTGCCGTTGAAAGGCATGTTGCCCTTGCAGGTCGGGCGGGATAAACGCATCCAGCAGCGCGGCGGCGGCCGGCGGCGTTATCCCACCGAGCGGCAACACAATCAGCACGATCAGTATCTGACGACGCCACCACAGCAGCAGCAACAACATCGGCGCAATCAGCCAGTAGCCGCTGTTGTGCCACGGCAGATCCTCGCGACTGTTTTGCTGGGCGCTGAGGCTTTGCTGAATATGGCGTCTGATGGCAGGCAGATCGCTGTCATCGGGGGTGGCGAGCGTAACCGCCACGCCGTTGGCGCGTAGCTGCTGGAAGCGCGCCACGTTGAGGCGGGTATCAATAGCCTGACTGGCGAAAGCGGGCGGCAAGGGGCCGCCTGGCGCAGTGCCGGGCACCCACAGCTGCAGCGGCAGCGAGGTCTGGCCGAGCAACCGGGCATCATCCTGGCGCAACGTATCGGCCACCAGCACAATGCTGCGTGGCGTGTCCGGCAGATTATCATCGGCCAGCCTGAGAGCGGCCGCCAGGCCATTGCCCTGACCGTCCGGCAGTAACGTTGGCTGCTGCGCCTGCAGGAACAGCGAGTAAAAGGCCGGATCGTTGGTCAGCGGCGTGGTCAGCCAGGCACCGCCGCGATACACCACCAGGCCAAAGTGGCTGCCCGGCATCTGCTGCATCAGCTGGGCGATCTTATGTTGCATGCGCTGATGCCGGTCGGGCGGGAGATCCTGCGTCAGCATGGTGAGATCCTGTTGCAGAATCACCATCACGTTACTTTGCGGCGTAACGCCGCCCGGTAACGCCTTCTGCCATGACGGCCCTGCCAGCGCCAGCACGCCGAGCGCCAGCAGCCACGGTACGGGTGACAGCCGCTGCAGTCGCTTACCGGTAATCAGGGCGTGAAACGGCGCTGTCATAATGCGCTGCCAGGCGCTGCGCGGCGCGCGCAATAGCCACGCCAGTGCCAGACAAACCAGCAGCCCGGACAGCCACCACGGGTGCATAAAATGAAAGCCATTCATGCTGCACGCTCCCGCAGGCGCGCCAGCAACAACGCCGCGGTTAACAGCGCCAGCGCCGCGCCGAGCGGCCAGGCAAACAGCGGGCGCGTAAACGACAGACCGAGCGTCGCCACCTGCGCGGGCGTTTGGGCGTCAATGGTTTGCCAGACACGTTGCAGGGCGCTGCCTGAGGTAGCCGCCTGAAACGCGCTACCGCCGGTGATGCGGGCAATATCCTGCATCAGCGCGCTATCGACTTTGTCCTCGCCGCTGGCATTAAGATCGCCAAAGGCGATGGTATCAACCTGCACCTGATGCTCTGCTGCCAGCTGCGCAGCGAGGGCGGGCGGCAGCTGCGAAGCGGTATCGTTGCCGTCGGTAAGTAAAATCACCATGCGGCTGGCGTCCTGTTCCAGGCTGCTGTCCAGCAGTTTGACCGCCACCCCCAGCGCATCGCCGATGGCGGTTTGCTGGCCCACCATGCCGGGTGCCAGCTGGTTGATGCGCGCCAGCAGTGCCTGCTTATCGGCACTGATCGGCGCAAACGGCCACGCCTGACTGGCAAAAATCACCAGCCCGATGCGATCGAGGGTTCGCTGCAGCACAAAATTGTGCACCGAGCGCTGCACCGCCTGCAGGCGAGTGGTGCCCGCGCCGGCGTCGTTTTTCGCCATCGAACCGGAAACATCCAGCACCAGCACCACATTGCGCATCGGCTTATGCTGTAGCTGCGGTGGCAACAGCAGCTCAGGGCGCGCCAGCGCGGCCAGTAACAGCAGCCACACCAGCCAGAACAGCAGCGTCTGAGGCCAGCGGCTGGCCGGAGGGGCATTCTCCAGACGCAACTCCCTCACCAGTTCCGGCAGGAACGGCACGCGCACCTCTTCGCTGACCAGCTGGCGTTGCGGTAGCAGAAAGCGCATCAGCAGCGGCAGCGGCAACAGGAGCCAGATCCACGGCCAGGCAAAATCGAAGCGGGTAAGCAGTTCAGACATCGGGCAGTGCCTCCAGCCAGCGCCGCAGCTGTCTGCGCAGGCGCTGCATTTCATCAGGCGACAGGCTATTGTCCGGCTGGCAGTAGCCGCCAAGCAACCGCTGATAGGTCGCGGCATCCAGCGGTAGCTCCTGCAGTAACTGGCTGAGGCTCAGTTCACTCTCCTGAGCACGCGGCTGGTGCACCAGCCGCACCCGCTTAATCAGCCGCAGCCAGCTATCAATGCTGTTGTCGTGACGTAAAACCTGACGCGCTTCACGCCGCCAGCGGTTGCGCCGCCAGCGCGCTGTGCGCCACAGCGCCAGCAGCACAAGCAGGGCCGCTAACGCGCCTGCCAGCCACCACCAGCCCGCAGGAAGCGGCAGCCAGGAGACCGCGGGCGGCAGGTCAGGCTGCAGCAGTGGCGGAACGCTAAAGCCTTTTTCCAGCATGCTCGTCTCCCTGCGTCAGCTGACGCAATAACGGTTCACTCACCACAATGTGCTGCACGCGGATGCCGAGCCGCAGCAGTCGCGTTTGCTGCTGTGCCAGCCGGGCGGTGACCCGCTCGCTAATCTGCTGACGCAACGAGGGTGAAAGCGGCAGCGTAACGTGCTGATGCTGGTAATGCGCGGCGAGATAGCCCTGATGCGGAAGCCGCAGATGCAGATCGTCGAGCAGCACAAAGGCGGTGATATCACACCGGCGCGCCAGCGCCGCCAGCAGCGCGTCACTCTGAGCGTCAAGATCGTGGAAATCGCTGATCAGTGCCAGCCAGCTTCCGGCAGGCACCTGCGCCCGGATACGTTGCAGCACCTGATGGAGTGGCAGACTGCTGGCGGGCTCCTGCGGATAGCGCGCCGGCAGCTGATTATTCATTTGATGCAGGTCGTTCAGGCACGGCGCCAGGGCGAGTTTCGGCGAGCGGCAGCGCTGCAACCTCAGGGAATCATCGCTGAACACGGCGGCCCCGAGGCGATCGCCATCGTGCCAGCTACGCCACGCCAGCAGCGCTGCCAGATGGGCGGCGGCGACCGATTTGGTGTGTCCGCGTGTGGCGAAATACATGTCCAGGCGCTGATCAACCAGCAGAAATACCGGCCGCTCGCGCTCTTCGTTATACAACCGCACCCAGGGTGTGCGCAGACGCGCGGTGGCCTGCCAGTCGATCAGCCGCACATCATCGCCCGGCTGATAGCGGCGCAGGCTGTCAAAATTGAGTCCGCGTCCCTGCTGACGCGACACGCGCTCGCCGGCCATCGCGCCGGGCGGCAGCTGAGCCGGCGGATTGCGCAGCTGCTGCGCTGCACCCGCCAGCGCCAGTAGGCCGGGCAGGGTGACGGCCAGTGCGGTATCCGTCATGCGACCACCGCATCCAGCAGCATGCGTACCACGTCATCGGCGGTCACCTGGTCGGCGCTGGCCTGATAACTCAGCAGCAGACGATGCCGCAGCACGGCCGGGGCAATGCGCTGAATATCGTCCGGCAACACCGCATCACGCCCTTCGAGCCACGCCTGCGCGCGCCCGGCGCGGTCCAGTGCCAGCGTGCCGCGCGGGCTGATACCCAGCGCCACATAACTGGCAAAGGTGTCGCTGACCTGCTGCGGCTGGCGCGTCATTTCCACCAGCGAGACGATGTAATCTTCCACCGTGGGCGCGACGTAAATGTCGGAGATGGCCTGCCAGCAGCGACCCATATCCGCCTGGCTGATCCTCACTGGCGGCGGCGTAGCGGCGCTGACGGCAGGGGTGTCCTGTTCGCGATATTTTGCCTGCTGTTCGGCGCGCACCAGTTGCATCACGCGCTGTTCATTCTCTTTCGAGGGATAGTGCACCAGCACTTTCATCAGGAAGCGATCCAGCTGCGCTTCCGGCAGAGGCCAGGTGCCTTCCTGATCAACCGGGTTCTGCGTCGCCAGCACCATAAACACGCCGGGCAGCGGCCAGCTGTTGCCCGCCACCGTGACATGACGCTCCTCCATGGCTTCCAGCAACGCCGACTGCACGCGGGCCGAGGCGCGGTTGATCTCATCGGCCAGAATCAGGTTGCCGAACACCGGGCCTGGCCGGAAACGAAACTGCTCCTCTTCACGCGTGGCGTGTTGCTGATAAATTTCGCTGCCGGTGATATCCGAGGGCAGCAGATCCGGTGTGAACTGAATACGGCTGAAGTCGCCTTCAATGTGGCGCGCCAGCTCACGCACCGCACGGGTTTTGGCCAGTCCGGGCAGTCCTTCCAGCAGAACGTGGCCGTCGCACAGCAGCGCGATAATCAGCATGCGCACCAGCTCTGGCTGACCCAGCACCTGCTGGTTTATGCTCGCTTCCAGGTCGAGAAACCGTTGCCGCAGGGTCATTGCGTCACTCCCTGTTTTTCCCGCTCAAGCAGCGTGGCGATACCTACCAGGATCGGCTGAGCATAGGAAAAAAACGCTTTGATGCCGGGACAGAGATAGTTAAGGCCGGGTTCACCCTCTGCGCTGCGCACGATGCGGTTTTTCGGGCATTCGCCCCAGCATAATTTGAGGTAAGGACAGCGTTTGCAGACGGCGGGCAGGGTGTCGCGTTTCCCGAGGCCAAACGCTTTTTGCCGTTCGGAAAACGCCAGGTGCGCCAGTTTAGTGTTGGCAATATTGCCCAGCTGATACTCCGGATAGACGTAGTGATCGCAGGCATAGATATCACCGTTTTTTTCAATGGCGAGGCCTTTGCCGCAGAACTCTGAGGTCACGCAGATCTGGCCCGGCAGGCCCAGGGTTTGCGCCACTGCCGTTTCAAACAGGTTAACCTGTACGCGCCCTAAATCATTGTTTACCCACTCTTCAAACACGGCGATGAGAAAGCGTCCCCAGTCATCGGGATCGACCGACCAGTCGGTCACCACCGAGTCGAGATCGCCCGGCCGCGCGCGGCGGGAACCGCTCACCGGGATGCTGTCATCGCGCCAGAACTGCGGCGCGGTTTGGGTAAAATCGACCGGCTCGACGCAGGGATTGAATTGCAGATAGGTCGCGCCCAGTTCGCGCGTGAGAAAGCGGTACACCTGCAGCGGAAAGCGTGCATTGGTCCGGTTGACCGTGACCAGCGCGTTGAACGGCACGCCGTGGCGTTGCAGCGCCGCCACACCCGCCATCACTTTGTCGAAAGTCGGTTTACCGCTGCGCGTTACGCGATAGCGATCGTGCAGCTCGCGCGGGCCATCAATCGACAGCCCGACCAGAAAGTGATGCTGCTTCAGAAAGCGCGCCCAGCTATCGTTCAGCAGGATGCCATTGGTTTGCAGATCATTCTCGATGCGTTGTCCTGGCTTCTGATACTTTTGCTGCAGCGCCACCACCTTTTCGAACCACGGCAACCCCATCAGCGTCGGTTCACCGCCTTGCCAGGAGAACACCACCTGATCGCCATCCTGACTATCAATGTACTGGCGAATATAGTTTTCCAGCACCTCATCAGACATGCCGCTGTGATGATCCTGCTGCAGCAGTTGCTCTTTATGCAGGTAAAAACAGTAGTTGCAGTCGATATTGCAGCGCGAGCCGGTGGGCTTGGCCATCACGTGAAAGCGGCGTTTATACGCCGGGCCGATGCCGTTGTATTTTTCCGCCGAGGGCAACGGGCGAACCGGCAGTGTGGTGCTGTATTTCATCAATGCCTCCGAATACCGGGCACGGCGTGCCCGGCTGTGAGTGATAGCTCAGTTGGTGGCCGGGCTGCCTTCGTCAATCAGTTTCTGCACATCCGAAACGGTGAAGGAGCCGGGTTTCTGACGAGGCGGGAATTCTTTGAAGCTTTGCAGCATTTCTGCGGCATATTTCTGCGCGCCACCCAGCAGGAACAGACGGTCATAGAACCAGTGGTTGTAATCCATACCGCTGTCACCGCGCTCCAGCGGGTCGATCTCCAGGTCGAAGATCAGTGGCGTGCGCAGTTTAACGAACGGATATTTCCACAGGTCGAGGCCGGTGTGTTCCTGAATCATGAAATGCGCTTTCCAGCGACCGTAGCGCATCGCTAACAGATCGCCGTCATCGCTCCAGTAGAAGAACTCATTACGCTGGTCGGGCCCTTTGCCCTGCAGGAAATCCAGCTGGTTGTAACCGTCCAGATGCACTTTGTAGGTCATGGCGCTGGTCTTATAGCCTTTCAGCAGCTGCTGTTTGATATCCGGCACGCCCGCTGCGGCAACCAGCGTCGGGAACCAGTCATTGCTGCCGAAAATATCGTTGATCATCGTGCCAGGCTTAATGTGTCCCGGCCATTTGATCATCGCTGGGACGCGGAACCCGCCCTCCCAGCCGGTATTTTTCTCGCCGCGGAATGGCGTCATGCCGGAATCAGGCCAGGTGGCGATCATCGGACCGTTGTCGGTGGTGTAAATCACGATGGTGTTATCTTCGATACCCAGATCTTTGATTTTCTTCAGCACCTCGCCGATCATTTTATCGTGCTCAACCATGCCGTCTGCGTAGTCGCCGAGGCCGGTCACGCCCTGATCCTGCGGTTTAATGTGCGTTTTGTTGTGCATGCGCGTGGTGTTGAACCAGGTAAAAAACGGTTTGCCCGCTTTGACCTGACGCTCCATGAAATCGTTGTTGGCGGCGAGGAACTCTTCATCCACCGTGCCCATACGTTTCACGTTTAGGGGCCCGGTATCTTCAACCTTGCCATCCGCGCTGGCTTTAATGACGCCGCGCGGACCGAACTGTTTACGGTACTCAGGATCCTTCGGATAGTCCGGGTTCTCCGGTTCTTCTTCGGCGTTCAGGTGATACAGATTGCCAAAGAACTCATCGAAGCCGTGTGCGGTAGGCAGGAATTCATTGCGATCGCCCAGATGGTTTTTACCAAACTGACCGGTGGCATAGCCGAGCTGTTTCAGGATCGAGGCAATGGTCGGATCTTCTTTCTGCAGACCCTGCGGTGCACCTGGCATACCGACTTTACTCATGCCGGTGCGGAACGGCATCTGCCCGGTGATAAACGACGAGCGTCCGGCGGTGGAGCTTTGCTCCGCGTAATACGAGGTGAATTTAGCGCCCTCGGCGGCAATACTGTCGATGTTGGGCGTTTTGTATCCCATGGTACCCTGGTTATAGGAACTGATGTTCCAGTAGCCAATGTCATCGCCAAAAATCACCACGATGTTAGGCTTGCCCGAATTTTGCTCGGGCGCGGTAGAGGGCGTCGGGGATTGAGGAGCCGCATGGGCGCTCCAGGAACAGCAGGCCACAGATAGCATGGACGCTAATAGTGACTTGCTAAAAGGTAATCTGGACATTTCTGCACTCCGATAATTGTATTCCGACCAGGTCAGAATTTTTCCGACCGAATAAGTGCTGCGCAGACGGTTATTTCCTCCTTACCCTGAAAGGACGGCAGATGAATAAACGCATCTTTTTGATAGCTATTTCCCGGTGCGGAATGGCGGTGCTCAGTCAGTCTGATTATCTGTGATTTTAAATAGTTTTTATTAAAGCGTGGCCCGCTGCACGCAGGCTGCGTGCAGGCGAAAAATATGCGGTGTGCGAGAGGATATAAGTAACCAAGGTATAAAAATGCAAAAAATGAGCAGGCTGTGTATCTGGTTATGTAGCAACCATAGCGGCTCATAACTGGAATGCCAAGTGCTATTTTAAAAATGTGAGCGGCAGAGTGATTTTTTTCTGCTGTATCGCACTGCTCCGCATTTCGTCTAGGGAATTTCTTATTTTGAATAAGCTTAAAATAACTTAATATATTGTAATATATGAATAAATTTTCTGTGGGCTGAAAGTGGCTGGTTATTTTTTACGAGGCGGGTCATATTTTTCAGCGTTCAGGTTTGCGTTATTTTTATGGCTCACCTAAGCCTTAAAAGGCCATCCGGAACGGGATGGAATCAATTAATCTGGGGTGATTTATGAAAAAAATTACGGTAGCAATAATGTCATTGCTGGTGGCGTCAACTTTCTCTTTATCGGCTCTGGCAGCGCAGGAGATTACTAAAGAAGAGGCTAAGCAGTATCAGGAAGTTGGTAAGGTTAGTACCAATAATGAATACAGTTCACCGGCAGAGGCCATGGCTGAAATCTCGAAAAAGGCCGATGAGATGGGGGGTAAATATTTTGTGATCACCTCCGGCAAAGAAGGCAAGAAAATACAGGGTACGGCAACAGTGTATAAATAATAAATTATACGCTGCAAATCAGGCGTCATAGTCATTGCAACAGGCCGTTTTAATAACGGCCTGTTGTCGTGTTTCTATTTCTACAGTAAGCGATGAGATTAAGATCTGGTTCGCTTGCCAGGTCGTCAGCAGGCAATCTACTCCGACAATGCTTTCATAGCTGAAACCGCAGCGCCACGCCGCTGGCCTGTTCCGCGCTGACCACGATGGCGTCTGGCTCTTCGCGAAAAGGCACATCGCCCAGCAGCAGGCTGGCTTTCACCCTGCGTAAGTCGCTGCTGCGCAGCGTCAGCGCGGCCATACGCGCACTGCCGTCATAATCGGGCGGCAGGCCGGTAAAGCGCTGCGTCACATAGTGCGCAGCGGCAAAGCGCACGGTGGCCACGCCCGCTTTCAGCACAAACGCGCCCTGCTGGCAGGCGGTGAGCTTATCGGCACCAAATAAACGACTGTAGGGCAGCGCGGCGGCTGCCGGATCCTGGGCCACCACCACAAACTCAATAATATCGGTCACCGCGTTGGGATGCTGCTGCCACACTGTCTGCCAGACCGCCTGCGGTGTCTCATGCTGGCAGAAAAAACTGCGTCCATTTGGCACCAGAGCGGGGCGCAGGCGAACGGTGCGAAAACGCGCCTGCTGTGCGCTGCCATCCGGCAACTGCACCGGCCGGTAAAAACTGGCGGCGGGATCGCCATCAATACCCTGACTTTCCAGATAGCGCCACACCGCATCGGCATCGCCGGTTTTCCATACCAGACCGCTCAGGCCCGCCGGTGCCTGCCAGATATCCTGACGCTGGTGCGCACGACCGGCTTCATAGCCCAGCAGTTCCAGATAATTATCACCAAACACCGCCAGATGATTACTGGAGCCCAGCGAGTGATGGCCGCGTGGTGTGAGCTGGAAACCGAGCCGGCGATACAGCGCGCTGGCGTCATCCAGCCGATCGGCAACATTGATCACTGCATGATCGAGCTGTGGAACGGGTACCGGTATCGCCATTATCTGCCTCCTGGTTCGCATCATTAAGATGACCGCGATGTCGCGCTGCGTTCGGCTTCGCGTTGCGGTTGCCAGGCGAGCTGCGCGTCGGCGCCGAACGCCCGGGCAATATGGCTGACCAGCGTCGCGGCCTGCGCCGATGATCGCTGGCGCGCGCTGGCATCCTCGCTGTGCAGCACGCCTTCCACGACGACCTCTGGCGGCAGCACGTTCCAGCTGTTGCCACCCTGAAAGCGGGTGATATCCAGGCCGGCGGCCGCCAGCGCGCTGACGATGTGGCTGCCGGTAACGATACTGTCGATGCCCTCATGCGGACGTGCAGCGTGAGCGCCTTTGCCGTGAATGGTGATATAAAAATGGTCAGTAAACGCTGCCGGTGTGGCAGATAACGTGTGTGTCATGGTCATTCCTGCGGCTGTTCGGGTAAGAAAGGTTCGCCCAGCGTTAGCATCAGGCGGTTGGCCCAGGCAAAAAACGCGGCGGACTGGATCAGGTCCAGCAGTTGCAGCGTATCCAGTCCGTGCTCGCGCAGCGCCTGCAGTTGGGTCTGGCTGCTGGCGACCGGAGTTAGCGATAAGGTGGCGACAAAATCGATAATCGCCGCCCAGCGCGCGGACTGGCCGTGTGCCAGCTCGGCACCCGGCGCGACATTCAGGAGTTTCTGCACCGCAGTCTCATCTTTTGACAGCTGACTGGCTTTGCGGGCATGCACGGATGCGCAGTAAATGCAGCCGTTGACTTTACTCACTACCGTGGCCGCCAGTTCACGCTCGGCGCGAGGCAAACCGCCCGGCGTATAAAAGATGCCTTTATCCGTCAGCGTGCGTTGTTCCAGCAGCGGCAGATTGCGCGCCAGCAGACGGAAATAGTCGGACTCGCTATGACCGTTTTTTACCAGCGTCGCCTGTTCTTCCGCCGTAAACTCGCTGAGCGGTTTGGCTGCCAGCCACGGCTCCCAGCCCAACTCCTGCTGGGTAAACGCGGTGAGCGCAGTCTGTCCGCTGGCCGTGAGCGGGGCGCTATGCCATTTGCCGGCCACCGCATGCGGCTGCGCGCGCGATGCTTCACCGCTCAGCAGGCGCAGGCCGGTCAGCAGGCGACTCTGAAAGCTGACAAATCCCACCAGCTGCGCCAGCGTGACGATGCCGCGCGGCGTCCAGCCGGCATGGCGCAGCGTGGTCAGTTGTTGCGGTGTGGCGTCGACCGGATGCAGGCTCAGCAGTTCAGCAAAGGCGCGACCGGCGGCAAAGCGCGTATCTGTCGGGGTTTCGCTGGATTGCTGCTGATAGTGTGCCTGCAATGATGTGACGCCGTGCCAGCCCGCGACCTGCCCGGCGAGCGCGTAACGCTGCGCCAGCGGGAAATCGTCGTCATCCTGGCCAAACAGCACCTCATAGCTGCCCTGGGCGTGTCGGGTCGCGGCCTGACGCACGCTGCGCGCCTCTGCCAGTTGCGCCGCCGGGTCGATATCGGCCAGCGCCGCCAGTAAATCTGTAGCCTGAGACATGATTTTCTCCTGTTAAGCGGTCCCCAGCGCACGCAGCGTGGGGGCAATATGTTCAGCAATTAACGCCACCGAACGCAGCGTATCGGCGTGCGGCGGATCGATAGAGTGCACCTGGAAGGTGATGTCGGTGGCGCGCGTCAGCGTGCTGTCGGCCAGCAGCGAAGCCAGCACCGCGTCCGCATCGCCGATATGTGCATCAAGCTGGCGCGCGTGGCTCTCCAGCGTGCTGCCGGTGATGTCGTGGCCCGCCTTGCGAAACTGCTCCGCCTGGCGCTGCAGGCCGGGTGCGGCAAGGCGGCGCGCGTAGTCGTTCGAGTCGGCAACAAACGCGGTGCGCGAAGCCAGGATGCGGGGCGCCACGCCCGACGGCAGCGCCGCGAGATAAGCATCGATCATCGGGTTTTGCAGCTGCTGCAGCGACAGGTCCGGCTGGCCCGCCGGCCGCGGCTGGGTGCGCGATAACATCAGCCCGTGACCGGCCTGGCCGGCACGCGTCGCGCCTGCAACGGAAAAGGTGGCGATCCACACACGCTGCGCCAGCGTGGGAGCCGGCGGATAGAGATGATTGTCCGGATGGGCCAGCGTGTCGCCGCGCCACGCGCTGAGCAGCGTATGCAACTGGTCGGCAAACACGCCAGCGCGCTGTTCGCTGGTCAGGCCAAACGGCAAAAATGAGGTTGGCGTGCCGCCGGAGCCGAGCCCCACCTCCAGGCGTCCGTCGCTCAGCAGGTCCAGCACCGCCGCGTCTTCGGCCACGCGCAGGGCATTTTCCAGCGGCAGGGTGATGATGCCGGTGCCGAGGCGGATATGACGGGTGTGCGCGGCCACGTGGGCAAGAAACACCAGCGGTGAGGGCAGCCCGCCTTCTTTTTCATGAAAGTGGTGCTGCGCGATCCAGGCACTGTCAAATCCGCAGCGTTCAGCGTGCTGAATTTGTTCCGTCGCCAGCCGGTAGCGCTGTTGCGCCGTGGTGTCGTCGAGCAGGCGGGTAAAAAAACCGATGCGTTTGCGCGTCATGCAGACTCCTTAATCAGCGGACGGAAAACCGGAATGGCGTCAATCAACGCGCGGGTGTAAGGATGCTGCGGCGCATTGAACAGTGTGACGGTGTCACCTTGTTCAACCACTTCGCCGGCGCGCAGCACGGTAACGCTGTGTGCCAGTCGTCGTACGGTGGCTAAATCGTGGGTGATAAACAGATAGGTGAGGCCCAGCTCGCGCTGTAACTGTTGCAGCAATTGCAGAATCTGTGCCTGCACCGTGACGTCCAGCGCTGACGTTGCCTCATCCAGCACCAGGATCGCCGGTTGCGGGATCAACGCCCGTGCGATGGCGACGCGCTGACGCTGGCCGCCGGACAGCTCGCGCGGCTTGCGCGTCAGCAGATCCAGCGGCAGTGCCACCCGCTGCGCCACCTCGTGCACCCGCTGCTGGCGAGCGGCGGCGCTGAGCGAGCCAAAGTTGCGCAGCGGTTCTTCAACGATGTTAAACAGCGTCTGGCGCGGATCGAGCGAGGCGAACGGATTCTGGTAAACAAACTGGATTTTGCGCCGCAGCTGACGCAGCGCTTCGCCGCGCAGGCTGCTGGCATCAATGCCGTCGATCACCACTTTGCCGCGATCGGCGCGTTCAAAGCCAAGCAAAATGCGCGCCAGCGTGGTTTTGCCGGAGCCGGATTCACCCACCAGCGCGTGCGTCGTGCCGCGTGGCACCGTCAGGCTGACCGCTTTCGCCACCGTCAGCGTCTGCTGCCTGCCAAGCGCAAACTGTTTATCGATGGCGTTGAGCTGAATCGCCGGAGTGGAAAAACGGGCTGCGGACGGATAAGGCAGAGCGGTAACGTCGGGCACCGCGTCCTGTAACAGCTGGCGGGTATAAGGATGCTGTGGCGCGCTAACCAGTGTCGCTGCGCTTCCCTGTTCCTGGAACTCGCCGTGACGAAACACCAGCAGACGATCAGCGCGTTCCGCGGCCAGCGCCAGGTCGTGGGTGACAAACAGCACGGCGGTGGCGAACTCACGGCGCAGCTGGTCGAGCAGATCGAGAATGCGCTTTTGCACCGTGACATCGAGCGCACTGGTCGGCTCATCGGCGATGATCAACTGTGGTTGCAGGGCGAGCGCGATGGCAATCAGCACGCGCTGCTTCATCCCGCCAGAGAGCTGATGCGGATATTGATGCAGGCGCTGCTCAGGATGGCTCAGTCCAACTTTTTGCAGCAGTTCCAGCACGCGCTGCTGGCGCGCGGTCCGGCTAAGCTTCTGATGCAGCTGCAGGATCTCGCCAACCTGATCGCCAATGGTCTTCACCGGATTAAGCGAATTACCGGGATCCTGCGGCACCAGGCTGATATGCACGCCGCGCACGCTGTCCATGCGCCGGGATGACCAGCCAGCGATATCGGTGCCGTTCAGCAGGATTTTACCGCTATCGCGCCGGGCATTGTCCGCCAGCAGACCGATAATCGCCTGGGCCGTGGTGGTTTTACCTGAGCCGGATTCACCGACCAGCGCCACCATTTCGCCCGGCTGCAGGGAAAAGCTCACGTTATGCACCACTTCACGCCACACGCCGCGCTGGCGATAGCTGAGGCTGAGGTTTTCCACGCTTAATAGCGCTGTCATGCGTCACCTCCTGCCAGCTGACGGCTAACGCGGTTCGCCGCCAGCACCACGGCGACCACCACCACGCCGGGAAAGGTAGTCAGCCACCACGCGGTAGCCAGATAGTTGCGGCCTTCGGCGATCAGCAAACCCCATTCGGGGGTCGGTGGCGGCGTGCCATAGCCGAGAAAGCTGAGAGTTGAGAGCGCCAGAATGGCCTGACCAAACTGCAGTGCGGCGAAGGCAATCACCGCGGTCAGCGAGTTGGGGACAATGTGGCGCCACAGTACCTGCCAGAAACGGCCGCCACTGCCATAAGCCGCTTCCACATATTCACTGCGGCGTACCCGCACCACTTCGCCGCGCGCCAGCCGGGCAAAACTGGCAATCGAGGCGATGCCCACCGCCAGCGCAGCGTGCACGGTGCCAAAACCCAGCAGGATCAGCAGGCTTAATGACAGCAGCAGCGCCGGGATTGAAAGCAGCACATCAACCAGTCGCATCAGTGCCTGTTCAGTGCGGCCGCCCACGGCCCCGGCCAGGACGCCCAGCGCGGTCCCGCCAGTGAGCCCCATCGCCACCGCTGCGACCGCCGCAGAGAGCGACTGCGAGGCGCCATAGACGATGCGCGCCAGCAGGTCGCGTCCCAGTTGATCGGTGCCGAGCCAGTGCGCACTGTGCGGCGCTAAGCGCTGCGCGCCGGCAATGCCTTCGGTCGGGCTATAGTGGGTAAACAGCTGCGGTGCCACGGCCGCCACAAACGCCAGCGCCAGCACCGTCCATGCCAGCCACAAGCCGGGCTGCAGGCGGCGGGCACGATCGCGCCGCAAGGCCGGCTGTCCCTGACGCGCGGTAGAGTAATCGACCAGACTCATGAATTTCCTCCGGCTACGGTTTGCAGACGTGGGTCGAACAGCGGCATCAGCAGATCGACCAGCAGGTTGATCAGTACAAACGCCAGTGCGGAGATCATCACCACCGCCTGTAACACCGCCACATCCTGATTGTTGACCGCCTGCTGGGTCAGCTGGCCGATGCCGCTTAAGCCGAACACGGTTTCGGTAATCAGCGCGCCCGCGATCAGTTCCCCCAGCAGCAAACCGGCCACATTGAGCACCGGCAGTAGCGCGTTACGCATGATATGGCGCCACAGCACGTGTTGTGCGCTGGCACCTTTGGCGCGGGCCACGGCGACAAACGGCTGAATAGCAACCTGATCGATGCTGCGCAACAGAATCTGGGCCAGCGGGGCGGAGATGGGCACGGCGACGGTCAGCACCGGCAGAATCAGCCCCTGCAGGGGCGATGGGTTGATCACCGGGATCCAGCGCAGTTGAAAGGAGAACAGCTGAATCAGCGCGATACCAAGCCAGAACGTCGGCAGCGAAATAAACAGCGCCGGCAGCGACTGCAATAGCGCGCGTAGCAGGCGCAGCGCCGGCAGCCGCGCCAGCGCCGCCAGTGCGAAGGCCACCACGCAGGCAACGGCAAATCCGGCCAGCGCCAGCTGCAGCGTGGCGGGCAGATTGCTGCGCAGCAGATCGCTGACCGGCACACCTGCCTGCACCGAGTAGCCAAAGTCACCGCGCAGCATCGCCAGCAGCGTATGCAGATACTGCTGCCAGATCGGGCTATCGGCACCGTAGGCCTGCCGCATCTCTGCAATTTGCTGCGGGCTGAGACCCAGATCCGGATTCTGGAACTTGATCAGCACCGCATCGCCCGGCAGCACCTGCAGCAGCAGAAACGACAGGGTAAACGCCGCCCATAACACCAGCAGGCTTTGTCCCGCTCTATGCAGCAGTGCGTGTCGCATAATTATCCTCTCAATGTTTTTCCAGCCATGCGCCGTAGAACGACGGTCGGCCTACGGCTTCAAAGCTCACGCCCTTCAGCCACGGCGCGCCGGCAAACACCTGCGGCTCTTCAAAGATCGGGATCACATAAGCCTGATCCAGCAGATAACGCTGGGCGTCTCCGGTGAGCGCCAGACGTTTCGTCGGATCGACTTCGGCCGAGATCGCCACCAAAAGCTTGTTGAGTTGGTCGTCACGGAAATGCCGGACTTTGTCGCTGGAGCCGCCTTTTTGCAGCAGCGCATCGCGGTTGGCGGGATAAAACATGCTCTTCACCACGTCCGGGTCGGCGCGGCCCACTTCCGAGACCGTGAGCGGGGTTTTTAGCGGATCGAGGTTGTCCAGCGTGCGGCTGCCGGCGTCACCGGCTTTCACCGTGAGCTGGACGCCAACCTGACGCCACTGCTGAGCCACCAGCTGCAGCACTTCTTTGTTCTGCGGCTGCGGCAGCGATTCATACACGGTCAGGGCCAGCTTTTGCCCCGCTTTAGCGCGGATGCCGTCGCTGCCGGGCTGCCAGCCAGCCTCATCAAGCAGTTGCCTGGCGCGGGCGGGATCGTATTTCAGTTTGTCCGCGAGGTTGATATACCCGGCGGCCGAGGCGGCGAGTACCGAGGTGGCCTGCGGATAGTTAGGTGAAAACAGCGTTTGCACCACCTGCTGCGCGTTGGTCGCGTGCAACAGCGCCTGACGTACGCGCAGATCGCTGACCAGCGGGTTATCCGGGCGGAAGCTGATGCTGTCGTTGACGCCACGCGTCGGCGCTGCGTAAACCGGGAACGCCTGCTGCTGCGCCTGTTTTTCGTCATACGCCTGCACCTGGCGAATAAAATCGGCCTGGCCGGCCAGCAGTGCGCCGATGCGCACGCTATCTTCCGGTGTGACGATAAATTTGATGCCAGCCAGATTCGCCGGTCCCTGCTGGGTGCTGTTTTTCGGTCCCCACTGGTAATCTTTGCGCGCGGTTAAATCCACTTCCCGCCCGAGCTTTTCATCGCTGACCACAAACGGCCCGGAGCCAATAATATGGCGCGCATCGCCGAGCTGGTCGAAACTGCGTTGCAGCGTGCTGAGAGAAACCAGCCCGGAGCCAATGGTGGCCGTGCCCTGTAAAAATCCAGGTGAGGGCTGTTTGAAATAAAACTTCACCGTCTGGGGATCAATCACTTCGCTGCGTTCGTAATTATTAATCACTTCAGATACCGGCAGGCGCTGGGCTTTATTACCGAGTCCGTAAGTATCAAAGTTTTTCGCTACGGCATTCGCATCCAGCGGCGTGCCATCGGAAAAGGTGACGCCAGGACGAATTTTAAAGGTGTATTCCGTTTTATCCGCGTTGCTGCTCCAGCTTTCGGCAATCCACGGTTCCACCTGCAGCGTTTTCGGATTTTGCCACGTTAGTTTGTCGGTGATCTGATTGAGAATGCCGCCGTTGGGATAAAAACCCCCTGCCGGCGGATAAAGATTGGTATGTGCCTGCTGTTCCAGATAAATCAGCGTGCCGCCTTTGACCGGCGTCTCCGCCGCGTGGGCGCTAAATATCCCTGTCAGCAGGGCTAAGCTCAGCGCCCGCAAGTGAAAATGCGTCTTCATGATGATTTCCTTTGTTATCAAGTGCCCGGTGGGCTGAAATCATCATCAAATGTGCAACCCGTGAGTTGAACCAATGAATTGCACTAAGCTTTTGCGAAAATAACAAAAGCGGAGAATTAATTGTATGCCGCAATTACCGGGTTGTTTTCCTGGCCCGATAAAATTGTTTTTTCTCAACCTGAAAACCTGCGCTGATGTTATTGCTTCTGCGGATCATTACCTCCGCGCGTAATGTTAACCCGACAGAAAGCGAAATCCGCTTTACGAAAAATCAGGCTTTCATCCACCAGTATTATGACTATTTCTCATTTCCTGAATCGCTTTGCCGATTTAGTTGTTTTACGAAATATAAATCTCCCCGCCACACTAAGCGCCATATTCATCGCAACCCTATTCATCGAAATAAGGAACAGGCGCATGTCATACCGACTGAGTTTGCTCGACAAATCACCGATTGCAGCCGGTGAGAGCGCCACGCAGGCCCTGCATCGCACACTGCAGCTGGCTCAGCGCGCGGAAGCCTGGGGTTATCACCGCTTCTGGCTGGCGGAACACCACAACAGCGACCAGCTGGCGAGTCCTTCGCCGGAATTGTTGATTGCCTGGATCATTGGCCAGACCCGGCATATCCGCGTGGGTTCCGGCGGCGTGATGTTGCAGCACTACAGCCCTTATAAAGTGGCGGAAAACTTCAACCTGCTGGCTGCGCTGGCACCTGGACGTATCGACCTGGGCGTGGGTAAAGCGCCCGGCGGACTGCCGCTTTCTACCCGCGCGCTGCAACTGGGGGTGCGCCAGCAGGAGAAAGGCAGCTTTGCCGAACAGCTGGCGCTGCTGGATAGCTGGCTCAGTGTGCCGCCGGTGGGGGATGATGAGATCCTGCGCGCCACGCCGCAGCCGCCGCGTCCGGCCAATCGCTTTCTGCTCGGGGCCAGCGAAGCGAGCGCCCGACTGGCGGCAGAGCTCGGCTGGCAACTGGTGTTCGCCGCACACCACAACGGCGATCCTCAACTGATGGCGCAGGTGCTGAACAGCTATCGCCAGCACAGTCAGGGTCAGCGTGCGCTGGTGGCGGTACAGGTGGTGGTGGCGGATTCGCCGGCAGAAGCTGACCTGCTGGTCGACACACTGCGCATTTATCACGTCAGCGTGACGGGCGGACAGAGCGTTAACGTCGGCAGCATTGAACAGGCTGAGCGCTATGTGCGTCAGGGCGGGTTCAGTGACTACGTGATTGAGCCACGCACGCCGTCGCTGCTGAAAGGGACCGCGGCACAGGTGCACGCGCAGCTTGATGCGCTGCACCAGCGCTACGGCATTGAAGAGTTTGTTATCGATACGCCGGTGGCGAAGGAGCAGGCGCGGGTGAAATCCCTCGAACTGCTGGCGACGCATCGTCTGGTTAGCGCCTGACCGGGAGGTCCTGTGACGATAGTAAGCGAACAGCAGCTGATTGACTGGCGGCGCGAGCTGCACAGCTGGCCGGAACTCTCCGGTCATGAAGTGGAAACCAGCGCGCGGCTGCGCCGCTGGCTGCAGCAGGCTGACGTGCGCCTGCTGGATTATCCGCTGCACACCGGCGTGGTGGCGGAAGTGGGTCAGGGCGCGCCCCTGATTGCCCTGCGTGCCGATATCGATGCATTACCGATCCATGAAGCCACCGGGCTGCCTTTTCGTTCACGGCAAGCCGGCGTCATGCACGCCTGCGGTCACGATGTGCACAGTGCAGTGATACTGGGTGCCACGCTGCAGCTGAAAACACGGGAAGCTCAGCTAGCGGGGCGGGTGCGCATCCTGTTCCAGCCGGCGGAAGAGATTGCCCAGGGCGCGCGGCAGTTCATCGATGCGGGGGTGCTGGATCAGGTACAGGCGATTTTTGGCATGCACAACGAACCGGGTTTGCCCACGGGCACCTTTGCCACGCGCAGCGGTGCGTTTTATGCCAACGCCGATAAATTTGTGGTGCGCGTGCACAGCACCCGCGCGGACGTGAACAGCATCCTGGTCGCCAGCCAGATTATTCAGGCGCTGCAATCCCTCACCAGCCGCAGCTTTAATACGCTGGACAGTCTGGTGCTGAGCGTCACGCGGATTGATGCACACAGGCACGACGGTCAGCAGACGGCTGAAGCGGAATTTGGCGGCACGGTGCGCACGCACGATAAACAGGTGCGCGCGCAGCTGGAGCAGCGTGCACGCGAGGTGGTGGTCAATATCGCCGCCGCCAGCGGTGCCACGGCCACTTTTAGCTGGCATCCGGGGCCGCCGGTGCTGGAGAACGACGCCCACTGGGCACAGTTTGCCAGTCAGGTGGCGCAGCAGGTGGGTTATCAGGTGCAACAGGCTGAGCTGCACCTTGGCGGCGAAGATTTCGCTTATTACCTGCAGCAGCTACCGGGCGCGTTTGTCAGCATTGGCAGCGCCAGTGAATTTGGCCTGCATCACGGTGGCTTCAACCCCGATGAAGCGCTGATCGCCCCGGCGGCACACTACTTCAGTCAGCTGGCGCAACAGGCATTGCAGCAGCTAAACGCGCGATGTCGCGACGTCATCCTTAACTGATTTCCTTCCATTTCTGGCAGCGCTGTACGGCGATAAGGCTATCGCCGGCAGGCTGCGCCATGAGCAAAGAGAGACGATTATGACTGCAAGACAACTGCGCCTCGGCACCATTCTGCACGGCGCATCCGGCAACATGTCCGCCTGGCGTCATCCGGCGGCGCAGGCGGATGCCAGCATCAGTTTTGATTACGCCCGCCGTATCGCCCGTAAAGCCGAGGCTGGCAAACTGGATTTCCTGTTTGTCGCCGATGGCCTATTCATTAATGAAAAATCGATCCCGCACTTTCTTAACCGCTTCGAACCGCTGACGCTGCTGTCGGCGCTGGCCGGCGTCACCGAGCATCTCGGCCTGGTCGGTACGGTGTCCACCTCCTACAGTGAGCCGTTCACCGTCGCCCGCCAGTTCGCCAGTCTCGACCATCTCAGCGGCGGGCGCGCGGGCTGGAATGTGGTGACATCGCCGCTGGAGGGCTCGGCAAAAAACTTTTCGCGTCAGCAGCATCCCGAGCATGCGCTGCGCTACCGCATCGCCGACGAGTACCTGCAGGTGGTGAAAGGGTTGTGGGATTCCTGGGAAGAGGGCGCGTTTGTGCGCAATAAAGCCAGCGGTCAGTTCTATGCACCTGACAAACTGCACACGCTGAATCATCAAGGTGATTTTTTCCAGGTACAGGGGCCCCTGAACATTGAGCGCACACCGCAGGGCCGGCCGATTATCTTTCAGGCGGGCGCCTCGGAAGATGGCCGCAAGCTGGCGGCGCGTCATGCTGACGCCATCTTCACCCATCAGCCAACGCGCGAAGAGGCGCAGGTGTTCTACCGGGATGTGAAGCAGCAGCTGGTGGCGAACGGGCGTGAACCGGGCGAGCTGCACATTTTCCAGGGCGTCAGTGTGATCGTGGGGGAGAATGACGCAGACGTTGAGCGCCAGTACCAGACCACCGCGTCGCTGGTCTCAATTGAGGATGCACTCAACTACCTTGGTCGCTTCTTTGACCATCACGACTTCTCGCAGTATCCGCTCGACCAGCCGTTCCCGGACATTGGCGATATTGGCCAGAACAGCTTCCGTAGCACCACCGACGAAATCAAACGCAAAGCGCGTGAACACGGCCATACGCTGCGCCAGGCGGCGCTGGAAGCCGCAACGCCGCGTCCGCTGTTTCACGGCACGCCACAGCAGGTGGCGGATGGTCTGCAGCTGTGGTTCGAAACCGAAGCCACTGACGGTTTCATTATTCAGGGCGGCACGCCGGACACCTTCGAGCGTTTTGTTGATCAGGTGATTCCGGTTCTCCAGGCGCGCGGCCTGACGCGTCGCGAATACCCGGGTAGCACGCTGCGCGCCAGCTTTGGTCTGAAACAACCGCTCAACCAGTTCACACCACAATAACGATGAGAAAACACGCTATGCAGAAAAAATCCCTGATTGCGCTGCTGTTACTGGGCCTGAGCAGTGCGGCACTGGCCGAGGACGTGGCCGTCAATGGTCAGCAGGTGAGCCTTGCCGCCAATAAAACGCCCATCAACACGCCAGAGAATCCTGCCGCCGTGGCGCAAATTCCGGCGGGCCACAAATTTGCCGTGCCGGGATCGTTCACCGTGGCGGTGGCGGCACTCAACTCGCCGCCGCTCACGGTATTCAGCGACGACAATAAAACGCTGCTGGGCAGTGAGGTGGATATCGCGCGTCTGGTGGCCGACAGCCTCGGGCTGAAGCTCAACATCGTGCCCACCTCGTGGGAAGACTGGCCGCTGGGCGTGGCATCGGGCAAATATGACGCGGCGATCACCAACGTGACGGTGACCAAAGATCGTAAACAGCGTTTTGATTTTGCCACCTACCGCAAAGATTCGCTGGGCTTCTATGTGAAAACCAGCAGCCCGATTACCTCGCTGAGCAAGGCAGAAGATATCGCCGGCCTGCGCATCATCGTCGGCTCCGGCACCAATCAGGAGGCCATCCTGCTGGCCTGGGATAAAGAGAATCAGGCTAAGGGACTGAAGCCTTTCACACCGGTTTATACCAAAGATGACGCTGCGCAGACGCTGGCGCTACAGGCCGGGCGCGCCGACGCTTACTTCGGCCCTAACGTGATTGGCGCGTGGAAAGCGGCGCTGACCAAAAAGACCCGGCTGGTGGGCAGTGTGGACGGCGGCTGGCCGAAGGCGGCGCACATCGCGGTGACGGTGAAGAAAGACAACGGGCTGGTGCAGCCAATCAATACCGCGCTCAACGGCGTGATCAAAAACGGTGACTACGACAAAGTGCTGAACCGCTGGGGTGAAGGCGTGGAGCGTCTGGATCGTTCCGAGATCAATCCGCCCGGACTGGGCGATTAAGGAGGCGGCATGAGCCAGCAATTTTTCCGCGAAGTGTCACCGGAAGCGCCGGAGCTGCAGCCGATTCTTGACGGTCTGTTTGGTGAATATGCAGCACGCTACGGCGATTTCTTCAGGAAGCACAATGAAGTTGAGCTGACCGAGTGGTATTTGCCGCCGCGCGGGCTGTTCATCGTGCTGGAGCGCGACGGTGAGATCATCGCCATGGGCGCCTACAAACCGTGGGATGCTACCACCGCCGAACTGAAGCGTATCTGGACGCGGCGTGACCTGCGCCGTCAGGGACTGGCACTGCTGATCCTGCAGGAGCTGGAGCGCCGGGCGCTGCGCGCAGGCTATCAGCGCGTGTTTCTCACCACCGGTTTCCGTCAGCCGGAAGCGGTACAGCTGTATATCGGCCACGGCTATCAGCCGCAGTTTGAGCTGCGCGAAGATATGGAGATTTACGGCCAGCCGCCGCACGATGGCCGGCTGCGTTTTCTCAAAGTGATTGATGTGCACAACGTGGCGCAGGCCAGCTAAGGAGAGCCACCATGAGTAAGCAACAACCTTTGACCGTGGTGCCGGCACGCTATCCGGCGCGTACCGTCGGTGCCATCATCGCGCTATTTATCCTTGCGGCGGTGATCGATTCCGTGGCCTTTAATCCGCGCTGGGAGTGGAGCGTGTTTGCCCGCTGGTTTTTTGATCCGGTGATCCTTAATGGCCTGGGACAAACGCTGCTGCTGACGCTGTGCGGCACGCTGCTGAGCCTGATATTCGGCGGCCTGCTGGCCCTGGCGCGGCTCTCGTCATCGTGGCTGCTGAGCACGCTGGCGTTTGGCTATATCTGGCTGTTTCGCTCGCTGCCGCTGATTGTGGTGCTGATCATTCTGTATAACTTCTCGTACCTGTACGACACGCTGTCGTTCGGTATTCCGTTCACCGCCCTGTCGTGGGGGCACTTCCAGACCATCAACGTGCTCGGCCAGTTCCCGGCGGCGGTGATTGGCCTGACGCTGGTGCAGAGCGCGTACAGCGCGGAGATTATTCGCGGCGGGTTTCTCGGCGTCGATCACGGCCAGTTTGAAGCCGCTTCGGCGCTGGGATTATCGTCGTCGCGCCGCACGTTTCGCATCATTCTGCCGCAGGCGCTGCGCGCGATTATTCCCACCACCTTTAATGAGATCATCAGCCTCGCCAAGGGCACCTCGATGGTGTATGTGCTGGCGATGCCCGAGCTGTTTTACACCATCCAGATGATCTACAACCGCACCCAGCAGGTGATCCCGCTGCTGATGGTCGGAGCCGCCTGGTATCTGATCATCACCACCGTGCTGTCGCTGCTGCAGCACAGCGTCGAGCGCTGGCTGGCACGCAGCGTCACGCGTGAACCGCAACCTTCGCGCTGGCGCCAGTGGCGCAACCGCAGCGTGAACCCTGCCGTCAACGAGGAGCTGTCCCATGTCCGAAGCCATTGATTACCGCTATCTGCATACCACCGGCGCCATCAGTATTACCGGCGTCAGCAAGACGTTTGGCCGGCATAAAGCGCTGGATGAGGTGTCGCTTGAGCTGGCTCCCGGTTCGGTGACGGTGATCCTCGGGCCGTCCGGTTCTGGCAAATCGACGCTGCTGCGCACCATCAATCATCTGGAGCGCGTGGATGAAGGCTTTATTCAGATCGATGGCGATTACATCGGCTACCAGCGGCGCGGCGATAAACTCTATGAGCTGAAAGAGAAGGCGATTTTGCGGCAGCGCATCAACGTCGGCTATGTGTTCCAGAACTTCAATCTGTTTCCGCACCTGACGGTGCTGGAAAATCTGATTGAAGCGCCGATTGCCCATCGTCAGCTGTCGCGCCGGGCAGCGATCGATCGCGCCGGTGAGCTGCTGGATGTGGTCGGCCTGCGGCACAAAGCCGATGCCTGGCCGCGGCATCTCTCCGGCGGTCAGCAGCAGCGCATTGCGATTGCGCGTGCGCTGATGCTCAACCCGCGCGTGATGCTGTTTGATGAGCCGACTTCGGCGCTCGACCCGGAACTGGTGGGCGAAGTGCTGGATGTGATTAAAAAGCTGGCGCGCTCCGGCACCACACTGGTGATTGTCACGCACGAGATCGGCTTTGCGCGCGAAGTGGCGGATAACGTGGTGTTTATGGTTGACGGGCGCGTGGTTGAGCAGGGCAGCAGCCAGCAGGTGCTAAATCAGCCGCGTCATGAGCGCACCAAACGTTTCCTCGCCAGGGTGCTGTAATGAAGCAAGCGATCATAGTCGCGCTGGCGGGTGCGGTGCTGGCGGCACCCGCGACAGGCGCGCAACAGCTTGACGCCAGTCATAACGAAACGCCGATCACTATGGCGGCCAATCCGCAGGCGATCGCGAAGATCCCCGCCGGATTTCATTTTGTTCACCCCGGCTATTTAACCGTCGCCACTTCAGCCAGTAATTCACCGCCAATTGGCCTCTGGGCGTCCGATAATAAAACGCTGATCGGCAGCGACCCGGACATTGCGCGCCTGCTGGCCGACAGCCTCGGTCTGAAACTCAGGCTGGTGCCGGCGGCGTGGGAGGACTGGCCGCTGGGCATCACGGCAGGGCGCTATGATGTGGCGATGTTTAATATCGCGGTGACCGAGGAGCGCAAGCAGAAGTTTGATTTCGCCACCTATCGCGCGGATAACCACGCCTTCGCGGTGAAAGCGGACAGTAAAATCAGCGCGATTCGTCGCCGGGAAGACGTGGCCGGCAAACGGATTATTGTGGGCTCCGGTACCAATCAGGAGCGAATCTTACTGAGCTGGGATGCGAAGAATCGGGCGCAGGGCCTGGCCCCGGTGCAGCCGATTTATCTCAACGATGATGCCTCCGCCACGCTGGCGCTGCTCTCTGGCCGGGCCGATGCGTCATTCGGCCCGCAGGCCATGGCGGCGTGGAAAGTGGCTTCGCGCGGGCAAACCAAAATTGTCGGGCACGGACCGTTTCGCGCCTGGGTGGCGGTCACCACGAAGAAGGGCAATGGTCTGGACGTGGCGCTGCAGCAGGCGATCAACGGCGCTATCGCTGGCGGCCAGTACCACCAGGTGCTGGCAAGATGGGGTGAAGAGGGCGAGGCGGTGGAGATTTCGCAGGTTAATCCGCCCGGGATTGTTTATCAGGAGAATTAGGGCGGGGTGGTCAGGCGCACGGTGTGGTCACCATAAATGGCGACCCTACAGCTCGCATGGGCTTTCGTAGGGTGCACATTGATGCGCACCGGCTTTAAAAAATGAAGGCTCGCCCGGTTTATCCTGCTTTTTTTATCCACTGCAATGCTTCGGCGGCGGGCAGCGGGCGGGCAAAATGGTAACCCTGGAATAAATGGCAGCCCTTATTGCGCAGGTGCTCGAAATACTCCTCGCTCTCAATCCCTTCCGCCAGCACGTTCAGCCCCATCGCGCGCGACAGCTCAATGGTCTTTTGCACCACAATCGCTGCCGATTCGTTTTCAAAAATGTGCATGATCAGGGATTTATCAATCTTAATATCATCAATAGCGAAATCACTCAGCGACTTAAGCGAAGAGTAGCCGACGCCGAAATCGTCGATCGCCCATTTAATCCCTAACTGGCTGAAGTGGTTGATGACATCCCCAATGCGCTGCTGATCGTAAATAAAGGTGGTCTCGGTAATTTCAAACTTCAGCCGCTCGGGACGGATTTTGTAATGCGACAGCGTCAGCAGCGTGTCATGGGTGAAGTCGCGGTGCATCAACTGCAGCGGGCTGATATTGATGGAAAACACCAGCGGAGGCAGCCGCAGCACACGATCCCACTCGACGATTTGCTGCAGCATGCGCTCCAGCACCCACTTGCCAATATCAATGATCAGCCCGCTTTTTTCGGCTACCGGGATAAACACCTCCGGCGAGATAAAGCCTTTCTCCGGGTGCTTCCAGCGCAGCAGCGCTTCAAAACCGATGAGATTTTTGTCGCCATCGACCTGCGGCTGATAATAGAGCTCCAGCTGCTGGCGCTCGATGGCGGACGCGAGCTCGCGCTTGATAAGATCGGTGGCGGAATAATTGCCGCCATAGGTAAACACCGTCGACAGCAGTGCCGTCACCGGCACTGCACAATTGAAAACGGTAAAAACGGCTTCCTGCGGAATATTGAGATGAAAACGATTATTTTCCCAGATCAGACCGGTGGTGACAAAAAACAGATAACACAGCAGGCACAGCAGCGGAAATATTTTACTCAGATAAAAGGATTGCTGGCGCAACACCAGTGCCGAACCGATGATCAAGGCCACCAGATAGTTATATTCTGAACGCTTGCCGGCAGCGTGATGATTATCCACCAGCAACAGCACGATGATGGTGAATAATAACGCATGGGTAATGATCGCCAGATGCCGCTCCAGCCGGTCGCTGAAGGCGCCGATGATGATGTAGCCCCCAGCGCTATACTGGCGATATACAGACAGCCAATGTCATGATGACCGCGACTGAAATTCAGTGTTGCCATAAAGATACCGGCCACGATACTGGCGACGCCGGCAATCAGCAGCGTCAGGCGGAGCTTTTTTTCCGGGCTATCACCCTGCAGAATGAAGGGCAGATTACGGATGCGCGACCAGGCTGAACTCAACAAAGGGTTCATAAACGGTTCCGGGTTTTATTGTCATGACGCGTGAAGGTGTAAACGCCACATAATATATTTAAGCGAGACGACTGTCATAATTGTTTTCAGATTATTTGCGCGTTAAGCGCGGATTTTTATATTTGACATAAGCGGCGTCAAATAGCGCTATTAACGCATTCAGGTGCAATATTTAACGCCGTCAGCGATAAGCGATGCGCTATACCGGCGAAGGCGCGCGCAGCGCGACCCGATTGTTCCTCGCCAGTGGCGTCGCCGCAGAGTAGAATGACCACGCGGCACGGCGACAGCGTGCCGGACAATAACAGCCGGAACCGCAGCCGGATACGCGTCACCAGGTTGGACTAACCCACTTTCAACATACTGATTGCAATGAAAATTCGTTTCTTATCTGCTAATGAACTCAAGCTGGCCGAGGTGCGTACCATCCTTGAGCCGGTGGGTGTCGAAGTGGTGCCCATTGCGCGCCGTATTGAAGAGATTCAGACCGAAAATGAGGTGGAGCTGGTTCGTGACAAACTGACTAAAGCCTTTTCAATCATTGGCCGCCCGCTGTTTGTCGAGCATACCGGCCTATATCTGGATGGGCTCAATGGCCTGCCCGCCGGTCTGACGCGCATCTTCTGGAGCCGGCTGAACGCAGAACGCTTTACCAAACTGGTGAACGGACTGGACAGCCCGGGCGTGACCGCCAAAACCGTCCTCGGCTACTGTGACGGGCGCAAAATGTACCAGTTTGAAGGTCAGCTGCGCGGCACCATTGCCCGGGAGCCGGCGGGGCCGCGCGAATTTCAGTGGGACTGCGTCTTTATCCCGGAAGGGCACACCCAGACATTCGCTGAAATGGGCGAACTGAAAAACGAAATCTCGATGCGCCGCCTGGCGCTGGATCGCTTTGCCACCTTTCTGAAAACTTCGCGGGGACTGGCATGAAACCGGAACTCAAACGCGCTTACGATGCCGGCAAACTGATTCTGTTCGCCGGTGCGGGCATCTCACGCAATCTCGGACTGCCGGAGTGGCACGAGCTGATTGCACATCTGGCTAATGAGCTGGGCTACGATCCGAAGATCTTCAATACCTACGGCACCCATTTGTCGCTGGCGGAGTATTACAAACAGCGCAAAGGCTCGCTCGGCCCGCTGCGCAGCTGGATGGATCGCGAGTGGCACCGTCCGGACATCGACGTGCGCAGCTCTGAAATCCACACCATGATCACCCAGGGCAATTTCTCGCGCATCTATACCACCAATTACGACCGCTGGCTGGAGATGGCGCATGAAGCGCACAATGTGCCGTATAGCAAGGTCGCTAATGCCGCCGATCTGGTGTCGCTGACTGAAGATAAGCGCCATATTATTAAACTTCATGGCGATTTTGACGATGATACCTCCATCGTGCTGGATGAGAGCAGCTACTTCGAGCGGCTCTATTTTGACTCGCCGCTGGATATCAAACTGACCCATGATGTTATGGGTAACTCCGTGCTGTTTGTTGGCTACAGCATCAGCGATTTCAATATCCGCCTGCTGTTTTATCGCCTGACCAAGATGTGGGGCCGCACCGGGCTGGCGACCGCACGGCCTAAATCCTACCTGTTCACCAACCGTAATAATCCGGTGGCGAAAGAGGTACTGGGGCAGTGGGGCATTGAAATGATCGTGTCTGAAGAGGACGATCCGCGCAAAGCGCTGGCAACCTTCCTCGAAGAGCTGCTGGCTTAAACGGCAAGCAGAAAATCGTTGGCTAAAAAAGCTGAATGAAATATACTGTATATAAACACAGTAAATGAGGTGCATCATGGCAGTCGAAACCAAATATGTTGTGGTCAGAAAGGGTGAAGAGAAGATGACGTTTGCCAATAAAAAAGACGCAGATGCATGGGACAAGATGCTCGATATGGCCGACGCGTTCACCGACTGGCTGCAGCAACATCAGCCAGCGATGGATGAGGCCCAGGCCGAAGCGCTGGGTATGCTGCTGGCCGAACAGAAAGACGCGGTGCAACACATTCTGCGCACCAGCAAACTGCCGGACGCGGTGAAAGAAAGCGGCGAAACCGCTGCTGACGACAGCGATACGGCTGTGCCGGAAAAAGAGAAGAAGGTGCGTGCGGTCAAAGCCGCCTGAGGAACCGCGCGTTCGCTTTGTACTGCTGCTGAATCCGGGCCAGCCTCTGTGCTGGCCTGGGAACCGTGCTAAGGATCAGTGCGTGAAAAGAGAGAAGGTGCCTGAGTAGTAACTGACCATCCACGCCACATACACCAGCCAGACCACCATTAACCCTGCCAGACTCAATTTACCTGCCATGTTGCATTCCTCTTGTTATGCGGCGCGTTGCGCCCGTACGCAATAACCTGACAGCACAACGAAGTGGCGATCTTGCGCCAGATCAAATTCCCTCTTTTTTACTGCATCGTCTTAGCGTTTTTAATGGCGACTCAACGCCGCAACAGCGGTTGATGGTTTTCTGATCGGACCTGCCAGGCCATCAAGTTCCCGGATTGTGCGCCGATAGAGTGATTACAGGGATGCAGGTGCACAGGGCGTGATTCTTTTTCAGTAATAAAGTGTCAACACCAGGAGCGCCGACATGGCCACAACCGTATCTAATAAGAAAAAAATGAGCACCCGCACACAAATGCTGCTGACGGGCGCCTTAACCATCACCCTCGGCTTCGCCGTGACTATCGGCGTGCTCAGCTGGCAGTCCAGCAATGAGCAAAAATCGCTGGCGGAAAGTTACTTACAGCAGATTGCGCAGAGTCAGGCGCTGCAAATCCAGCAGGAGCTGAGTTACGCACGCGATGTCGCACACAACCTCGGCCACAGTCTGATTGCCCTGCCGGCTGCCGGCGTGCAGGACCGCAAAGTGGCCGATAAGCTGCTGGTCTCTGCACTGCGTGATAATCCGGACTATCTCTCTATTTCGGTCATCTTCGAAGAAAACGCATTTGACGGACGCGATGCTGAGTTTGCCTCTCAGGCTGGCGCGGCACCTAAAGGACGTTACGCCTATTTCGTCGATCGCGACCAGGGCGGCAATTTTGCCCTGCATCCGCTGACCTCAATCTTTACGCCAGGCCAGGGCGATTACTATCTGCTGCCGCAGAAAAGCCAGAAAGATACGCTGATCGAACCTTATAGCTATGCCTATAACGGTGTGCCAACGCTGCTGACCTCGGTGGCCGCGCCAATTATCAGCCAGGGCAAACTGTGGGGCGTGGTGACGTCCGATATCTCACTGGCGTCACTGCAGGAAAAAGTGAACAGCATCAAACCGTGGGAAGGCAGCGGTTACGCCATGCTGCTCTCCAGCGCGGGGAATGTGGTGTCTTATCCGGACAAAAGCCAGACCAGCAAAGCCTGGAAGGGCGACACGCATAATTTCAGCAGCACGGTCACCGAACAGCATGACGCTATTCTGGGCGAGGATGCGCTGGTAGCCTGGCGGCCTGTGGTGATCGGTAACAGCGATCAGAAATGGTATCTCGGCGTGGTGGCCCCGGTGAGCAAAGTCATGGAAGCGGCGCACCGTCAGCTGATTAACGCGGTGATTTTAATGGTGATTAGCATCCTGGTGGTGTGCGCACTGCTTGGGCTGGTATTTAGTCGCAAAGTGCTGAAGCCGATTGGCGGTGAGCCACTGACCGCAGCCACCATTGCGCTGGCGGTGGCCGATGGCAAACTGGATAACGCTATCCCGCTGAAAGCGCGCGACAGCAGCAGTCTGTTCTTCGCCTTGCACACTATGCAAAACCAGCTGCGCGAGATTGTCGGGCAGATTCAGGATGCCAGCGCCTCGGTGCGCCAGGGCGCGGGTGAAATCGCCAGCGGCAACCTCAACCTCGCGTCACGTACCGAAGAGCAGGCGGCCGCACTGGAACAAACTGCCGCCAGCATGGAGCAGATTACCGCGACGGTGAAACACAACGCTGCTAACGCGCATCAGGCGACGACGCTGACCGATAACGCCACGCACATCGCCAGCCGCGGTGAGTCACTGGTGGGCCAGGTAGTGCAGACCATGGCGCAAATCGACGACAGCGCGAAGAAAATCGGCGACATCACCGCCATTATCAACAGCATCGCCTTCCAGACCAACATTCTGGCGCTCAACGCCGCGGTTGAAGCGGCGCGCGCCGGGGAACAGGGACGCGGTTTTGCCGTGGTGGCGTCAGAAGTGCGTAATCTGGCACAGCGCAGCGCCAATGCGGTGAAGGATATCGCTGCGCTGATTGAAGAGTCCGGGCAGCGCGTCGGCAGCGGTGTGCAGCTGGTGCAGGATGCCGGTAAAACCATGCAGGAGATGACGCAGGCGGTGAACTCGGTGCGCACTATTATCGGCGAGATTGTTACCGCGTCAGACGAGCAGGCGCGCGGCATCAGCCAGGTAACGATCGCGGTGAACGAGATGGATGGCACCACCCAGCAGAACGCCGCGCTGGTCCAGCAGATGTCAGCCGCCGCCAGTTCGCTGGAAGACCAGGCGGCACAGCTGGCGCATACCGTGGGACGTTTTCACCTCAGCTGAGGTCGGTGACCGATCGCCGGCACGCTGCGTAAATCAGGACGGTCGCCACGTCAGGCGACCGTCTTATTCCTTTCATCCGTTTCGCCGTGACGGCATCATGCGCAGCAACGTATTGTCTTTAATCAGATAATGATGCACCAGCGCGGCCGCCGCGTGCAGACCAATCAGCCAGTAGCCGTATGGCGCGAGGGTTTCGTGCCAGTCGCTCAGCATATCGGCAAAGTCGGGATCCGGGCTGGCGCTGACCGGCATCGGAATCGCGAAAATCCACCAGTTACGGCCCATGTAGAAGCGCGAAAGGATGCCGAGAATCGGCAGCACGATAAAGAACAGATAAATCGCCAGATGCATCAGATGCGCCAGTCCGGTTTGCCAGTGTGGCGGCTGGGGTTCGATTTTCGGGCTGCGATGGCGAAAACGCAGCACAATGCGTGACAGCATCAGCAACAGCACACAACTGCCGGCGCTGAAATGTCCGACGATCATGGTGTAACCTTGCCAGGATCCGCGCGTGAATAAGCCGCGAAACTCCATGGTGCAGTAAGCGGTGGCCACCAGTACCAGCGTCAGCCAGTGAATAAAGATTTGCGCAGGGGCATATTTGTTACGCATAGCCAGTCCGAAAATAAGCGGTGTGGGATGCTTAACATAGCGAAAAACGCGCTGAATTAATTCATTTTTTGCCACATCCCGTTCGGCTTACTGTTCGGCTGCCTGCAACAGCTGGCGCAGCAGGGCGGCAAGCTGCTGCTGCTGCCGATCGTCCAGCGTGGACAGCAGCGCGTTCTGCGTTTGCGTATGCATCTGCAGCGCCTGCTCAATCTTTGCCAGGCCGGCCGGCGTCAGCATCACCAGCGTACTGCGCTTATCATCGGCATCGGCAACACGCGCAATCAATCCCTCTTCTTCCAGCCGGTTAAGCCGGTTAGTCATGGCACCGGAGGTGACCAGCAGCGATTTGTAGAGCTGCGTGGGCGACAGCCGGTAAGGTGCGCCAGCACGCCGCAGCGTCGCCAGCACATCAAATTCGCCATCGCGAAAACCAAAGGGCGCCAGCGCCTCAGCGCGCTTTTTCGCCAGATGCTTCATCAGGCGCAGCATGCGGCCAAAAATCGCCATGGAAGAGGCGTCCAGCTCCGGCATGGCGCTGGCCCATTGCGCAACGACAAAATCTACGTGGTCAGTCATGTTAATTCTCATCAGTTCACGGCGGGCAATGTGTCGCTTTGTGCGCACCCGCTATCGTTCTTCCGCAAAGTATCTTAACGTTAAGATACTTTGGTGTATGGAGACAGAATGTGAATCGTACCTTACCTGCTATTTGCATGTTTGCTTTACTGGTTTTTGTGGTGGCGCTGAATTTGCGTCCGGTGATGGCGGCCATCGGACCGCTGTTCCTGCAACTGCAGCACGATGCAGGTCTAAGTGCCACGCAGCTGAGCCTGCTGACGACGCTGCCGGTCATTATGATGGGGCTGGCGGCGCTGGCCGGGCCGCTGCTGCTGCGCAGGCTGGGTGAAGCGCGCGGCATTACCGCTGGCCTGATAGCGCTGGTGCTCGCGGGTGGCGCGCGTGGCGTTGATCACAGCGCCGCCATGCTAACCGCCAGCGCGCTGCTGGCCGGCTGCGGCATCGGGCTGATCCAGGCGCTGATGCCCGCGCTCATCAAACGTCACTTCGCCTCGCGTGCCGGTACGTTAATGGCACTGTTCACCACCGGTATTATGGCCGGAGCTGCAGTGGCCGCAGCCAGCGCCGCACCGCTCGCCAACCATGCCGGACTGACGATCGCCCTGATGCTGCCGTCGCTACCGGCGCTGATCGCATTGATACTGTGGCTGCGCCTGCAGCCTGTGACCACGAGGGTAAACACGCCACCGGCCGGCGGCGTACACCGCACGCCGCGCGCCTGGCTGTTGATGCTGTTTTTTGGCATCGGCACCGGTGCTTACACGCTGGTGCTGGCGTGGCTGCCGCCATTTTACATGCAACACGGCTGGCTGCCGGCGCAGAGCGGCTACGTGCTGGGCGCATTAACCCTGACCGAAGTCGCCGCCGGATTTATGCTCTCCGCGCTGATTCATCGCTGCCGCGATCGCCGCTGGCCGCTGCTGGTGGTGCTGGCTTCTATCCTGCTGGGGCTGATCGCACTGCTGTGGCTGGGCGGCGAACACGCCTGGTTGCCGACGCTGCTGCTGGGATTGGGGATCGGTGCGCTGTTTCCGCTATCGCTGATTGTCACGCTTGACCATGCCCGTACGCCGGAAGAAGCCACTGTGCTGCTGTCTTTCGTGCAGGGCGGCGGCTATATGCTGGCCGCACTGATGCCGCTGATGGCCGGCATTGTGCGCGATCGCGCGGCATCACTCGACAGCGCGTGGCAGATCATGGCGGCGGGCGTGCTGCTACTGATGCTGATGGCGCTGCGACTCAAACCCCAGCGATAACGGCAGGAAACCATTGTCAGACGGAATACGCTGTTTTATAAACCGTGCAGAGTGAGAGGATCGATAAATCAGGAGCAATGATGTCCCCGCAGGTCGGTGTTGGCGTATTAATTTTCCGCGATGGCAAGCTGTTGCTCGGCCAGCGTAAAGGCAGCCACGGTGCCGGTGACTGGTCGGCGCCGGGCGGCCATCTGGAGTTTGGTGAATCACCGGAAGCCTGTGCGCGTCGGGAAGTGCTGGAGGAGACCGGTTTACTGCTGCACAGCGTACACAACGGCGCCTTCGTCAGCGATGTGTTTCCGGCGGTCAACCGGCACTATATTACGCTGCTGATGGTAGCGCCGGACGCCAGCGGTGAGCCGCAGCTGCGGGAACCGGATAAGTGCACAGGCTGGCACTGGTTCGCGCCTGAGGCGCTGCCTGAACCGTTGTTTGCCCCGCTGCAAAGCTGGCTGGATCGCGACGGTCTGGCGGCACTGCAGGCGCTGGCCCAGCGTAAAGATCGCTAACCGTATTGCTTCATCGAGGCTTCGGCATCTTCTCCGGCCGGGATGCGCATCGGTGCGGCGGGATCGGTCGCGGCACGCCACACGGCAGCGGCAACGTCCTGTGCTTTAGTGGTTGGCTGGGGCTGCTGCATGCCGGCGATGATGCCATCAAACATCGGCTGGTAAGGCTCAAGCAAGGTGTTTTCCATGCGCGGCCGGGCGTTTTTGCCGAAGTCGGTGGTGGGTGCCAGCCCGGGTAATACCAGTCTCACCTGAACATTAAAGGGCTGCAGTTCCAGCGCCAGCGACTCGGTAAAGGCGTTGACTGCCGCTTTGCTGCCGGTATAAACCGCCAGCAGCGGCAGGGATTTCAGCGTCACCGTCGAGGTCACATTGATCACCATGCCACTGTTTTTAGCGCGAAACTGCGGGATGACCGCCTGCGTCATGGCGATGGTGCCCAGCGTGTTGGTTTCGAACACCTCCCGTACCGAGGACATCGGCGCGCCTTCCAGCGAAGTTAATAAACCGATGCCGGCATTGTTGACCAGCACATCAATCTCTCCTGCTTCAGCCAGCGTTTGCCTGATGCTGGTGGCATCGGTGACATCCAGTGGCAACAGGCGCAGATGGGCGGATTCAGGAAACAGTTCGGCGCGCGGGGTGCGCATGGTGGCGATGACTTTCCAGCCGCGCTCCAGAAACCAGAGCGCGGTAGCATGACCAAAACCAGAAGAGCAGCCGGTGATTAAAATGGTTTTCATGGTTCACTCCTGCATTGCGTTGGGTAAGAGCTCACTATAGAGTGCCACTACCGGACTCACTACAACGTACAGTCCTGGTTTCATTTGCAGGAGTCCATTATGATCGATCCGCTCGCCGAAATGGTGTCACTGTTACAGCCCGGGGCGGCTTATTCCAAACGCGCGCGTGCCAATGGATTATGGCGTGTGCAGCGCAGTGAGACCGGCCAGCCGTTTTACTGCGTGGTGCTGGAGGGGCGCACCCGGCTGGAAATGAAAGGTCATCCTCCGGTTGCGCTTGAGCAAGGGGATTTTGTCCTGATTCCGGCTGCGTGGGAGTTTTGCATGACCAGCGAGCAGCCACCGGCCGCAGATGCGCCTGATTCGATGCCGGAGATGCTTGCGCCGGGCGAAGTGTGGCTTGGCGATCGGCAGCAGCCAGCCGAGGTACAGACGCTGATTGGTTACTGCCAGTTTGCCGCACCCGACGCGGGATTGATTGTCTCGTTACTGCCACAGTTTATTCATGTGCGTGGCGCATCGCGCCTGACCACGCTGGTGCAGCTGGTCAGGGATGAGTGCCGTGCGCAGCGTCCGGCACGGCAGATCGTGCTGGAACGTTTGCTGGAATTACTGCTGATCGAAGCGCTGCGCGCAATGCCAGCGGCGAGTGCATCGCCTGGCGTGATGCGGGGACTGGCCGATGAGCGGCTGGCCGGGGCAATCCGCGCCATCCACGCCAGGCCAGCCCATGGCTGGACGGTACCCCAGCTGGCGAAACACGCGGCGCTATCGCGCTCGGCGTTTTTCGTACGTTTTCGCGATGCAGTGGGCATGGCACCGATGGCGTATCTGCTGACGTGGCGCATGGCGCTGGCGAAAAATCTGCTGCGAAGCAGCCGCCTGTCAGTGGCCGACGTGGCTGAACGGGTGGGTTACCGCTCTGCCAGCGCCTTCAGCATCGCTTTCACCCGCTTCACTGGCCAGACGCCGAGCGGCTTCGCTGGCGCGGAACGGCGCAGCGGCACCGCAGAAGCTGAGCCAGCAATCGCCCAGGTAAGTTAATCACGCCCGGAGTGGCGGCCAGCGTAAGATGGGCCGCCATAAAGCGTGCAATGCCGTTCAGTTCAAAAATACCCTGTTAATGCCGGTGCGCATCAATGCGCACCCTACAAAACCGTGCTGTACCCTGTCGGGTCACCATTTATGGCGACCTAAAACACGTTACAAAACCGTGCAATTAAACCGTAGGGTCGCCATTTATGGCGACCAGGGAATACTTGTGTAGGCAACAGACGACCATACAAGAATCGTTTTAAATCAAAGCATCGTTAAAACAAAGAATTACAACTTCATCACAGAGCAATAATTGCTTCAATTTCGATTTTCAGATCGGGGCAAAACAGCTGGCTAACCTGCACCAGTGAACTGGCGGGCAGGTGTTCGCCATAATGCCGGTAAAGCACGTCGCGCAATGCATTTATATCGGTGAATGAAGTGATAAAAATCGTCACTTTAATTAGATTTTTTAGCGAAGTATTCTCCTGAGCGGCGAGCAGATGTAGTTGCTGAAAAATCACTTCTGCCTGCGCAGCAATATCCGCCTGCTGCGCCGTTGTTGCGAAAGCGGTCAGACCCGAAACATAAAGCGTGTCGCCATGCTTCACGGCGTGCACGTAAGGCGCTTTTACTTCGCCCAGTTCTGGATAGTTTTTACGTACCAACATCTTCTTTTCCTTAAAAGATTTCCCTTCGCATCACGCTAACCTGTTCTGACGACACGATGCGCTGCTCGATTTCCTGCCAGCCATAGCGACGGTAAAACGCCTGCTGATCCGGCGTATACAGCCACAACTCTGGCATGTGGCGCTGGCGAGCTTCTTCAATTAAACGCAATACCAGAGCAGAGGCCACGCCTTTACCGCGGTGTGCCGCGACAGTCAGTACTTCGCCCATCCAGAACTGGCGTTCATGGATGTCATCAAGCTCGTGAAGAATCGTGCTGGCGGTGGCAAGCACTTCATTTTCTGCATTCAACGCGACCAGCGTAAACGTTTTTGCCGGCTGCGCGTTGCGCATCAGCAGGCGCTGACGAATGGCGCTCCGGTCGCGCCAGTGAGAAAACCCGGACCACTCCTGATGAAGCATAGTTGCCACCGTATCCAGCAACTGCGGACACTGGCTCAGTAAACTGATATTCATTGTTATCCCTCCGCGACAACCCGAGGGATAACACAGCGTGGTGGTAAAGACTACCGTTAATATGCCGCTACACTATCGCGTTAAGCCGTTTCACCGGTCAGCCAATCACCGGCTTAGCGTTTCGCCACCTGCTCGCCATCCGGGGTTTTGCCATGCCCGGCAGCAGCCAGCTCGGTATTAAAGTGGGAGACCAGCACCGAAAAAGTTTCCTCTGCTTTCATGCGGTACAGCTGTTCGGACGGATGAATACAATCGGGTGACATCAGCGACTGCCAGTCTTTCATCTGCAGGATGCGCTGATACTGACGCGCCAGCGGCACCGATTCTGCTTTAGCCAGCGCGTCCAGTTTGGTGACGTAAGGTGCAACGTGCCATTTCTCCGCGCGGCCACAAATCGGGTGCGGCTCCTGTAATATCACCTGCTTACCCTCTTCACGGGCAATAGTAATCAGCTGTGTCATCACCTGGGTATATTTGTCCGGGCTAACCTGGTAATCCTTTTCTATATCGCGGAAATGGAAATGGCGTGCATCGTTGGTGGCAAAATTCAGCAAAATGATTTTTGCCGGCGATTTCTTCATCTCTTCGCGCCAGCTTTTATTATTCTTGTAGAAATATTTGCCATTTAACAGGTCCATGGCCTGCGATGAGGACGCGCCTTTATTCACTACGCGAATGCCATCGCCATACTTCTCCTGTAGCCACTGGTTAATCAGAGCAATCTCATTGTCTTTAATATAGATTGCGCGCAATTTGCCATTTTCCTTTATCGCCATGGCACCGCGCGTACTGGAACCGCCATAGGCTTCAATAATAAAGTTATTATCGGGCTTGCCGCTTTCGGCGAATGCGGTATTGCACAGACAGGCTGTGGTAATCAGCAAAGTGACGATGCCAGATAGCGCTCGTTGCATAACAAATTTCCGCCTTTTGATACTCAAGGTTACATGGAGAATCGGTTGTTAACCGTAAGCGAATTACCTTAACAGGGGAGATTGCGGGTCAACAATCCGAAAGCACGGTTGCGGGGTGAAAATTAGGTCAACTCTGAGAAAAAAGCCGCTTGCTGAATAAAAGTTATTTAAATTCAATCAGGTAAAAACCAGCCCTGCCTAATAGCCTCCCTTCAGCCAGAAAATCCCGCATTGACGCCTGCTTAAAACATCACGGTTGCTTCAGGACATAACGCGGTTTGATTAGCGAATTTTCGCACTGCGAGTCGAACCGTTAATCCACAACCTGTTGTAAAAGAGTGGGTTTTCGCTATTTATCCGGCGGTTAGCAGCGAATAGGCGCTGCCTGACGATAACTTTTACCATCAGAACATTCTGGCTTAAGCTTTATGGCCATTGCACAGTGACATTCTTTACACTATGGCGAAATTCCGAAACGTTTCTAAACATAATGTATACAGATTAATCCGGTGTTAGCATTCTGACTGAATCATTATGATTGCGTTACAACTCATTTCAGGATGTGCAATGTGAAAACAGAATCCTTTTTATCCAGCCGTAATATTGGCCTGGATCTGCTGCGTGCCGGCCTAATTCTGGAAGGGGTGTTATTACACGCCTCACGGAGTTTGCCGGGAGAGAATGGCTGGTATTATGTCGCGCAGCGCGATCCCTCGGAAATATTTACGGCACTGCTGAGCATGGTGCACACCTTCAGGATGGAAGTGTTCTTCTTTCTTTCGGGCATGTTCTCCGCGCTGATTATTTTGCGCAAAGGGCAGAAATTCTTTACGGATAATCGCCGTAAGCGCGTCCTGATTCCGCTGATATCAGCCTATCTGTTTATTCCGCCGCTGATGTATTTTATCGCGGGACAGATGAATAACACCCCGCTGAGTCTCGAAGGCTGGCTAAACAGCTATACCATGATGCACCACCTGTGGTTCCTCGTGTCGCTGTCGGTGATGTCGCTGCTGGTACCCGGCGCGTTCTATCAGTGGAGCGCCCGTCAGCTGGGCAAAATGTCGTTGCCAATGCTGATCGCCACGCTGGTGGTTCTCGGTAACGCCTGCTTCGTGCTGAAGTTTCTGGTGAAAGGCCGCGGTGAATTTGTCGAGCTCATCCCGGTGACCGCACGCTTCCTCGTCTACTACACCGCCGGTTTTGCGTTATACGTCAACCGCGAGAAAATTGCCCGGTACGCCAACAGTAAACTGATGAATGGCTGGCTGGTGGCCGCGCTGGTGCTGGCGGTGTGGGCCGCCTGCTATGTCGTCGCGCACAACCACATCACCGGGGTGATGAAATATGTGCCGGTGATGCTGGGCAGCGTGCTGTCGGTGATGCTGTCCTACTGGCTGGTATTTAGCTTCGAACGCATCAACGTGAAAGAGAGTCGCATTCTGACGGCAATTGTGGATTCCGCGCTGATCATCTATTTGCTGCACTATCCGGTGGTGATCATTTTCTCATGGCTGCTGGATGTCTGGTTACCGGATAACCTGTCAGTCCTGTATGTCCTGATCGATTTTGCCCTCGGCATTGCGCTGAGCGCGGTGTGTTACGCTATCGTCAAACGTTCACGCTTCGCCTCATTCATGTTTGGCCTCAAGCCGAAAGATAAAAAGGTGGCGGTGCCGGTCGAAGCGCGACTGTAATTGTCATCATGCCCGGCCGCCACTGGCGTGCCGGGTATTATTTCCCGCCATCTGATTTTTGCCATTTTTTGCATTTTTAGTTCCAGATAATTATCTCAGGCCGTTAGCGCAATTCTTAAAGCTTATCGCCGTCATCACAATTCCTTAAGTCAAACTGGACGTTTTAACCTGATCGCGGTAATACTCATTTCAACGGATTTCCAGCCGTAAGCTATTACGACAATATATTTCGCTTCGCTATTTCCCCCGCACTGCGCATTCGCTGTGCGGCATTTGTCTTTTCTCTGGTGAGGAAAATAGTGTGTTTAAATTAAATCCCTTGTTACTGAGCCTGCTTGCTGCGCAGGGCTTAATGCTGTCTGCCACACCGGTATCGGCGGTGGTATTAAAACCTTTCACTCCCGAACGCAACGACAATAAAGTTGGCGCTTATTGCTTATGTAATGGTTCAACCCAGACCCTAAGCGGTATACCGCGCTTTACCGTTGGAGAAAGTGGCATGAGCAGCGTCACGCTGGGTGAACTACAAAAGGTTGGGCGTATTATTAATGACAATTTAATCGGCGAGCCCCGCCTGCAACTCGGCGCACAAAATTATGCTATTGGTATTCCGGATGAAGAAACAGGCAGTTATCGTGTCTATCAGGTTTATAACAGTGCGGAAATGATTACGCCGGCGGAAATTAATGGCGCTACGGTAGTGCCAGATTATTATGATGTGAACGATAAGCAATATATTGATGCGCGCGTAGCGACAGTCATTAATGGCCGGTTAAATATCAATATTGGTCAGCAAGGCGCAGCCGCTAACGCCAGCACCAATCGCTGGTCAATGGCTGCCAAACAGAGTCAGTTATTTGCCAGCAGTAATAACGGCCAGATTAACTGGGACAGCAATAACCGTATCCGCTTTACCGCCGCCACGCCGCCGTACGGTGGCGATCGGCTGGCATTTGATGCCGGAGGTGTGGTGACCTACGCCGGTCTGTTTGATGTCACGCTTAAGGATGGCAGCAGCAACGCCTATTACGTCAGTAACCTCAATGAATTGCGGAACTATAACGACTGGCTGATTGACCAGATTAGCGGCGGCAACCTGAGCCCGGAAAGTTATAACGCTGCGCTGAACCAGGCGTTCAGCCTGCGCGACGGTCGTGTGGTTTACCGCATGAGCACCGGTAATTACGATGATGAAGTGGCTGCCGCTCTCGGCGATCAGGTGGTGCTGAGCGCCGATGGCGCGAAAGCCAGTGTGAAAATCAATCGCGGCAAAACGCTGGAAGTGGCTAATAGCGCCAGCGCCGTGATGCGCGCCAGCAACGGTGCAACGACGATTATCGCCGGAAAACTGGCGACCAGTAACGCGCTCTCATCCGAAGCGGGCGCGCTGGAGCTGATCAGCGGCGCGCGCGGTATCAATAATGGTGTCATCAACAGCGGTTTTTTCAACGCCGCCAATGGACGCGGCGTGGCGGAGGATTCCCTCGGCTATGCGGGCACGGCGGTGTCAGCGATTTATGACAGCGACTTCCGCAATAACGGCGTGCTCAATGTGCATATCGGTGATGCGCCGTGGGGCACCGCCGGCTTATTCCTCGGCAGCAGCAGTGCGGTCAACCACGGCAATATTAACATCGGCATTAACGATGTGGCGAACGGCTCCTCAGCAGCGGCGGTGAGTTTCAGCGGCGAGGGCAGCTTCGTCAACGCGCGCGATGGCACGATTTATCTCGGCCGCACACCGCAAAATCACAAGGGCGACGTCACGCAGGATGTCGCGGTCAGCCTCGGCGGTGGCATCAGCGCCATTTCCGGCCTGCTCGACTCACGTGCCATCAATGATGGTCGTATTGTTATCGGCTCAAAAGTCGAGAACGCCGTTGGCATGCGCATCGAGGCCGGGCCCAATGCGGTGTCACTGAATAACGGTGTTATCGATGTCAACGGTATGGCGCAGGCGCTACCGCGCGAAAATATCGCTATGCTGGCGATGGATTCCGGCAGCGGCGGCCAGGTGGGCAACCGCGGCACCCTCAATCTGAATGGCTATAACAGCACCGGCCTGAAAGTGATCGCCACGGCGGGCAATCAGGCGCACGCCTTCTCCAGCGGGGCGATCAACGTGGCGGGTGACGCCGACCGCTTTGGCGGCACCAACAATACGGCGGTGTGGGTAACTGGCGAACCGGGCGGTCACGCCAGTGCTGATATCACCGGTCCAATCCGGCTCAGCGGTAAAGCGGGCATCGGGATTCGTGCTGAAGGCCAGGCAACGGTCAACGTTAGCGCCCGCGCCATTCCCACCTCCAGCGGCAGCGACAGCATGCTGGATAGCGGACAGATCAGTTTCTACCGTATCGGCCCGGATGCGCGCATTAATCTGCCGGCCAACGGCCGCTACAGCGCTTCCGTGTGGAACGGCACGATTTTTCGCCTCGAGCAGGGAGCGGATTTTGACGGGCGCGGCCTGACTCTGTCGATGAATAGCCCGTTTGCAACCGGTGTGTACGGCAGCGGCGCGGGCACCAACATTGATACCCACGGCGCGACGCTGAACATCGCCAGCTTTGCCAGCGGACTGACTATCACTGATGGCGCCCGCGCCACCATTGATGCCGCAACGCGTATTCACCTCAACGGGTCTGATGCCCGCGTCGCCATCGCTGACGGTAATCGCTATACGCTGCAGGGTAACGTTGTTAACCCTAATACGCAGTTCGACCCGAACACTTTACTGATCAATCAGGCGGCGATAGACGGCCGCGCCAATAACCAGCAGCCGTTTACCGTGATGAATCATGCGCGGCTGGTGAATCGTGGCGCTATCTCCCTGCGGGGTGAAAGCGTAACGGGTATCTACGCGCAGTATGGCGCCACGGTCGACAACCGCGGCGATATCAACATTTTACGTAACGGCCGGGCACTGTTCGCCGATGGTTATCCAGGCGCCGGCGACGGCAAAACCCTGACGGAGATTAACAATAGCGGCACGCTTAATCTCTACAGCGGCCAGAGCACCCAGCAAACCACCACCTTCGGTGCGGTCTCGTATCACCAGCTGGGGCGGATTAACCAGAACGGCACGATTAATCTGTACGGCGATAACGTGGTCGGCGCGAAAGCCTTTGCCGGCGGTCGTATTACGCTGGGCACGAACAGCCGCGTGGTGTTCCATGACGCACAGCAGATCGGCTATCAGGCTTTTGATCCCGGCTCACGCCTGATCGTCAACGGCAGCCCGGTTGATGTCAGCAGTCGTAACTCGACGTTGTATGAAATCCGCAACGGCGCGTGGCTGTACAACCAGGGCTTTGGCAACGTCATGCTGAGCGGCAGGGACAGCACCGGCATCGTGGTCAGCGGGACGGATGCGCTGGTATCCAGCACCGATGTTTATCAGGTCACCGGTAAGGGTGCCACCGTGCTGCGCGCCAGCGATCGCGCGAAGGGGATCATTACCAGCCTTATCGCGCTGAACGGCAAAAACACCCTCGGCGCGCAGGCGACAGGCGATGGCACCGAGGTCTACGCTGCCTCGCTCATCACCGGCACCGGGCGCAACGCCACGGCGTTTGATGTCAGCGGCGACGCGCGCCTGTTTAATCAGCAGCAGGGCGTAGTGGATTTGCGTGGCCGCAACAGTACCGGGGCCCGGGTGCATGATGGCGGTAACTTTATCAACCGCGGCTCGGTTAGCGTCGCCAGCGGCACCGGCGTGGATGTCAGCAGCGGTTATGGCCAGTATGTACCGCTCGACAGCACCTTACGCGTGAATGACGGCACCGCCGCGCTGCGCGTGGGCTCCGGCGGCGCGATGATAATTTACGGCGACGGGCAGGGGGCCAGCACGCTGGCGGCTTACGGCAAAGCCGATGGTTTGCTGCTCGACAGCGGTGCGCAGCGCTTTGAAGCCAACGACATCATCATCGGCGCTTACGGCAGCGGTACTGCGCTGAACAATCGCGCCGGCATCAGTGATATTTCGCTGAGTAATGTGCGCTTCGAGGCTAACGGTGGCACCGGCATTCGCTCTGCCACCTCGTTCGATCCGGCGGGCAGCGCGCAGATTCACGTCGGCGCAGGCGGTACCGGCTATCGCTTTGAAAACGCAGATGGATCTACCACGGGCAACGATTTGGTGATTGGGCGCGACTACCGCATTGAAGTCAACGGCAGCGGCACCGGCGTGCGTGCCAACACCCGTGGACGGGTAATCGCTCAGGGCCTGATTGATATCCGCGATGCCGATGGCGGTTCGGCGATTGTCACCCGCAGCGCTAGCCAGGTGATCAACCAGGGCACCATCCGTTCACAAAGCCGCGTCGCACCGCTCATTGATTTGCGCGGCGGTGAGACGGTGTTTATCAACCAGGGCACGCTGGATGCGCCGTACGCCGATCAGGTGGTAGTGGCGGGCGGCGCGACCCGTGATGTGGTGGCACTGCTGGCGGGCAAAGTCACGGGCGAAGTGAACACCGGCAACGGCAGCGATACGCTGCTGGTTACGGGCGGCACGCTGGATGGCGGCCTGAGTATGGGTGACGGCAGTGCGAATCAGGCGACGGTGCAGGCTATCAGCCTGAACCAGACCCGCCATATCACCAGCGGCGGCGCGGATAGCACGCTGAACCTCAGCCAGCTCAATGCGCGCGGCGGTTCGTTCCGGCAGGACGACCTCACCAAAGGCACCAACCTCGGCGCGGGCTGGAGCACGCTGAACTTCATCGATACGCAGTGGACGCTGAGCGACAACATTAAACTGGCGCACAGCACCATCAATATCGATACCGGATCCACGCTGTTCGCCGGCGATGGCGTCAACGCGCGGCTGCAGGGGGCCAGCAATGATTCGCTGGTAGTGAATAATGCCGGCACGCTCGACCTTACCAACGGTGGCAATGTGGCGGCAAATACCCTGACCATCGAAGGTAGTCTGGCCTCCGCGCAGGGCCGCCTGAAACTCAATTCGACAGCCACCCACAGCGACGTGCTGCTTGTTAACGGTAACGCCAGCGGCACCACCTGGGTGGATGACCGCCTGCAGGGCGGCGGACTGCTGGACAGCAATCGCGACAACGTCATCGCGGCCAGCGAAGGCGTCTCGCTGGTGCAGGTGACCGGCAGCGCCAGCGCCGACAGCTTCAGGCTGAGCAATGGCTATGTGGCAGCCGGGCCGTGGCAGTATGGTCTGTACAGCTTTGCATCGGGCAGTAGCGCGGGCGGCAACGCATGGGACTATCGTCTGGCAAACAATTTCATCTGCAGCGATGGCTCGCTGTGCCAGCCGCAGGCGGGCAGTGCGGTTAAGGCGGTCCGTCCGGCGGTTACGCCGCAGGTGCCGTCCTGGATCTCCGCACCGGTCGGGCTGGCGTACTACTCGCTGGCAGTCACTGACGATCTGCATAAGCGACTCGGCGAACTGCGCCAGCAGCCGGCAGACAACGCAGAGATGTTTATCCGCTACCTCGGTTCGGATTTGCAGTATCGAAGCAATCGCGGCCTGGACGCTTGGGGTTATGACTTCGACCTCAACTACAGCGCCGTACAGCTCGGCGGCAATTTGCTGCGCGCCGATGGCGCTGAAGATAGCGTACGTGGCGGCGTCGCCTATACGCGCGGCAATACGCGCATTCGCCCGCATGCCGCTGACGGGTACAGCTCCACCAGCTTTGATAGCGATACGTTGTCACTTTATGGCACCTGGCTGCGCAGCAGTGGCTGGTATGTAGATGGTTCGCTGAGCTGGAGCGGCTACCGTGGCGAAACCGACATTGCGCGGCAGAAAGCGGTCGCCAAACCCAAAGGGCACGGCTGGACGGCGTCAGTCGAGTCTGGCTATCCGCTGATGCTGGCGGGTGATGTGCGCCTGGAACCGCAGGCACAGGTTAGCTGGCTGCGTATGAACATGGACAGTTTTACCGATGCTGACGGCGCGCGTGTCTCTTATAACGATTACGATCAAACCATTGGCCGGCTCGGCGCACGCGTGGCGCGCAGCTGGCAGGACAGTAGTCAGAACCAGTACACTCCGTATCTGCGCGCTAACTACTATCGCGGCTGGGGCGGTACGGCGCAGGTCAGGGTTGGCGCCAGCGACAGCGACCTGAGCCAGAGCTTCAGCAGCGGCAAATTTGGCCAGATGTGGGACGTCGGCCTCGGCGGCACGGCGACCCTCATCAACAACGTGGCGCTGTATGCCGAGGCGGATTACCGCAAAGAGATTTCCGGCAACGGCGTCAAAGGCTGGCGCTACAATGCCGGGGTGCGCTGGTCGTTTTGATCGCTTAAACGTGCAATTACAGGCGGCGCTGTGATGCGGCGTCGAACAGCATCGCACGTTCGCTGTCGAGCGTGACCGGCAAAATATCACCGGCGCGCGCGCCGGAACGCTGGGTGGTAAACAGCATCAGCGGGTGGCCAAACAGCGAACCGTGAATCAGTTCGGACAGGCCGGTCGGCTCCACCAGCGACACTTCAAGAGGCAGCGCATGCTGCTCACCCGGCTGCGCCAGACTGATGTTTTCCGGCCGGATGCCGTAAATAACGTCGCGGCCAGCGGCCTGTGCCGCCCAGTGCGTATTCAGGGGCAACTGTGCGCTGTCGCTGATACGCACGCCGCTGGGGGTCATCACGCCGTTGATAAAATTCATCGACGGGGACCCGATAAAACTGGCGACAAACTTATTGGCCGGTGTGTCGTACAGCTCCAGCGGTGTGCCCACCTGCTGAATGACGCCGTGGTTGAGCACCACGATGCGGTCAGCCAGCGTCATGGCCTCAACCTGATCGTGGGTAACATAAACGATGGTGTTGTTCATTTGCTGATGCAGCTTTTTGATCTCCACGCGCATCTGGCCGCGCAGTTGCGCATCGAGGTTGGAAAGCGGCTCATCAAACAGAAACACCTGCGGCTGACGCACAATGGCGCGGCCCATCGCCACGCGCTGACGTTGTCCACCCGACAGCTCTTTTGGCCGGCGATCAAGCAGGTGTGTCAGGCTGAGAATCTCCGCCGCTCGCCGGACTTTCTCCTCAATCTCAGCACGCGGTCGTTTCTGAATTTCAAGGCTGAAGCCCATGTTGCGCGCGACCGTCAGATGCGGATAGAGCGCATAGCTCTGGAACACCATCGAAATATCGCGGTCTTTAGGCGCCACCTCGTTCATCAGCTGACTGCCGATATGGATATTGCCGCCCGTCGCTAATTCCAGGCCGGCAATGGTGCGCAGCAGGGTGGATTTACCACAGCCGGACGGGCCGACCAGCACCACGAACTCACCATCTTTAATGGTCAGATTGATGTCGCGCAGAACCTCAACGTTGCCATAGCGCTTTTCGATTTGCGCCAGCGTAATTTCAGCCATTGTTTACCCCTTAACCGCACCGGCGGTGAGTCCCTGAACCAGGTAGCGTTGAATGAAAGCGAAGAACAGACAGGCTGGAATTAACGCCAGCACGGCGGCAGCCATCATTTCGCCCCACGAAACGGCGAATTTGGAGACGAAACTGAGCAGCCCGACCGGAAAGGTTATGACTTCGTTTTTGTTGATCAGCATCAGTGAGAACAGCAACTCACTCCACGCGGCGGTGAAAACAAAGCCGAGCGTCGCTGCCATGCCGGGCAGCGTCAGCGGCATCAGCACGCGGTACAGCGCCTGAAAGCGGGTGCAGCCTTCCAGCATGGCGGACTCTTCGAGATCTTTCGGGATGGCATCAAAAAATGACTGCATCAGGAAGGTGGCGAACGGGACATTGAAGGCGCTGTAAATCAGAATCAGCCCCAGCAGACTATTCGTCAGTCCCAGCGGGGCCATCACCCGGTAAATCGGCGCAATGATCATCACCAGCGGAAACATCTGCGTAAACAGCAGCAGGGCCGCCATCACCATCTTGCCGCGAAACTGAAAGCGGGAAAAGGCATAGCCGGCAGCCGCGGCAATCAAGGTGGTCAGCGCGGCAGTGCTGCAGGAGACAATGAGACTGTTAATAAAAAACGTGGGGAAATCACTGTCGGTCAATACCTTCGCAAAGTGGCTCAGGGTGAAACCGCCAGGTAACAGCGTCACGCCCTGACTGAACAGCAAACTGTCCGGCGTGACGGCAATTTTAATGATCCAGTACAACGGAAACAGCGCAAACAGCAAATAGGTGGCGATGCTGAGACGATGACCGATCAACGGTAACAGGCGCATGCAGACTCCTTACTTAAGTAACTGATGGCGGATGCGCAGCAGTACCAGCGCATAGCAGGTCATCAGCAGTAACAGACACACCGCCATCGCTGAGGCATAACCAAAATCCAGTTTGCGGTAAGCGGTGGTGAAGATGTAGCTGGAGAGAATCGAGGTTGAACCGGCCGGACCGCCGTCGGTCATCACCACGATCAAATCGGCAAAGTTAGCGATCCAGATGGTACGCAGCATCACGGTAATGGCGATCATCGGGGCGAGAAACGGCAGGGTGACACGGCGAAACTGCTGCCAGCCGCTGGCACCGTCGATGGCTGCTGCTTCATACAAATCTTTGGGAATCGACTGCAGTGCCGCCAGTAAAGTGATGGCAAAAAACGGGATGCCGAACCAGACGTTAGCAATCACCGGCCCCCACATCGCCAGTTGCGGATCGGAAAGAATATTGTAAGGTTCACTGAGAATGCCTACGTCGCTGAGCCACTGTGGCAGCGGACCCACGACCGGGTTGAGCAGCCAGGACCAGGTCAGGCCGGAAAGAAACGCCGGCACCGCCCACGGTAAAAACACCAGCGCCTGCACCCAGCGGCGAAAGCGAAACTCGCGGTTAAGCAGCAGCGCCAGCGCGAGGCCGAAAAAGAACTGCAGCAGCAGTGAACTCAGCGTCCAGTTAAGGGTATGGCCGAGCGCGCGAAAGAAGCGGCGATCGTCAAGCATCTGCGCAAAGTTCGCCCAGCCAACCCAGCCGCTTTCCAGCGGATTGAGCAGGTTCATGCTCTGAAAAGCGTAAGAAATGCCGATCGCCATCGGCACGAAGATGAACAGGGCGATCAGCAACAGGCCCGGTGATAGATACCACCATGGCTCAGCAAGCCGGGTCCAGCGCCAGCGGCGACGCGCCGGGCTGGCAGGAAGAGAGATTTCAGGCGTCATTTCAGGGCTCCGGTTTACGCGGGATTACTGGCTGGCGAGCCAGGCTTTTTGCTCTTTACTCAGATAGCTGGCCCAGTCCTGCACCATATCTTTGGTGTCGTTTTCGCCCAGTAACGTCTCCTGGCTGCTCTCTTTCACGATCACTGAATTGAAATAGCCCCAGCCTTTGAGATGGGTCGGCATGGTGAGCGGCACATAATTTGGATCGTTCAGCTCCTTAAACCAGCCGGCAAACTGCGGCGTCTGATAGAACGGGTCCTGTTCCGCACCTTTATAGATGGGTAGCGTGCCGACAAACTTCGCCCACGCCAGGTTGTTGGTTTTATTACTGAGGAAGGTAATCAGCGGCCAGGCGACATCGTTTTGTTTACCCTGTTTGAACATCGCCCAGCCGGTATAGCCGATGGTTGGGAAGGCTTTACCGGACGGTCCGACCGGCATGGGCGCCACAGCAAAATCCTCAGCCGCCATGCTATTTTTAATCGCGATCAGCGCGTCCGGATCCTGATCGAGCATGGCGCATTTGCCGGAATAAAAGCCCGAGACAATCTCGTTAAAGCCCCAGTTCACGCTGTCTTTAGGTGCGCCACCTTGCTGATACAAATCGACCAGCAGTTGTGCCCCCTTTATCGCCCCCGGCTGGGTTAAAGTACTGTTGCCGTCTTTATCAAAGAAGGCAGGCGAACCGTTCATCGCCGCCATAAACATCATCCACGCATTGGTTCCCCCCACGCCGCCGCGCATGCAGTAGCCGCTGATACCGTTACCTGACTGACTAATACGCTTCGCGTCGCTGGCAAACTCTTCCATGGTTTTCGGCGGCTCACTCAGTCCTGCCTGCTTAAACAGCTTCTTATTCCAGAACAGCGCCCGCAGGTAAAAACCGTACGGCACCATGGTGGCTTTGCCGTTCGCGGCCCGCGCCATTGCCAGCGTTTTGTCAGTCAGCTGGGCGCTTTCAGGCCAGCTTTTCAGGCGGGGTTCAAGATCCTCCAGCATATTGTTGCTGGCGTATAAGCCTTGCCAGGTATCGGGCATCTCCACCACATCCGGTACCTGTCCGCTCTGTAACATGGTGCCCAGTTTTTCAAATGCCTGACCCCACGGCAGCGAAATCAGCTCAATCTCGGTACCAGGATGCTGCGTCTTGTATTCGTCGAGCATTTTTTGCAGAAGCGCGGTACGTGGCGGGCTGGTAATAACTTCCACCACGGTGAGTTTGGCTGCGAGGCTGCAAAAGGCGCTGCCTAAACCCACGGCGAGTACCAGGGCTTTCAGGGCGAAACGTGTTGTCATGGCTGGTTCTCCGGAGCGTGATTAACGGTGAGTGGCGGCAGCAAGTGCCTGATTCAGATCGGTCCAAAGATCGTCGGTCTCTTCGAGGCCAACAGAGATACGGATCAGGCGCGGCGAGACACCAAAATCCTGGGCTGAATTAAATTCACTGGCCTGATTAATGACCGAAATCGCCGGCATCACCAGGCTCTCGAAACCTCCCCAGCTAACGCCCATGTGGAACAGTTGCAGGGCGTTGCAGAATTGCGGTATGTCGACCTGTTCGGTCACGGCAAAGGAAAAAAGCCCGCTGTAACCGCGCAGCGTGGACCATGCAGGGGGATTGAGCCCGGGATGGCAAACCGCGCTGACCTGCGGATGGTCACGCAGCTTTTCCGCCAGCTGCAGGGCGCTTTGCTGATGCTGCTTCATGCGCAGCGGCAGCGTGCGCAGGCCACGCATCAGCAAAGACGCTTCGTTCGCAGACAGTTTGCCGCCAAGGAACGGACTAATGTGACGGGCAATGTTGTTGATGTGCTGGTGGCTGGCAATCACCAGGCCGGCCACTACATCGCTGTGGCCGCTGATGTACTTCGAGGCGGAGTGCACCACGATGTCGATACCACACAGCAGCGGCTGCTGGAAAATGGGCGAAGCCCAGCTGTTATCAATCAACGTGACGACGCCCGCATCGCGCGCCAGCGTGGCCAGCTGCCGCAGGTTCTGTTCACTCATCACCCAACTGGAGGGACTTTCCAGATAGAGCAGGCTGGCACCGGGCAGCGCGGCGGCCATCGCCGCTTCATCGTCGCCATCAACAAACTGCGTCGTGATACCGAAACGCTGACAAAAGCCGCGCAAAAAGCGGTAAGTATCGGGATAGACATGATTAACGCAGACCACTTTCGCACCTGGCTGAACCACACTCAAAATCGCGTTGCTGATGGCGGCCATGCCGCTGGCAAAGGCGAGGCAGGCGTCACCGCCTTCCAGCGCGGCAACTTTATCCTGTAGCGCTTTGACCGTCGGATTATCAACGCGGGAATAGAGCGGCTGGTCGCTCTCACCGCGAAAGCGGGCGATCATGCTGTCGTAATCGCTGAAGGTAAACAGCGAGGACTGATAAATCGGTGGCGTTACGGCGCCCTGTTCGTGGCGCTGGTCGTGGGTCAGCAGTGTTTGTTGCGCAATAGGTTTAGCGTTTGGCATGGATCACGTCCTTCATGTCGCGTTCGGTGATATCAAGAATCTGGTGGCAAAGGGCGCGCGCGGCCTGGCTGTCGCGGGCGCGGATGGCGTTAAACAGTTCACGGTGCAGGGGAAACGAGTCTGAAAACAGCGCCTGCTCCGGCGGGGACTCGAAAAAGGCATGCAGCGTGTCGTAGACGCCGTTAAGCATCTGCAACAGCAGCGGATTACCGGCGGCGCGGTAAATGCTGGTGTGGAAAGCCCAATCCTCCGGCCCGGCGGAACCGATAGCCAGGTGCACACGCTCCATCTCTTCCAGCCGCCGTTCGATTTCCAGCAGGTCGTCGGCGCTGGCGCGCTGCGCGGCCAGCACGCAGGATTCGGACTCAATGATGCGGCGCACTTCCAGCGCATGAAGCATGTTGGCGGAGTCGTTTTTAAAGCGCAGAGAGAGAAAGCTGTCATGCAGACCGACCTCCGCCTGCAGAAAGGTGCCGCTGCCTTTTTTGCGCACAATGATGCCGAGTGCTTCCCAGCGCTTGAGCGCCTCGCGCACCGTATTACGGCTGACGCCCAGTTTCTCCGCCAGCTCGCGCTCCGGCGGCAGGCGACTGCCCGGCTGCGCGCCGGCATGCGCCATGTAGCGCGTGAGCGCATCAAGAATCAGCGTATCGCTGCGCGTGGGAATGATGGGATGGAGTTCAGCCGGGTCATGCATCGCTTTGCCTTAATTGGTCCAACATCTCTACCAAAGACATAGCAACCCGCATGCCAGAATCGTGAGCTTTTGATTCAGCGAGAAATTTGATGTCTTAATAAGCGCAGATTATGAGATCTGCTGGTGCAAAACCCGCCAGGGTGCACCGTGGTGTGGCGGTATACAGCCGTTGCCCAGGGAACGATAGTGGTGCGTGACCAGGCAAATCAGCAGCAGGATGTTGCTGCACTTAGCCGCGACACCGAGCACGCTAATGACAGCATCAGCCCGATTTTCGACAAAGAGAAGGAGCAGAAACGCCTGCAGACGGCTCAGCTGATCGGTGAAATAGGCAGCCAGGTTGCTGATATCGCCCGGACGCAGGGGCAGATTGAGGCGACGGAAGCAGGTAAGAAGGAACTGGCAAAAAACAACATAAACCAGCCGGATGCCGACGCTCCTGCGGCTGAAAAGAAAGCGTATCAGGAAGCGCTGGAAAACAGCAGTGATTATAAGAAGACCATGGCACTCTGGGGCACCGGCAGCGATATCCAGAAAGGGATTCAGGCGGCGACTGCGGCAATTCAGGGTTTGGCGGGTGGCAATCTGGCGCAGGCAGCCAGCGGCGCAGCGGCACCGTATCTGGCCGAGCAGATACACAAATATACCGCCGACAATCAGGCCGCAAAAGCGATGGCTCATGCAGTGGTAGGTGCGGTAACATCGTGGGCTGCAGGCAACAGCGCGGCAGCAGGCGCGACCGGTGCGGTCAGCGGAGAGCTGATGGGTCAGTTGATCATGCATTCGATGTATCCGGGTAAACAGGTCAGTGACCTGCAGGAGTCGGATAAGCAGATCATCAGTGCACTGAGTACACTGGCTGCAGGTCTGGCAGGCGGCGTGACCGGCGGCAGTAGCGCCAGTGCGCTGGCCGGCGCTCAGGCAGGGAAGAATGCGGTTGAGAATAATGCGCTGAGTGACGGATTCCAGTTACCGAAAGGGATCACAGACTACGGGATGGCGGTGAGATCATGGGGGCAGTACGTACAGGATAATAATATCTCCCAGGAACAGAATCAGGCTGGGCTGGATAAACTGGCAAAAGGTGATTTACCGGAAGGTGCCAATATCCCGAAAGTAATCGTTGAAGCTTATAAAGATGGCGTCCTGGCTGCCGGGGCGGCTTATCTCGGACCTGCTGCATCTTTAGGGAAGGTGGCAGTGAGTGCTGTTATTGCCGGTATCGCGAATGGTAGTTATCAGTTGCTTGATATGAGCAGTTCAGGCAATGAAAGTAAGACGTATGATTACTGGAGTACTGCGACAGCCGCTGCTACTGGTGCTATGGCTCCGGGACGGGGAATTTGGGCGAATACAGGAATTGCGGCCGGTAGTGCTGTGTTTACGGACGGGCCAGATGCTGGGGCTGTTGGTGGAGCCGTTGCAGGTGCGGTGGCCGGAGGATACTTTGGTGAATATGCGCCCGGTTTACTTAAACCTGCTTTAGGGGCTTCGTCTGGTTTTTGGGCGGAAATAGGTAGTGCTTATACATCAGAAATTTTGGGGGACGCAACTAAAGATGCAATTAATAGGGGGGGGAATAATAAATGAATAAAAAACCTACATTTCATCTTCTTATTTTAAGCATGTTATATGGGGTTGTCTGTTTTTTCTGCTTAGGAATTGTTTTACGGCTAATCGTTAATTATTTACATATAGGTAATTTTCAAATTGGCTTAGATGCAATATATAAAACTATGGTCATGAGTGGAATAGCTGGAGTGGCCGCTGGTTTTGGCTCATGGATCTTTGCCAAGATAGATGAACATAAAACCCGAAAATCACCGCCTTCCGACCCCAAACCCTGAATAAAAATCCCGGCCAGCGAGCCGGGAATTTTATATTGTCACTCAGCTGCCGCCAGCCGGATGATCATCTGCCCCGGCGTGGTGATCACCTCGACCTTCTGCCCGATGTCAAATCCCAGCTCAGCCATCCAATGGCATCGTAGCGTGATAGACGGTGAAGGCCTGTGCTTCAGGTGATCGCGGATATAGTCCACAGTATAACGTCTTGATTTATTTGTGGGCGTGTCGGTCTCTGACTTATGATGAGTCTTAGCCATGATCAACTCCTCGTTAATTGCTTGCGGTCAGCGGGCTGGGGTATTCGAGCACCTCAATTCCGCGCCTGTTAGCTAATCCGTTTACCCATCACGTTATCCAGCATCTCAGAAATAAACTTCTGCTTCGCCATTAGCGTCTGTCGGATCGCATCGATCTGCCTTTCCAGCCGTGGCACCGTGCAGTGGCTAGTGTTATAAAATCGCGGGCGGCAGGAAACAGCGCGGCAGCAGGCGCGACGGGTACGGTCAGCGGAGAGTTGATGGGCCGCTGATCATGCATTCAATGTATCCGGGTAAACAGGTCAGCGACCTTCAGGGTCGGATAAGCAGATCATCAGTGCACTGAGTACCCTGGCTGCAGGTCTGGCAGGCGGCGTGACCGGCGGCAGTAGCGCCAGTGCGCTGGCCGACGCTCAGGCAGGGAAGAATGCGGTTGAGAATAACTCGCTCAGTGACCTGAGAGATGCATTGGCGCAGGGTAAGACTCCTCAGCAGGTCGCGAAAGGATGCGTTGAAGCAGAAAATGACCGCTATAAGAAGGAAAACTGTGCCGGGATGAGCGCGAAAGCGTGCTCGGTGAAGATGTACACTCAGCGTCAGGAAGAACTGAAAGATATCCTTTCAACGGGCGCAGACTTTATGCCGGTGGTCGGGACCATCAAAAGCGTAGATGAGGCATAATCGGCACTGGATTATCTTCTTTCTGCTGCCTCAGTGATCCCCGGAGAGCGCATTGCTTCCGGTGTTTTGAAAAATGTGGAAAAAGCTCTGGCTAAGGGCGATCACAATGAAGCATCCAAGCTGCTCAACTAGGCCAGCGATGAAATTTCTGGATATCTTCCTGGTCCAGGGAAAATATCCATACCAGCTTCTGGTATTGGTGCTGGTGCCAAGTTCTCGGTAACCAATGCACAGGTTGGGAAAAAACTGGGTAAACATGTTGAGGATTTTGCTGGGAATACATCAAATGCGGCCGACCGAGAACGTGTTTTAAATATTATAAATGATATATGCTCTAGTCCATATAAAGTTGTTGCAGGGAAATTTGCAGGGCAAGGAGCTGGGGCAGGTGCCAGTGGTGGTGATGTATTCTTCAGAATAAAAGGAAATGATGTTGTTGTTACTAAACCAGATGGTAGCTTTATTATCATCCTTAAAGATAGTGTGTTAAATAACACCTATGTGAAAAATGCACTGAAGGGGCCACCGCAATGATGCTTTTGGGGGAGGGGTATCAAGAGCTGTTACGTAATGTAGTTGGACAAAAACTTCAAAATGTAAATGGTCTGATATATGTTTATGACATTCCAGATTTAGGAGCGCCGCAACAACTTCATCTTGTTTTTTTTGATGAAAATCAAAGAATTGTATTCAGGTGCGGACTGGATGGGGCTTCACTTGAACTAACTGATTTGCCAATGCAAGAAAATGATCTCGGAGAGTATGGCAAAGAGGTAATCATGGATTTGTCAAATTCATGTTCGTTTCAGAAAGTTATTGGGAAAACACTCTTACGATTTAACGTGATTTATTCTGAAATTGAACAAAAAGTGATTGGGGTAAAGTTATTTTTTGATAAAGGTCTTACTTTAATAATTATTAACCTCGGGGATGAAATTAAAATTTTTGATTCTTTGCCAATTGAATATGAGCGAGACGAGAAAATTAATTACTTTGATGTTTCATCTATTTTTTAAAAACAGCCTTCCCGACAGTTAATCTCTTAACCGTCTGAGTCTCCTGACTCTCAGACTGCACCATCGCAGGTTTCTGAAGGGTGCCAGTCATAACGCTGATTATGCGTGGTTCGTCCTCCTGAACTGTGCATAACCCTGCATTATGTTGAATAGCTGCAGGCAATTTACCCGGTGGGTGGGTTCTTCAACGGGGGAGGTAGCGTGTTCAGGCTAAAAAGGCGCGTCGGGGCAAAAAGTTGTCGCACCGGAAGAGCGGCAGGCAAAAACGACGGTAATGAACGGAAAGTAACGGGAAAAATCGGCCTCGCCTCTGTAATCCGCGTCAGAGAAAGTTGTTGTTGAGAATAATGCGCTGAGTAAGGAAGATGAGAAGCGCCACGGTCTGCGGCCAGTAGATATGATTGACATCATTCCACTGTTCAACGGGACTGCTAAAGTTTTTGATGATATTATTGGTTCAGTAGGTGGAGAGTTTATAAATAACACTGTTGAGGATGAGGTTTATAAAAATGATAAGAAAAAATAAGCCTACAATATGGTTGTTGCTTATAAGTATTGTATATATGGTCTTTTGCTGCTTAGTTTTTTTCTCTTTGGCGCTGATAGCTGTTCAGCTAATCATTAGCCATATAATTGCTGTTGAACAGTCAGATATTAAATATATTCTGATTGCGAGTATCATTGCAGGAACAGCCGCAGCTTTTAGATCATGGCTTTTTGCCAAAATAGATGAGCGTAAAGCCCGTTAATCTCCGCCCTCCAAACCTGCATAACCTCAGAAATCCCGGTCCTAAAAACCCGGGAGTTTTCATCTGTCACTCAGCCAGCGGCCGGATTATCAGCTGTCCGTGACCCCGCCTCTTCAAGCCAGTTACCCTTCAGGTTAAGGCTGGGGTAACAGCTGTAACGGGTGGTTCTGCCGGTGAGGCGGCACTCATGGCGGATACTGGTATATCCGACCTTAAGCTGGCGTAACGCTTTGGAAATGCTCACTTCTGGCTTAGTATCGTGCTCAGCCATATCAACTACTGAAAAAACCTTTATAAATGCACCGGGAGGGCAATAATGAGGAATGGTCAGGAAATTTATAAAGATATCGGTACTGTTTTATATAGTATCGCTCCCGATAAAGCTAAGAAGATCATTATGCGAGCAGAATTGTCACCGGAAAATGATCATTGTGAATATGAATATGATTATCTTGATGATGATGATAAAACTCAATGGTTAACGGCAGGTGGAAGGGCGAATACAGATATCCTTCATTATCTGGTAGAGCTTCGTAACTATTATATTGAAAACAATCTGACCAATGGCCGCCCTGCGTGGCATGGATGTGAAGTGACTTTGGATGTTAAAAAAATGAAACTAAATATAGACTTCCGCTACGACGATTAGCCATCAATGAGCCCGGCTCTCAAACCGGGATCTTCTTATTTTTTAGCCGTCAAATTTACCCACAATGCCCGTTCCCGCGCTTGATCACCGGCAGATTGCCAGTGTCGTTCAGCGCGCCGGGGAACACCTTAAGTCACTGCTTCATCTTCGGCCTGTTGACGAATACCACGCCACATTTAGATAACACAAGAACTTATGAACATGAAACATACTTGTTAGTTCCAGAATCGAAAGTATTTTTTAACCCGCAAAAAAATAATGTAGTTGTGGTTGATAAAACAGGTAATTTTGTCAGTTGATGGAAGCTTGATCCTCAAACGAAACAGTATGATAACTTTATGGATAACGGGGTTTTAAGATGAGTCAATCACTTAAGAGCTACATTGATAGTTTTATATCGAGGGACATAACAGCTGGCTGCTTTGTGGACACTTATATGATTAAGTGGAAAACAGAACGTGATAATGAATTACTTGCACAGGATGATGATAATTTAAGTGAGTTACTATCCAGCGTATTTTGTATTGCTGATATGTATAACCCAGATAATGATCGTGAAGAACATGAATTTAATGAAAATAAACTTTGGTATGAAATAAATAAGCTAATAGCCGCTTATACAGATAACTAAAAGGAAATCCCGGCCATTGAGCCGGGATTTTTACATTATCAGTCCGCCGCCAGCCGGATAATCATCTGCCCCGGCGTGGTGATCATCTCGACCTTTTGCCCTGTCGCAAACCCCTGCTCAGCCATCCAGTGACCGCGCAGGTTAATGGACGGTCAAGGCCTGTGCTGCAGGTGATCGCGGATAAATCCCACGGTATAACGTCTTGATTTAGATGTGGACGTGTCGGTCTCTGACTTATGATGCGTGCCAGCCATAATCAGCTCCTCGTTAATTGCTTGCGGTCAGCGGGCTGGGATATTCGAGCACCACAGTTCCGCGCCTGTTAGCTAATCCGTTTACCCATCACGTTATCCAGCATCTCAGAAATAAACTTCTGCTTCGTCATTGGCATCTGTCGGATCTCATCGATCTGCCTTTCCAGCCGTGGCACCAGTGCAATGGTTCGTGTGATAAGATCGCGGGCGGCAGCACGGCAGCACGGCAGCACGGCAGCACGGCAGCAGGCGCGACCGGTGCGGTCAGCGGAGAGCTGATGGGTCAGTTGATCATGCATTCGATGTATCCGGGTAAAGAGGTCAGTGACCTGAAGGAGTCGGATAAGCAGATCATCAGTGCACTGAGTACCCTTGCTGCAGGTCTGGCCGGCGGCGTGACCGGCGGCAGTAGCGCCAGTGCGCTGGCCGGCGCTCAGGCAGGGAAGAATGCGGTTGAGAATAATTTCCTTGGTTCAACATCTTCAAAGAAACTCGACAAAGCCATTGATAAAATTAAAAACGGCGATAAAACATTAGCTACCGCTAATGAGCTTATTAAGCTGGAAAATGCTGACAAACGCAGTGATGCGCTGGTTTCTAAATTTACCAAAGACCCTTCTCAGATGAGTGGTACTGAACGTGCTGAACTGGCTGGTTATCTGCGGGTTTATGCATCTGAGATGGAGAAGGAATACGGCCCCGCTGTCTCACAGGAACTGGTTAAAGGTCTGCTGTCCGGGCAGGATTACGTTAAACGTACACCTGATTCTGAAGCCATGTCTAAAGCTCAGAGTATTATGAATACCTGGGGCTATCACAAGTCGAATGCCAGCATAGGCGATGTGCCGTTGATGTTTGGAAGCAGTGTGCTGGGGCTTACGGTGAAAGGTATGGCTGCTAATGCAGCAATCGGTGTGGGAGTTAATGCTGGCGTTCAGCTTGCCGGAAAAGATCCGTTCAGTTATGTGGATGTGATTATGGCAGGGGTAACAGCGGCAGCAACGACGGGTAAAGGTATTATAGCTTCAACACCTATCAATATGGGCGGCACAGTAATTGGCAGTAGTATTAAGGGGGAAGAACCAACAAACGCTGTTGCAGGTGCTGGAGCGGGTACTGTTATTGGTGGTCTCGGAGGGGAAGTAATAAAAGGAGCCGCCTCAAAACTAGGAAAAGATGCTATATCTGATTTAACAGGTACAGTTATCGGGGGTTACATCAGTGAGAAAACAGGAAATGCTGTAAAAGATCTTCTCGATAAAAAGGATGATGCGAATGCTAAAAAATAACCTTATTACATTATCTAAGTTGATATTATGCTGCCTGGCTTTGTTTTTAGTTGCTGATACGGCAGTAGTACTTCTTGCATCATTAATTGTATATTTTAAAAAAGATTTTTTTTCATTCAGTTGGCAGGACGTTTTTTCATCCTTTTGTGAATCAGGATATGTTGGAGGCCTTATTTTAGGTGTTGGGATATGGATAAAGGTCACGTTAGAAGAACGTAAGGACCGAAAAAAGCCAGCCAAATAATTCTATAACAAAAATCCTGGCCTAAAAAAGGCCGGTATTTTTTGTCTGCCAGTCAGAACCGCAGTTCAGTCTCAATCACCAGCCGCCCGCGCTCGACGGTAACGATAACGGACTGTCCGGTGTTAAAGCCGAGATCTTTGAGCCAGCGGCCCTTCAGTATGAGTTGCTGCTGCGGGTTGACCTTCATGCCATTGGGAGTGTAGCCGAGGGTGTAATGCCGTTGGGGTTCGTTTACTGCAGTTGCGCGGGGTTCTGCTTTAGAATCGCATTCAGCCTGCCGTAACGCTTTGGAAATGCTCACTTGTGGCTTAGTATCGTTCTCAGCCATGATTAACTACCTCTTATAGTTGGTTGTGGTTAGCAGGCTGGGGTGTTGGCGCACCTCAGTTCCGCGCCTGTTAGCTACTCCGTTTATCCATCACGTTATCCATCATCTCAGAAATAATCTTCTGCTTCGACATTGGTGTCAGTCGGATCGCATCGCTCTGCCTTTCCGGCCGAGGCACCAGTGCAATGGTTCGTGTGATAAGATCGCGGGCGGCAGGAAACAGCGCGGCAGAAAAACCCTTTGTTCGAGGTAAATTCTGTTCCTGGTTCGGGTGCTATTGAAAGCTTTCCAGCAGCCCTGTCGGCACTGGATTACCAGGCTGCAGCAATCGAAATTATTTCGGCTTCAGTTAACGCCGCCGCTTCGTCACTCAAAGCACCGTTCCTCACGCTGCGGTTACCAGCCCGAAATCCCTGACGTGCCGATCCACCCCGCAAATTTCTGCTCTCTGCCTGGTAAAGGCGCGCCTGCCTGACTACACCTTAAGCATCCTTGTTATCACTGTCCTTTCCGCTGTTTAAGCGGTTTTCAGCCTGCGCGACGGCATCCTGCGGCGCCGGCACCTTTAGCGGTCAGACATGACCTCTGGCCTGATTCGGAGTGAATGATGAAGAGTCGCAACCTGGCGCGATCGGCGGTCGCGTTTGCCACAGTGAGTTGCCTGTGTGTGCCGTTTAACGCTCTGGCGTGGGATAACCTGACGGTTTTCGGCGATAGCCTGAGCGACGGCGGTAATGTCGGGCGTTTTACTTATGATGGCGCGCAACATCCACTGTATGACGAGATCCTTGCTGCACAGTTCGGGCAAACGCTGCAGCCGTCGTCGCGCGGTGGCAGCAACTATGCACAGGGCGGCGGCGTTACCGTGCCGGCGCTGGATGCCAGCCTCAATACGCAAGACCAGCTGGCTGCTTATCTGCAATCCACCGGCGGACGCGCAGATAGCAACGTACTGTACATTCACTGGGTGGGCGCTAACGATATCGCGGCGGCGGTGACCAATCCGCTTACCGCGCGCGCGACCATCAGCAACAGCGCCAGCGCGGCGGTGTCGCAAATCAAAACCCTGCTGGATGCCGGTGCGGGGGCGGTGATCGTGCCAAACGTGCCGCAGCTCGGCTCCACGCCTTTCATGGTGCAGGCGGTGCTGAGTGTGCTGGGGCCGGCGGCGCAGTCGGCGATGGTCGCGGCGTTTGCCTCGCTGGACAGCCATGCCACGCCCGACGTGGCTGCGCGCCAGCAGGCGGTGCGCGACGCATTCGATCAGGCCGCCGCACAGGTATCGACCATCCCGGCGCTGCGTGCCGCGCTGGCGCAGCAGCTGTTTTCGGCCTGGCAGGTGCTCAGCGAGCAGGTGACGGCCCTCTCCGATGGCTATAACCAGCAGGAAGAGGCCGGGCTGGTGGCGCTGAATGGCAACATTGTGCGTGCCGACATCGCCGGCCTGTTCAACGAGGTAATTGCCGATCCGCAGCGCTATGGCCTGAGCAATACGCTGGGGATGGCCTGTCCGGTCGGCACCTCCGCCGCCGAATGCACCTCGTCAACGCCCGGTTTCAGTAACGCGCAGGCCTATCTGTTCGCCGACCGGCTGCATCCCAGCCCGGCGGTACATGCCATGATCGCCGACTACATTCAATCGATCCTTGACGCACCCGCGCAGGTGGCGGCACTGGCACGGGCGCCGCTGATGCTGTCGCGGGATATGCAGAACACCCTCGACGGCCATTTACAGCAGCAGCGTCAGCAGCGGGCCAGTGCCGGTCAGGTCAGCGTGTTTGGCGGCTATGCCGGTCAGCATATTGATTATCGCGGCGATAGCCTGCTTAACGGTGACGCCAATACCGGCAGCCTGACGCTGGGATTAGGCTATCAGTTCACGGATAACTGGCAGGCAGGTCTGCTGTTGTCCAGCACCGCGCAGCACCAGCATCCGTCGGCGCACTACGACTACAAGCTGCGCGGCAATTTGCTGGCGCTGTATAGCCAGCTGACGCTGCTGGAGCAGGGCTGGATCAATGCGGATGTGCACTATGCCGATCTCGATTTTGACAGCATCGAACGTCGCATCAATATCGGCCCGGCAACGCGCACCGAACAGGGCAGTAGCAGCGGAAAAATGCTCGGGCTACGGGTGCAAACCGGCTGGGATCTGCCGATAGGCGAACACCTTTCTACCGGTCCGGTTGCCAGCTACGCACTGGATTATGTGCGGGCAGGGGGCTACAGCGAAAACGGCGACAGCAGTACCGCTATGCGCTTTTCCGATCAAACCCTGCATTCGCAAATCGGCGCGCTTGGCTGGCGTATCGACAGCAAACAGTGGCCGGTGAATCCGTGGGCGCAGCTCAGTTATAACCACCAGTTCGGCGATACGCAGAACGCGGTGCGCGCCGGGCTGAAGTCAACGCAGACCGGCTTTGTACGCAGCGTCAGCGCCGGTGATAAAAACTGGCTGGATATGTCGCTGGGGGCCAGCGTGCCGCTGGGTGAAACGGTCAACGCCTTTGCCGGGGTTTCTGCGGTCGGTGGCAACAGCGCCTATCATCAGCTGAGCTGGAATATTGGCCTGAACGCGACATTTTGACGGCGACGCGCCAGTCGAAAATTTTTACTGGCGCGTTATCTCGCGTAAAAAATTAAACTGATGATCGCGGGAAATATTTCGATAATTCAAGCCATTCTTCTTCGTAAGTCAAATTAATCAGAACGTTCGTACCGGCGATTACCACAATTATTCTGCGATAAATCTGTAAAACGTAATTTTGTCGCTTCGCTTTCCTTCCGGAATCATATCGTTATTCTGTTCCGGCAAATCACCCCGCTGAAAAGCTCCCGTATAACCTGGCACAGGTCAATATATTAATTTTCAATCACTTATACTGCTGATGCTCTGTCGTATTACGTTAATAATTTATGGGGAACACCATGGCGAATACATCTGGCACCACCAGCACTACCACACCATCTGCCACCGGGACGGTGATTCAATTACATACCATTGACGATTTACGTAAACAGGAACCTGTTTCGATTGGCGAAATTGCGTCGGTGCTGGAATACAGCCGTGGCAGTCGGATGGGCGGCGGCGTGTTTGTCTACGATGCCACCGACAACAGCACGCCCGATGACGGCGGGCTGAATTTCGTGACGTCCGGTAAAAAGCGCTGGAAAAGAGTGGTCCTCGATTATAGCGCGGTCACGGTGGTGGATTTTGGCGCGATAGCCGATGGCACCACCGATTGTATTGATGCGGTAATCCGCATGTTTAAATGGTCGCAGCGTGTATTACCCTCCGCAGGCATTCGCTTTACTGCCGGTGAGTTCAGCCTGTCCGGCTTTGATTTAGCGGAAGTGCTGGGCAGCGACAGAGAGATTAACCGCTTTAAAATTTCCGGCGCGCCGGTCAACTTCGGTTATTTCCCCACCACCACGCTGAAATTTAACTGGGGACCGAAACCGCGCAAAACCCATTTCTTTAGCGTACGCGCACGCTATGTGGAAATTTCCGGCTTTGTGGTGAAAGGCATGAGTTCTGACAGCGGCGAAGACGGCGGCACGGCGTTTAATAATGTCGGCTTCTTTACCAACAGCATTATCGGTGGCCAGTTTCTGCGCGTCAGCAGCATGGAGTTTCGCTACCTCGGCGGGCGGGCACTGGAACTGATTGACACGCTGGACTGTAAAATCGACCAGTTTTATTCACGTGGTTGTCAGGGCAGTATTGTCTATGCGCGCTGGTCCGATCGGGAAAAAGGCGCCTGGGATCATTCGACCGCCATTGAACTCTCCAACTTTAATTTGCAGCGCAGCACCAGACAGCCGGTATTCGATCTGCCGCGCTGTACGCAATCGTTTATTCGCAATGGCTGGATCGAGCACTCCGAATTTGCCGGCGATCTCACCAATGGTCAGTGGACCATTGAAGGGCTGGTAATTGAATCGACGCAAAATCCCATGAAAATGGGCTATTGCCGCGCGATGATTATCCAGAAAAGCGTGCACCGCGACAGCGCGGGTTTTGACTTCAGTAAAGAGGGTATTGAGCCATGGACGCTGCTGGCGGAGGGCGATCGTGGCGTGATGGAGATTTCCGATCTCGGCGCGATCATTCAGGGATCGCTGAGTTATGACTTCACCACCTCGCAGCATCACATGGATAACCGTGGCAAAGACGCGAAATGGTTTTACGTCGGTGAATTTAATTTTTCCGACGCCACCTCACAAATTCACGTGCGCATTGTCGGCAGTGCGCAGTATGTTTCCCAGTCGGAAACGCAAACCGATTACAGCTACCGGACACCGGAGGGCGTGGCGCATATTTATCTGCAGGCGCGCAACGACGATAACACCATTGGCAGCTGGTACAGCGAAGGCTCCTCACCCGTAATTAAGGTGCATATCGAGGGCAAAGGCGCACACACCAAACTGTACGTTAAAATTGCGGCCTATACCGGCTTCTCGATTGCGCTGGTGGAAACCAACGGGCGCGATCGCTATCAGTCCGGTCAGTGTTTTATTTTCCGCAAAAGTTTTACCGCCTGCAGTGCGGAAGAAGCTACGGCGCTGGACAACCAGCCGGTCGTCGCCTTTGAACAGCACTGGGTGGGCAATAAAGATGTCGGCTTTGGCTACAACAATAATAAAGAACTGCTGCTGCGTGGGCCGTTTTTTGAACGGCAGGAGCAGGACGCCACGGGGAAGTGGATCACCCGCCGTTTCCTGAAAGTCCGCGTGAACGGCGTGCCGCGCAGTATTGAATTACTCGATCCGGATAACCCGCGCTAACGCTTCAGGCCAGCAGAGGAATACTGCTGGCCTGAATAAATCATTTTCCCCAGCGCTGACGTAAATAATCGACTGCCTGCTGCGTCTGCGGCTGATTAAGGTAATCTTCGCGAAACAGAATGGTGCCGTCGATGTGCGGCAGCGATTCATTCAGATCGAGCTGTTTTTTCAGTTCGGGAACGCCGCCCTGAACCGTCCAGTCCGGCTCACTTTTCGAGGCTTCACCCACCTTATACAGCGCCACGCCAATGTACAGCCGGGTGTGGGTTGGCTGTACCACATTGGCCCACCAGCGCGCCAGGACGTCATAGCGCGCAGCCTGGCGGGCAAACGGCCAGTAGAGCTGCGGCGCGATGTAATCCAGCAGGCCAAGCTGCACCCAGCGGCGCGTGTCGGCATAGGCTTCATCATAAGCCGCCGCACCGCGCGTATCGGAGCCGGCCGCATCGTGCGACAGATTACGCCATACGCCCGCCGGGCTGACGCCGAACTCAACGCCAGGCTTGAGCTGTTTTATCGTGCGGGAAACCTGTTCGATCAGCAGCTGGGTATTGTGCCGCCGCCAGTCGGCTTTGCTGGCAAAGCCCGCGCCGTACTGGCGGAAGGTGGCGCTGTCATTGAGCGGCGATGCCGCGGTTTCGGTGTAGAAATAGTCATCGAACTGAACGCCATCAATGGCGTAGTTTGACACCACTTCCGCCACGATGCTGGTGATCCAGTCGCGCGCCGCCGGAATGCCCGGATCGAGCACGAAGCGGTCGCTGGCGGTGCGGATCCAGTCACGATGCAGCACAAACACGCTGGCCGGCTGCAGCTGGAGCGTGTTGTTTAACGCCGTCACAGTCGCAGGTTTGGTATTGGTCGACACGCGATAAGGATTAAACCACGCATGCACCTTCATGCCGCGTTTGTGCGCCTCGTCGAGGATAAATTGCAGCGGATCGTAACCCGGATCCTGCCCGATATTGCCGGTCAGGGTATCGGACCATGGCAGGATACGCGAACGCCACAGCGCGGTGCCATCGGGCTTCACCTGGAAAAACACCGTGTTGATACCCAGACTATGCAGCTTATCCAGTTTGGCCGTCAGCGCCTGCTGCTGCTGGCTGATACGCAGTGCCGGGCTGGCTGTGACGGAGGATATCGGCGGCCAGTCGAGGCGCGACACCGTGGTGAGCCAGACGCCGCGCACTGGTTCAGCCTGCGCTGCGGGTTTAGCCGGAACAGGAGGTTTGGTCGGCGACGGAAACGGGGTGACCAGCGATTTTGGCGGCTCCGAGGCGCAGCTGGCCAGCAACAGCACGGCAGACAGCAGACGGGCGACGCGTTTAATGTGGGTAACAGAGAGGTAACGCGCTGAACAGGCTATGATAAACTCCGTTTCTTGTAGTCCGTTATTCGCAGGCGTTCATTCTCTGATCCTCAGACATAATGTCAAGACATTGGCTAAGATGAATGCCGCCGCGGCGCTGTCGCGCGTCCCGCATCTTACAGGAGTTCTCACTATGCAATACGAAGACCTTTATCGCCGCATTGGCCAGATCATTTTCAGCTGTGGCCCCGACGGTGCGCAGGTGCTGGTGGTGCAGGCGGAGCTGTTTGCCGATGAGGAGGGCGGGCAGTTTCAGTTTAACTACCTTGATGAAAACGGCGAACCGGACTGGTTCGAGCCGGACGCGCGCGCGATTGGCGATCTCAGTGCTGCGCTGAAAGACTTTCAGCAATACTTTATCGAACATGAGATGACTGAAGGGCAGCCGGTGTGGACGCACTGCACCGTGACGATTAACGTGGCGGAAGAGTCGATCAGTATTGATGTGCATTAACGGCGGGCTTCCGTGCCCGTCATGGCGAGCGTTACGAACGCAGCGCTACCATCTCCTCGCTGTTTTTACGCGCCGCGCGCTTGCGGTGCACTATCTGGCTGGCAACCAGCACCAGCAGCGTTAACAGCCCGGTGGCGATAATTTCTGAACGATGCTGCGCATTGAACAGCATTGACGTCAGTACGCCAACAATGAACACCATGGTGGCCCACGTCAGACCCGGGAACAGCCACATGCGATAGCTGAGCTGCTCGCCGCGCGCCTCGCGCTTTTTCCGCAGCACCAGATGCGAAGCGGCAATGACCAGATAAACCAGCAGCGCAATGGCGCCGGAGCTGGCCAGCAGGAACTCAAACACCGCGCTAGGCGCCAGATAGTTGGCGATCACCGCCAGAAATGCTGCGGCGGTAGACATCAGCACTGCGACCCACGGCGTGCCGCTGCGCGTGGTGCGCGAGGCCGCCGCTGGCGCATCCTGACGACGCGACAGGGAATAGAGCATGCGCGACGCGGTGTAAAGCGCAGAATTAAGACAGCTGCATACCGCGATCAGCACCACCACATCGACAATCTGCCGGGCATACGGCACGTTCATCATCTCCATCGCCGTCTGGTAAGACCCGGCTTTCATCAGCGACGGCGTGTTCCACGGTACCAGCGCCACCACCAGAAAGATCGATAGCAGATAAAACAGCGCGATACGCCAGATCACCGAGTTGGTGGCGTGGGTGATTTGCTTGCGTGGCTCATTGGATTCGGCGGCGGCAATGGTGACGATTTCCGTGCCCATGAAAGAGAACATGGTGGTAAGAATGGCGGCGAGCACGGCACTGATACCGTTAGGCATGAAGCCGTGAGTGTCGTACAGGTGTGAAATACCCTGCGTGCTGCTGCCGGGCAACAGGCCAAACAGCGCCAGGCTGCCGGCACAAAGGAAGGCGACGATAGCCACCACTTTCAGCAGCGCGAACCAGAACTCAAACTCACCGTAGTTTTTCACGCTGAACAGGTTGCTGATGGTCAGGAAGCTGGTGATCGCCAGCGTGTATTCCCACACCGCCACCTGCGGGAACCAGCCGTGCAGAATGGTGCCGGCGGCGTTGGCCTCCAGCGGGATCACCAGTACCCAGAACCACCAGTAAAGCCAGCCGATGGTAAAACCGGCCCAGCGGCCAAGGGACTTGTCGGCGTAGGTGGAGAAGGAGCCGGAGTCCGGTGAGGCGACCGCCATCTCCGCCAGCATGCGCATGATCAGTACCACCAGCGCGCCGGCGGCGATATAGGCCAGCAGCACCGCCGGCCCGGCTTCGGCAATCGCATGGCCGGAACCGACGAACAGCCCGGCGCCAATCACACCGGCAATCGACAGCATGCGCACGTGGCGGGGTTTCAGGCTTTGTGCCAGTACATCGGCATTCTGAGCAGTCATCAATATCTCTCCAGATCGTCTCTCAGGCAGGGCAGACCCCGCCTGTTATGCAGGTGAAACTTGCCTGCGCGCAGCAGGCAAGCGATCGGACAATGGGTGGAACGCTAAGGCTGGCTGAGCAGGCTGTCGAGAATATCCAGCGCCTGGCGGAACTGGGTATCCGGAATGGTGAGCGGATAGAGGAAGCGGATCACGTTACCCTGCGGGCCACAGGTCAGCAGCAGCAGACCGCGCGCCATCGCCTGTTGCTGCAGCGCCTGCGCCTGCTGCGCACTGGCAAACTCCACCGCTACCATTGAGCCCAGCGCACGCACGTCGGTAATCGACGCGTTAGCGCGGCGCGCGCGGTGCAGCAGTTCGCTCAGCGTCGCGCCCAGGTCGCTGGCGCGCTGGCACAGCTGTTCTTCGTCGATGACATCCAGCACCGCATGCGCGGCGGCAATCGACAGTGGATTGCCGGCGTAAGTACCGCCCAGCCCACCCGGACCGGGCGCATCCATGATGTCAGCGCGACCGCTCACCGCCGACAGCGGCATACCGCCCGCCAGACTTTTCGCCATGGTGATAAGATCGGGCTGCACGCTGTAGTGTTCCATGGCGAACAGCTTGCCGGTGCGGCCAAATCCGCTCTGTACCTCATCGGCAATCAGCAGAATGCCGTGCTCATCGGCCAGCGCGCGCAGCTGCGTAAGAAACTCTGCCGGCGCGATGTGGAAACCGCCTTCGCCCTGCACCGGTTCCAGTACGATAGCGGCCACATCCTGCGGCGCGATGTCGTGGCTGAACAGGTCGTGCAGGCTGGCGATAGCGTCCTCAACGCTGATGCCGGTCACCGCGTTAGGGTAGCGGGCGTGAAACACCGAGGCCGGCATCGGGCCAAAATCGCGCTTGTAAGGGGCCACTTTGCCGGTCATCGCCATGGTCATGAAGGTGCGGCCGTGAAAGGCGTTACCGAAGGTGATGATGCCGTGACGACGGGTGGCGGCGCGCGCCACTTTAACCGCATTCTCTACCGCTTCAGCGCCGGTGGTGAAAAAAGCGGTTTTGGCTTTACCGGCAATTGGCACCCGCTGATTGATGCGTTCCGCCAGCGCCACATAGCTCTCATACGGCGTGACCTGGAACGCGGTATGGGTGAATTTTGCTAACTGATCGGCAATGGCCTGCACGATGCGCGGATGACGGTGGCCGGTGTTGAGCACCGCGATGCCGCCAGCGAAATCAATCCAGCTATTGCCCTCAACATCACGCAGCGTGGCGTTTTCGGCCTGATCGACATACCACTGACAAAGATTACCGGTGCCGCGCGGCAGCGCGTCATCTTTGCGTTGTTGCAACTGGCTGTTTTTACCTTCCATAACCTTTCCTTAGCGATAAGCGTCTTTACAAATCACGACAAACACGCTTATTTATGCCTGCACTGAGCGCGGTTGCCAGAGCCAATTTCACTGAGAAGGATGGAGCCAATTGCGGAGTTTGTACGCCGATCATGTATTGGAACGACTACAGTTTGTCGCGGAAGGCACGCTGCAGCAGCGCCTGCTGCACTGCATGCAGGCGGCGATTGTAGAGGGCATTTTCCCGCGCGGCTCACGCCTGCCGGCGACGCGTGATTTAGCGCGCGAGCTGGCGGTGTCGCGTAATACGGTGCTCAACGTCTATGAGAATCTGGTCGCGCAGGGATATGTCAGCGCGCGCACCGGCAGCGGCACCTGGATTGCAGAAAACCTGCCGGAAGGGTGCCTGAACAGCGCGCCGGCGCTGCCGCTTAGTGAACCCCTGATGAGTAAACCGGCGGCGATCTCTAAACGCGGCGCCACGCTGCTCGGTCACGCCAATGCCTCGCCTTATCAGTGGGGTGCCTTTGTGCCCGGCGCGCCGGATGTGCGTGAGTTTCCGCATAAGTTGTTTAGCCAGATTCAGTCGCGCCTGAATCGCGAACCCGACATCGAGCGGCTGATTTACAGCAGTAACGGCGGCTGTCCGCAGCTGCGCCAGGCGCTGGCTGAGTATCTCAGCGTGGCGCGCTCGGTGCGTGCCGACGCCGATCAAATCATCATTACTGAAGGCATTCATCAGGCGGTGGATCTGGTGACGCGCGTGCTGTGCGACGCGGGCGATCCAGTGTGGATCGAGGAGCCAGGCTACTGGGGCACGCGCAACCTGTTACGCATTAACGGGCTAAAAATTCAGGCCAAAGCGGTGGATGAACAGGGCATTATCCCGGAGCTGGCACCGCGCAGCAAAGCGCCGAAGATGATTTTTGTGACACCGTCACACCAGTATCCGCTGGGTGTGCATCTCAGTCTGGAGCGGCGCAGACAGCTGCTCGACCTGGCGCGCAAACACAAAAGCTGGCTGGTGGAAGATGACTATGACAGCGAATTTCGCTTTGCCGGCCAGCCATTCCCCTCGCTGCAGGGCTTTGAGCCGGATGCGCCGGTTATCTATATGGGCACCTTCAGTAAAACGCTCTATCCCGCGCTGCGTCTCGGCTATCTGGTGGTACCAAAAGCGCTGGCGCAGCCGCTGCGCGTGGCGGCGGCCGAACTCTATCGCGGCGGGCATCTGCTGGTGCAGCGCGCGCTGGCGGAATTCATCCAGAAAGGCCACTACATGACGCATATCCGCCGCATGCGCAAACTCTATAGTCAGCGCCGGCGCTTTATGATGACGCTGATTGAGCGCTACCTGGGCGCGGCCTTTATGCCGGTGGTCAATCATGAAGCCGGGCTGCATCTGGTGCTGAATCTGCCCGCGGGCTGTGATGATGTGGCGATTGCCGCGCTGGCGCTGCGACGCGGCGTGAAGGTGCGGCCGCTGTCGCAATACTACATGCATCCGCAGGAGCGACGCGGTCTGCTGCTCGGTTACGCCTGCGTGGATGAGCGCCAGTGCCAGGATGCGTTTGGTGTGCTCAAAGCCTGCCTGATAGAAGCGGGCATCGCCGGGCGGGGATAGCCCCGGCGTGTGGCTTACGCCCGGCCAATGCTGTCCAGTTGCGCAACCACCTCCGGGCTCAGCGTCAGCGCCGCGCTGGCCAGATTTTGCTGCAGATGCTGCGGCGAGGAGGTGCCGGGAATCAGCAGAATATTATCTGAGCGTTGCAACAGCCAGGCGAGCGCCACCTGCAGCGTACTGGCGTTGAGCGTGCTGGCCACCGCGCTGAGCTGTTCCGACTGCAGCGGCGAAAAACCGCCGAGCGGAAAGAACGGCACGTAGGGAATGCCCTGTGTGGCCAGCTGGTCGATCAGCGCATCATCCTGACGATTGGCGAGATTAAACAGATTCTGTACGCAGGCAATCGGCGTCATCTGCTGTGCCTGCGCCACCTGACTGGCAGTCACGTTGCTCAGGCCAATGTGCCGAATCAGGCCACGCTGCTGCAACTTAATCATCGCCTCAATTTGCGGCTCCAGCGATCCTTCTGCTGGCCCATGAACGCTCAGCATCGAGCGTAAATTGACTACCTCCAGCACGTCGAGCCCCAGATTACGCAGGTTATCTTCAACCGCCTGCGTCAGCTCCTCCGGCGTGCTGGCGGGCAGCCAGCCGCCTTTGGCATCACGTCGGGCACCCACTTTGGTCACCAGCAGCAGATCGCTGGGGTAAGGATAAAGCGCTTTTTTGATCAGCTGATTGGTGATGTGCGGCCCGTAAAAATCACTGGTGTCGATGTGATTCACACCGGCAGCCACGGCATCGCGCAGCACCTGTAGCGCGCGGGCTTCATCTTTTGGCGGGCCAAATACGCCGGGACCGGCCAGCTGCATGGCACCGTAGCCGAGACGGGCAACCTGACGGTCGCCCAGCGTATAAGTAGTTGTAGCCTGTGACATGTAAACCTCCTTCATCGGATAGTGTTTAAATTGTAATCACAACGGTGCTGTGCGACTATCCGTGTAAATCAGGACAGACTGTACGGAGTGACGCACAATGGCGCTGGATATGGCGTTGCTGCATGCGGTAGTGGCGGTGGCAAAAGCCGGCGGGTTTCGCGAGGCGGCACGCATGAGCGGCAGCAATCCGTCGCGTTTGAGTGATGCGGTGCGGCGCGCCGAAGAGCAACTGGGCGTTCGGCTGTTCAATCGCACCACGCGAACGGTGGTACTGACCGAAGCGGGCCGGGCGCTGATGTCACGGCTGCTGCCCGCCATGAACGAAGTGGATGCGGCGCTGGATGCCCTGAACACGTTCCGTGACACGCCGGGCGGCACGCTACGGCTGAACGTGCCGGTCAGCGCGGCGCGGCTGGTATTACCGGCGATTGTGCCGGGATTTTTGCAGCGCTATCCCGACATCCGGCTGGAGATCGTGGCGGAAAGTAATGTGCAGGACATTTTTCGCGACAGCTGCGATGCCGGTATCCGTTATGACGATCATCTGGAGCAGGATATGGTGGCGCTGCCGATTGGTCCGCGCGTGCAGCGCTTTGCCGCGGCCGCGGCGCCGGCCTATCTGGCGGCTTACGGTACGCCGCAGCATCCGCGCGACCTGATGCAGCATCGCTGTCTGTATGGTCGTTATGCCACCGGGGTGACGGCCGAATGGGAGTTCAGCCGCGGCGCGGAACGCATCACGCTACAGCCGCAGGGGCCGCTGATTTGCAGCATCGGTGCGGCGATGGAGCTGACGGTGTCAACGGCCATCGCCGGTGCCGGCGTAGTGTATCTGTTTGAGGACTGGCTGAAGCCGGCGCTGGCCAACGGCAGTCTGCAACCGATTCTTGCCGACTGGTGGCTCAGCTTTCCCGGCCTGTGGCTGTATTACAACGATCGTCGGCTGATCCCGGCACCGCTGCAGGCGTTTCTCAGCTGGATACGCGAACTCAATGCGACGCCGGGTTGACCAGCAGCCCGGAAACCAGCAGCCGGAAGGCCTGCACCGCACGGGGCAGCGCCGCGACCGGCTCATCGGCAGCGGCAATCCACAGCGCGGCATTGAGCGCGGCGCCGTTGACCAGTTGCGCCGCCGCTTCGGTATCGACCGGTTTCACCGTACCTTCCTCAATCAGCTCCGCCAGCATGGCGGCGGTGGTGCGCAGACAGGCGGTCTGATTAGGCCAGCGCGACGGATCGCCCAGCACCGCCGGGCCATCCAGCAGCATGATGCGCTGGACTTCCGGCTCCAGCGACATCTCGATATAGGTAATGGCTTCCGCCAGAAACGCGTGCCAGCGAGTGTGATACTGCTGTCCGGCTGCGCGCATCTGCTCAAGAATCTCACCATCAATCTGGTCAATAACCGCCTGCAATAACCCTTTCTTATCGCCGAAATTATGATACAGCGCACCGCGCGTCAGCCCGGCGGCTGCCGTGAGGTCATCCATTGACGCTTCGCTGTAACCTTTCTGCGCGAACGCGCGTCGTGCAGCGGCAATCAGTTTGCCGCGTGTCTCTTCCACCTGGTCTGCCCGTCGTCTGGCTGCCATCGCTGTTCCTTAAATTTTGCATTGACATACGCCGCGTATGTAAAACATAGTAATACATACGCGGCGTATGTTAAAGCGAAAACGGGCATAGCTAACCCGCTTTCTTCTCTCATCTTCAGGAGTACGATTATGAACAAACGCGATGCTGTTTTTCCAGCGGGCCGTCAGGCGTTGTACAACATCAATAAATACTCTGCGGCGATTCGCTCCGGCGACCTGCTGTTTGTTTCCGGCCAGGTGGGCAGCCGGGATGATGGCACCGCCGAGCCCGATTTCACGCGTCAGGTTAATCAGGCATTTACTAACCTCACGGCGGTGCTGAAGGCCGCCGGTTGCAGTTTCGATGACGTGGTTGATGTCACTACGTTTCATACCGATCCGGAAGCGCAGTTCGCCACGGTGAACGAAGTACGGCTGCGCTTCTTCGGCGATGAGCCTTATCCCAACTGGACGGCGGTGGGCGTCAACTGGCTGGCGGGCTATGATTTTGAAATCAAGGTGATTGCGCGCATTCCGCAGTGAGCCAGCGTGCGGCGATCAGTCTGTAACCCATAAAAAAAGCCGCTAACCGTTGCCGGTTAGCGGCTTATTTACTTCACGCCTAATCAGGCGCTCAGCAATTGATCAGCAGTTTTTTCTACCAGCGCCAGCAGCAGCTTGATGTCTTCCAGCGTGACGGTCGGGTTCAGCAGCGTCAGCTTCAGGCAGGTCATGCCTGCATGCTCGGTCACACCGACATTAGCGCGGCCTGATTCCAGCAGCGCATCGCCGATACGCTGGTTGAACAGGGCGATCTGCGCGCTGTCGCTCAGCTGTTCTGGACGATAGCGGAACAGCACGCTGGCCAGCTGTGGCTGCATTACCAGTTCCAGACGCGGCTCAGATTCAACGAACTGCGCAACGTCCTGTGCCAGGCTCACACCGTGGTCGATAATCGCGGCGTACTGTTTCTGACCCAGCGCTTCCAGACCCATCCACAGTTTCAGCGCATCGAAACGACGCGTGGTCTGCAGTGATTTGGACACCAGGTTCGGCACGCCTGCTTCTTCATCGAACTCGGAGTTCAGGTAAGCCGCCTGATAACGCATCAGCTCATAGTGACGCGCGTCTTTCAGCAGGAACGCGCCGCAGCTGATGGTCTGGAAGTATTGTTTGTGGAAGTCGAGGGTGACGGAATCCACCAGCTCCAGACCATCCAGGTAATGACGATACTTTTCAGACAGCAGCAGCGCACCGCCCCAGGCCGCATCCACGTGCACCCAGATGTTGTGCTCAGCGGCGATGGCTGCGATTTCACGCAGCGGATCGATGGCACCGGCATCGGTGGTGCCTGCCGTCGCGACGATCGCCAGGATTTGTTCACCGTTGGCTTCAGCCTGCGCCAGTTTGGCTTTCAGGTCATTCACGTCCATACGGGCGAACTGATCCGACTTCACCTGCACCACAGACTGATAGCCGTGGCCCAGCAGCGCCATATTCTTCTGCACGGAGAAGTGGGCATTTTCTGAGCACAGCACTTTAATCTTGCGCAGATCGCCAGTGATGCCGTGCTGCTGCACGGAATGGCCCTGACGCGCATAGAAAGCGTCACGTGCCAGCATCAGGCCCATCAGGTTGCTCTGCGTACCGCCGCTGGTGAACACGCCCGCATCACCGGCCGGATAGCCAACCTGCGCACGCAGCCACTCAATCAGTTTGATTTCAATAATGGTGGCAGAAGGGCTCTGATCCCACGAATCCATACTCTGGTTAGTGGCGTTGATCAGCACTTCAGCCGCCTGGCTTACCACCAGGCTCGGACAGTGCAGGTGCGCAACGCACTGCGGATGGTGCACCGCCAGACTGTCTTTGAGGAAATATTCAATCGCACGTTCAATCGCGGCCTGGTTGCCCAGGCCGTTTGGATTGAAGTCGAGCGTGATACGCTCGCGCAGTTCGGCAACCGTTTTGCCCTGGTACATCTCAGGCTGTTGCAGCCACTGCACAACCGCGGCGCTGCTCTGGGCAATCGCCTGCTGGTACGCCTCAATGCTCGGGGCCGAGGCGGCCAGAATCGGGTTTACTTCAGACATTTACTCTTCCAGTCAAACAGGTTTGACGCCAGCGCCCAGCAGCGCCTGCTCAAATTTATCCAGGAACACGGCCAGCTCTTCGTTGCTGATCAGCAGTGATGGCAGCAGGCGCAGTACCGCACCATGACGACCGCCACGCTCCAGAATCAGACCGGCTTCGAAGCATTTTTTCTGCAGCAGTGCAGAGAGTTCGCCGTCGGCCGGGAAGCTGCCCATGTGGTCAGCTGGCTCGTGTGGCTTAACGATTTCGATACCGATCATCATCCCGAGGCCGCGTACGTGACCAATAACCGGGAAGCGTTTCGCCATCGCGTTCAGCTGGGCTTTCAGCCATTCACCCTGTTCTGCCACTTTGCCGGCGATGTTCTGCTCGGTCAGGATCTTCAGCGTCGCCAGACCGGTTGCCATCGCCAGCTGGTTGCCGCGGAAGGTACCGGTGTGGTGGCCAGGTGACCAGGCGTCAAACTGCTTTTTGATACCCAGCACGGCCAGAGGCAGACCGCCGCCCACCGCTTTAGACATCACGATGATGTCTGGCTCAATGCCCGCGTGTTCGAAGGCAAAGAACTTACCGGTACGGGCAAAGCCAGCCTGGACTTCGTCGAGGATCAGCAGAATGCCGTGTTCCTGAGTCACTTTGCGGATGCGCTGCAGCCACTCAGCTGGCGCCGGGTTCACGCCGCCTTCACCCTGAACCGCTTCGAGGATCACGGCCGCAGGCTTACGCACGCCGCTTTCAACGTCGTTGATCAGGTTTTCGAAGTAGTAGGTCAGGGCTTTCACGCCAGCTTCGCCGCCGAGGCCCAGCGGGCAACGGTACAGGTGCGGGTAAGGCATGAACTGCACTTCCGGCATCATGCCGTCAACCGCTTCTTTCGGCGACAGGTTGCCGGTCACGGACAGCGCGCCGTGCGTCATCCCGTGGTAACCGCCAGAGAAGCTGATTACGCCGCTGCGGCCGGTGACTTTTTTCGCCAGCTTCAGCGCCGCTTCAACGGCATCAGCACCGGATGGACCGGTGAACTGCAGGCAGTACTCTTTACCCTGACCTGGCAGCAGCGAGAGCAGAGATTCGGAGAACTGATCTTTCAGAGGCGTCGTCAGATCAAGAGTATGTAACGGCAAGCCGCTGGTAATGACATTTTGGATGCTCTGCAGAACATCAGGATGGTTATGACCAAGTGCCAGCGTCCCTGCGCCAGCCAGACAGTCAAGATATTGTTTGTTTTCAACATCCGTAATCCACACGCCATTGGCTTTGGCAATCGCTAAAGGCAACTTGCGCGGGTAACTCCTGACGTTTGATTCAAACTCAGCCTGACGGGCTAAGAATGCGTCGTTGTTTCCGTTGAATGAGTTGGCACCAAAAGTATCAATACGGACTTTATCCGTCATCATATCTCTCCTTCAACCGGGGCTCGAACAGGCTGGCCGATTGACTAGTTGAACAAAAAAGTATCAGTGGCTCAAAAAACGCGGCCAATATAGAGCCTTTTGACGCACATCACAATGATTAATTTTGTTTAGAATTGTTTATTCTTTTCATATAGGAATCAGGACGTTGGACAGAAACTGGCCACTTATTTTAGCGCCGCGATATGAACAGGCGATTAAATAATCGTGTGAATAAAAAGACTTATGCCCGCCAGTGCCAGCCACGGACCAAAGGGCAGCACGTGATACAGCTCGCGTTGCCAGCCTAATCGGGCCAGCAGAACAAACAAAATTGCGCCTGTGCAAGCCAGTAACAGCACAAAGGGTAAAAGCACCCAGCCGAGCCAGGCACCCAGCGCAGCCAGCAGTTTGGCGTCTCCGCCACCGAGGCCGGGGCGCTTGTTTATCAGCTGATAGAGTTCACCCACTAGCCACAGCGCGCTATATCCCGCTACTGCGCCGAACACGGCATCATTCAGCGTACCGGGCAGCCAGTGCAGCGCTTTGAACAGCAGGCCAAGCCACAGCAGTGAAAGGGTGAGAGCGTCCGGCAACAGCAGATGCTCAATGTCGATGAGGGTTAGCGCCAGCAGAATCCAGGCGAGCAACAGGGCGGCAGGCAGGCGGCTATCGGGCGGCAGCAACCAGGCCAGCGCCAGGCTGATCGCGGCGGTGAGCAGCTCCGTCAGCGGGTAGCGCAGGCTCACCGGGTGGTGGCAGTAGCGACAGCGTCCGCGTAACAACAGCCAGCTGAGCAGCGGCAGCATATCGATCGCGCGCAGCGTGGTCTGGCAGTGTGGACAGTGCGAGCGCGGCAGCAGCAGGGTAAGGCCGGGTTGCGGGTTCATTACCTGCTGCGGCAGGCGATAAATGACTACGTTGAGAAAGCTGCCGACACACAGCGCCAGCAGTGTACCGATCAGCCAGTAGGCGATTTCCATGAGGTTTTCTCCTGCTGTCCATGCAGCGTTGGGTTTTTCTGTCGCCATCAATAGCGACCGGGCAGGTCATGGCGCGGTTGCCGTGGAGGCGCATTTGTGCGTACCGGTGTAAACGGGGCGATTTTTGCCTGGTTGCACGACGGGTTGGCATAAAGGTGCCGCGTAACCCGTTTGCGCGATAAATCGCGCCGCTACCAGTTCTGTGCGGTTTGACGAAAGGTCGCCATAAATGGCGACCCTACAGGTTTCACAGGGTACGCATTTATGCGCACCGCGAAATCGCGCCGCTACGGATTTGTGCGGCTTGACGACAGGTCGCCATAAATGGTGACCCTACAGGTTTCGCAGGATGCACATTGATGCGCACCGCGAAATCGCGCCGCTACCAGTTCTGTGCGGTTTGGCGAAAGGTCGCCATAAATGGCGACCCTACAGGTTTCACAGGGGGCGCATTTATGCGCACCGCGAAATCGCGCCGCTACGGATTTGTGCGGTTTGACGACAGGTCCCCATAAATGGCGACCCTACAAAACCTGTAGGGTGCGCATTTATGCGCACCGCGATCTGTCGCTAACCCTGGCCGGTGTGCGAGAGGCACAATACGCCGGCGGAGACGGCGTGGCGAGCAGCAAAGCGGCGTTGCAGCGATTTGCAGCAGGATTTACGAGCGGGTTCCAGAGAACAGCGGAGATATAAGCGGGGGATGCCTGAGTGCTGTGTGCAGGCAATGACCTAATCGATGCGAAGACAGGCGAAAATCCAATCGATGGGCCAGTTGAGGCTGACAAAAATCTAATCACTACACCAGCGGAGACAGATACTAATCCAATCAATGCGCCAGCGAATTTACTGGCTCTGTTTAAACTGCTGCATGGCTTCCAGCACATTGCTGGTGGCGAGCGACATCACCCATTCGCTGTTGCGAAACACGTCGTAATGGCCGGCGTTATAGCGAAACACATACAGCTCACCGCGGAAACGCAATCCTTTTGTTTTCACGCCAATGTGATGCCGGCGCAGTGCTGCCTGTGAAAGTCTGTCAGTCGCGGTTCTCATCATCATTCTCCTGTCCAGCCTCTGGTGTCACTATCCCAGGGAAGAATAAGCAGCCAACCTTAGGATAACCTTAAGAACAGTATAGTCTCTTAGTTAATGTATTGAAAAATAGCCACTTTAATTGCCGTGTGTCGTCATGCAGGCCAATGATGTCTGATCCGATGCTGATTTCCGGCCCCGGCGCGCAATCTTCTACCAATCTTCAACATCACGTAAAAAAGTCAGCGTGCCGCTTTGCCATTTAATGTTCAGTTAAGTTTTCCCCCGTATTTTGGTTTCTTATAGCGATAAAACAGACCTGCTTAAGTTTTATTGCGCGCAGATGACAGCAGCCCTGCGAACGCACTCGTTTAAGTAACGTTTAAACAATAGGTTACAGGGTGTTTCATCAGGTTGTCATGCGCAGCAATAACGCTTGTTTTATTTTTCAGCATGTTTTCAGGCACAACAGTAAGGTTATCTTATGAGTTTCCTTCCGTTTTCGCGCCCGGCATTGGGTGAGGAAGAACTGGCCGCGGTGCAGGCGGTATTTGCATCGGGCTGGATTACCACCGGACCGCAGAATGCTGCGCTGGAGCAGGCGTTTTGCCAGCTCACCGGCAACCAGCACGCCATTGCCGTCAGCTCCGCCACAGCAGGCATGCACGTCACGTTGATGGCACTGGGTATCCAGCCCGGCGACGAGGTGATCACCCCGTCGCTGACCTGGGTTTCCACGCTCAATATCATTACGCTGCTGGGCGCCACGCCGGTGATGATCGATGTGGATCGCGATAACCTGATGGTGAGCGCAGAACAGATCGAAGCGGCCATTACGCCGCGCACCCGCGCCATCGTGCCGGTTCACTATGCCGGTGCGCCGGCGGATATCGACGCCCTTCGCGCCGTCAGCGCGCGCCACAATATCCCGCTGATTGAAGATGCGGCCCACGCGGTAGGTTGTTACTACAAAGGCCGGCACGTCGGGCAGCAGGGCACTGCAATCTTTTCGCTGCACGCCATCAAAAACATCACCTGCGCCGAAGGTGGCATCGTGGTGACCGATGACGCGCAGCTGGCTGACCGCCTGCGCAGCCTGAAATTCCACGGCCTCGGCGTCGATGCCTACGATCGCCATACCCATGGCCGCAAACCGCAGGCCGAAGTGATCATGCCCGGTTTTAAATACAACCTGCCAGACATCAACGCCGCGATTGCGCTGGTGCAGCTGCAAAAGTTGCCGGCCATCAATGCACGTCGCCAGGCTATCGCCGAGCGCTATTTGCGCGAGCTGGCAGATACGCCGTTGCTGCCGCTGGTGCAGCCGGCGTGGCCGCATCAGCATGCGTGGCATCTGTTTATCATTCGCGTGGACGAAACGCGCTGCGGTATCAGTCGCGATGCGCTGATGGAGCAGTTGAAAATTCATGACATTGGCACCGGCCTGCATTTCCGCGCCGCGCATACCCACAAGTATTACCGTGAAAGCTATCCGCAGCTCTCGCTGCCGGCCACCGAATGGAACAGTGAACGTATCTGCTCGCTGCCCCTGTTCCCCGACATGCACGATGACGATGTAACGCGTGTGATTGCTGCCTTACGCCACCTTGCGGGAGCCTGAGATGCTGGAAGAAAAACCGATTCGCAAAGTCTCCGTGGTGATCCCGGTGTACAACGAAGAACAGAGCCTGCCGGAGCTGGTGCGCCGCACCGACGCTGCCTGCCGCACGCTCGGCCTTGACTATGAAATCTTACTGGTGGATGACGGCAGCGCCGACCGCTCCGCGCAGATGATCGCCGATGCGGCGGATATGCCAGGCAGTCACGTGGTCGGCGTGCTGCTGAATCGCAACTACGGACAACACTCAGCGATTATGGCCGGTTTCAGCCATGTTTCCGGTGATGTGATCATTACGCTGGATGCCGATCTGCAAAACCCGCCGGAAGAGATCCCCAATCTGGTCAAAGCCGCGCAGCAAGGCTACGACGTGGTCGGCACCGTGCGTCAGAACCGTCAGGACAGCTGGTTCCGTCGCCGCGCCTCACGCACCATCAACCACCTGATTCAGCGCGTGACCGGCAAAGCGATGGGCGATTATGGCTGCATGCTGCGCGCCTATCGCCGCCACATTGTCGATGCGATGCTCAACTGCCACGAACGCAGCACCTTTATCCCGATTCTGGCGAACACCTTCGCGCGCCGCACCATTGAACTGCCGGTTACGCATGCCGAGCGTGAGTTTGGCGACTCCAAATACAGCTTCATGAAGCTGATCAACCTGATGTATGACCTGGTAACCTGCCTGACCACAACGCCGCTGCGTCTGCTGAGTATCGTCGGCAGCTTAATCGCGCTGGCCGGTTTCGCCTTTTCTCTGATCCTGATTGTGCTGCGCCTGTTCCTCGGTGCCAGCTGGGCCGGTGACGGTGTGTTCATGCTGTTTGCCGTGCTGTTTATTTTTGTCGGCGCGCAGTTTGTCGGTATGGGCCTGCTGGGCGAATACATCGGTCGTATTTATAACGACGTACGCGCCCGTCCGCGCTACTTCATTCAACGTGTTATCCATCCGCAACAAGATGCCCCGTCTGTACAGGAAATTAAGCAATGAAAACTATCGTCTTCGCCTATGCCGAAATGGGCTGTGCAGGCATCACTGCGCTGCTGAACGCAGGCTATGAAATCAGTGCCATCTTCACCCATGCGGATACCTCGCCGGAGAGCCATGCGTTTCCTTCGGTAGCACGCCTCGCGGCTGAGCAGGGCATTCCGGTTTATGCGCCGGAAGATGCTAACCATCCGCTGTGGGTGGATCGCATCCGCACCATGCAGCCGGATTTTATCTTCTCGTTTTATTATCGCGCACTGCTGAGCGACACCATCCTGAACTGTGCGCGGGTTGGCGCGTTTAACCTGCACGGTTCGCTGCTGCCGAAATACCGTGGTCGTGCGCCGCTTAACTGGGTGCTGGTCAACGGCGAGACGGAGACTGGCGTAACGCTGCACCGCATGGTGAAACGTGCCGATGCCGGCGACATTGTGGCGCAGCAGCGCGTGGCGATTGACCCGCAGGATAATGCGCTGACGCTGCACCGTAAGCTGGTGGCCTGCGCCGGCCAGCTGCTGGAAGGCGCGCTGCCGCCGATGAAGCGCGGTGAGATTGCCGCCACGCCGCAGAACGACGCGGAAGCGACCGTGGTCGGTCGCCGCACGCCGGAGGATGGCCGCATCAACTGGGAGCTGCCGGCGGCTAAAGTGAATAACCTGGTGCGTGCAGTCACCGATCCCTGGCCTGGTGCGTTTGCGTATGCCGGCACGGTGAAATTCGTGGTGTGGAAAGGGCGGGTTCACCAGGATGCGCCCAGCGCCAAACCGGGCACGGTGCTGTCAGTTGAGCCGTTCCTGATTGCCTGCGGCGAGGGCGCGCTCGAAGTGGTCACCGGGCAGAGCGACAACGGTGTTTACATGAACGGCAGCCAGCTGGCGCAGAGTCTGGGCATGGTGCCGGGTGCGCTGCTCTATTCGCAGCCGGTTGCTGCGGTGAAACGCCGCACGCGGGTGCTGATCCTCGGCGTAAACGGCTTTATCGGCAACCATCTCACCGAACGCCTGCTGCAGGATGATAACTTTGAGGTTTATGGCCTGGATATCGGTTCCGATGCCATCAGCCGCTTCCTGGATGAACCGCGCTTCCACTTCGTTGAAGGGGATATCAGCATCCACTCTGAATGGATTGAGTATCACATCAAGAAATGTGACGTGGTGCTGCCGCTGGTGGCGATCGCCACGCCGATCGAATATACCCGTAATCCGCTGCGCGTGTTCGAGCTGGATTTCGAAGAGAACCTGAAGATTATTCGTGACTGCGTGAAGTATAAAAAGCGCATCATTTTCCCGTCGACCTCCGAAGTGTACGGTATGTGTACCGATCAGCATTTCGACGAGGATCACTCCAACCTGGTGGTCGGACCGATCAATAAACAGCGCTGGATCTATTCAGTGTCGAAACAGCTGCTGGACCGGGTGATATGGGCCTATGGCGAAAAAGAGGGGCTGCGCTTTACGCTATTCCGTCCGTTTAACTGGATGGGCCCGCGTCTGGATAACCTCAACGCCGCGCGTATCGGCAGTTCTCGCGCCATCACCCAGCTGATCCTTAATCTGGTGGAAGGCTCGCCGATCAAGCTGATCGACGGCGGCGCGCAGAAGCGCTGTTTCACCGATATTCGCGACGGTATCGAAGCGCTGTTCCGCATTATCGAGAACAAACACAACAACTGCGATGGCCAGATCGTTAACATTGGTAACCCGGAGAACGAAGCCAGTATTAAAGAGCTGGCGGAACACCTGCTGGCCAGCTTTGAGCGCCACCCGCTGCGCGATCGCTTCCCGCCGTTTGCCGGTTTCCGTGAGGTAGAGAGCAGCAGCTACTACGGCAAAGGCTATCAGGACGTGGAGCACCGCAAGCCGTCGATTAAGAATGCCCGCCGCCTGCTCGACTGGACGCCAACCGTGGCGATGGATACCACCATCGACAACACGCTGGACTTCTTCCTGCGCACCGTTGAGCTACAGGAAAAGCCATGAAGCGAGTGGGTTTGCGTGTTGATGTCGATACCTGGCGCGGCACGCAACTGGGCGTACCGGCGCTGCTGCAGCAGTTCAGCCTGCATCAACTGCAGGCCAGCTTCTTCTTCAGCGTCGGGCCGGACAACATGGGGCGCCACCTGTGGCGCCTGATGAAGCCGCGCTTTCTGTGGAAGATGCTGCGTTCGCGCGCGGCCTCGCTGTACGGCTGGGATATTTTACTGGCCGGTACCGCCTGGCCGGGCCGCGAAATAGGTAAAGGGCTGGCTTCGATTATTCGCGCCACGGCAGATCACCATGAAGTGGGCTTACACGCCTGGGATCACTTTGCCTGGCAGACCTGGGCTGGCGTCTGGTCGCCACAGCAGCTGAATGCGCAGATTGCGCGCGGTAAAGCGGCGCTGGAAGCCATTTTGTGTGACAGTGTCACCTGCTCTGCGGTGGCAGGCTGGCGCGCCGACAGCCGGGTACTGGATGCCAAGCAGCCGTTTGGCTTTCGCTATAACAGCGACTGCCGCGGCAGTGGGCCGTTCATTCCGCGCCTCAGCGATGGCAGCCTCGGCACGGTGCAAATTCCGGTAACCCTGCCAACGTGGGATGAAGTGGTGGGCCAGCGGGTCAGCGCGGAGGGGTTTAACGACTTTATTCTCGCGCAGATACATACCGCCAGCGGTACGCCGGTCTATACCATTCACGCAGAGGTCGAAGGCATCGTCGGTTTGCCCGCCTTTGCCGATCTGCTGACGCGCGCGCAGCAGCAGGGCATCCGGTTTTGTCCACTGAGCGAGCTGCTGCCGGACGATCTCAGTACGCTGCCGCAGGGCCATGTGGTGCGCGGGCACATTGCCGGCCGGGAAGGCTGGCTGGGTTGCCAGAGTTAACATTTTACAGGACCCAAGTATGGAAACACCGATGCGCAGCCGCACCCGCATAGTGCTGCTGATAGCGCTTTTTGCTCTCTATTATCTGATCCCGGTGCCATTCCGCGATCTCTGGCAGCCGGATGAAACCCGCTATGCCGAAATCAGCCGCGAGATGCTGCTGAGCGGTAACTGGGTGGTGCCGCACTTTTTCGATTTGCGCTACTTCGAGAAGCCGATTGCCGGTTACTGGGTCAATAATCTTGGCCAGCTGTTATTTGGGCATAATAATTTTGGCGTGCGCGCCGGTGCGATTATCTGTACCACGCTGAGTGCCCTGCTGATCTACTGGCTGGGCAAGCGGATGTTCGCCAGCCGCAAAATAGCGCTCACCGCCAGCGTGATCTTTCTTACCTCGCTGCTGGTTTACGGCATCGGCACTTACGCCGTGCTCGATCCGATTCTGCTGTTGTGGCTGGTGGCGGCGATGTGCAGCTTTTGGTTTGCTGCGCAGGCGCACAGTACCTCACAGCGGCTGACGGGCTATGTGCTGCTCGGCGTGGCCTGTGCCATGGGCTTCATGACCAAAGGCTTTCTGGCGCTGGCGGTGCCGGTGCTGGCGATTGTGCCCTGGGTGCTCTGGCAGCGACGTTTTGGCGAACTGCTGCGCTGGGGCCCGCTTACTGTACTGGTGGCGGCCGCGATCAGCGCGCCCTGGGCGCTGTCCATTCAGCATCAGGAAGGCGATTTCTGGCACTACTTCTTCTGGGTCGAACATATTCAGCGCTTCGCGGAGAGCGATGCGCAGCACAAAGCCCCGTTCTGGTATTACCTGCCGGTGCTGCTGGCAGGCTGTTTGCCATGGCTCGGCCTGTTGCCGGGCGCGCTGAGCGGCGCATGGCGACAGCGTCAACAGCACGCTGCCGCGATCTATTTGCTTAGCTGGGTTGTACTGCCGCTGTTGTTCTTTAGCATCGCCAAAGGCAAACTGCCGACCTATATCCTGCCGTGCTTTGCGCCGCTGGCGTTGTTGATGGCGCATTATGCGCACGGTAACACCGCGCGCCTGAAACAGGCGTTGGCGGTAAATGGCTGGATTAACCTGCTGTTTGGTCTGGGCGCTACGCTGCTGGTTGTGGTGGTGCTGGCACCCTGGGGGCTGGCGCACCATCCGGTGTACGCGCGCGATGAGTTGCTGCGGGTACTGTGCGCTGCGCTGGCATTTGCCGGCTGGGCGGTGATGGGCTGGTTAAGCCTGAAAACAGGCCGCTGGCAACTGGCTGCGCTTTGCCCGCTGGCATTGGCGCTTCTGGTCGGGTTTGCTATCCCGCAAAAGGTGCGTGATAGCAAACAGCCGCAGAGCTTCGTCAGTGCCGTGCGGCCACAGCTGGCGCAGAGCCGCTATCTGGTGGTGGACAATTCCGGCATCGCTTCTGCGGTCGCATGGGAATTGCGCCGCAGCGATATCACTTTCTTCGATGAAAAAGGTGAGCTGGAGTACGGACTGGGTTATCCCGATGCAAAAACGCGCTACGTCGACGGGGAAGCCTTCGCCGACTGGCTGCGCCTGCATCGCCGGCAGGGTCCGGTAGCGCTGGTGCTGCTGCTGAATTCTGACGAAAAGCAAGCGGATGCGCATCTGCCGGTGCCGGACGATGTCTATCAGCAGGGACGGCTGGTCTACTACGGCTACAACGCGACACCATGAATCTGCTGCTGATCCTGCTGGTAAGCCTGCTCAGTTGTGCCGCCCAGCTGTGCCAGAAACAGGCGGCCCACTGCGGCGGGCACCGCCTGTTCGGCTGGCTGGTGCTCAGCCTGCTGCTGCTGGGGACGGCGATGGTGCTGTGGCTGGTGGTATTGCGCACCGTGCCGGTCAGCGTGGCTTACCCGATGCTGAGCCTGAATTTTGTGCTGGTGGCGGTGGCGGCGCGCGTCATCTGGCGTGAGACCTACACGCGGCGGCAGTGGCTGGGTACGCTGGCGATCGTTGCCGGGGTTGCGCTGATGGGGAGCCATCTGTGAAGGGCTGGCTGCTGGCGCTGGCCAGCGTGCTGCTGGTGTCACTGGCACAGCTGCTGCTGCGCACGGCGATGCTCGCACTGCCACCGCTGGATACATGGATCGCACTACCGTGGCAGCATGGTCTGATACCGTTAATCGGCGGACTGGCCGCCTACGGCTGCTCGATGCTGTGCTGGCTGCTGGCACTGCGGCTGTTGCCGCTCAACCGGCTCTATCCGCTGCTCAGTATGAGCTATGTGCTGGTGTGGCTGGCCGCCATTTCCCTGCCAGCCTTGCATGAAATCTTCCGCTGGAGCAGTCTTGCTGGCGTCATATTGATCGTCTGCGGCCTGCTGTGCGTGGCGCTGCCGCGCCGTTAACCGTTAATGCTGCTGCCATGGGTGATATTCACCCTGGCGGCGGGCTGGCGCCGTTTCCGGCAGACGCAGCAGGCCGAACAATGAAATCACCCCCAGCACTGCAACATACAGCGCCAGACCATACCAGTGGCCGTGGGTCACCTGCAGAATTTTCACCGCCACCAGTCCGAGTACGCCGCTGCCGATAAGCGAACCGATCTGCCAGATCACCGCGATACCGCTGCAGCGAATGTGCGTGGGAAACAGTTCGGGGAACCATGACGCCTGCGGGGCATAACACATGCTGTGACCCAGCGTCAGCGCCACGATCATCGCCAGCTGCGTGAGCCAGTAGCTGTTGTGCGCCAGCGCGAGAAAAAAGGGCACGATCGAGAGCATGATCAGCAGCGTGCCGATCAGGTAAACCGGCTTGCGACCGATGCGGTCGGAAAGGGCACCCATCAGCGGGATCGCCAGTACTTCGAGGATCACCGCGACGATCATACAGTTCATCAAAATGCCGGCATCAAGCTGATTAGCCTTACCCCAGGCAAGGATGATGACGGTAAACAGGGCGAAGGCGCAGGCTTCGATCAGTTTCGCTGCCACACCGTTGACCACCAGCCGCGGATTACCACGCAGCACCTCTTTTAACGGCCTGGATTCTGCTGCTTTGGTTTCACGAATGGCGGCGAAGACCGGCGATTCATCAATGCGCAGGCGAATAAACAGGCCGACAATCACCAGCAGGGCGCTGAGCAGAAAAGGCACGCGCCAGCCCCAGTCCATCATCTGCTCCGCGCTCAGCGCGGCATTAAGCACAGCGAACAGCGCCAGCGGCAGCAGAAACCCGACCGGAGCACCAATCTGCACCCAGCTGGCAAAGAAACCGCGCCGGGAAGGCTGCGCATATTCGGCCGTCATTAATACCGCGCCCGCCTGTTCGCCGCCGACGCCAAACCCCTGCAGCAAGCGGATGGCAATCAGTAATACCGGGGCCCAGACGCCAATTTTTTCGTAGGTTGGCAACAGGCCAATGCAGAACGTGCCAAGGCCCACGATCAGGATGGTCGCCACCAGCGCCTTTTTGCGTCCCACTTTGTCGCCGATGTGCCCAAACACCATGCCGCCAATGGGACGTGCGAGGAAGCCAACCGCATAAGTGGCGAAGGCAGCGAGTGTGCTGACCAGCGGATCGTGACTGGGAAAGAACAGATGGCCAAAGAACAGTACCGCTGCCGTACCGTAAGCGAAAAAGTCGTAATACTCTGCCGCTGTGCCTATCGCCGAGGCGCTGGCGACGCGGCGGATCAACGATTTAGGGTGAGCTTCAGCGGTATCAGATTGAGCAACAGTTGATGAGGCCATGACAAATCCCGAAGAGGTTAAAGAGCGACTACCATACAAGAAGGTTTGTGCAGTTGTTGCGCGATTGATCACAAAGCGTGGCGACTCTCGGCGTAAAGGGGCCGATCTGCTGCGCTTCCATAACCACCTCGCCCGATCTTCATTCGCCTTTTTTCGGCTGATGTAAATCCATCAAAATAAACCGGTCAAAAGGCTTGAACTCACAATTTGAAAAGCAGGTTTCAAATATAAATTAACATGAAATAAAAATGCCGATAGCCTGGACGCGCTGCTTTGTTCTGATGCTTTTCCTAACGCATTTTTTACCAGGAGGTATTATGGAAAAAGAACTTTATCTCTCCACCAACACCGCGTCCGGCCCCAACAGCACAACAAAAACCGAACCCTTCGTAAAAATCATCGCGCTGGTGGCGACACTCGGCGGGCTGCTGTTTGGTTACGATACCGGCGTGGTATCCGGTGCGCTGCTCTTCATGCGCAGTGATTTGCATCTCACGCCGTTCACTACCGGGCTGGTGACCAGTTCACTGTTGTTCGGCGCTGCCTTTGGCGCGCTGCTGGCAGGGCACTTCGCGGATGCCCTCGGGCGCCGCAAAATCATCATCACGCTGGCCTTTATTTTTGCCCTCGGCGCGGTCGGCTCTGCCTTCGCACCTGATGTGGTGACGATGATTGCGTCACGCCTGTTTCTTGGTATTGCCGTTGGCGGGGCGGCTGCCACCGTGCCGGTGTATATCGCGGAAATTGCCCCGGCGAATAAACGCGGTCAACTGGTGACTCTGCAGGAGCTGATGATTGTCTCTGGCCAGCTGCTGGCCTATGTCTCCAATGCCGCCTTCAATGAAATCTGGGGTGGCGAACACACCTGGCGCTGGATGCTGGCCATCTCCACCGTGCCCGCCGTGCTGTTGTGGATCGGGATGATCTTTATGCCGGAAAGTCCACGCTGGCACGTCATGCGCGGCAACACCGCTGGCGCGCGCAGGGTGCTGGAGAAAACCCGGGCGGCGGAGGACGTAGAGTGGGAACTGGAGGAGATCGAAGAGACCATCGAAGAGCATCGCCAGCAAGGCAAAGGTCGCCTGCGTGATCTGCGCACGCCATGGTTGCGCAAAGTGTTTTTACTGGGAATTGGCATTGCCGCCATCCAACAGCTGACCGGTGTGAATACCATCATGTACTACGCGCCAACCATGCTCACTGCTACCGGCCTGAGCAACGATGCGGCGTTGTTCGCCACCATCGCCAACGGCGTGATCTCGGTAATCATGACGCTGGTGGGGATCGTGATAATCGGTAAGGTTGGTCGTCGTCCGCTGGTGCTGATAGGGCAGATGGGATGTACCGCCTGCCTGTTCTTTATCGCTACGGTGTGCCTGCTAATGCCAGAGTATCACGCCGGTGGTGCGGTTAATCTGCTGCGGGCCTACCTGGTACTGGCCGGAATGCTGATGTTTTTATGTTTTCAGCAGGGCGCGCTGTCACCGGTCACCTGGTTGCTGCTGTCGGAAATCTTTCCGGCGCGCATGCGCGGCATTTGCATGGGGGGGGCCGTTTTTGCCTTGTGGATTGCCAACTTCGCCATTTCCATGGCCTTCCCGCTGTTGCTGGCCGCCTTTGGCCTGGCTGGCGCTTTCCTGACTTTCGCTGTGATCGGGATCGGCGGCGCCCTGTTTGTACTGCGCGCTATCCCGGAAACCAAAGGGCGCAGCCTGGAACAGGTCGAACACTATTTCTATGAACTGTATGACGGCAAAGGCTAAATGTGAGGGCGATCAGATTGCGCTCAGGCTGATGTAAATCACTCAAAGAAGCCGCAGAGCGGGCAAAAAAGATAACTTACTATCAGGGCATGTCAGTACCTTGCAGCAAACAGAACCTTACCCAGTGATTATTATCCAGGAAAGATCATGACCTACAAAATAAGCAGTGACCGATTCTGTGTTAACCGTAAAATTGCCCCTCATCTCAGCATGGCGGAATTCTTCGCGCTGGTGGAACAGCTGGGATTAAATAAAGTTGAAATACGCAATGATATGAAAAGCGGCAGCGTGACCGACGGCGCAGGCGGTGAGGAAGTGCGTCGCCTGGCAGCGCAGCATCAGCTTGAGATCGAAACCATCAACGCGGTGTATCCCTTCAACCAGTTAGATGATGCGGTGCTGGAAAAAACGCGCGCGCTGTTAGCCGATGCGCGCGCCACCGGGGCGAAAGCGCTGGTGCTCTGTCCGCTCAATGATGGGACGCCGGTGAGTAATGAGCAAACCGTACAGGCGCTGCAAATCCTGGCGCCGCTGTTTGCCGAATATGGTGTTGCCGGGCTGGTTGAACCGCTCGGTTTTCCGCAGAGCTCACTGCGCTCCGCCGCGCTGGCGCAGCAGCTTATCGCTCAGGCCGGCGTGCCGTTTAACATCGTACTCGATACCTTCCATCATCACCTGTACGAAGGCGCCGAACAGGATTTTGCCGGTGGCGTAGACGTGAATCACATCGGCCTGGTGCATCTCTCTGGCGTAACGGATGCGCGCCCGACTCATCAACTCACCGACGAAGAGCGCATCATGCTGAGCGCGGATGACCTGCTGAAATCCCGCGAGCAGGTGCAGCGCCTGGAAGAGATGGGCTATCGCGGTGTTTATGCTTTCGAGCCGTTTTCTTCGGTGATGGAGAGCTGGAGTGCCGAGGATATTGCGCGTGAAATCCGCAGCAGCATTGACTATCTCAACCACTAACCAATCCGGCATTTTGCTGAAGGAACCTCGCATGACACTCAATATTGGTGTAATCGGCACTGGCGCTATCGGCCGTGAACACATTCGTCGTTGCAGCCAGGTGCTGCAGCATGCGCGCGTGGTCGCGCTTAATGATATCAATCGCAGCAACTGTGAGCAGGTGATTAGCGAGCTCGGCTTGCAGGCGGAGATATACGACAACGCGCACGATTTAATCGCCGCGCCGGAGGTGCAGGCCATTCTGGTCACCTCATGGGGCCCGACTCATGAAGAGTTTGTGCTGGCAGCCATCAAAGCCGGCAAAGCGGTATTCTGCGAGAAGCCACTGGCAGTGACCGCGCAGGGCTGTATGAACATTGTCGAAGCGGAAATTGCCGCAGGCAAAAAACTGGTGCAGGTGGGTTTTATGCGACCGTACGACAGCGGCTATCGCGCGCTGAAAGCGATTATCGACGGCGGCACCCTGGGTGAGCCGCTGATGCTGCACTGCGCGCACCGCAATCCTGCGGTCGGCGATGCTTATACCACCGATATGGCGATCACCGATACGCTGATCCATGAACTTGACGTGCTGCGCTGGCTGCTGAATGATGATTATGTCAGTGCGCAGGTGATTTACCCACGCAAGACCCGCCACGCGTCATCGCACCTGAAGGATCCGCAGATTGTGCTGCTGGAAACCGCGAAGGGCATCCGCATTGATGTCGAGATCTTCGTTAACTGCGCCTATGGTTACGACATTCAGTGTGAGGTGGTTGGCGAGAGCGGCATTGCCCGCCTGCCTGAACCAATGTCGGTACAGACCCGCCACGCGGCGCAGCTCTCCACCGGCATTCTGACCGACTGGAAAAAGCGTTTTATCGCTGCGTATGACGTTGAGCTGCAGGATTTCATCAACAACGTGCTGTCGGGCAATATGACAGGCCCGTCGGCGTGGGACGGCTATGCCGCCGCCGTGGCAGCCGATGCCTGTGTTGCGGCACAGAACAACGGTGACATTGTCCCGATTACCATGCCGCCACGTCCGGCTTTCTATTGTTAATCCCGCAAAATCACGGCTGGCGCACCGGAACCGGTGCGCTTTTATGTGACATTGTCACCTGTTGACAGCTGTCTTCCCGTCAGTCACCGCCGCGCCTCACATTTGTTAGCGATCCCGTGTATCATCGCCGCCTTTATGTTGTGCAAGGAAAAGTGTGATGACGGAGAGCGTAATGGCGCGCCGCCAGCCCTCGATATGGTGGGGCGCCATGATCATCTGTGGGACGGTAGTGGGCGCCGGTATGTTTACGTTGCCGATCGTGATGGCCGGGGCGTGGTTTGGCTGGGCGCTGCTGCTGCTGGGCATCAGCTGGGGCGCAATGCTGCTCTCCGGGCTGCTGTTTATGCGTGTCAGCCTGCATTATCCGCCGGGCGCGGGTTACGATACGCTGACGCGCGATTTGCTCGGGCGCGGCTGGGCCAGTATCAATGGCCTCAGCATCCTGTTTGTGCTGGGCATTCTCACCTACGCTTATATTTCAGCCAGCGGTCCGGTTTATCAGCACTCGCTGAATCAGCTTGGCGTGCCGCTCTCAACCGCCGGGGCCAAAATCGCACTGACGTTGTGTGTCGCCGCCGTGGTGTGGCTCGGCACCACCGGTGTCAGTCGTTTGATGACGTTCTGCGTGCTGGCAAAAATCCTGCTATTGATTTTGCTGTTTGGCGGACTGTTAACCCAGGTAGACGTGCCCTCGCTGTTCGCTGCCGCCGCGCCGGGAGACAGCTACTGGCCTTACGCACTGGGCGTGCTGCCGTTCTGTCTGGCCTCTTTTGGCTATCACGGTAACATCACCGGACTGGTGAGTTATTATCAGCGCCGCGAGTCGCCGGTGACACGCGCGCTGGTGCTGGGCACGCTGATGTCGCTGGCGCTGTACCTGTTCTGGATTGTCTGCACCATGGGGAATTTGCCGCGCGCCGCGTTTCCTGACATCGTGCAGCAGGGTGGAGATATTGCCGCGCTGATGGCCGCGCTGCGCGATCATCTGCACGTGCGCGCGTTGTCGCTGATGATGTCGGTGTTCTCACATTTTGCGGTGATTGCCTCGTTTCTCGGCGTGACGGCGGGCCTGTTTGATTTCATCGCTGACCGCCTCGGCTGGGGGCATTCCCCGCGCGCGCGGCTGCAAACCGCGTGCCTGACATTTTTGCCGCCGCTGCTCGCTTCGCTATGGTGGCCGCATGGCTTCGTCGCCGCCATCGGTTTTGCCGGTCTGTTTGCCACGCTGTGGGCGGTGATTATTCCTGCGCTGCTGGCGCGGCGTGCGCAACAGCGTTTCGCCGATCGGCCGCGTACGCCACTGGCGATTGGCCTGGTGCTGCTTTTCGGCGCGTTGAATGTGCTGGCATGGACGCTGAGCTGGCTGGGTGTGTTACCGCAATTTGCTGCGGCCTGAGTGGCGAGAGCCATGGGGTTCAGAGGTATTCGTAGCGGCGCGATTTATCGCGCGAATCTGGCCACCGCGCCGTTGTAGATTGTGCGATAAATTGCACCGCTTACGGTCACAGCACCAGCTCGTAGCGGCGCGATTTATCGCGCTAATCCACCCGCCGCAGCGTTGAAATTATGCAATGAATTGCGCCGCTACCCGGCGCTGGGGCTACGACTGGGTTGAATAATTCACTCTGCTTAAATCAGCGATAAGACCCGGTCCGTTGGGCTGCCAGTTGAGCTGCTGCCGCGTCCAGGCACCGCTGGCACGCAGATCCAGCCTGGCGAAAGCGGCGAACCAGCCGAAATGCTCCGCGGCCTGATCGGCTTTCAGCGAAACGGCAGGAATACCCAGCCCTGCTGCCACGGTTTCAGCAATCAGCCGTGAGGCAATACTTTCCTCTGCTACCGCATGATACCGTTTGCCGCGTTCGCCTTGCTCAAGCACTTTTACGTACAGCCCGGCGACGTCATCAACGTGTGCCGCGCACCAGGCGTTTTCACCTCCGCCGATATAAGCTGCCGCGCCTTTCTCCCTGGCAAGAGCGATGTAATAGCTGATTAATCCCTGACGTTCGGTGTTGTGAACCTGAGGTAAACGCACCACACGTAGATCGATTCCCGATTCAAGGAGCTTAGTACCTTCCAGCTCCGAGGCGACGCGTGGGTTAGGGTGTGCCGGGTTGAAATTCTGCTCAAGAGCGGGCTGGCCGCTGCCGTCATCACCCATTCCAGTACCAGAAGTGATGAGCAGCGGACGCTGACTGCCCTGCAACACAGAGCCAATCGCGCGAATAACGCGGCGGTCTTTTTCGCAATTATCGACAAAACGACTGAAATCATGATCGAAAGCGGTATGGATCACCGCATCACATTGGTCAATGCCAGCAATCCACGCCTGGGGATCTTCCAGCGTACCGCGCTGGGCTGTCGCGCCCTTATCGTTTAACTGCTGAGCTGCTTCTTCTGAACGTACAAGACCGGTCACCTGATGGCCGCGAGCCTGCAGGGCCGATACTACGCGTGAGCCGATAAAGCCCGTCGCACCCGTTATAAAAATACGCATAGCCTGTCTCCTGAGTGATTTAGTGCGACAGCGTAAGCGCGGATCTTTTACTATTAAAGTAGTGAGGTTATCAGGGTATAAACATTAACAGGGTGATTTATGACGCTGCTTTCTGAAAATCCGCTGGGTGAGTTTTTAAGGGCACGCCGTCTGGCAATTGACCCGGCTTCGTTTGGTTTTTTGCCCGGCCGCCGCCGTACGCCGGGCCTGCGCCGCGAAGAAGTTGCCCAGCTCGCGAATATCAGCCCGACCTGGTACACCTGGCTTGAGCAGGGCCGGGGGGGAGCGCCCTCGCGTGAGGTACTGAACCGCATTGCTGCCGGACTGCGGCTTACGTCTACCGAGCGCGATCATCTGTTTATCCTCGCGTTTGGGCATCCGCCAGAAAACCGGGTAAGTCGGTCCGACAGCATAACCCCACGGCTGCAACGCGTACTGGAAAGCCTGACGATTCCGGCGATTATCAAAACCGCCACCTGGGATGTGGTGGCATGGAATCACCCGGCGACGGTTGTGCTGAAGGATTACGGGCAACTTCCGCCCGCGCGGCGCAATATTCTGCGCCTGCTTTTTACCGATCAGGATGCGCGGGGGATGCAAGACGACTGGGAGGGTGTGGCCCGGCTCATCGTCAACGCCTTTCGGGCGGATGCCGCGCGCCTGGGTGCTTCAGAGGAAATTGATCGACTGGTTGAGGAGCTATCCGCTCAAAGTGCTGACTTCGCCCGCCTGTGGCGTAACAACGATGTGGCCGGGCATGGCGAAGGGTTTAAGGTGCTGCATCATCCGCAAATGGGAACGATTGCCCTGGAGTTCTCGACCTTTTCTGTTGAAGGCAGGCCGGATTTAACGATGATGCTCTTTAATCCGGCAACCGATGAAAGCAGAGCGAAAACAGAGCGCTGGATTTCACAGAACCCAGCTCAGCGCGAAAGCTGAGTCAGGCAGTTTTTAATGCGTCAGCCAGCACGCTATAGCAATCACACCAGCCGAAAAAACAGGCTTACCCTGTAATGGGCAGGAGAAACGGAATAGAGATTCTCCTGCCTCATTCAATCGCTTAACGAGGCAACGGTTCAACAAAACGTACTGGTATAAATATACCGTCCGCAGCGCCTTTTTTGCTTAGTTGCCGCGATAGGTGGAGTAGCCGTACTGGCTGAGCAGCAGTGGAATATGGTAGTGCTGATCGGCATTATCCAGGTTGAACATCACCGGGATTTCCGGGAAGAAGGTCGGCTGACTGTTTTTTTTGTAATAGTCACCGGTTTTAAAAATTACGCGGTAAATCCCGATCTGCGCCTTCTGGCCCGCCGGGTAAAGCGCCGGAATACGTCCCTGTTCGTTGGTGGTGCCCTGCGCCAGTTTCACCCACTCTTCACCCTGTTTCTTATCCAGTTCGACCTCAATACCTGCGGTCGGTACACCGGTTTGCAGATTCAGCACATGCACGCTCAGGGGATTTTTCATCTCAGCGGCCAGGCCGCTCACGCTGAAAGCGCAGAGCGCGCCGCCCAGTAAATAATGCTGCAATTTCATCTCATCTTCCTTTTGGTTAATTGGCCGGGAAAGCATAAGACGAAAATAGTGCGGTCGCGCACAATGGGCTGAAATCTGTGAAATTTCCCAGAACAGAACAGAACAGAACCGGCAACCGGGCGGCTGCCGGTCAGGGGAACTACTGGTTGCTGATCAGGGTGCCTTTCAGGCCGTGCGGTTCGGAACGCAGATACTGCGGCGGCGCTTTGGCCTGCGCGCCCAGTTCGGCGGCGGCGTGCCATGGCCAGCGTGGGTCATACAGCACCGCGCGTGCCAGCGCAATCAAATCGGCATCCTGCTCCTGCAGCGCCTGCTCGGCCTGTTTCGGTTCGGTAATCAGCCCCACGCCAATCACCGGAATCGAGACCTGCTGGCGAATCTCGCGGGCGAACGGCAACTGATAACCTGGACCGACGCTGATTTGCTGCTGTGGCGCCAGGCCACCGCTGGAGACGTGAATATAGGCGCATCCTGCGGCTTCAAGCTGCTGGCTGAAAACAATCGATTGCTGATTATCCCAGCCGCCCTCGATCCAGTCGGTGGCAGACAGCCGCACGCCAACCGGGATTTCCGCTGGCAGCGCAGCGCGCAGCGCCTTGAACACCTCAAGCGGAAAACGCAGACGGTTCTCTAATGAGCCGCCATATTCATCGCCACGCTGGTTGCTGAGCGGCGACAGAAACTGGTGCAGCAAATAGCCGTGCGCAGCATGCAGTTCGACCAGCTGAATGCCGATGCGTACCGCGCGCAGAGCGCTATCGACAAAGGTTTTTTTGAGCTGCGCCAGATCCTGTTTGCTCAGTGCGGCCGGCGGACGTTCATCCTGTCCAAACGGCTGCGCAGACGGCGCGACGGTCTGCCAGCCGCCGTGTTCCTCAGAGAGCTGCGCACCGCCTTGCCATGGCGCAGCACAGGACGCTTTGCGCCCGGCGTGACCCAACTGAATGCCAATCGGCAGGGTAGCGTAGCGCCGCACGTCCTGCAGCACGCTGGCCAGCGCGGCTTCTGTCGCGTCGTCCCATAACCCCAGGTCGCCCGGCGTGATACGGCCAATGGGTTCCACTGCCGTCGCCTCGATAATCAGCAGTCCCGCGCCAGAGAGCGCCAGCTGGCCGAGATGAATGCGGTGCCAGGCCGTTGCCTGACCTTCTTCCGCTGAGTATTGGCACATCGGTGCAATCACAATACGATTTTCCAGCGACAACTCGCCAAGCTGCGTCGCGCTAAACAGTAAACTCATGCATACCTCATATCCGCACGTTAATGACTCACTACAGCATAGGAGCTACAGCCGGATTTGCAGCAATGCCAGATGTAAGCGGCAATGACACACATTAATTACAACATACTTTTAGTGATTGATATAATGGCGCCGGGTTCGGCTAACGCGCCGGTAAGGCTGATTAGCGCCTTCTATTCAAACCGGGGGCTGAGGTTTAACAGAACGCAAGCTAACGCTAAGGGATGCTGAATTGTTGGTAGGGTGTACGAGCAAGGATATTTAATAAAGCAAAGCCACAGATAAGGATGACAACGGTGTGCATTTCCGGCGCTCCTGTTTGCGTGTTAAAGCGACCGGCGAGCGATCCCGCCGGTCACGCCTGTTATCCTTCACACGACGGTGCTTTTGCTGGTGTCAGAAGATCGGACAGTCCAACCCGATGTAGCATTTCGGCGCGCAAACGGTCGATGACCGCAAAGCCGATATTCGCGCCGTCTTCGGACGGATCGTTATGCACACGAAATGGACGCGTACCAAAAGGCATACCGACAACATCGGCAATCTGTGCTGCAACGCGCGCCGGATCGGCATCTTCCGGCACTATCTCCGCAAAGGCCTTTTGCACAACATCTCCGAAACCGGCATAAGGACCTGCTTCATACTCCGCGACACGCCCGGTGTCGGCAGGACTTCCAGAATGGGCAAAATGGTTGGTCCCTTTGGTAAAGGCTCCCGGCACGATGATTGTCGTCTCAATGCCGAATCGGCTGAGCTCGCGCGCATACTGAACGGCAAGCGTATCCATCGCCGCTTTGGCGGCAAAATAAGGGGCCAGATAGGGCGGTGTGCCGCCGGTCACGCTGGAACTGGAAATCCAGACCAGCAGGCCTTCACGTCGGGAGCGCATATGCGGCAGTATGGCCCGGTTGACGCGCTGCGTTCCCAGTACGTTAACGTCATATTGCTGGGCGAACTGCTCTGGCGTGAAGGCTTCGGCCGGACCGAACATCATGTGGCCAGCATTGTGTACCACCACATCAAGCTTTCCGGCGTCGGATATTACCGTTTCAATGGCAGCATCAACCGATTTATCGCACTGAACATCAAGTTCCAGCGGCCGAAGGTCAATTCCTTCCCGCGTGGAAAGTTCGTTTAACTGGCGGACATTTGCGGCATTACGGCCCGCAATACCCCGCATTGATGCATAAACGGTATGGCCAGCACGAGCCAGCGCTTCGGCAGTCATGCGACCGAAGCCGCTTGACGATCCGGTCACCAGGATAATCTTCTGAGACATAACAGTACTCCTTTGACTCAATCTGCAGTTTGCGGCTCAGACCATTCCGCCATTGGCGCGCAGGATCTGTCCGTTCATCCAGCTGCCCTGTGGTCCGGCGAGGAAAGAAACAACACTGGCGATATCCTCAGGCGTGCCGAGGCGTTCCAGCGGATTCATTTTGGACATGCGCGCGATCAGTTCATCGCTTTTCCCGTTGAGGAAGAGGTCGGTGGCAGTCGGACCGGGCGCGACGGCATTGACGGTGATGCTGCGTCCGCGCATCTCTTTGGACATGATGGTTGTCAGTGTTTCGACGGCCGCCTTGGTCGCGGCATAGACGCTATAATTCTCAAGCTTAAGCCCGACAACCGACGTGGAGAAGTTGATGATGCGCCCGCCAGAACGCAGGCGGTTTGCCGCTTCGCGCAGGGTGTTAAACGTCCCCTTCAGATTGATGTCAATCTGCTTGGTAAGACTCTGATCGTCGGCGCTGGCCAGCGGAGACAGCATCATTACGCCGGCATTATTGACGAGCACATCAATAGCGCCAAACGCAGATTCGGCTAAATCGAACATGCGTTTTACCTGGCTGGCATCAGCAACGTCCGCCTGCGCGGTGATGGCTCTGCCACCGGCGGCTTCGATCTCCTCAACCACGGCGGCAGCAGCCTCTGCGTTGCCGGCATAGTTCACCACGATGGCAAAGCCGTCCGCAGCAAGCTGCCTGGCAATGGCGGCACCAATTCCGCGGGATGCACCGGTTACGATTGCAACTTTCTCTGAAGCAGACATAGATATTCTCCCATTTTCGCGCGGTATCGCGCCTGAACACGGAGAAACTCTAGCACTGTATCTTTTCCGGATAATCAGTCACTATCTGGTATCAGAATTCGATAATGACGAACAATACCATGGATAGAATTGATACGATGCGCGTCTTTACTCGTGTGGTAGCGCGCCGTAGCTTCACAAGGGCGGCGCAAGACCTCGGCCTGCCACGCTCGACCGTAACGGACGCAATTAAGCAACTTGAGTCGCGCCTCGGGATTAAGCTGCTGGAACGCACCACGCGTCACGTCAGCCCGACGCTGGACGGTGAAGCCTACTACAAGCGCTGCGTTTCTATACTGGACGATATCGAGGATGCCGAGGGGGCGTTTGCCGGCGCCCGACCGAAGGGATTGTTGCGTGTCGATGTTCATGGCACGCTGGCAAGACATTTTGTTCTGCCGCATCTTCCTTGTTTTCTCGAAGCTTATCCTGATATCGAAATCTATCTGAGCGAGGGTGACCGGCTGGTCGATCTGGTGCGTGAGGGAATTGATTGTGTCCTGCGTGTCGGAACGCCGCAGGACAGCGATATGATCGCACGGTGCGTCGCCACGCTGGAAGAGGTCACGGTCGCTTCGCCCGGTTACGTCTCCCGGTTCGGGCTTCCGTCGGATCCGGATGAACTGCATTCCGGCCACAGGATGATCGGATTCCGCACCACGGGCAGTAGCGGCATACTCCCGCTGGAATTCAGGGTGGACGGCAAGCGCATCACCACGACGATCAAAACTTCAATTACCGTTAATGCGGCTGATACCTTTGTATCCGTGGCGCGCATGGGTCTCGGCATCATCCAGGTGCCGCGTTATCACGTGGAAGATGATCTGAAGACGGGGGCGCTTGTCGAATTGCTCAAAGCCTTTCCACCTGAACCGTCTCCCGTCTCTGTCCTGTATCCGCGTAACCGACAGCTATCACCCAGAGTCAGGGTCTTCATCGAATGGCTAAAAGAACTCTTCCTGCAGCACGACGTGGATAGCAATGCCGGCAAGTAATCTGTGTGAAAATCGAAAACGGTGCAGAGGAGGCTGGCGCCGTCACAGATTACACAGATATTGATAGAGCTCCGCGTCCCGCTGATCTGGCGTAAAGCGCGGGCAGCTGTGGCACTGCTGGCTCAGCGTGCGGTAGTGCTGCAGTAAACCAAGTTCACGCAGCATGCGAAGCCAGCCCATCGGGCCATAACACTGCTGCTCATAAATTTTGTCGCGGATACTTTTCACGTCCACGCGCAGCAGCGTGGCGTTAAGGTCACTGTAATCCGGGTGCTTTTTGGTGCCGCCGACCTGTTTGAACAGAAAATTGCGCTCGTAAAACGCAGCAACCTTCTCTTTGACCTGAATAAAGATGTCATCCACCTGTTCAATGAAAATGGTGTAGATCATGATTTTCAGGTACAGCATAAACACAATATTTTCACTGTCTGCCTGATAGCGTACCGACAGCGTGCCAATCTCTACCACTTTGCGCTTTTCCAGCTGCAGGGCGGCCATCTCTTCACGGAAAAGTTTGCTGCATGGCAGACAGTTATTGTGATTGGCGATGACGCTTAGCGTGCCGAGGATATCCTGGCCTTTGCGGGCGAGAAACAGCGTGCTTTCCGGATTCAGCAGCCCTTCGTTATAGAGAAAAATTGAGCGTTTTTCCTTAACGATGCCACTGCGCCGGTACTGTTCGTTGGTCACCTCCATCCCTTTGAGGAAGTCAATCAATCCGCTTGCCGGTGTAATGCTGATGCGCTGATCGATACCATTAAGTATCCTGCACATTCTGTGGGTTCTTTTTGTCAGTACGCCATCAGAGATAGCGCTGCTAATCACTGATTTCCTTGTTAAATGCACTGTAATCCTCAACCAGTCCACATTAAAGTTTCGCTAATATAATAAATATAATTTAATGATTGAATAAATTTTTGCTGCAAATTTAGATCGCCTTAAAAGCGTGGCGGCAGCGGTTGAGGCGCGTTGCAGGGGAGAAAATACTAGCGGTAACAACCGGAACGATAGCAGGGTTAATGATTAGCATGATTTAATATTTGTCGTCGGACAAGCAGCGTGGCGCTTGCTGATTTCAACGCCTGGTCGCGACAAATGATTTTAACTGGTCAATAAACGCTCTCAGCGAGGCCGACATATGGGGATTGTTAACGTAATAGAGATGAAGTCCTGAAAACACTGCAGACCACTCGCCCAGTACCTGCCTGAGTTCGCCGCGTTCAATCCAGGGTTGTGCGAACTGATCGCTGATATAGGCCAGCCCGGTTCCTTTCAACGCGGCGTCGAGCACAAAATCCGTTTCGTTGGCGGTGACTATGCTTTCAACATTTACGCTGTGCGCGCCTTCCGGCCCATGAAATTCCCAACGTTGCAGCACCCCGGTATCGGCCCAGCGATAGGTGAGGCATTGATGCTGGCGCAAATCCTGCGGATGTTGTGGCTCGGGATGGCGTGAAAAGTAGTCCGGGGAACCGACCACAATCATCCGCATGTCGGGCGTCAGCCGCACGGCAATCATATCCTGCTGCACGAGTTGTCCCGATCTGATGCCGGCATCGAATCCCTTGCCGACAATGTCTGTGAGGCTGTCATCAATGACCACATCAAGAGAGACATGCGGATAGTTCTCCCTGAATAACGGCAGCATGGGCGCAATCAACATGCGGGCAGCAATACGCGGCAGATTGATGCGAACCCGTCCACGCGGCTCGTCCTGACAGGCACCGACGTCCCTGACGGCCGAGGCGATCTCTGCCATCGCCGGCATCAGGCGATTGAGCAGGACCTGTCCTGCTTCCGTCGGCGCCACACTGCGGGTGGTCCGGTTGAGTAGCCGGCTACCCAAACGCTCTTCGAGCGCGCGGATGGTATGACTCAGCGCGGAGGGCGATACACCCAGGCGCTGCGCCGCCCGTCTGAAACTGCGTTCCTCCGCGACACAAACAAATGCCCGGAGTTCGCTATATTCGCTGCCTTTCATTGTTGCTTCCCGGCTCAATAAGCTGTGTCGATTATAGCGTATTGTTATTCATAATCAGAAGCCGGAGACTAACAACACCAACAAAATTAATTACCTGGAAGGGCTTAACGATGACAAAACACATGCGGCGCTGGGAAACAGACGCCATCGGGCGCGATAACCTCGAACTGAGAACGGTCGCGATGCCGGTTCCGGGTCCGCAGCAGGTGCTGGTGAAAGTTGAAGCTGTTGCCCTGAATCACCGGGACAAGATGGTGATTGAGAATGGCCGGGGCCTGCCGCTTGCGTTTCCTTTTACACCGGGGTCCGATCTGGCCGGCGTTGTTGTTGGCCGGGGGGAAGGGGTCAGCCGCTTCAGCAACGGTGACCGGGTTATTTCAACGTTTACGCCCGACTGGATCGACGGTGTGCGTCCCGGCGATGCGCGCACGCCAGCCTATAAAACGCTGGGCGGCTATTATCCCGGCGTGCTGGCTGAATATGTGGTTATGCCGGAAGCGTGGCTGGTTACCGCCCCCGCGACGCTTAACCCGATTCAGGCTGCCACATTGCCCTGTGCCGGTCTCACCGCCTGGTTTGCGCTGGTCGAACGTGCCGGCTTGCAGGCTGGCGACATTGTGCTGATTCCCAGTACCGGCGGGGTTGCCCTGTTTGGTTTGCAGATTGCCAAAGCGCATGGCGCGCAGGTGATCGTCTCCGGCAGAGCCAGCAACGCCGACCGGGCAAAAGCGCTGGGGGCCGACCATTATGTGGATCGCCACCGTGAAGACTGGATGGAAGAAATTTACCGCATCACCGCCAATCACGGCGCCGATCATATCCTTGAAGTCATCGGTGGCGATCACCTGGGGAAATCCGTGCAGCTGGCGGCGGTCGGTGGGCACATCTGTCAGATCGGCGCGCTTGATGGCTTTGACTTTAGCTCACCGGCAATGCCGCTGATGATGAAAGACGTGACCCTTCATGGTATCGGCACCGGTAGCCGCCGCGCACTCACGCGCCTGATTCGTGCAGTTGATCGGACCAGCATAAAGCCGGTGATCGACTCAGTGTACGCGTTTTCTGACCTGCCATCAGCGCTGGACCATCTGGACCGGGGGCCTTTCGGTAAGGTGGTCATCACGATGAGCAGCGAGTGAGACGCGCGCTGATCGCTGGCGATTTATGCAAAATACAACCGTCGTCCAGCGGCCATCGCCACGCGTGACATCATTACCGTCTTTAATCCTGAAAATCCCGTCGCTGATTATGTGCTTAACTTAGCGTTGACACGGCAACAGGGTGAAACATGACGTTTAAAAGGAAAAATGAAGCGGCAATCATTTCAGGTTCCTCGCTGCTGCGCAGTATTTTGCTGTCCGGCGGATTGCTGATATGCGCGATCATTGCGCTCACCCTGTGGACGCTGCGGGAAGACTGGCACGGCGCGGTGCGCCAGACGGAAGAGATGGCGGTCAATCTTTCCCTGTCACAGTCACGTCAGGCGGAAGATACCGTGCTCCAGACCGAACTGGCCCTGCGTGAAGTGCAGCGCGACCTGCAGGCGCAGCCGCTGGAAAAGCTAAACGCCGCCAACCTGAGCCAGATTATGCGCGATCTGCAAAGCCGTCTGCCGCAGCTGCACGGGCTGTTTTACTACGATGAGCAGGGACGCTGGATCGCCACCTCCACGCGCAGCGTGCCGGTGGGCACCAACAACTCTGACCGTGAATATTTCCGCTATCATCGCAACAACAGCCGTGACAGTTTGCACATTGGCCCGGTGATTCGCAGCCGCAGCACTGGCGATCTGGTTATTCCGGTTTCCCTGCGCGTCAGCGATGCCGCGCGTGATTTCAAAGGCATCCTGTTAGCCACCATTAAGGTGGATTATTTCCGCCGTTTTTACAGTTACTACGAACTGGGGCCGCGCGACGTGCTGGTACTGATGCTGGCAGACAGCACGGTGCTTTATGCCCGTCCGATGCCCGACAGCTATATCGGCAAAAGTCTCTCCGCCAGCCATCTGTTCCAGCAGATGCTGGTGAAAGCCGATCGCGGCAGCGGCGAGTGGAACGCGGCGCTGGATGGCCAGGTGCGCATCTTCGGCTTCGCCAGCTCAGAACGCTATCCGCTGGTCGTCGCGGCGGGTTATGACAAGCGCAATCTGTATCTGCGCTGGGTGAAAGGAAGACTGCAGGATATTTCCCTGAACGTGGCGCTGCTGGTCGCGATTATCCTGCTGGGACTGTTTGTCATTCGTCAGGCTCGGCATAGCCAGCATTATCAGGAAGCGCTGCTCAAACTAAAAAACGACCTCGCCGATGCCAATCACCATCTGGATCAGCTGGCGTTTTTTGATGGGCTGACCGGTCTGGCTAACCGCAGACAGTTTGACCGCTTTTTGCAGAATGCTCTGCATAATCTGCGGGAAAAATCAGCACCGGTGTCGCTGATTTTGATGGATATTGACTACTTCAAACACTACAACGATCGCTACGGGCACGTGGCAGGCGATCACTGTTTACGCCAGGTGGCCGACGCGCTTAAACGCCTTAAGCTACGGCAGAGCGACATGGTCGCGCGCTATGGCGGCGAGGAGTTTGCCATCATCCTCGCCGGTGCCGATCAGCATGCGGCGCTGAATATTGCGCGTCAGGCAGTACAGGCGATTGCTGACCTGCATCTGCCTCACACCGCCTCCGCACTGCCCGACGCGCAGGTGACGCTCAGCGCGGGCTGTGCGACCACCTGGCATGACGATCAGGCCGGCAACCTGATCGAGCATGCTGATGCGGCGTTGTACCAGGCCAAGCATAGCGGACGCAATCAGGCGCAGGCCTGGCGGGCAGTGAGTGATTAACGGTTAAAACCAGGAATGAAGCGTGAAACATCGACTTCCATAAACTGCGAGCGCTGGAAGTTGTGTTTCAGGTCATACGGCACCGTACAGTCAAAAATGGTTTTACAGGTAATGCCATGGGCGCGAATCGAGTTGCTGAAGGCCGGATCCTGTGAGGGATCGAGCGGGTGACAGCGCACGCCGGGAATAAAGATGGTATCCGCGTCGCCCTGATAACGCGTGGTCATCGCCCAAATCACGTCATTTAAATCGAACACATCAACATCCTCATCGACCAGGAACACGTGCTTCAGCTCTGAAAAGGCCGAGAAAGCCAGCAGGGCAGCCTGACGCTGTCGTCCCTCATCCTGCGGGCCGCGCTTATTTATTTGCAGCACCGCAACATATTTCCCGGTGCCTGGCGAAGGGCAATGTACATTCTTCACCAGACCCGGTAACGCACGCTCAACCATATCGAGAATGCTGGCTTCGGTCGGGATTCCGGCCAGATTGGTGTGCTCGTCGCTCGGTCCGATGCAGGTTTGCAGGATGGGATTTTTGCGGTGCGTCACGGCTTTGACTTTAATCACCGGCACTGCCGCCTGCGCTTCACCTGTATAACCCGGGAATTCCGGCATCGCTTTACCGCTATGGGTATGCTGATCTTCCTGTACGCGATAATCCGGCACCAGTTCACCCTCAATCACGATCTCTGCATGGGCAATGGCGCGGGCATCAACGGCGACCCCCTTAACCAGCTCAACCGCCCGACCGCGCAGACCCCCGGCTATCGCCAGCTCATCAAAACCGAGCGGCGTGGTCGGCGGCTCGAAGCAGGCGCCAATTTCGATGGCCGGATCGACGCCAATACTGATGGTAATCGGCAACGCTTTGCCCGCCTGCTCAGCCTTAATGCGGAACTGATCAAGATGGCGGCCTGGCACAAAGTACATCGAGATCTCATCTTTGCCCTGAACACACAAGCGGTGAATAGTGACGTCATGTTCGCCGGTTTCCGGATCGGCGGCATAACACATCCCCATGGTGAAATAGGGGCCGGCATCTTCAGGCGTGTTGGTTGGCGCGGGCAGCAGGCGGCGGATATCAAAACCGTCGTCCGTGGCGAGGTGCACCACTTCCTGACAAACTGCCTGCTGCTGGCTTATTTCCACCGGTGCTATGGCGTTATGTACCGATGAACGCAGCAGATGCGCCAGCTTTTCTTTCGGCACCCCTAACAGGCGCGCCACGCGCTGCCGTGAAGCCAGCAAGCCAATCAGTACGCGAAAGTTGTCGTAACCTTTGATGTGATTAAACACCATCGCCGGTCCGGTCTGTGTGGGACGCATCACGGTGCCGCCCGCGCCAACGTAACGATAGACACCGGACAGTTCCGCTTCGGGATTCACCGGTTCATCGGTCTCAATATACTCACCATCAAATTGTTTCAGCAGTTCAATGGCAGAACGCAGATCGTAAACCTCACTGCTGTGCGAAGAGGGAGATGTGTTTGACATAGGCTGTTCCTTAATTTGAGAGTGTCAGGTCATCACTGGCGGGATGCAAACCCTGCCAGCGCGTGGCGCCAGCAGTGTCGATGCCAAGCTGATCCAGCACGCGACCCACGATATGATTTTCCACATCGGCAATCGTGGCCGGATGGTTGTACCAGGCCGGCACAGGGGGAATCAGGCTGACGCCCATGCGTGACAGCGCCAGCATGTTTTCCAGATGAATGGTGTTAAGCGGGGTTTCGCGCGGTACCAGAATCAGTTTGCGCTGCTCTTTCAGGATGACATCGGCGGCGCGGCCAATCAGCCCTTCCGCATACCCGCTGCGGATACCGGCCAGCGTTTTCATGCTGCAGGGAATAATCACCATCCCGTCGGTGACAAATGAGCCCGAAGAGAGAGTCGCGGCCTGGTCACCGGCCGGATGAAACACATCGGCCAGCTGTTTGATTTCGTTGAGAGAACAGTTGGTTTCATGTTCCAGCGTCACTTTTCCCCAGCGTGACAAAATGAGATGCGTTTCGATGTGCGGAATGTCCGCCAGCTGCCGCAGTAATCGCAGCGCGAGTGGGGCACCGGTGGCGCCGGTTACGCCGACAATGATGCGCATAAGGCCTCCTGTGAAAGGCAAAAAATTTCCGGCGCGTTTCTGCCGTCGCCGTCCTGCTGGCAAAGATAATGCGCTCGCTAATCAGGGTCTAATTGGTATTATGCTTTTATTAATAACGAATCCTTATCAGGTGTGGCATGGATTACCGTAAGCTGCGTTCTTTTCTGGCACTCGCCGATACGCTGCATTTCGCACGGGCGGCGGCGGCGGTTAACCTCACGCAACCGGCGTTGTCTCAGCATATTCAGGCACTGGAGCAGCAGTGGGGCGTGAAGTTATTTGCGCGCGACAAGCGTAAGGTGAGTCTGACGCGCGAAGGCGCATTGCTGCTCGGGGAAGTCCAGCAGACGGTGCAGCGTGTGGAGCATCTGCAGGACACGATTAAGCAGGTGGCCGCCGGACGACGCGGCATGTTACGCATTGGCTATGTGGGCACATCTATGCTGGAGCCGGCGCTGGTCAAAATTATCCGTGCCTTCAGGCGTGATTTTCCACAGATCGCGCTGCAACCCGTGGAGTACAGTGTCAACCAACAGCTAAGCCTGCTGGAGAGCGGCGATTTGGATATCGGCATCCTGCGCGGGCCGCTGCCGGAACGTCGCCAGATTAGCCGGCAAATTCTGCATCAAACCTCGCTGTGTGCGGTGCTGGCCGACGACCATGCGCTGGCGCAGCAGGCCTGCGTCTCGCTGGCTGATTTAGCGGCGGAGCCGCTGATTTTGCAGGAAGATCCGGAAGGCATCGGGCTGGGTGGCGCGGTACTTAATCTCTATGCGGTCGCCAGGCAGATTCCCGCCAGCGTGCTCCGCGCGCGCGATGTGGCCACCGCCGTCGACCTCGCCGCGCTGGGTCTGGGCGTGACCTTCATCCCCCACGCCCCGGAGAGATTTTTGCGGCAGGATGTGGCACTGCTGCCGCTGGCGCAGCAGGATGTCACAACGGCACTCTACCTGTGCTGGAAAACCGGCGCTGCTAACCCGGAGATCCGGCGCTTTGCCGGGTACGCGCAGTCACAGTATGGTGAGGAACCCGCTGCGTAATCAGCCGGGCATTCCAGCCTCAGCGGCGTTATGGAGATCAATATGGCGAATTGCTATGCCTTATCGGCCAACTTGTGATTCACTGACCTAATCTATTGTCAGATTATGCGTGAGAAGCGCAGTCATGAAGCCAACACTGAATCAGCTAATGAGTTTTTGTACCGTGGCAGAAGTGGGGAATATAGGCCGGGCAGCAGAAAAGTTGAATATTTCGCAGCCACCGCTAAGCAGACAAATAGCCCAGCTCGAACGTGATGTGGGTGCGAAACTGTTTACCCGTAATGCCAAAGGCATGAAACTTACCTTTGCCGGCGAGCAATTTTTAAAAGATGCTTACGCCGTATTAAGAATGATGCAGCAGGCGTGTAGTAATGTGCAGGCTGTTTCAGAAGGGCAAATGGGATTGATTAAGCTGGGCGCAACCATGTACGCATCGTACAGTGTTGTGCCGCAACTGGTCATGAAACACAGAATGAATTATCCCAGTATTGATCTGCAATTCCAGGAAATGATCCCGACCGGGTTAAACGCTGCGCTGGAGGATGGGCGGCTGGACGTTGCGATCAGCTTTTCGGAAGTCACCAGCTCCGCGATTAACTCGCTGGTGTTATTGCGTGAACCGTTAATTGTCGCGCTGCCTGCGGATCATCCCCAGGCTAATGTCGAAAATTTCGCCCTGGAAACGCTGGCCAATGACCCGTTTATCATTGTGCCTCGCCCTATGTCGCCGCTGCTTTATGACAGAATTTTTAATCAATGTCTGAAAGCCGGTTTTAGTCCACACATTGGCGTTGAGGTTTCAGTCCAGCAAACCATCGTTAATTTCGTCGCTCATGGATTAGGGGTGGCCATCATTCCGGCAAGTATGGCGACAGCGCAGATAAGAGGCATTAATTATCGGAAAATTGCGGACGCAAATACCATCGAAAATATCCTGATGTGGTCTTCTGGTAATAAAAATCCAGCGCTGGAACACTTTGTTAACCAATGCCGTGCCCTCGCAGAGGAGTTAAGCACGGCAACGGATACCCGCATCAGTTCTTAGCAATCACGATTTCGATCAGGCTGGGTTTACCGCTGGCGATAGCCTCCTCGACAGCCGCAGCGATCTGTGAAGCCACCTCAATCTTACGCGTTTTCAGCCCCAGCGCGGTGCCAAGTGCCTGATAATCAATCACAGGATCTACCAAATCCATGGCGATAAAGCGATTGGTTTGCGCCGAGGTATAATCTTCTTTAGACCGCATAAAGTTCTTAAGAACATTATATTCAGTATTGTTCATCACAATAAAGGTTACCGGCAATTGCTCATGGGCGGCGGTCCACAGCGACTGAGGCGAATACATTGCCGCACCATCCCCCACAAAACAGACAACAGGGGCTTTGCCCAGTCCGAGGGAATATCCCACTGCAGCGGGCATTCCCCAGCCCAGACCGCCACCGCGCATAAAAGCATATTGATCTGCTCTGTTACTCGACAGCGATCTACGCAGCGATTGTGAGGTCGCAATGGCCTCGTCAACAATTGTTATATCCGGACCAATAGCGCGCGCGGCCTCAAATGCGGCGATCAATGGCGTAATCTTCGTGGCCGACTGCTGCTCTTGTACCGACTGTAATAAGTTCTCTTTAGTTTGTTCGAACTGTGCTGCCGCAGCCGCGAAACGACGCTGATAATCCGGGCGATTATGCGCGGTAGCCTCTTTCAGCTCAGGTAGCAGCACCGCCAGCGATAATTTAATATCGCCGAGAGTTGAGAGCTCGCTACGATAAGTTCGTCCCAAATCGCCTGCATCGGCTGAGAGCTGGAACACTTTACAATGCTCCGGCACGGCACGCCCCTCGGTATAGAGGATGGTGATGAGCGATTTACCGCCGAGCGCAAAGATTGCATCGTATTGATCAAGCGCATTGGCAATGTCCGTCGCCTGAGTAGAGAGATTGCCTCGCCACAGAGGATGCGCGGTGGGATACGGAATCCGATTCGGCCAGGTTGAGCCGTAAACGTCAGCGGCCAGCAACTCAGCCAGTGCGACAACTTCCGCAGCCGCGCCGCTTTGATGAATCTCATCGCCGGCAATAATCGCGACCTTGCCAGGGTTGAAGGCGGCTAACTTTTTGGCTAACAGCGGCAGTGAACCTGCGACCGCTTTACGATCAACGTTAGACGGCGCGCCGATGTCGACGGAGCTCATGGCTTCCATCACATCCATCGGTAAAGAGAGGAAAACCGGGCCTTTGGGCGCAGCGTCCGCATCATGAAAAGCACGGCGAACCAGGATTGGTAACTGGTCAACGCTGGTGACTTCCTTCGACCATTTGGAAAAAATCTTACCCATACTCACTAAATCCCCCAACAGCAGGGGATCGGTGATGCTGTGGCGTAAATCCTGCTGGCCAGCCGTCACCACTAATGGCGTTTGCGAGCAAACCGCATTGTGCAGATTGCCCATGCCGTGCCCCAGACCACCGGCCGTGTGCAGATTGAGAAAACCGGGCTTACCGGCAGCCTGCGCGTAACCATCGGCCATCGCAACCGCACTGGCTTCCTGCAAGGCAAGCACATAGTTGATGTTGGGATTTCTGAGCAGGGCATCCATGAACGGTAATTCAGTCGTACCTGGGTTACCGAACACATACTCAACGCCTTCGCTCTCTAACACTTCCAGCAGGACATCACCACCGCGGCGTACCGGGGTGTCGTTTAATTTTGCAATGGGTTTATTCATCGTTGTTCACCTCTGACTATCGGTTAATAATCCGCCAGTTTCCGGGCTGAATTTATCTTAGAAGCAGGGTGAGCGTTGATTCCAATACTAAGATTGGCCTGTTTGATACCCTAAAAGGTATGGCAATGAAGCAAAGCCGCGTGATTAAAGGTGCCCATTCATCAAATCCACCATCGCCCCGGCATGGGCATCAACGTGGCGAATATAGCGCATCACCGTTTCCGGCTTCTTCCAGGTGCCTTCCTGCATGATCTGCGCGGTGCTGTACTTATTGCTGGCCATGTCGATGGCGGCCCCGACCCGGGTGCTATGTCCCGACCAGCCGCGATAACGATTCTTATTGGGTTGCACGCCGGTACCCGGTCCCGCTTCACGCCAGGCACGGACGAAAATATCCTCCAGCGCGCGGGTTGAGAGCGGTTTATCGCAGACAATCTGCGCCTGGTTGGCGCGGTGCACCGGGCCAAAAATGAACGCGTCGGGTTCAGCGATCAGCCCGGATGCCACCAACCATTCGGTCAGCCGTTGTGATGAGAGATCGCCGAGTGCCTTAATTAGTCCTCCGGTCATCACAATGGTTTTGGTCCAGGCGACATCAAGAATGATAAGGCCATCGGCCGAGCGCGAAATGTCACGCACCCGCAGGCGGCTCAGTTCACTGATGCGTAACAGCGTGGCGTAAGCTACATGCAAAAATGCCAGATCGCGCTGTTGCTGCAGGCGGTCAGAGCCCGCCCAGCGCTGATCCAGCTTAAGTAAATCGCGAATGCGAAAGGGGATAGCCTGACCGGCACGTTCACCGGCTATCACCGCGCTACGATTGATTTTTTTCACTGCGCGAAACACCAGCGGCGAAACATTGGGCGGCACCAGACCGGCGTTACGGTGTAACATGGAAATTAATGCAGCATGGGTCGCGATGGTCGAAGAGGCGCGCCCAGATGACTGAAGCCACAGCAGGTAATCACGCAGATCGGCAGGATCCATCGGCAAAAATTGCCGGCCATGTTCAGTCGCCCAGCGGCTGCCGATCCGCATAACGCTCAGCAACTGTCGCCACGTGTTGTTAGAGAACGCTTCTTTATCACTAACAAATTCTCTCAGGCGTTCAGCAATATCCTCATCAGCACTGTGCATCAGGGCCGGCCTGGCAGTAATCCCGGGCAGGGTGTCCGTTTTACTCATTAATTTATGACGTCGCTACGTGAATTCTGTGCATGTAGCAGGGTCATCACCCGCCAGATTTAACGTAGCGGTGCCGGTTTTTTATGCACGGCGTGGCACTGACACACTGCATCATGTTAACCAAAGGTGATGATCCTGCGGATCCTGACTTCATATAATGCCAATTATATGAAGTCAGCTATTCTAACCGCTGAAAATCTGGATGGACAGCGGTAAAGGGGATGGAAAACGGTGATGGTGAAGTTTTTTCACCTGACAATCGCGCCGTCAGCTGTCAGGCTAAGGATGGGCAGTGTGATAGCGCAGATTAGCGCCTGATTTTGCAGGTTTTTTGCCCAACCTTTGCTTACTTACCCTCAGCGCGAGCCTGGTGCAGGCAACATGAAGTTAGCTCATCTTGCTTTGAAATTTAATCACTTTTCCTCACGCAGGGACTCTGGCATAACTAAGGTCATGTTAAATATTTTCGACAATATGACCACTGCTGAATTTGCAAACCTGTAAACGTTTTGAGAACTCCGGTAAAGGAGAGAACAGCGTCAGGTTGCAAGCAGAAATCAGGATGCCCGCTCGCGATGAAAAATGATTTTACCTTTAGTATAAAAAGCACGCGCTTCGATGAGAATTACAATCCCTCCAAAGATACGCGCATTACCACCAATTTTGCCAACCTGGCGCGCGGCAGCAATCGTGAAGAGAATCTGCGCAATGCGCTGATCATGATGAATAACCGTTTCAATTCGCTGGCGAACTGGGACAACCCGAAAGGCGATCGCTATGCGGTTGAACTGGATATCATTTCTGTGGAAATGAATCTGGGTGCAGGCGGCGAGGGCAAAAGCTTTCCGGCGATTGAGATCCTGAAGACCAACATCGTTGATAAAAAAACCAGTGAGCGCATTGAAGGGATCACCGGCAATAACTTCTCTTCATACGTGCGTGATTATGATTTCAGCGTTTTGCTGTCCGAGCATAATAAAGGCCGTACCGGTTTCAGTATTCCAGATGACTTCGGCGTGCTGCACGGCAATATTTTCCGCCATTTTGTCAACTCAGAGACGTATAAAGCCAACTTCCGCAAAGCGCCGGTCATTTGCCTCAGCGTCTCCAGCAAAAATATTTACCGTCGTACCGGTAACCAGCATCCGGTGCTGGGCATTGAGTATCAGCAAAATGAATCTTCATTGACCGATCTCTATTTCGCCAAAATGGGACTCAGGGCGCGCTATTTCATGCCGGCCAACAGCGTGGCGCCGTTCGCCTTCTACTTCGCCGGTGATTTGCTCAGTGATTACAGTAACCTGGAGCTGATCAGCACCATCAGTACCATGGAAACCTTCCAGAAGATTTACCGCCCGGAGATTTACAATGCGAACTCACCGGCGGGCATTGAATATCAGCCAGACCTGTATCATCAGGATCACTCGCTGACCAAAATTGTTTACGATCGCGAAGAGCGTACCCGCCTGGCGATTGAGCAGGGTAAATTTACCGAAGAGCAGTTTATTAAGCCTTACCACAGCATTCTGAAACAGTGGTCTGATCATTTCGCTCTTTGATTAACGAATAAATAAGGTTATTGATTAATGAAAACATTATTACCGACGTCAACGGCTGGCAGCTTACCGAAACCTTCCTGGCTGGCACAGCCAGAGACATTATGGTCGCCTTGGAAATTGCAGGGCGATGAGCTGATTCAGGGCAAACAGGATGCGCTGCGTTTATGTCTGGACGACCAGCAGCAGGCCGGTATTGATATCGTCAGCGACGGCGAGCAAACGCGCCAGCACTTCGTCACCACCTTTATCGAACACCTTAACGGCGTTGACTTTGAAAACCGCAAAACGGTGCGTATCCGTAATCGTTATGATGCCAGCGTACCCGGCGTGGTGGGCGAAGTGAGCCGGCAGAAACCAGTCTTTGTCGATGATGCCAAATACCTGCGTCAGCTGACGCAGCGTCCAATTAAATGGGCGTTGCCTGGCCCGATGACCATGATCGACACGCTGTATGATGATCACTATAAAAGCCGTGAGAAGCTGGCGTGGGAATTCGCTAAAATTCTCAACCAGGAAGCGCGCGAATTAGAAGCCGCTGGCGTTGATATTATTCAGTTTGACGAACCCGCCTTTAACGTCTTTTTCGACGAGGTGAATGACTGGGGCATTGCCGCCTTAGAACGCGCTATCGAAGGACTTAAATGTGAGACCGCAGTGCATATTTGCTACGGCTACGGCATCAAAGCCAACACCGACTGGAAGAAAACGCTGGGTACCGAGTGGCGCCAGTATGAGGAGATCTTCCCTAAACTGCAGAGTTCCGGTATCGATATCGTTTCGCTGGAGTGTCAGAACTCACGCGTTCCGATGGATTTGATTGAACTGATTCGTGGTAAAAAAGTCATGGTTGGCGCGATTGATGTCGCCACCAACACCATCGAAACACCGGAAGAAGTGGCTGCCACGCTGCGTAAAGCGCTGCAGTTTGTAGATGCCGATAAACTCTATCCAAGCACCAACTGTGGCATGACGCCGCTGTCGCGTCATGTGGCTTACGGTAAGCTGCAGGCATTAAGTGCCGGCGCAGAGATTGTGCGGAAAGAACTGCAGGGCTAACGCGTAACGCCTAATTTGTCTCTGATTCAGTCCGCAGGGTTTAAATACCCTGCGGACTGAGCGTTTGTCATTAACATCTTTGCCGTGCCGCCTCTAAGGCCGCCAATATGTCGCCGATGGCAATACCATCCTGAAGAATCAGGTGGGCGATCACGCACTGCCGGAATAATACAGCGCAGTCAGCAAACAGAGTGGAGCCACAGCGCTCCACTTTTTTTATGCCTGTAATAAAAACGGCGGCCATTGGCCGCCAAAACCTCAACAGGTGGTTGCCGTTGAGGAAGCAGTGGTACTGATGAATCTTTAACCTTTTACACCGCCCGCCGTCAGCCCGCTCACCAGCCAGCGCTGTGCCAGTAAAAACACCAGCGTGATGGGAATGGCGGACAGCACAGCCGCCGCGGCGAAATCGCCCCACAGATAGTTCTGCGGATTAAGATACTGTTGCATCCCGACCGCGAGGGTATAGCTGTTGACGTCGCGCAGCAGCAGCGAGGCGACCGGTACTTCGGTGACCGCAGCGATAAACGCCAGGATAAACACCACCGCGAGGATTGGCACCGAAAGCGGCAGCAATACCAGACGAAACGCCTGCCAAGGCGTGGCACCATCCAGCGCCGCCGCTTCCTCCAGCGAACCATCAATGGTTTCGAAATAGCCCTTAATGGTCCAGACGTGCAGCGCAATGCCGCCCAGATAGGCGAAAATCACGCCGCCGTGGGTATTGAGGCCGAGAAACGGCAGATATTGCCCCAGCCGGTCAAACAGCGCATAAAGCGCCACCAGCGACAGCACCGCCGGGAACATCTGAAAAATCAGCATGCCCTTTAGCAAACTGGCGCGACCGGCGAAGCGCATGCGGGCAAACGCATAGGCGCAGGTGGTCGAGAGTGCCACAATCCCCAGTGCACTAATGGCGGCGATCTTCACCGAATTCCACAGCCACAGCAGCACCGGGAAGGGCGGCGGCGTCACGCGACCATCGGCATGGGTGACGCTGAACCCGAGCGCCAGCCGCCAGTGTTCCCATGAAATCTGTTCCGGGATCAGACTGCCGGTGGCGAAATTGCCGCTGCGTAGCGAGATGGCAATCACCATCAGCAGCGGGAACAGAATTGCCGCGATAAACAGCAGCAGCAGCAGATGCGTCAGCAGCAGACGCAGCTTCTGCGATTTCGGTTGTACCATGGCCATAACGCCTCCTTAATCAAACTTCATGCGTAGCGCTTTCAGGTTAATCACCGCCAGCGCACCGACCAGCAGGAAGATCAGCGTGGCGATGGCTGCCGCCAGGCCGAAGTCCTGACCGCCGCCGCCCTCAAAGGCGATGCGCCAGGTGTAGTTGACCAGCAGATCGGTGTAGCCCGCCGGCGTAGTGGTGCCGAGTCGATCGGGGCCACCATTAGTCAGCAGCTGCACCAGTACGAAATTATTGAAGTTAAAAGCAAAGCTGGCGATCATCAGCGGCAGTAGCGGTTTCAGCAGCAGCGGCAGCGTAATCAAAAAGAAATTTTGCAGCGGCCCGGCGCCATCCATCGCGGACGCTTCATACAGATCGTCCGGGATCGCCTTGAGCAAGCCCATGCACAGGATCATCATGTAGGGATAACCCAGCCAGGTATTGACGATCACCAGCATGGCGCGCGCCAGTGTCGGATCGCTGAACCACGCTGGCTTGAAGCCAAACAGCGCATTGAGCATGACGTTGATTTCGCCAAAACTCTGGTTAAACAGCCCCTTGAAAATCAGTATCGAAATGAATGCCGGTACCGCGTAGGGAAGAATCAGCATCACGCGATAGATGGCCTTGCCCCGCAGCGCTTCCCACTGCACCAGACACGCCAGCACCATGCCCACCGCGACCGTCAGCAGCACGGTCAACAGCGAAAACAGCAGCGTCCAGCCAAATATCGCCAGGAACGGTTTCTGAATGCCTTCGTCGGTGAACACGCGGGCAAAGTTTTTCCAGCCCGCGCCAACGGTAAAGCCGGGGCTGAGCTGTTCGCTGGCCCAGCTGCCATCGGCGTTGATCTGCTGATAGAACCCAGTGTCCCGGTTGGCCTGATAGCGGGCGCCGTTTTGCTGATTTCTCAGCTGTCCCGGTGCGTCCAGCACATACAGCGGCCGCGTGCCGGAAAACTGGCGCAGCGAACTCATCACCAGCTCGCGACCGTCCGGCAGCCGGGCAGTTAACTGACTCAGCGCCTGACGGTTTTGGGTGATGATTTTTAAGCTGGCGCGCGCGGTGGCGGGCAGCGCGGCTGGTGTGAGGCTGAGCTGCTTTTCACCACCCAGCGTAAACGGCGCAGACAGGAAGCTGTTTTCGCCCGCGCTGAGCGCCAGCTGCCAGCGATCGCCCTGCGGATAGAGCGCGAAGTTCATCGCGTCCCCGGCCTGATACTGTCGACTCAGCAGCACCTGCTGCGCGCGCGCCTCACTGAGCTGATTGGTACTGCTGTAGTTGGTGAAGGCAATGGCGACGGTACAGGCCAGTGGAAACAGGACGAACAGCGCCATGCCGGCCAGTCCCGGATACACATAGCGCCAGGCATAGGCACGCCGGTTGGTGTAAATCCACAGGCCTGCCGCGCTGACTACCAGCGTGACCAGCGCAAACAGGTATTCACCCTGAGCATACATCAGCACCAGAAGGTAGCCGACCAGCAGACAGCCGATCCCGACCAGCAGGCTGCGCAGCACCAGGCTGTGCCGTCTCTTTTGCGGTATTCCTGACATGATACGGTGTTCCTTAACAGCCAGTGGCGAGCCGACAGCCGTCGGCTCCGTAACAGCATTACTTATTGAGACGCGCCTGCGCATCCTTCAGCGCCGCATCGACGTTTTGACGACCACTCAGCGCATTCAGCGTCGCGGTGCGCATCGCATACCAGAAGGCCGCCATCTGCGGGATGTTAGGCATGATGTCGCCATTGCGCGCATTGTTCATGGTGGCGGCGATGCGCGCGTCTTTCTCCAGCGTTTGCTGGAATGACTTCAGGGTGACCGCGCCCAGCGGCTTGTCCTTGTTAACCGCGTTGAGACCGGCGTCAGTCAGCAGGTAATTTTCCAGAAACTCTTTTGCCAGCTCTTTATTAGGACTGGCCGCATTGATGCCCGCGCTCAGTACGCCGACAAAGGTTTTGGTCGGCTTGCCGTTCAGCGTCGGTAACAGCGTAACGCCGTAGTTAATGCCGCTTTTGTCGATATTGCTCCACGCCCACGGACCGTTGATGGTCATCGCGGTTTGGCCTTTATTGAAGGCCGCTTCGGCAATTGAATAGTCGGTATCGGCATTAAGGATTTTGGCTTTCACCTGATCGACGAGGAACTGCATGCCTGCTTTCGCGCCGGCGTTGTCGACGCCGGTATCTTTCACGTCATAGCCGCTATCGGTCTTTTTGAAAGCATAGGCGCCACCGGCGGCCAGCAGCGGCCAGGTGAAATAGGGTTCCTGCAGGTTAAACATGATGGCGCTCTTGCCTTTGGCGCGCAGCTGCTTATCCAGCGCCGCCATCTCTTCCCAGCTTTTCGGCGGGGTGGGCAGCAGATCTTTGTTGTAAATCAGCGATAGCGACTCCACAGACACCGGATAGCCAATCAGTTTGCCGTTGAAGCGCACCGCATCCCAGGTAAACGGAAACAGTTTTTGCTGGAAGTTTTGATCCGGTGTGACTTCGGCGAGCAGCCCTGACTGGGCATAGCCGCCAAAGCGATCGTGCGCCCAGAAGATGATGTCCGGCCCGTCACCCGTCGCGGCGACCTGCGGGTATTTCTCTTCCATTTTGTCAGGGTGTTCGACCGTCACGCTGATACCGGTGTCCTGCTCGAATTTTTTGCCTACCTCGGCGAGGCCGTTATAGCCCTTATCACCGTTGATCCAGATGACCAGTTTACCTTCTTCAATTTTGGCCACGGCCGAAGCCGAAAACAGTACGGCCGTAAGGGCGGAAAGGGCCAGAACGCGTGCGCCGGTTTTCATTGTCATAACTCCATCCTGTTAGCGGAAGCGGAAATCATTAGTGGCATCATTGTGCGGCGTTATGCCATTTCCTCATCCTCCTGCGCTCTACGCCCAAAGGCACTAAGCCGTGATCGCGCTTGCAAAACAGCGCCTTAATACGCGCTGGCGCACACTATTGACGCATCAGCTCTGCGTGACAGCTCACAAAATTGCCGTGAACGTCGCGCCGGCGCGGCTGGCGTGCGCGTACTCCTCCTCCCGCCTCATCCCCCAGTAAAAACCCACACGGTGGAGGATGTTGCGCCGTCTGCGCCTGCCCATAGTGGTCGCCGGAGTCTGCCTGCGGTGCTGCAGGCAAGCATGAGCCTGCGAAGAGGAAAGCATCATGGCGAGCGTTGCGTTACACCATGTCACCAAGGCCTGGGGCGATACCGAGGTATCAAAAGACATCAATCTGGAGATCGGCGAAGGGGAATTTGTAGTGTTCGTCGGTCCATCCGGCTGCGGCAAATCAACGCTGCTGCGTATGATCGCCGGCCTGGAAACCATCACCCGCGGCGATCTGCTGATTGGCGGTCAGCGTATGAACGATGTTCCGCCCGCTGAGCGTGGCATCGGCATGGTGTTTCAGTCTTACGCCCTTTATCCCCACCTTTCAGTGGCCGAAAACATGTCGTTTGGCCTGAAGCTGGCCGGCGTAAAGCGTGCTGAGATCCAGCAGCGCGTCAATCAGGTGGCGGAGGTGTTACAGCTGGCGCACCTGCTGGAACGGCGACCCAAAGCGCTATCGGGCGGACAGCGGCAGCGCGTGGCCATCGGGCGCACGCTGGTGGCCGAACCGCGTGTGTTTCTGCTCGACGAGCCATTGTCCAATCTTGATGCCGCGCTGCGCGTACAGATGCGCATCGAAATCTCACGCCTGCATAAGCGCCTGAAGCGCACCATGATTTACGTTACGCACGATCAAATCGAAGCGATGACGCTGGCCGACAAGATCGTGGTGCTGGACGCCGGTCGCATCGCCCAGGTCGGTAAGCCGCTCGAACTCTATCACTATCCCGCTAACCGCTTCGTTGCCGGTTTTATCGGCTCGCCGCGCATGAATTTTCTGCCCGTCAAAGTGACCGCCACCGCCATCGATCAGGTGCAGGTGCGCTTGCCCAACGATCAGCGGGTCTGGCTGCCGGTGGAGAGCGCCGGCGTCCAGGTCGGCAGCAACATGTCGCTGGGTATTCGTCCGGAACATCTGCTCTCCAGCGACATCGCCGATGTCACGCTGGAGGGCGAAGTGCAGGTGGTTGAGCAGCTCGGCCACGAGACGCAGATCCATATCCAGATCCCCGCCATTCGTCAGAACCTGGTGTACCGCCAGGAGGACGTGGTGCTGGTAGAAGAGGGCGCCCTGATGGGTATTGGCCTGCCGCCGGAGCGTTGTCACCTGTTCCGCGAGGACGGGAGCGCCTGCCGCAGGCTGCATCAGGAACCCGGTGTTTAGCCCTGCAAAACAATAAAAGCAATGACCTCAGGAGATAGAAAATGTTAACTCTGCGCAAACTTCCCGTCGCGATTGCCATCGCAGCGGGTACGCTCTCCGCTCAAGCCATGGCGGTCGATTTTACGGGTTACGCCCGTTCAGGTATCGGCTGGACCGGCAGCGGCGGCGAGCAACAGTGCTTTCAGGCTACCGGCGCGCAAAGCAAATACCGTCTGGGCAACGAATGTGAAACCTATGCTGAACTGAAACTGGGTCAGGAAGTGTGGAAAGAGGGCGATAAAAGTTTCTATTTCGATACCAACGTCGCCTATTCCGTTTCCCAGCAGAATGACTGGGAAGCGACTTCACCGGCCTTCCGTGAAGCCAACGTGAAAGGTAAAAACCTGATCGATGCGCTGCCGGGTTCCACCATCTGGGCCGGTAAACGTTTTTATCAGCGTCATGATGTTCACATGATCGACTTCTACTACTGGGATATCTCCGGTCCGGGTGCCGGTCTGGAAGATGTCGATCTCGGGTTTGGTAAGCTCTCGTTCGCCGCGACGCGCTCTTCCGAAGCGGGCGGCTCTTATACCTTCTCCAGTGACCAGATCCGTGATTACGCCACCAGTACCGCCAATGACGTTTTTGATGTGCGTCTCGCCGGCCTGGAAACTAACCCCAATGGCGTGCTGGAACTGGGTGTCGACTATGGCCGCGCCAACGCGCGTGACGGCTATCGCTTAGACGACGGCGCGTCGAAAGATGGCTGGATGTTCACCGCGGAACACACGCAGAGCATGCTGAAAGGCTACAACAAGTTTGTGCTGCAGTACGCCACTGATGCGCTGACCTCGCAGGGCAAAGGCCTGCCGCAGGGCAGCAACATCAATAACAACGGCAATATGTACCGCATCCTCGATCACGGTGCGATCTCGCTGGCCGATCGCTGGGATCTGATGTACGTGGCGATGTACCAGAACGTCGATCTGGATAACAACCGCGGAACTGAGTGGTACACCGTCGGCGTACGGCCTATGTACAAATGGACGCCGATCATGAGCACCCTGCTGGAAGTCGGCTATGACAACGTTAAGTCCCAGCAGGTCAGCGAACGCAACGGCCAGTACAAAATTACCCTGGCGCAGCAGTGGCAGGCTGGCGATAGCATCTGGTCACGTCCGGCGCTGCGCCTGTTCGCCACCTACGCCAAATGGGATGAGAAGTGGGGCTACAGCAAAGACGCCTCCGGCGATATCACGTCGCTGGCCGCGGCGGACAGCAGCGGCAACGGTCTGTTCACCAACAGCCGTGGCGACAACGATGAGTGGACCTTCGGCGCACAGATGGAAATCTGGTGGTAAGGCGCTGCGCAGGTTAAGCAAACATCCGCCGTGCGTCAGACGCACGGCGTTTTCGGACAGCGGCGGCCATTGCCTGGTCCACGCCGCTGCCTGACAGCTTGTTGGGATATCACAATGCAAAAAAATCTTATCGCTTTCTGCCTGAGCAGCGCGCTGCTGACCGGCGTCATTGCGCCAGTCCAGGCCGACATCAATCTGGTGCCGCAGGATCTTTCCGCGGCGCCGTCCATTCCCACCGCGCGGCTGCAGCAGCTCAGCTGGCAGCCGGTGGATGCAATGCGTGCACAAACCACCACGCTGACACAAAGCGCAACGCCGCTGGATGTACGTGGCGTCACGGGGGCCATCGCGGCTTACAGCCTGCCTGCCAATCAGGGCGAGCTGACGGTTACGCTGAGCAGCGAGGTGGTACACAATCAGGTCTTTGCCCCTAATGTGCTGGTACTGGATGAAAACCTGCAGCCGGCCGCGTGGTTTCCGAGCCGCTTCTTTAGCTATCAGCAGCCCGGCGTGATGAGCGCCGATCGGCTGGAAGGGGTGATGAAGCTGACGCCGGTGCCGGGCCAGCAGAAGATCTATTTGCTGGTGTTCACCACCGACCAGGATTTAACCCAGACCACCACGCTGCTGGATCCGGCCAAAGCTTATGCCAAAGGCACCGGCCATGCGGTACCGGATATTCCCGATCCGGTGGCGCGTCACAGTCGCGACGGCAAAATCAAACTGAAAGTGGCAACCAGTTCCGGCTCCTCGATTCTGGTCGGCCCGCTGTTTGGCTCAGCCGCGCCTGCCGCTGTCACCGTTGGCAGCACCCGGCCGGCCATGGCCGCCACGACGGCGCACGCGCCAGCGCCTGAACCGGCACCGCTGGTGAATGAGACGGAAAGCTATTTCAATCAGAGCATTCGTCAGGCGGTGCAACAGGGCAATATCGATAAAGCGCTGAAGCTGCTGGATGAAGCAGAGCGTCTGGGATCGACATCGGCGCGGCAAACCTTTATCAGCAGTGTTAAAGGCAAGGGGTGAAACTGCCCCGACAGTGCTGAGTTGCCCCACCTGGTGCGCTTCGGCGCACCTTTTTTATGGCACTCCGACCTGCACGCAGCAGGTCGGTTTCGTGCTACTTACGCTGACGCTGACGTGATTGTACCGCCGTTAGCAACGCATCGATCCTGTCATCCTCCGCCATCGCTTCCAGCGTTACACTCAGTTTACGTCGCCAGTTGGGATACTGATCGACGGTGCCCGGCACGTTGACCGGCAGTGCCATATCCAGCCACTCTTCCGGCTGCAAACCGAGCAGCGCACATTGGCTGCGGGCCAGATAGCGATGGATCGCCTGACTAAGCTGATGACTCATGCGGACGCTGGCCCGCCGGAAGCGGCGGCGCGGCGGCAGGTCACCGCTGCGCAACAGCGTACGCAGCAACGCCTGTTTAGCCAGGCGCCGATCGCGATACAGGCCAGCGAGAATCGCCCGATCGGGGTAAAGCCCCAGCGCACTGCCCAGCCGCAAATCGTCACTTTGCCACCAGCCGCGCAGCGTCGGCATATCATGGGTGGTGGTAACGGCCATCGCCTGACGCGGCCACGTCGCTGGCGCGCGGAAGTGGCGCTGCGATTCCTGCTCAAAGTAGAGCACTTTGTAGGAGTACACCCCGGCGTCGCGCAGTTTATCAACGATGGCTTCCGGCACGGTGCCCAGATCCTCGCCAATCACCATGCAACGATGGCGCTGGCTCTCCAGTGCCAGAATCGCCAGCAAATCATCCACCGGATAGTGCACATAGGCACCGTGCGCCGCGCTTTCGTCCTTCGGTATCCACCATAAACGCAGCAGCGCCATTACATGGTCAATGCGCAGCGCGCCGCAGTCGCGCATGCTGGCGCGCAGCAGGTCGATCCACGGCTCGTAGCCGCGCGCGGCCATCACCTGCGGGTCCATCGGCGGCAATCCCCAGTTCTGACCGAGCGGACCGAGGATATCCGGCGGCGCGCCAATGCTGGCGTCCAGGCAGTAAAGCTGCCGATCGCGCCAGGTTTCCGCGCCATCCGCCGCCACGCCCACCGCCTGGTCGCGATACAGCCCGATCGCCATCTGCTGCTGCTGACACAGCTGCCAGCAGGCGGCGAATTGCTCTGCCGCCAGCCACTGCAGCCACATGTAGAAACGCACCTCGTCGCTGTGCTCAATGCGAAACGCCAGCACTGTCGCACTGTTGGCCTGCTGCCATTCGGCCGGCCAGTGTTGCCAGCCATAGCCCGTGCCATCCTGGGCGCTGCGCGCCGCGTGCAGCGTATCAAACAGTCCCTGATGCAGCAGGCTGTCGCCCCCGGCACGCACAAACTCCGCAAACGCCTGCGCCTGCGCATCATCTGCCGTGCGCCGGCGAAACTGCTGCCAGGCAAGCCGCAGTCCCTGCAACTTAAGCCGGGTGACGGCAGTGTAATCCACCCACGCGGCATCACGCGCTGCCCGAATCGCCTGCTGCGTCTCCTCAGCTTGCCACCAGGCTTGCGCCGCGTCGCTGAGGCCAAAATCGGCCACGGCGCTCACATCGATATAGAGGATGTTGAGCCAGCGCCGGGACGAGGGACTGTAAGGGCTGGCGCTTTCCGGTGCGGCAGGAAACAGCGCGTGCAGCGGATTGAGCCCGACAAACGCGCCGCCGCGCCGCGCGGTTTCAGCGATCATCTGCCGCAGATCGCCGAAATCCCCGATGCCCCAGTTAGCCGCAGAGCGCAGCGTATACAGCTGAATACAGCTGCCCCACAGCGATTCACCCGCCAGCAGTTCCGCAGGTTCGTAGCAGCGGCGGGGTGCCACTATAATCGGGCAACAGTGACACTGTAACTCCTGGGTCAGTGTCAGCTGGTGATAACCGGCGGGCAACGCGGGCAACACCAACGCTTCACCCGGCTGGCAGCGCCCGGACCAGCTTTCGCCGCTTTCGCTCGTCAGCTGCCATTCCGCGCTGGCGTTGAGCAGCGGTGCCAGACTCAGTGGCTGTCCGACATAAAAAATCACCACCGGCGGCAGCGGTGCGGAGCCGTTCGCAGGGGCCTGCATCAGCGCGGCGAGACGCTGATGGGTAAGAGCAGAAATCTGCCGCGGTTTTCCGTGCGCATCAATATATTCCGCAGCAATAAGCGCGTCAGCACGGCGATCAAGAACATCTTTGGGTTTCATGGCGTTCCTTAGCGGCTGGCCTGCCAGATGCGTTGCTGATAGTCACGAATGGCGCGATCGGCACTGAACATGCCGCAACGCGCGGTATTGAGGATTGCGGCGCGCGTCCAGGCCTCAGGATCGGCCCACAGTGCTTCAACCTGCTGCTGCGCGTTGAGATAGTGGCGAAAATCAGCCAGTACCAGATAAGGATCGCCACCTTGCGCGCCCAGACTGTTGACCAGATCGCTAAACGCCGTGCGGTCGCCGTTACTGAAGGTGCCATCTTCCAGCGCGGTCAGCGCGCGATCGAGCTGCGCGTCCTTACTGCGCCAGTTCAATGGCGAGTAACCGGCCTGTTTCAGCGCGCTGACCTGCTCTACGGTATGGCCAAAGATAAAGATATTCTCTTCACCGACCTGCTGCGCGATTTCAACGTTGGCCCCATCCAGCGTACCGATGGTGAGTGCGCCGTTCAGCGCCAGCTTCATATTGCCAGTACCGGATGCTTCTTTGCCCGCAGTAGAGATCTGTTCCGAGAGATCGGCGGCCGGGATCAGGCGCTCGGCAACCGACACGTTGTAATCAGGGATAAAAACAATTTTCAGCCGATCGCCAACGCGCGCATCGTGGTTGATGGTTTCCGCCACTTTATTGATGGCGTAGATGATGTTTTTTGCCAGCGCATAACCCGGCGCCGCTTTGGCACCAAACAGCATCACGCGCGGAGCCAGATTGGCCTGCGGATCACTGACCAGCGTTTGCCACAGCGCAATCATGTGCAGCAGCATCAGGTGCTGCCGTTTGTATTCGTGCAGCCGCTTGATCTGGACGTCAAACAGCGCATCAGGCTGCACCGCAATGCCGGTTCGGGCGGCGATCCACTCTGTCAGTGCCTGCTTGTTGTGCTGCTTAATAGCGCGATATTCGGCGCGGAAGGCGGCATCATCGGCGAATGGCGTCAGATCCTGCAGCGCATCGAGATCGTTAAGCCACGGACGCTGCAGCGTTTTGTTGATCAGCGCCGCCAGCGCCGGATTGCACTGGTTCATCCAGCGACGCGGCGTGATGCCGTTGGTGACATTGTGGAACTTCTCCGGCCACAGCGCGTGATACTCGGGGAACAGGTCCTGTACCACCAGCCGCGAATGCAGCGCCGCCACGCCGTTGACTGCAAAGCTGCCGACCACGCACAGATTTGCCATGCGCAGTTGCTGATCGTGCACCAGCGCCAGTTTTGACCAGATCGCCTGATTACCCGGCCAGCGTGCCTCAACCTGCTGTTTCAGCTGCGCATTGAGCGTATTGATGATCAGCAGATGGCGCGGCAGCAGGCTACGCACCAGGCGCAGGTTCCAGCACTCCAGCGCTTCCGGCATCAGCGTGTGGTTGGTGTAGGCGAAGGTGCGCTGGGTAATGCGCCAGGCGTCCTGCCAGCTGAGCCGGTGCTCATCCAGCAGCAGGCGCAACAGCTCCGGGATGGCCAGCGTCGGATGCGTATCGTTCAGCTGGATCACTTCATAATCCGCTAACGTTTCGATGGATCGTCCCGCCGCCTGATGACGACGCAGAATATCCGCCAGCGTACAGGCACACTGGAAATACTGCTGCATCAGACGCAGCTTTTTGCCGGCCTGATGGTTGTCATTCGGGTAGAGCACTTTGGTCAGTTTTTCCGCCTCAATGCCTTGCTGTTCCGCGCGCAGAAAATCGCCGTTATTGAAACGCTGGAGATCAAACGGACGGGCATGCTTTGCCTGCCACAGACGCAAGGGCTGCGTGATGCCGTTGCGGAAACCAACCACCGGCAGATCCCAGGCTTCACCCTGCACAACAAAAGCAGGCTGCCAGTGCGTCACGCCGTCAATGGTGGTCACGCTGCCGCCCAGTCCGACCTGCACGTCAAGCGCCGCGTTGTGGCGAAACCAGGGATAACGATCGCGCTGCCAGTCATCCGGATGTTCGTGCTGCGCGCCCCCGACAAAATGCTGGCGAAACAGACCGTACTGGTAGTTCAGGCCATAGCCGATCGCAGGCTGGCCGGTGGTCGCCATCGCATCGAGAAAACAGGCGGCCAGCCGTCCCAGACCGCCGTTGCCCAGCGCCGGATCGGTTTCACGCTCCAGCACGTCACTCAGCGTCACGCCTGCGGCGGCCAGCGTCGCTTTGACGCCGTCGTACCAGCCGAGATTCAGCAGATTGTTGCCGGTCAGCCTGCCCAGCAGAAACTCCATTGACAGATAATTAACGTGGCGCTGTCCGCCAGCGGCCGGCTGCACCGGTATATCCGCCAGCAGTTCGGCCAGCGCGCCGCTCAGCGCCTGCCACCACTGGTCGGGGCTCATTTCCTGCGCATCCGGCAGGCCAAAACGTTGCCACTGGCGCACCAGCGCGGCAGAAAAACGGTCAGGGTCAAATGTGGGCAGTGCCATAGGGAAACTCCAGTCAAATAAATAGGGTTTCAGGCAGTGTGACGCTGCCGCCAGGCGGCTACCTCCTCCTGTAAAAAATTCCACGGGGAGGACAGGGAGGGTGGCGAGGCTGAGGTAAATCTGAAAGCGCGGCAGGAGTGTGATAACACTCGCTTTTGTAAAGCGTAACTAATCAGTTCGCTTGCATTCAGTAACCGAATCTCCGAACGTGTATGACTATTAATTACGAAGCGTAAAAAAATGATGCGCTGAACGTTAACGGAGAAGCGTGCGCCCATGTTGATACCCTCAAAACTGAGTCGTCCCGTTCGTCCTGAAAGCACGGTTACCCGCGATCGTCTGCTGCAAAAGCTCAGCGCAGCGGCGAATTACCGGCTGGTGCTGATTGCCAGCCCGGCGGGCTACGGCAAAACCACGCTGGTATCGCAGTGGGCGGCTGATAAAAGCGAGCTGGGCTGGTATTCATTAGACGAGGGCGACAATCAGCCGGAGCGCTTCGCCGATTACCTGATCGCCGCGCTGCAGCAGGCTACCCGCGGCGCATGCAGCCGCAGCGAGACGCTGGCGCAAAAGCGTCAGTACGTGAACCTCAATGCGCTGTTCGCCCAGCTGTTCAATGAGCTGGCCGCGTGGCAGCAGCCGCTGTGGCTGATCATCGATGATTATCATCACATCACCAATCCTGCCGTGCATGAAGCGATGCGCTTTTTCCTGCGCCATCAGCCGCATAACCTGACGCTGGTGGTGCTGTCCCGCAATCTGCCGCAATTGGGTATTGCTAACCTGCGCGTGCGTGAACAACTGCTGGAGCTGGGCAGCCAGCAGCTGGCCTTCACCCATCAGGAGGCGAAACAGTTCTTCGACTGCCGCCTGAGCGCGCCGCTCGCGCCGGATGAGAGCAACCGTCTGTGTGATGATGTAGCAGGCTGGGCGACCGCGTTACAGCTGATCGCACTCTCCACCCGTCAGGGCGCGGCATCGGCGCAGGACTCCGCACGCCGGCTCTCCGGTATTAATGCCAGCCACCTTTCCGATTATCTGGTCGAGGAAGTGCTGGATAACGTCGATGCCGCCACGCGCCATTTTTTGCTGAAGAGCGCGTTATTGCAGTCGATGAATGATGCGCTGGTCGCCTGCGTGACCGGTGAAGACAACGGGCGCATGCGGCTGGAAGAAATTGAACGTCAGGGGCTGTTTATTCAGCGCATGGATGATTCAGGACAGTGGTTCAGCTATCACCCGCTGTTCGGCAGCTTTTTGCGTCAGCGCTGCGAATGGGAGCTGGCCAGCGAGCTACCGGCCATTCACCGCGCGGCCGCGCAAAGCTGGATGGCGCAGGGTTTTCCCGGCGAGGCGATTCATCACGCGCTGGCGTCCGGCGATACCGATATGCTGCGTGACGTGCTGCTCCAGCACGCGTGGACGCTGTTCAACCGCAGCGAACTGGCACTGCTGGAACAGTCGCTGAATGCGCTGCCGTGGCGCACGCTGCTGGCCAGTCCGAAACTGGTACTGCTGCAGGCCTGGTTGATGCAGAGCCAGCATCGCTTTTCTGAAGTTAACCGGCTGCTGGCGCGCTTTGAGGAAGGCTGCGACTGCGAAATTGACGCCGCGCTGCAGGGCGAATTCAATGCGGTGCGCGCACAGGTGGCCATCAATCACGGCAACGCCGACGAAGCAGAGCGACTGGCACGGCTGGCGCTGGAAACGCTGCCGGAAACGCGTCGCTACAGTCGCATTGTGGCCACCTCAGTGCACGGCGAAGTGATGCATTGCAAAGGTGACCTGACCAACTCGCTGGCGCTGATGCGGCAAACCGAACAGATGGCGCGCCGCGATGAAGCCTGGCACTACGCGCTGTGGAGTCTGATTCAGCAAAGCGAAATCCTGTTCGCACAGGGTTTTTTACAGTCAGCGTGGGAGATTCAGGAAAAAGCGTTTGTGCTGGTGAGTGAACAGCACCTGGCTAACATCCCGCTGCACGAGTTTTTACTGCGCATCCGTGCGCAGCTGATGTGGGCGTGGGGCCGGCTGGATGAAGCCGAACAGGCGGCGCGCGCGGGCATCAAAGTCCTGAAAGGCTATCCGCCCCAGCAGCAAATCCAGTGCCTTGGGCTATTAATTCAGTGCTCGCTGGCACGCGGCAATCTGGATAATGCGCGCAGCTATCTCAGCCGGCTGGAAAACCTGATGAATAACGGTGTGCTGCACAGCGACTGGATTGCCAACGCCGACAAAGTGCGGCTGATCTACTGGCAGATGACGGGCGATGCGCAGAGCGCCAGCCACTGGATGCGCCATACCGATAAACCCGCCTTTGCCAACAATCATTTTTTGCAGGGCCAGTGGCGCAATGTGGCGCGGGCGCAGATCCTGCTGGGCAATCTCAGCCAGGCCGAAGTGATCCTCGATGAGCTGAATGAAAATGCGCACGCGCTGCGGCTGATGAGTGATTTAAACCGTAACCTGCTGCTGCTGAATCAAATCTACTGGCAAACCGCGCGCAAAGCAGAGGCACAGCAGGCGCTGATCGAAGCGCTGAAGCTGGCACGCAGCACCGGCTTCGTCAGCCACTTCGTGATTGAGGGCGAAATGATGGCGCAGCAGCTGCGCCAGTTAATTCAGCTTAATACGCTGAGCGAACTCGATCAGCATCGGGCCCGGCGCATTCTCAGTGAGATCAACAAGTATCACCGGCATAAGTTTGCCCATTTCGATGAGGGCTTCGTCAGCCGGCTGCTGAACCACCCGGATGTGCCGGAGCTGATTCGCACCAGCCCGCTGACCCAGCGCGAATGGCAGGTGCTGGGGTTGATCTACTCCGGCTACAGCAACGATCAGATCGCCGGCGAGCTGGACGTCGCGGCAACCACCATCAAAACCCATATCCGTAATCTGTACCAGAAGCTGGGCGTCACCCATCGCGCCGAAGCGATGCACCAGGCACAGTCAATGCTGAAACTGATGGGCTACGTTTAAGGCAGAAGTCGTGTGGCGGTGAATCTCATTACCTGCAGAGCGCGTATAACGCTGGGCAGGACTTGATATATACATGAGGGAGTGAAATACTTGTAATGACATTTGTATGTACAAGAGGAGTAGGACATGGGCAGCATCAACCTGCGTATTGATGATGAACTCAAAGCACGTTCTTACGCTGCGCTTGAAAAAATGGGGGTGACTCCCTCTGAAGCGCTTCGTCTCATGCTTGAGTATATCGCCGAAAATGAACGTTTACCGTTCAAACAGACACTGCTGAGCGACGAAGATGCTGAGCTGGTCGAAATAGTGAAAGAGCGGCTTCGCAATCCTAAGCCAGTTCGTGTGACGCTGGATGACCTTTGATGGCCTATTTTCTGGATTTTGACGAGCGGGCACTAAAGGAATGGCGAAAGCTGGGCTCGACGGTACGTGAACAAAAAAAAAAAAGCTGGCTGAAGTACTTGAGGCACCCCGTATTGAAGCGAACAAGCTTCGCGGTATGCCTGACTGCTACAAAATAAAGCTCAGGTCTTCAGGTTATCGCCTTGTCTATCAGGTGATAGACGAGAAGGTGGTGGTTTTCGTGATTTCGGTTGGTAAAAGAGAACGCGCGGAGGTTTATAGCGAGGCCGTGAAGCGCACTCTCTAAAACTAAGCCGGGCATTTCTGTTTCACCTTTAAAGTATCATTTTGCTTTAAGCTAACAGACTCATCGTATTGCCACGGACTCTGCTCCAGACGCTCCCCGGCGTACACTGAACCACACCTCAGCGTTGTGCCGCGAGCTGGCGCGTCAGCCACGCATCCAGCTCGCTTTCCGGCAGCGGGCGCGCATAGAAGTAACCCTGCGCCTGATCGCAGCCGTACTCCGCCAGCGCGGCAACGGTGTCGACATTCTCTACGCCTTCAGCCAGTACGGTGTAATCCAGCTGTTTCAGCATGGTAATGATGCTGCGCGCGATAATCCGCGACGCGGTATCTGAGGCGATTTCGCTGATCAGCGCGCGATCAAGCTTGATCACATCCAGCGGCATCCGTCGCAGGTAGCCGATATTGCTGTAGCCGGTGCCAAAGTCATCCAGCGAGATGCCAAACCCACGCAGCTTCAGCATCTCCAGCCCCTGTAGCGCCGCGGGACTGTTAATAATCTGCTCGGTCTCCAGGCATTCAATGCCCAGCAGCGAGGTCGGCAGGCGGGCCTGCAGCATTTTCATTTCCAGCGCATCGGCAAAACCGGGATCTGAGAAGTCGCGACTGCTGATATTGATGGTCACCGGCAGCTGGAGGGGGCTGTGCTGCAGGCGTTTTAACCTGGCGATCGCCTTGTCGGTCACCCAGCTGGTTAAGGCACTGAGCAGCTCGGTCTGTTCCGCCAGCGGGATAAACAGATCGGGAGCGAGTTCGCCGCGCTGCGGATGCCGCCAGCGCACCAGTGCCTCCAGGCCAACGGGCCGGCCACTGTTCAGGCAGATCTTCGGCTGGAACGCCAGCCACAGGCCCTGATCCTGTTGCAATGCCGCAGCCAGATCGTTCATCAGAAGAAAGTCCTGAGTGCGGCGCTGATCGGCTACCAGGCTGAAGCTCATGGCGGGCACCCGGTTGCCAATCGCCTCATGCAGCGCACTCACCGCCCGGCGCAGCACTTCCTGCGCGCGAAGTTCTGCTGGAATGAAAATGACCTCGCCGGTAAAGCAGGTGAGGGCGACAGAGATGCCCGCGTCCAAATCCGCGCTGATCCCTGCCAGGTTTTCTGCCACCGATGCGGCGGTCAGCGGGCTGTTGTCCATGGTGAGAATCGCAAAACGCCCGGTGGCGACGGTATAAATGATGTCGTCCGCACCGGGCTGCAGGCGCAAAGGCAGTAACGTGGTGACGTGCTTCAGCAGGCTTTCCACCGGCCCCATGCCCATGGAGCGCGCCAGCTCATAGGCGCGCGGCATATCAATGCAGTCGATCAGGATCAGCCGCTGCGGCGTCCGGTCCCCGATGGAGGCCAGACGCTGCAGGTCACGAATCAGGCGCTGGCGGTTAGGCAGTGCCGTGACCGGATCGGTGAAGCCGGCGCAGTGCCACGCTTCGAGGAAGGACATCACCAGATCGGCCAGCAGCTGTAATACCTTCACCTGATCAGCGCTGAACGCGTGTGGCGCGACGTCCGTGACGCACAGCGTGCCCAGCACATAGCCATCGCGATGCCTGAGCGGCACACCGGCGTAAAAGCGGATAAAAGGGGCACCGATGATCAGCGGATGGCGGGCAAAACGCGCATCCAGCAGGGTGTCGGAGATAACTACCGCGCCGTCACTGTCTACGGCGTGGCGGCACAGCGAGTCCTCGCGGGACGAGTGCTCCAGCGCAAAATTGTGGGCGGCGCAGATATGCTGATGTTCATCATCCAGAACGGAGACAAAGCTACCTGGAATACCCAGTGCCTGACTGGTCAGCCGGACAAAGTTTTGCAATACGTCGTCACGGCTTTCGTCGCGACTGCGCAGCGCCTTCAATGCCCGTGCGCGGCGATCATCGTCACCGTTGAAATTCATCAGCATAATTTCCTCCGCGCCGGCCTGGTTCCGGTGCGAAATTTAACAGCAAAAAGTACAGTATGCGGCCTGCAACACCCTGCCGCTGGCGTGGTTAATAAGCGTAAATATTATAATGGTCTTTCTCATGGTAGGCTTAACACCGGCATCTGTCATTTTTATTTTCTTTAACGAAATTTTTAAGCAGCGACGATTCTGATAATTTATCGTAATATTTTTATCAGTCTGATAGATAACAGGTTACGCGTCCTTACTGCTAACTCTAATTAAGTAGAAGGTGCAGGTATTAGACATTGCCAATGAAGACGTTATTAATTTCTGGCAGGGTGAGTCGGGTAATAATGCTGATTTTTAGTGATTGATGAGCAAAATAATAGTATCGCTGCGTATTATTATCCTGATAAAAACGCACCTGCCGGTATATTTATTATCCCGGCTAATGTTATATAAGCGTATTGTTCAGTCCGCTCTGTCACCACAGACATCAGATTTCCCCATCAAATTATTCCCCGTTAAGCAAACTCAGCAGGTGTAACACCGTTTTGGCTGGATGATTACGCCGCCAGGCAAAGGCAATGTCGGTGAACAGCGTATTGTTTTCAATGTCACGAAATACCAGCTGTGGATTGTTGACGCAGCACAGCGAAGCCGGCACCAGCGCAATCCCGCAGCCTGCGCCCACCATGCCGAGCGAGGAGGTAATCTGCGGAGCCTGCTGAAAGCGTGTTGCATCAAAGCCGGCGCGCAGACAGGCACTGACGATTAATTCGTACAGGCTGGGCGCCACCTCGCGCGGGAAAATAATCAGTGATTCTTCGGCCAGCTGCGTTAGCGCAACACTTTGCTGCTGGCTGAGCGCATGGCTGGCCGGCAGCGCCACTTTCATCTCCTCGGTAGCGATCACTTTCAGGTTAAACGCCTTACTGCTCTCACACGGCAGACGAATGAACGCCGCATCCAGCAAACCTTCCCCTAAGTCCTGCATCAGCAGCGCCATGTTCTCTTCCCGGGTGATGAGCTCCATCGCCGGGTAGCGCGTTTTGAAGGCGCGAATCAGATCAAACACCGGCGCGCCAAACGCCACCGAGCTGGCAAAACCCAGTGACATCTGGCCGCTCATGCCGCGCGCCACGCCGCGCGCCTTTTCCAGCGCCATATCGGCCAGCTGCACAATCGCTATTGCATCGGGCAGAAACGCGCGGCCCGCATCGGTCAGTTCCACGCCGCGCGTCAGGCGCTTCAGCAACGGCGTGCCGATCTCGTGCTCCAGCCGCTGGATTTGCTGGCTGAGCGGTGGCTGCGACATGCCCAGCAACTCGGCGGCGCGGGTAAAGTGCTGCGTTTCAGCAACGGCAACGAAATAACGCAGGTGGCGAAGTTCCATATCAAAAACGTCTCGAAGTTGGCAGTTTTCACTATTGGATTCTGTGAGCTATGTAGCCCACCATGATATTAACACGGCTTAACTATCTGATTGTGAGGCAGCAAATGTGTAACTTTGTATCTGATTGTTCATGCGAAGATCAGCTAAAGGCATCCGTCACTCAACTGGGACAGCAATCACCAGAAAAGGTTATCTATCAGACCTCCCTGATGAGTGCGTTGCTCAACGGCGTCTATGACGGTTCAACCACCGTCGCGCAGCTGTTACAGAAGGGCGATTTTGGCCTCGGCACGTTCAATCAGCTGGATGGAGAACTGGTGGCATTTGACCGGCAGGTTTATCAGCTGCGCGCCGATGGCAGCGCCAGCCCGGCACGGCCTGAACAACAAACCCCGTTCGCCGTGATGACCTTCTTCAAACCGGAACATCAGCACCGCTTTGCGCATACCGCCACGCGTGATGACGTCCATCAGGTGATTGATCGCATTATCACCTCCGATAACCATTTCTGCGCGCTGCGTTTGAGCGGACGATTTGCCTCGGTGCAGACGCGCACCGTGCCCTGCCAGTGCCGCCCGTATCGCTCGATGCCGGAAGTGCTCGGCAATCAGCCCACCTTCGATTTTCGCCAGCGCGACGGTGAGCTGATTGGATTCCGCACGCCGCAATATATGCAGGGTATTAACGTCGCCGGCTATCACGAGCACTTCATCACTGACGATCGTCAGGGCGGCGGGCATATCCTCGATTATGTGCTGGAGCAGGGCACGCTGACGTTTGGTGCCATCAGCAAGCTGGTGGTCGACCTGCCACAGGATCGCGAGTTTTTACAGGCCGATCTCAATCCTCAGGATCTGGATGCCGCGATCCGTTCCGTCGAAAGTTAATCGCAGAGGTGATCATGAAACAGCTTAAAACCCAGACGCTGTGGAACAGTGGCGCAGACCTGGTTGTCGCTCAGCTGGAAGCGCAGGGCGTAAACCATATTTTTGGCATTCCCGGTGCCAAAATCGACAAGGTGTTTGATTCGCTGGTAGATTCTTCCATTCAGCTGATTCCGGTGCGTCATGAGGCTAACGCGGCGTTTATGGCCGCGGCAATGGGCCGCCTGACCGGCCACGCCGGCGTAGCGCTGGTGACTTCCGGGCCCGGCTGCTCAAACCTGGTGACCGGCATGGCCACCGCCACCAGCGAAGGCGATCCGGTGGTGGCGATCGGCGGGGCGGTTAAGCGCTCCGACAGTGCCAAACAGGTGCATCAAAGCATGGATACGGTGGCGATGTTTCGCCCGGTGACCAAATTTGCCGTAGAAGTCACTGATGCCTCGGCGCTCGCGGAGTGCGTATCGAACGCGTTTCGCCATGCCGAAAACGGGCGCGGCGGCGCATCGTTCCTCAGTCTGCCGCAGGACATTGTTGACCAGCCGGTGTCAGGCAGCCTGTTACAGCGTTCAGGACACATCACGCTGGGCGCTGCGCCCGACGCGCTGGTGAATGCCGTAAGCCGCGAGATTGCGCGGGCGAAAAATCCGGTGATCCTGCTGGGCCTGATGGCCAGCCAGCCGGAAAACAGCGCGGCAATTCATGAATTGTTAACCAAAAGCCGTATTCCGGTGACCAGCACCTATCAGGCGGCGGGCGCGGTGCGGCAGGATCACTTCTCACGCTTTGCCGGGCGGGTTGGCCTGTTTAACAATCAGGCCGGTGACCGATTGCTCCAGCAGGCGGATTTGATTATCACCATCGGTTACAGCCCGGTCGAGTATGAACCGGCCATGTGGAACAGAAGCAACGCCTTGCTGGTGCACATCGACGTGCTGCCCGCCGAGACCGATAACCACTATCAACCCGACGCTGAACTGGTGGGCGATATCGCCGGGACAGTGCGCAAAATCGCCGCGCAAATCGCGTCACCGCTGCAGCTCAGCGACGCTGCCGCCACCATTCTGCAGGATCGTCAGCAACAGCGTCAGCTGCTGGCGATGCAGGGTGCCAGCCTCGATCAATTCGCCCTGCATCCGCTGCGTATCGTCCGGGCGATGCAGGATATCATTAACAGTGACGTCAGCCTGACGGTCGACATGGGCAGTTTTCATATCTGGATTGCCCGTTATCTCTACAGCTTCCGGGCACGGCAAATCATGATTTCCAACGGGCAGCAAACCATGGGCGTGGCGCTGCCGTGGGCGATTGGCGCCTGGCTGGTCGATCCGTCCCGTAAAGTGGTTTCGGTGTCGGGCGACGGCGGCTTTCTGCAATCCAGCATGGAGCTGGAAACCGCCGTCAGGTTAAAGGCCAATATTCTGCACATCATCTGGGTCGACAATGGCTATAACATGGTGGCGATTCAGGAAGAGAAGAAATACCAGCGCGTGTCCGGTGTGAACTTTGGGCCGGTGGATTTCAAAGCTTACGCGCAGGCGTTTGGTGCCGCTGGATTTTCGGTGAACAGCGCCGCTGAACTGGAACCCACGTTGCGGCGGGCGATAGAGGTGGAAGGACCGGCCGTGGTGGCTATCCCGGTAGATTACAGCGATAACCCGCTGCTGATGGGGCAGCTGCACCTCAGCCAGCTGCTTTGATCGGCTGTCACCTGAGCCAGTCCGGACCGGCCGTCAACGTCACGGCGGTCCGGAGTAATGCGCTATTTAGCGCCAGGCTGGCCGTATTGGGTTAAAAGCTCTGCCAGTCCGCGTCCATGCCGTGACCGGCGGCCACGGGTACAGCAGCCGGACGTTTCAGCGCGGAGACCGTTTTCGGGCGCTCAGCAGGTCGCGCGGACCCGGCCAGTGAAAACTGATTCACCAGGCCGGACAGGGTTTGCGCCTGATCCTGCAATGACGCCGATGCGGCAGAGGCCTCCTCTACCAGCGCCGCATTCTGCTGCGTCACATCATCCATCTGATTGATCGCCAGGTGCACCTGCGAGATGCCGGTGTTTTGCTCTTCCGCAGCCGCCGCAATTTCGCTGACTAAATCATTCACCTGGCGGAACGCGGTTTTCAGTCCTGTCATGTTCTCTTCCACCGCTTCGGCCTGTACCGCACCCGATTCCACCAGGCTGTAGGAGGTATCAATCAGCTGTTTGATCTCCCTGGCTGCCTGGGTTGAACGCTGCGAGAGGTTGCGCACTTCACCCGCGACCACCGCAAAGCCCTTTCCGTGTTCGCCGGCGCGCGCCGCTTCGACGGCAGCATTCAGTGCCAGAATATTGGTCTGGAAGGCAATGCCTTCGATCAGCGTGACAATTTCGGTGATTTTTTTCGAGCTGGAGCGGATCTCCGCCATGGTGTTGAGCATATTGCCCAGCGACACCGCGCTGGCGTCTGAAAGTTCTGTCGCGTTACCGGCCAGACGATTAGCCTGCCGGGTATTGTCGGCCGTCTGACGCACGGTTTCGCTCAGTTCCGCCATACTGGCCGCCGTCTGTTCCAGCGAGGCGGCCTGCTGTTCCGTCCGCGAGGAGAGATCTTCGTTGCCGGCGGCGATTTGTGCCGACGCCGAACTGACGGCGTGAGAAGCGGTACTGACCTGCGCCAGCGCGCTGCCAACCCGGTCAAGTAGCTGGTTAAAGGCGCGGGCCATATTGCCGACTTCGTCTTTTTTGCTGTCATCGGCGGTGACGCTCAGATCAAGGCTGCTGCCAACGTGATCCATCACCTGCCCAATTGCTTTCAGGCTGTGACGAATGCGCATCAGGGTTAACGCGGTGAGCGTACCCAGTAACAGCAGTGTCAGCGTGACCCCGGCACTCAATCCCCAGAATGTGCGGTGATAGATCTCCTGGTTCACCACGCGCAAGCCGTCACCCAGCGACAAATTAAGCGCCATCTGCTGGCGATAATCATTTTTTAACTGGCTGATGGCGCCGCCAATACCGCTCTCGGCTTCCAGCATGCCGAGCGTGACGTCATCCTGATGAGCATGCGAAGCAGCAAGAAACGCCGGCAACCGTGATTCAACCACGCGCAGCGTCGCCAGGCCTTTAATGGTCATCTGCTTATCTTCGTCGCTGGAGATATCATTGGCTAAATAATATTCTGCCAGCGTTTTAATGTCGGCCAGGCGCTGAGCGATTTCTTTCTCGACCGGCGGCATACGCGCATTGTCAGTCTGGCTTTGATGTTTATACAGGGAGAGCGACAGTTTATTGCTGCGATCGATCAGCTCGGATAAATCGCGAATAGAGGGAATCGCATTGACCTGAACATATTCAAAGCGCTCCTGAAAACCGCCTAACAGTCGTACAGAAATAATGCCCGTCACCACCAGTGAAGCTGAGAGTAAAATGAAAGCCAGGGTAAGTCTTTGAGTAATATTCATCATATTGTTACCTGGTAAAAAGTTAAAAGGAATAAAACGACAACCCACCGTACATCGGCAAGACCTCACAAAAGGTTATTTCAAAAATTATGAATAAATTAACTTTTCAGGATCATTAATTTTGAAGTAATTAAATAACTTTCAAAATGCGTGACGTATTATTTTGCGCTAATTACCCGCGCCTTACGGTGTGCAATCCACTCACGATACTGGGCCGGCGTCATCGCCATCACCTGATGGAAGGCTTTACGAAAGGCGGTATCTTCGCTGTAACCGCACTGCAAGGCGGTCTGACGCACGCTGGCGTCGGTGCTGGCCAGAATGGTACAGGCCAGTTCAATGCGGATGCGGGTAATAAACTCTTTTGGCGTTTCCTGCGACAGGGCTTTCATTCTGCGCTGCAGGGTGCGCCCGGTAACGTTGAGTGCGGTTGCTAGCTGCGCGGCATTGATGGCGGGATTTTCCAGGCGGATGATCTCCTGCGCCCGCACCAGAAACGGCGTGCTGCTTTTCCCCGTACCCGGCAAGCCGGGAAGGTGGGTGTGCAGCACAGGGTTATCGGCCAGCGACATCTCCCGGGTGAGATCCGCCACCGCCTTGCCGGCGCTTTTTTCAATGATATACAGGGCCAACGATATCCACGAAAAACAGCCACCGCTGGTAATGACGCGATCGTCTTCCTCCAGCGTTTTGCCTTTCGCCAGTCGCGCCTGCGGATAGCGCGCCTGCAGCATATGGCTGACCCACCAGGTGGTGGTAAAGGAACGGTCATTCAGCAAACCCGCCTCGCCGAGGATCACGCCACCGGTGCCCGCAGCAGCAACCCAGACACCCTGCTGATAGAGTTTGTTAAACCAGCCGGCAGCCTGGCGGATACTGTCGAGGTTGATCGGTTGCAGGTCGGGCCCCAGCAACATGCCGGGCGCAATTACCACATCAACCGCACCGGCCCCCTGAAATGAGCTGTCGATGTGAATCAGGCGGCCTTCCGTATCCCACACCGGGTCACCGTTGGCGCTGACAATCAGCGTTTCAAAAGCTTTATCGGGAAAGCGTGCGGCGTGCACGGGGGAAGAGGCAATCGCTTTGTTGGTTATCCAGAAAAGGTCGGTCATTCCGGCAACGGCGGACAGTACGCTGCCTTCCAGGGCGAGTATGGCGATACGCATAAGGGATTTCCTGTGTTCAGATTGTCGTGATTTGCGTGAAAAATGTGACATTTTCCGCCGCTGAAGCTTAGTGGCCTCAATAGCGGACTCTTATTTTATCTGGCCCTGGCGGTTGTCATCGGAAAAGAAACCGGCAATACGCGGATATCAGACCAGCAGGGAAGCGAAAAGGGCGCGTGGATGAAGCGATGGGATCGGGCAAACGAGAGGTGTGTGACAGACAACAGGGCGTGTAGCCAGCGCCACCATCATCGTGGCGCTGGTCATGACGTTAGCTGAATCTTTCCGGGCGGAAGGTCGCCAGCATCGGGTGTTTAACGCCGGTGAGTATCTCCTGCGTCAGTATCTCACCGAGGATCAATGCCAGCGTGGCGCCGGAATGGGTGAAGACAACAAAACAGCCGGGAACCTGCTGCAGCTCACCGACCACCGGTTCGCCATCGCCAGGAATCGGTTTGAGACCGATTTTCCAGCTGCTGGCTTTCAGCGGCGCGCCGTCAGCGATCAGGTTACCCGCTTCCGCCATCAGCTGGTTAATGACTGCGGTATCAATGCTGTACTGCCCGTCGGCCTGCGCGACGATGTGCTCTTCATACCAGTCATGATCGACGGCGATGGTGTTGCCGGGATTGGGCCGGACCGCCGCGCGCGGCGTATTCATTACCACCTGCAGCCGGTGATCGCCGGGCTGGCTGGTTACCAGCATAGAGACCGGAGAACCGTTGGGGATGTGCACGCCGAGCGGGGCAACCACTTCCGGCGTCCACGGGCCACACGCTACCAGTACGCGATCGGCCAGCAGCTCACCGTGTTTTTCGCTGCGAATGCCGCTGGCCCGGCCGTCTTTGGTGATCACGCTGGCTTTACCGGCGTGCTCAACGATCTCTCCGCCCAGCGCGCGCAATGCCTGAACCAGATGCTCAACCAGATGCGGCAGGCTGACCCAGCCTTCACCGGGGTTGGCAATCGCCACCTGACTCAGACTGGCCGGATTCACCTGCGCATCGACATCACCGACCGAGGTGCGATTGATCAGCTTTGAGTCGTAGCCCTGCGCTTTTTCATAGTGATGACGCGCTTTGGTGCCCGCGTCATCGTCAGCGGCCCAGTAAATCGCGCCATCGAAGCGCAGCCAGTCGAGCTGCGGATGACGGGCAAACAGCGTGCGATAGCGGTCAATGCCCGCCATGCGCAGCGCATGGTAAGGCTGCGAACGCTCGCCCGCGGAGTTGAGCCAGGAGAGGGATCGGCCGGTGGCACCGGAGCAGAGTGCCGCTTCCGTCACCAGCGTGACCTGCGCGCCCGCCTGCGCCAGCTGCCAGGCGGTTGAGACGCCGAGGATGCCGCCACCCAGCACGATGACGGTTTTTGCCACGGTTTTGTCAGACATCATTCATTCCTTCTGTTAAAAAATGTTCGCCCTTCAGGCAATACGTACGCGATGCTGCTGATGGAGCTGCTCAATAAGCTGTAAAACGCCGAGCGCTTCACGCGCATCAACCGGCGGCGGCCCGCCATGTAACAGCGCGTTGGCTAACAGTTGATAGAAAGCGGGGTAGTGACCACGTTCAATCGGCACCGTTGTGGTTGCCCCGACCGTGCCGGCCCGGGCAGAGTTTTCTGCCGGCGTGACGCCGTACTGGCTATCGCCGGGCGACATGCCCGCCGCCAGCTGCGGCTCCTGATTGTCCAGCCCCCAGTGGGTGAAGGCGCCTTTGCTGCCCAGCAGGTGAAAGCGCGGCGCATTCAGTGCCGCCTGGCCATTCATCCACAGCCGCGAGCGTACGCCGTTGTGGTGCAGCAATGAGACAAAACAGTCCTCGTCGCTGTCCGATTGCGGGCCGGAATGGCGCGCCAGCTCTGCCGTGGCATGGGCGACCGGGCCAAAGAGCTGGATGGCCTGATCAATCAGATGGCTGCCGAGATCCAGCAATAAACCACCGCCCTGTGCCAGCGTGACGCTGTCACGCCAGTTGCCGAATCCCTGCGGTCGCCACCACTCGAAACGCGACTCAAAACTCCTTACGGTGCCGAAGGCTTCCTGGTGCACCAGGCGCTGCAACGTCAGAAAGTCGCCGTCCCAGCGTCGGTTATGAAACACGGTGAGCAAGGTATTGGCCTGCTGCGCGGCGGCGATCATCATTTCTGCCGCCTGCACGTCTGGTGCGAACGGTTTATCCACCACCAGATGGATCGCGCGCTGGCTGGCCTGCACAGCCTGCTCCGCGTGTTGCGCCGACGGCGTGGCCAGCACGATGAGATCGATGCCGATCTCGCCGCCATCAATGGCCTTAAGCAGCGCAGGCCAGTCCGGCAGCACGCGCGCCTGGGGGTAACGTTGCTGCGCGGTCGCTACGCGTTGGGCATCGCCTGTGACGATAACGTCGAGACGATAGTCGGCGTTATGGGCAAGCAGCGGTGCATGAAACACGCTGCCGGCGACGCCAAATCCCACCAGCGCCGTGCGGACTGGGCCGCTAACCTGAAGATGTGTCATTACAGCACCTCCGACAGAAAACGCTGCAGGCGCGCGGACTGCGGACGGTCAAAGATTTGTTCCGGCGTGCCGGCTTCCACGATTTCACCTTCATCCATAAACACCACCTGGTCGGCCACGCGCCGGGCGAAGCCCATCTCATGGGTCACGACCACCATGGTCATGCCGCGCTGGCACAAATCGGCCATTAACGTCAGAACGCCTTTCACCAGCTCAGGGTCGAGTGCCGAGGTGGCTTCATCGAACAGCATCACTTCCGGTTCCATCGCCAGCGCGCGCGCTATTGCCACGCGCTGCTGCTGACCTCCGGAGAGATCGCGCGGACGGTGATCGGCTCGCTGAGCAAGCCCCACCTCGGCCAGCCGCTGACGGGCAATCTCCAGTGCTTCGGCTTTAGGACGGCCTTTTACTTTCCACGGTGCCAGCGCCACGTTTTCCAGCGCGCTGTGATCGGGAAACAGGTTGAAATGCTGAAACACCATGCCAATTCTCAGCCGCAGCGCATCGGGCTTGTCCTTCAGCACAGAACGCCCGGCAAGTAAGACATCGCCGTTCTTCGGCTCATGCAGGCGATTGATGCCGCGCAGTAGGGTGGATTTTCCCGATCCCGAGGGACCGATGATGCAGGTGGTGGTGCCCGGTTCGATGCTCAGCGACACATTGCGCAGCACCTCAATCGGGCCGTACGCCAGCGTCAGATTGCGCAGCTCGAGGCTGGCGCCGTGAAATGCAGATGGCATGGCCATATTAATGTCCTCGCTCGCTGGTAAGGGAGACCGCCGGAACCACGTTGCGCTTTTGCTGCACTTCATCGAGCTCCTTCAGGCCGCTTTGTGGCGCGGTGGCGCGGCGACGTCCGGTACGGTAGCGGACGTCGATGTAGTTCACGGCGTGGGTGAGCGGCACGGTGATCACCAGATAGAACAGCCCGGCCAGCATCAGGGGTGACAGGTTGCCGCTCAGCACGGCGGCATCCTGACCGACGCGGAACAGCTCACGCTGACCGGTCATCAGACCCAGCAGATAAACCAGCGACGAGTCTTTGATGATGGCGATGAACTGATTGACTATCGCAGGCAACACGCGGCGGATGCCCTGCGGAATGATCACCAGGCGCATCGCCCGGCCATAGCTCATTCCCAGCGCCCGGCAGGCTTCCATCTGCCCCTGTTCCACGCTCTGGATACCGGAGCGGAAAATCTCGCCCATGTAGGCGCTGGCAATCAGGCTCAGGGCAAAAATGCCGAGCGGATACGGCGTCGGGCCAAACAGTTGATAGCTAAAACGCGCCAGACCCTGACCAATCAACAGAATGGTGAGGATGGAAGGCAGGCCGCGAAACAGATCGGTATACAGCCGCGCGGGCACGCGCAGCCAGCGCGAGGGCGAGATGCCCATCAGCGCCAGTATCAGGCCGAATAACGTGCCCAGCACGGTGGCCGCCACGGAGATAATGATGGTGTTGACCAGTCCGGTTGCCAGCAGTTGTGGCAGGACGTCCATCATCGATGGAATATCAAAAAACGTACGGGAAAGAATAGTGATCAGATCCATAGCCGATTCTCGGTTGCGGGTGACGGACATGCGCCGTCACCGGATGCAGTCTCACGCATAACGATGCGCAGGGTTATTGGCCGCCGGGCAGATACTGTTGCGGCATTGGCGAACCCGGGAACCACTTCTGGTACAGCTGTTTCCAGGTCCCATCCTGCATCGCCGCTTTGATGGCTTTATCCAGCGCCGCTTTGAACTCCGGCTTGCCTTTGGCGATGGCGACACCCGCAGGCGCGTCAAATGAAGGGATGTTCGCCGCCGTGACCAGCTTAAAGCGGGTGGCATAATCTTTGGCGGCTTCGTAATCGAGGAACATAGCATCCAGCGTGCCGTTATTCAGCGCGGACACCGCTGCGTTGTTATCGGGGAAACGCACCAGATCGGTCTGTTTGAAGTGCTGCAGCGCATAGTTCTCCTGCAGCGTGCCCTGAATCACTCCGAGCCGTTTATGCGCCAGGGTTTCTACGTTTTTCACCCCGGAATCGCTGCGGGTCAGCACCGTCAGATAGCCCGCAAGATAGCCGGTGGAGAAATCGACGGTTTTTTCGCGCAGCGGCGTGATGCCAATCGCGGCGACGCCGGCATCATACTGGCCATTTGCCACTGCCGGCAGAATGGCGGAGAAGTCCTGACCGATAAAATCCACCTGATCGATGCCCATGCGATGCGCCACATTTTTGAAGAATTCGACGTCAAAGCCGGTGAAGTTGCCGTTTTTATCGGTGAAGGTGTAGGGCTTCGCGTCGCCGAGGCTGGCAACGCGGAGATGACCGGGTTCGATCAAACCCCAGGGATTACTGTCGCTGGCGGCATGGGCGCTCCAGCTGGCGGAAACCAGCATTGCCGTGCCGAACAGGGCGGCGGTCAGGTGATTGAAACGTTTGTGCGATGTCATAAGGCTCTTCCGTCTGTGCAGGTGAAACTTCAGAGTTCGCCAAGCCGGTTTATTGTTATTGAGACCGGTCTCAACGCGGGGCAAAATGAAACCGGCTCTGGTTGTGAGACCGGTCTCATTCGGATATACTGATATTAAGCACACGCTATCAGCAGCGTCAATTATGTTGTTATCAACTTGTGATTCGAAATAATTATGACCAATGAAAATGCTCGTTCACGCGGTCCGACCGTTGCCGACGTCGCCCGCGCCGCCAATGTTTCCAAAGCTCAGGCGGCACGTGCGCTGGGCGGGTATGGTTCCGTCAGTGAAGATGTGCAGTCGCGGGTGAATCAGGCTGCTGAAGCGCTGGGATACCGACCGAACGAGCTGGCGCGCAGCATGAACACCGGCCGCTCCAATACTATCGGGGTGATTGTCGGCGACATTGAAAACCCGCACTTTGGCCTCGCGCTGCGCGGCATGGCCGACGTCGCGCGCCAGGCGGGCTTTCACCTGCTGCTGAGTAACAGTGATGAAACGCTGGACGAGGAACGGGAAGCCGTACGCGTGATGCTGGATAAGCGCGTCGATGGCATCATCGTCGCGCCGTGCAGCTCATTGTTTGAGGATAACGAACATCTGCGCCAGGTGCTGGCAGAAGGGCGTTCATTAATGATGTTCGACCGGGCAGTGCAGGGGATGGAAGTGGAGACCATCCAGGCGAACTTTGTCGCAGTGGCCAAACAGGCGACGGAGCTATTACTGGCGGCCGGGCATCAGCGTATTGCTTATCTCTCCAGCATGCGCAGCGCTGCACCGTATTCGCCGGCAATCACGCTGGGCCCCACGCCGGTGGCGCAACGTGTTAGTGGAATGATTGATGCCTACCGGGCCGCAGGTAAGGAACTGGATCCAGCGCTGATTCGGCTTAATGCACTCAGCGAAGCCATCATTGAGCAGATCCTGACTGAACTGCTGGCGCTCGCCGAACCACCCAGCGCGCTGATTGCCTCCGATAACCTGATTGCGATGGGCATCCTGCGCGGTCTGGCCAAACGCGGCCTGCGCGTACCCGAAGATATCTCTTTTGTGATGTACGACGATTTTCCCTGGACCGAGCTGATGTCACCGCCGCTGACCGTGGTCGCCCAGCCGGTGTATGAAATGGGGCGCGAAGCCGCGCGCCGGTTGATTTGCCACATCCGCCAGCAATCCGCCGGCGCCTTACCCGCATTTGACAGCTGGATGGTGGTGCGCGGTTCGGTGGGAGAAAACCCGTCGGCCCGGTGATACAATGTGCGGCGGCGGGTTTGTGCTAATTACTGCCTGCTGTTTTTTTTGGTCGCCATAAATGGCGACCCTACAGAAAACGGCGCAGTTTTGTCCTTTCATACGCGCCAGAGAAAAAGTAAATTGTGCGATGCCTCGCAGGGTGCGCATTCATGCACACCGGAGAAACATTAAATTGTGCGATATCTCGTAGGGTGCGCATTCATGCGCACCTGGATAACACTGCATAGGCGTAATCAAGGAGATACCCTCGTTTCATTAATTTGTCAGAGTGGGTAAGTTTTAAATCCAGCGCTATGATTAATGAGATGGTTGTAATAACCCCGGATAAATTTCAGCGCTTGCCAGTAGTTATAAAGCGATTCTCTTTTGATTTGAGTTAGCGCAGCACACAACATCAAATTAACTGCTATCAAAGAATCATTCTCGTTTTATTTCTCCATCAGGAACTTTCTGATTGTTTAAGTGATATTCTGCGCAAGCAGGCTTACAAAACATTTACAATCAATTTCACTTAAGTCTTCTATGATGGCAAATACAGGGAAGTTACTGGCGCTAAGCGTCAGCTTATTTACTGCTTCAGCGCTGGCCGCACCGTTGAATCCCGGCGACCGCGACTATATTCAGAATCAGCAGCAACAGCGACTGCAGCAAGACCAGCAGCAGCGAGACGCGCTTTGGAACACTGCCGCGCCGCAGGCCACAGCATCTGAAGAATCAGGTGCATCAGGCCCATGTTTTCCTGTACATCATATCAGTCTACGCAATGCCTCTTTACTGCCTCAAAGTGAGCAACAGAATATTACCGCAACCTATATTAACCGCTGCCTGAACTTAACGGAAATTAATTCACTGGTTCACGCCATTTCCGACTGGTACATGCAGCGGGGTTATATCACCAGTCGGGCTTTTTTAACCGAACAGGATTTATCCACTGGTGAGCTGGTTATTCCAGTGCTTGAAGGAAAACTTGACGAAATACGCCTCGACGGCCAGCATCCGCGATCGCTGGCTATGGCGTTTCCCGGACTCGAAGGAAAAGTACTCAACCTGCGCGATATTGAGCAGGGCATGGAGCAGATTAACCGCGTGCAGACCACGCCGGTGCAGATTGAAATTCAGCCGTCGCCCAAAGCCGGATATTCCGTCGTGAACCTTACGGCAAAGCCAGAGTTCCCTCTCAGCGCCTCGCTGGGCTTTGATAACAGCGGACAGAAGAGCACCGGCACCGGCCAGCTGAACGCCTCGCTCACCGGTAACAACCTGCTGGGTCTCGCTGACCGCTGGTTTGTTAGTGGCGGGCGCAGTAGCGCCTTCAGCGAATGGCGCGACGCCCAGAATTTACAGGCTGGCGTCAGCGTGCCTTACGGCTACGGACTGCTCGACTACAGCTATAGCTGGAGCAGCTACCACAGTAGCTTTATCAATAATGGCTTTACCTGGCTAAGCAATGGCGACAATGTCGCGCACCGCCTGAACGGCTCCTGGGTCCTGTTCCGTAACGGTGATATCAAAACCGGTGTGCAGCTTGGCCTGAATCACTACTCCAGCCATAACTTTCTCAATAACACGCTTTTGCAGAGCAGCAGCCGCAAAATCACCAGTCTGCAAATCGGGCTGAACCACACGCAGAAGATCTTCGGCGGCGTAGCCACGCTCAACCCGACTTTCAGTCGCGGCATGCCATGGTTTGATGCCGAAAGCGATGACGGCAAAAACGGCGACCTGCCAAAAGCACAGTTTCGCAAATGGAGCCTCAGCGGAAGCTTCCAGCGCCCGCTGACCAATAACCTCTGGTGGCTCAGCAGCGTGTACGGTCAGTGGTCGCCGGACCGCCTGTACGGCAGTGAGCGTCTGACGCTCGGCGGCGAAAGCTCGGTGCGCGGCTTTAAGGAACAGTATCTCTCCGGCGATGCCGGGGGCTATCTACGTAACGAGCTGAACTATAACCTTTTCACCTTACCGGTGTTCGGGGAGGTCAGCGCGCTGGTCGCCGTTGACGGCGGATGGATCCAAAGCGATACGCAGAACCGTGAGTCCACCGGCACGCTGTGGGGCAGCGCGGTGGGCCTGAGTACCCGCGGTCGTTATTTCTACACCCAGTACACCGTCGGCATGCCGCTCAGCTATCCCGGTCACCTGCAGCCGGATCACGTCAGCATTTACGCCCGCGTCGGGCTGGTTTTTTAAGAGGCAAAGATTATGGACGATCGTCAACCCGTTTCTCTCGCCCGTCGCGCGCTGAGCTACCTCATCTGTTATCTGGTGGCGGTACAGCCAATGCTGCCCGCTATGGCGGCACAAATCACCCCGGTGACACCCGGCACAAAAATGGATGCTGCTGGCAACGGCGTGCCGGTGGTCAACATCGCTACCCCCAACGGAGCGGGCGTGTCGCATAACCAGTACCAGCAGTATAACGTCGGTCAGGAAGGGCTGATCCTCAACAACGCCACCGGCCAGCTCAACCAGACGCAACTCGGCGGCCTGATCCAGAATAACCCCAACCTGAAGGCCGGGCAGGAAGCGAAGGCCATCATCAATGAAGTCACGGGCGCAAATCGTTCACAGCTGCAGGGTTACACCGAAGTGGCAGGCAAAGCGGCCAACGTCATGGTGGCCAACCCTTACGGCATCACCTGCAACGGTTGCGGCTTTATCAATACCCCGAACGTCACGCTCACCACCGGCAAGCCGCAGCTGGACGCAAACGGCAACCTGTCAGCCCTGGAAGTCACTAAAGGCTCGGTGACTTTCGAAGGCAAAGGGCTGGACGGCAGCAGCGCCGACGCGGTGTCGATCGTCGCGCGCGCCACCGAGATCAACGCCGGGATTTACGCGAAGGACCTGTCGGTCACGGCAGGGGCCAACCGCGTGGGCGCAGACGGCTCCGTCACGCCGATAGCTGGAGAGGGCACCGCGCCTTCGGTTGCGGTGGATACCGGCGCGCTGGGCGGCATGTACGCTAACCGTATTCATCTGGTGTCTAGCGAAAAGGGCGTGGGGGTCAACCTCGGCAATCTCGCTGCGAAGCAGGGTGATATTCAGCTGAATGCGAACGGTAAACTGACGCTCGGCAACGCGCAGTCCAGCGGCGACGTCAGGATTTCGGCCCAGGACGTTGTGTTACAGGGTGAGCAACAGGCTGCCTCTGCGCTTCAGGTGCAGTCGCGTGGGGATATCGCGCTGAACAGGAGCAAACTTAGCGCAGGCACGCTGAACGCTGAAGCCACTGGCACAATAACACAGGATGAAAACAGCGCAGCCACGACCAGTGGCAGCACCTCAGTGAGCGCCGGAAGCCTGGTGCTTGCCGGCACGTTAAGTAGTGGTAACGCGCTCTCACTGCGGGCAGGGCAACTGACCGCCACTCGAAATGCGTCAGTCAGCAGTGTCGGGAACAGCAGGCTTGAGATTGCCGGAGATTCTGACTGGCAGGGTTCGCTGACGTCTGGGGGCGATCTGTCCGTGACGGCCGCAAAACTGACAAACCAGGGGCAGCTGGCGGCAAACCGTGACACGACGTTAACTTTACAGCAACTCAATAACAGTGGCCGGATCCAGGCCAAAGGCAATCAGACACTGAAGGCCGATCGCCTGCAAAATGCCGGCACTTTGCAGGCGGGTGGGTCACAGTCGCTGATCTCTCAGACGCTGAGCAGTAGCGGCGTGATTGCGGCACAGCAGGGGCTGGATTTTGATGTGGCAGACGGGCTGACACTGGGCGGAAGCAGCACTGGCAATCTGCTCAACATCAGCGCCGGACAGACAATCCTCAGCGGCAGCGCCTACGGACTGCAGGGCACGTCCCTGCAGGGTGATTTTTCAGGGCTGGAAAATTCGCAGCTCCTCAGTGGCGGTAATCTGTCGTTACAGGGCAACCGTTTAAGTCTTGCGGGGCTGATCTCAGCAGATAAACAGCTTGAACTAAACGCAGATACCCTGACAAGTGGCGCAACCGCGCAGACTCAGGCGCAGAATGCCCTGACGGGACATTTCCGCGAGGCCACGCTGGCGGGCAGTTTCACCACGCCGGGGGCGCTGCATTTTAACGTTGGCAGGGCAGATAACCGCGCGTTATTCAGCGGCGAGACCATTGGCTGGCAGGGCAGCAGTCTTTTACAACAGGGTCGCATTGCCGCTGATCAGAATCTTGACCTGAACGTCGCGGCAATTGATCAGCAGGGAAGCCTGCTGGCGGGCAACAGCCTGAAGATCACCGGCAATACGCTCAACAACAGCGGCACCACCTCCGCCGGAGAAATGCAGGCTCAGCTTACTGGCGGGCTGCAAAATACCGGGGCACTTATTGCACAGGGCGCTCAGACACTTGCAGCCGCCGGGCTCGATAACAGCGGCACGCTAGCCGCTGGTGATTTGCACGTTCAGGCCAGCGATATCAGTAACCGTGGACGCATTCAGGCCAGCCGCTCGGGTGAGCTCAACGGGAACCTGAGCAACCAGACTCCGGGGGTGATAGTAACAGGCGGCAGCCTTCACACTCACGGCAACAACCTCAGTAACGACGGTAAGCTGCAGGGACAGCAGCTACAACTTGAGGCCGGTGACATCCGCAACGGCGGCAGCGTTCTGGCAGGCGGACCGCTGGTATTGAGGGCGCAAAACCAGCTGAACAATACCGGTCAGCTGATGGGGCAGCAGGATACCCAGATCAATGCCGCTGCGGTGAATAACCGAGGGGATATTCTCAGCCAGGGCGCGTTACAGGTTTCTGCCCCCACGCTGGACAACAGCGGAAAGCTGCAGGCTGATAGCCTGAATCTGAGCGGCACGCAGCTCAACAATAGTGGCAACCTGAGCGCGCTGAAAGATATCGTCTTACAGCTGCAGCAGGATGTCAGCAATCTGCAGAACGGACAGATGCTCGCAGGTAATGCGCTAAGCATCAATGCCGCCAGCCTGACTAATGCCGGGAAGCTGACCGGGGTGAACCAGCTCAGCGCGACCAGTAGCGGCATGACGCAGCAATTCGCCAGCGGACAGATGCTCAGCCAGGGAGACCTGGTGCTAACGGCTGCACAACTGACTAACAGCGGACGGCTGCAGGCGCAGGATACCCGGTTGCGCGGGGGTGGACTGACCAACAGCGGACAAATTAATGCCATCAACAGTCTGGATGGGCAGTTTACCGGTGCACTGGATCATCAGGCCGCAGGGTCGCTGTTCAGCCAGAATAGCCTGCTGCTAAGCGCAAAAACGCTCAACAGCGCTGGCAACGTGCAGGCCGGTGGCGCGACTTCACTCTCAGCGGATTCCCTGACCAACCGCGGCACGCTGGTGACGGGGGGCAAACTTAACCTCCAACTCCCGGTGCTGGTCAATATTGGCTGGCTGCAAGGCAATCAGCTGGAATATCGCGGCAACAGCCTCAGCAATAGCGGCACGCTGATCAGCGATAATGCCGGCGAATATCATTTCACGTCACTTGAAAATGCCGGCACTCTGCAGGGGCGTGACCTCACCCTCAGCGGGCAGAGCCTGACCAATAGTGGCACATTGATGGCAGCGCATCAGCTTAATGCCACAGCTGATCATCTCCTCAACAACGCCGGCGGACGGATACTCAGCGCAGGTGGTGCAGTGCTGATCGGCTCCACATTCAGCCAGCTGGGACAAATTGCGGCACTCGGCGATGCGGTGTTGAAAGTGAGCGATGCGTTTGCCCAGCGCGGTACGCTGGCTGCGGGCGGGCATCTTCAGCTCAGCAGTACCGGTAATCTGACAATTGAAGGTGCGACCCAGGGTAATCAACTCACGCTGAGCAGCGACGGCAGCATAGTGAACAATAATAAGCTGCAGGGCGGTAGCGGGCCGTTGAATATTACCGCAGCCAACATTACTAACAGCGCCAGCGGATCAATTCAGTCCGGTGGCGCGGCAAGCCTCACCAGTCATGGCACTCTCACCAATAACGGCTTTATTGGTGCGGCAGGCGACATGGTGCTGAACAGTGCCGGGCAGTTGCTAAATACCGCGCTGCTGTACAGCACGGGCAATATGCGTCTGTTCTCTGCGAGCCTGAATAACCTGCGTGGTGATGTACTGGCAGACAATAATCTGACCATCGCGCGCAATGCTTCGGGTCAGGCCAACGATGAGGTCATCAACACTTCCGGCAATATTGAAACCGCGAACGGTGATATTACGATTTCAACCGGGCATCTGCTGAACCAGAGGGATGGTTATCGGGTAACAGAAGAAACGCACCAGTATTTTGATGGCAGTTCCGCTTACATCGATTTGCCTTTCTCCAGATTCGACGCAACACAGTACACACTAACCAAAGATGAGAGCTGTGGGGGCGGACGGAACGACAGTTGCCACGTAAGATATCCACTGACACTTAATCAGGAAGTACGCGATCAAAAAGTATTAATTAGTGAAAAAACTGTTGGGGCAGTCGCTGATGGAGGGGCTGCACGTATTGCGTCAGGCCGGGATTTAACCATCACCGCCACAACCCTTGACAATCTTGCAAGTAATCTTCTTGCAAACAGGAATGGTAACCTCTCCGGTTCCAGCCTAAACAATAGTTCTTCAGAGACGGGTAGCTATCAGATCTGGCAGACCTATAACTGTAACACCGCTGGCAACTCAGGCTGCACTCAATATATTAAAGATGGCAAAATAACTAACGCCTATCCTTTCCGTTTTGGCATTGTCGGGCAGCCGGAATACATTGAAATCACTAATGGCAGTTCGTATCGTGCCGTCATTCAGGCGGGTGCAAATCTCAGTGCCAATTTCAGCCAGAACATCAGCAACACCAGCCTGACGGCGAATGCAGGATCGATTGGTCAGCCAACAATTCAGAAACCTGCTCTGACAACGGGCATATCTACCGGGCAGGTCAATGGTGCTCAGACAAAATCACTCAGTCAGAACAGTGCAGCACCCGGCGCGGAAACCGGCTGGCAAAACAGTCTGAAAAATGCGCTCGGTAGCCTGGGCAATAGCGCTGCCTCTCTGGGCGATTACCCGATACCGACCGGTAACAACGGCCTGTTCGTGCCGACAGATAAGCCTGACAGCCCCTACCTGATCGTCACAAATCCCAATATTGCCGGGCTCGGTAAACTGGACAGTAGCTTGTTCAAGGGACTTGATATCTCTTCATTGACTGCACCACAGGAAGTGCGCAGTCAGTTTACCGATACCAGTAAAGTTCTTGGTTCGAGCTATTTCCTTGATCGCCTGAATCTGAAACCCGAAAGCGACTACCGTTTCCTGGGCGATGCCGCATTTGATACCCGCTATGTGTCGAACGCCGTGCTTAGCCAGACAGGCCAACGTTATATTCATGGCGTGGGTTCTGACCTCGATCAAATGCAGACACTCATTGATAACGCCGCCCATCAGCAGCAGAGTCTTGGCCTGCAACTGGGGGTCAGCCTGACACCTGAGCAGGTTGCAGCGCTAACCGAAAGTATCGTCTGGTGGGAGACCGTTGAGATTGACGGCCAGAAAGTACTGGCGCCCAAACTCTATCTGGCCACCCAGGATGTTCAACCTCTCACCGGCAGCACCATCCTGGCAAATAACGTCAGCCTGAAGGGCGGAACCCTCACCAACGCGGGCAGTACCTTGCAGGGCGGCAGTAGCCTGAGCCTTGCCAGTGACAGCACCATCAGCAACACCCAGCAGGGTGTAATAACCAGCAGCGGAGCGCTGAATCTGAGCGCGCTGGATGATATCCGTAATATTGGGTCCAGCATCTCCGGCCAGCAGATCACACTGGAAAGCACAAACGGCAGCATCATCAATCAGACTGAAACGCGCCAGTGGACAGCAGCAGGTAAGAGTTTCACCGGCGCGATGTCGATGTCACGGACTGAAACCGGAGCAGCTGCAACCATCAGTGCGTCAGACAGTCTCGAACTAAATGCCGGGCAGAATATCGTGTTGCAGGGCAGCAAACTCGACTCTAAAGGGGACATGTCGTTACAGGCAGGCAATGACGTTCAACTTCTGGCAAATCAGACGCTGGCAGCAGATTCGACGAGCAACAGGAGTGGTCTGAGGCAATCCAGCACCAGCGGATTTAATGCCAGCGTGCTTTCCAGTGGCGGCAATTTGACGATTAAAGCCGGGCAGGATATCACCAGCCAGGCGGCAGCGCTGGCAGCCGAAAGCGATATCGGCCTGCAGGCAGGGCGCGATATTAACCTGAACACGGCTGAAAACCGCACCGGTAATAGCCAGCACAGCAGCAAGAAAACCGTGATTAACGAAACGGTGCGTCAACAGGGTACCGAAATTATCAGCGGTGGCAGCACCACGCTGCTGGCGGGTAATGACATCACCAGTAAGGCTGCGACAATCACCGCTAATAAGGCTCTGGCACTGCAGGCCGGACACGACGTCAACATCACTACCGCGACGGAAAGTGATTACGCCTACCGCGAAGAGACCAAAACCAAAAAAGGTCTTTTCAGCAAGAAAACTACACATACCGTTAGTGAAGACAGTTCAACCGCAGAAAAGAGCTCCAGCCTGAGTGGCGATCGCGTCTCGATTATTGCCGGTAATGACCTTCTGGTAAAAGGCTCAGCGGTGGTAGGCCAAAGCAATGTCGGCCTGAAAGCGGGCAACGACCTTACCGTCACGGCCGCCACCGATACCCAGACAAGCTATCGCCTGAGCGAGACCAAAAAAAGCGGCATGTTTAGCGGAGGTGGTATTGGAGTGACCTTCGGCAGTGCATCGTCGAAACAGGAGCTGAAGCAGAACGGCATAACCGAAAGCCAGAGCGCCAGCACCATCGGCAGCACGGCTGGAAACGTGACGCTGGTTGCGGGACATGACGCACACATAGCGGGTTCGGATGTGATTGCGAAGCAGGACATCAGTGTGGTTGGCGGATCGGTCACTATAGATCCGGGCAACGACACCCTGTCGCGTCGTCAAAGCTTTGAACAGAAGCAGAGCGGCCTGACGCTTCAGCTTACCAGTCCAATCACGGATGCGCTGCTAAGCCTCGGCTCACAAGCTAAAGCCGCCGGTGAGGCGGGCGACGATCGTCTCAAAGCGCTTAACGCTGTGAAGATGCTGGAAAGCGGCTGGGCGATGTCGGGGGCCGCCGGGCAATCGGCAACAGCGCTGGCGAAGGGCGACATGAAAGATGCTGGCATCAAAATTTCACTCAGCGTAGGGGCCAGCAAAAGCAAATCATCATCGGAGTTCAGCAGTAACACCGTCAGCGGCAGTTCGCTCAGCGGCGGTGGCAATATCGCCGTGGTTGCGACCGGTACAAACGGCGCCAGCGGCGATGTAACACTGGCAGGCAGCGGCATAACCGGCAATAACGTCACACTTGCCGCCGCACATGACCTGAATCTGGTTGCTGCCAGCAACAACACCGAGCAGAAGAGCAGTAATAAATCATCCGGCTGGAGCGCAGGCGTGCACATCGCTATAGGCAAGGAAACCGGCTTTGGCGTGCAGGCGAGTGGCTATATGGCCGACGGCTCGGAAAACGGCAGCAGCACCGAATACGTAAACAGCCGTGTGAATGCCAAAGACAACCTGACGCTGAGCAGCGGCAATGACACGCTGCTATCTGGTGCCCAGGCGCTGGGCAACAGTATCAACGTTAATGCCGGTAATAACCTGACATTGGCCAGCCTGCAGGATACCGACAATTATCACAGCAAGCAGCAGAGCGCCAGCGGCGGCTTCAGTTTTACCTTTGGTTCAATGACGGGCTCATTAGGGCTTAGCCTGAGTAAAAGTAAAGTAAACAGCGAATATGCCAGCGTCGGTGACCAGAGCGGGCTATTCGCGGGAGATGGCGGCTATAACATTTTCGTCGGTAACCACACTCAGCTGAATGGCGCTGTGATTGCTTCAACAGCGGAGGCGGCAAACAACAAACTGTCGACTGGTACGCTCGGGTGGGACAACATCAATAATCACGCTGAGTATTCAGCCAACAGTACGTCTGTTGGAATCAATCTGAGTTCGTCAGGGCAACAGTTTGCCGGCGGAGCGCTCCCTGCAGTTGTCAACATGCATGAAAGTGCATCCGGTACCACACGCTCGGCGGTGGCTGACGGGACAATTACTGTACGTGATGAGCTGAATCAGAAACAAAACGTTGCAGATCTGAGTCGGGATACCGAAAACGCCAATGGCAGCATTGGGAAGATTTTCGACAAGGAGAAAGTTGCCAACCAGATGGCTTTTGCGAAGGGCGTGCAAGAGCTGGCTGGAAGTGTTGTCGGCGACTTAAAAGCCTACAAAATGGATGCGGCGGAAAAAGAAACCTCTGACCGCCTGCTTAAAGAACATCCTGAATACGCAAACCTCTCGGAAGATGAGTTTAATGCGCGCGTACAGAGCGATCCTGCCTATAAAGCAGTAGCAGATTTGTGGGGCACAGGTGGTACCTATTCGATGGTGGCAACGGCGGTTGCGGGTGCTCTGGGCGGACTGAGTGCCAGCAATCTCGGCGCGGCGGCCAGCGGGGCGATGGCCCCTTATATCGCTAACGCGATTAAGCAGGCCACTACAACTCATAACGCTGACGGCACTGAGAACGTCAACCTCGTAGCAAATACTATGGCCCACGCCGTAGCGGGTGCTGTACTGGCTCAGATGTCCGGCAGCAGTGCGGTCTCGGGCGCGGCCGGAGCGGCCGGTGGTGAACTGGCTGCGCGTGCGATTGTAAAAGTGATGTATCCGGACACAGACATCAGTAGTCTGACCGAAAGTCAGAAGCAGATGGTCAGTACGTTGAGCCAGCTTGCAGCAGGACTGGCTGGCGGTATTGCGTCGGATTCGTCAATGGGGATTGGAACCGGAGTCAGCGCCGGGAAAAATTCGGTTGAGAATAATGCGCTGAGCGATATTGCTGAGAACAAAGTATCTGGCATTTCGCAACAGGAGAAATACCAGAAAGCCCAGGATGATCTCAAAAAAGTAACCGATGACTTCAAGGCGAAGCACTGTATCGGACTTAGTTCAGCAGCCTGTGGTGCGACGATGGATGCTCACCGGGATGAACTGCTGGCAGGCTTCGCAGAAGCGGGCAGTGACTTTATTCCTATCTACGGGGATATTAAAAGCTTCCAGGAAGCAGACAGTGCGCTGGGTTATCTGGCCGCTGTTGTTGGTATACTGCCGGGGCTTGGCGATGAAGCCGGAGCTTTACTTAAAGGTGCGGATAAGGCACTCAAAGCAGGCGATCTTGAGGCAGCGTCTAAACTGATCGCGAGAGCTGGTGATAATATCAGTTCTGCGAAATACTTTGGTCAGGAGAGAAAGTTCTGGTCAGCAGAGCCAGTTGAGTTTAGTGGTAATAAAGTTTATCAACGTAATGATCTATTTGATCCTCAACAAGTGTCCTCTTGGAAGGAAAAAGGCCAAACTGTGACAGGTACTAATATTGAAAGAATGGCATCGGGAAGGGCGCCTATAGGAACTGATGGTAAATCTGTGAACTTGCACCATATGACGCAAAGCCAAAATGGGCCTATCGCGGAAGTGACTCAGTCATTCCATCAAGAAAATAGTGCAGTCATTCATATAAATCCTAATACGACGCCATCAGGGATAAATAGACCTGTTTTTGATAAGTGGAAAACTCAATATTGGCAGCAGCGTGCTGCGGGATATGGTAAATAAATTATGAGCGAATATACGTTATCAGATGTTGCGAAGCTTATTGCTAATAATAGTGATTTTGTCGATTTTGGAAATGCTGAAAATGCCGTTGATAGTGAGTGGATTGAACGAGCTGAAAAAACTCTTGGTCTTCCATTTACGCCATCCTATAAAGCTTTTTTAAAGGAGTATGTTGGCGGCGAAATTGGTGGCGAGGAAATATATAGTATTTATGGCATAGATTTTAAGGATGTCTGTGGTGGAGATATTGTTTATCAGAATCTAACTGACGTGAAAAATGGTAAGGCAAAAGAAAAACAACTAGTTGTGAGTGAAACTGATTTTGGTGAAATATTCTATTTTGACTACTCGCAACTTAAAGATGGAGAGTGTCCAATATTTCAGAGGTTACCCTCTGGGAATTCACTGCATTATGCGAACAACTTCTATGAGTTTTTGTGTAAGCGAATTAAAGCTCACCTGAAATAGGGGGGGTTAGCTTGCCTTTAAGCTACATCTGACTGATCGAAATGATATTCTTAAGCCTTAATGGTGAAGAGCTGAGTAAGGGAAGATTCACTGTTACACGCACTATTTTGACCCAACAAATACAATCCCGGCCATCGAGCCGGGAATGTTAAGAGTATCAGTCAATAATCATCAGTGCCGCTGTGGGGATAAGAGGCGTAAAGGACGAAACTGAAGGACTGCGATACCTGACGAGACGTTTTATTTAACATAATCATGATTATGCGCACTTTGACCCGAAAGGTGAATCAGTAGTATCCGCACACAGCCCCATTTGTTTAATGGCTACCAATTATGGCGCACTCACCATATTTAAACCCTCGCCGGCAATAACGGATAACACTTCGTCCAGTTGTAGTTAGTCTTCGCCAGCATCAGTTCTCCCGCCACCGCACCAAAATTGATGTCCTGACGTTCATAAAAGAATTGACGCAAAACTGCGGGTAAAAACTCAGCGCTGTAGCGCAGTAGCGTGCTATGCCAGAATGGTGCCGGCAACGAGCTGTTGCCATGCCGCATCAGCAATTCATTTTTCCAGTCTGAATCGAGAACCTTTTCACAGAATGAATGGCGCATGGCAATCGCAGGCGTATCAGGTATGCCCGCAAGCAATAACTGACTGGGCAACGCCACTAAGCGCAGATCCCGGATAAGGATTTTTTTCGCAGCAAATTCCTGCCAGATTGTGGTCATTTGTGCCGCTTTCGCTGGTAAAGGCTCGTTGACGTTATACAGCGGTAAAGTCAGAGGCAAAAAAGTAAAATGAAGGCCTTGCGCTGGCAGCGTATCGGCAAGCGGATCTGCCAGTGTGAGTCGTTGCAATTCATCAATCAGACGTAACACCGGTAAGGAAACTGACGGCTTTATCCCTGCGGCAAGCGCCAGTTTTACCGGATCGTAGTAGTTCTCTTCACGGATGTTCCCGATGCCTGCATTTTTCGCCCACAGCGCAATGGTGTTCTCGTTTGCAGAACGGTATCGGGTTTGCAGACTGATTGGTTGCATGTCAGACCTTAGGGTATTTGGATGAGCGCAGATAATTAATTATGAAACGTTTTTTAGAAGATACCCCAGCCTGATTGTGGTGAAAACGCGTGATTATCTCATGCCTGTTCAACCCCGCTTAAACGATGCGCGATTTGTCTTCGCTCTGACGGAGCAAAGCGTCTACAATGCCGGCGAAATTTTTACTGATGAGGATACACAATTGGACACCTGTCCCACACGATTACAATCGGTGCCGATGCTGAGATAGCCTCATCGCTGTCTTAGCCCTGCGTTAAGACGGTGGATTTCCCTCCCCCCTTTTTCCTGCGTTCTGTCTGGCCCCGCTGTAATCCATTCTTATAACCCTGAACATCCATTGCCCGGCGGTGATGGAGTGAGGTCTGACATGGACTGGAAAATCTTTTTATTGCGCGTCACGGTCGCGCTGATTCTGGGCGCGCTGATTGGCAGCGAGCGCCAGCTGCGCCAGCGCCTGACCGGGCTGCGCACCAATGCGCTGGTCAGCACCGGTGCCTGTTTGTTTGTACTGATGACGCAAAGCGTGCCGGGAATTGCCGCAGATGCCTCGCGCGTCGCCGCCTATGTGGTTTCCGGCATTGGCTTCCTCGGCGGTGGCGTCATTATGCGCGATGGCCTGAATGTGCGCGGCCTTAACACCGCGGCCACGCTGTGGTGTACCGCGGCGATTGGCGTGTTATGCAGCATGGGCTTGTTGCTGGAGGCAGGCATCGGTTGTGTGGTTATTCTGTGCGCCAACATCCTGCTGCGCGAGATGGCACAGGGTATCAATCGGCAGAGCATCATTACTGCGGAAGACGCCAGCCAGTATTACAAAGTGCAGATCATCTGTCTGGCGGCCGATGAGGTGCAGGTGCGCAGCCTGATGCTGCACAGCCTTGGCGGCAGCGGTCTGCGGCTGCAATCCCTGCACAGTGAGGATCTGGAACCCTCACACCGCATGGCGGTAAATGCGGAAGTGCTGGGTAAACCCAGCCTGACCGATCAGCTGGAAAATCTGGTCAGCCGCATCAGCCTGGAAAAAGGCGTCAGCTCGGTCAGATGGCAGGTGTGTGAGCCGGAGACCGATTGAGTCGTGAAACGCAATGCGGCTGCGCTACTTGCCAAAGCGCAGCCGCAGCGTTGCCGGCAGCACGGTATGCTGGCTGATGGGGTCATCGCCGTTAATCATGGTAGTGAGCAGCGTAAAACACTCCTGCGCCAGGCGCGGCACATCCTGCTCGACGGTATCGATCGGCAGTGTCAGTGAGTCATACAGATAGTGATCGTCAAAGCTGGCCACGCGGATGTCGCTGTGCAGCAGGTGATGCTGGCTCATGTAGCGTAACACCCCTTCCAGCAGGCCGCAGGCGGCGGTGAAAATCGCTTTGGGTGGACGCCCCAGCCGGGCGCACAGCGCGGCAAACATTTCATAACCGCTGCTCGGGTGATAGTTGCCGTGAATGATCCACTCCGGCCGTGGCGTCACACCTGCCCGCTCAAGACCCTGCATAAAACCGGCCAGACGGTCTTTGGTGGGTGACAGACGCGGCTGACCGCCGAGGAAATAAATCTCATCCGGATTGGCACGCGCCAGCCGTTCCACCAGCTCGGCAGTCGGCGTGACCGAATCGGTCATCACCAGCGGCAACTGCGTATCATTAACGTAGCGGTCAAACAGCACAATCGGCAGTTGATCGCTCAATTTGACGTAGTCACTGTCGCTTAACATGCTGGACGCCACAATCAGCCCATCCACCTGACGCGCCACCAGATTATCCACCACCACCCGCTCCTGCCCGGCGTTCTCGTCAGTGCAGGAGATCAGCAGCTGTAAGCCCGCCTCGCGACACAGATTTTCCAGCGCGTGCGAGAACACGGCAAAACCATGGTTGGTGATCTCCGGCACCACTAAACCCAGCGTATGGCTGCGATTATCGCGCAGCGAGCGCGCGTGAATACTGGCCTGGTAGTGATGTTCGCGCGCCAGCGTCACTACCCGTTCGCGCGTCTCTTTCGCCACGCGCAACTCTTTGCCACGGCCATTCAGCACCAGGCTGGCGGTGGCTTTGGACACCCCCGCCAGCGCGGCGATATCCGCTATGGTAACGCGTTTGGTTTTTCTCACGTCAGTGCATCGGTTAAGGAAACAATGACTTATTCTACCATGCACGGCCGCAACGACCAGTAGCGCGCCGTCACTTCTGCGTGTCCGGTCAGGGTTAATTGCGCCGGATGCGCCGGGAAGTAGCGGCTGCTCATCACCCCTTCCCCTTCATTAATGAAAATCTCAACGCTGGAGTGATCGCACAGTAACTGGAGCTGACTCACCGCGCCGCGCCAGTAACGGAACTGCCACTCGCCGTTTGCCAGACTGCGCCGCGCGAGCCGCAGCCCGTCGGCGCGCCACTCCAGCCGTAGCTGGTCGGCGAAATTCAGGGTGATGTCGCCCTGCCCGCTCAGCAGTAACTCCAGCCGCTGCGCATCAATGACCGGCGCATCATCTGCCGGGCCCTGATAGTGCTGTTCAGCGCTGCGCAGCGCCTGCAGTTCAGTAACCGGACGCTGGAACAGCCGGCCATCACGCGTGCCCAGTTCGCGCACGCAGGTCATCTGATGGATCCAGCCATTGGCCACCGTAGGCTGTAGCATCTCCTCGCCATCCGGCACGCCCATCCATCCCACCAGCAGCCGGCGTCCGTCGGCGGTTAGCGTGGTTTGCGGCGCGTAAAATTCGAAACCGGCGTCAAGCTCATGCAATTCGCCATGGTTAAAGCTGGCGTTAGCGTAATCAAGATCGCCGGAGAGCCACGCGCTGGGATGTGCATTGAGAAAACGATGCTGTTCCTGCGCAAGCCCCTGCGGACAGCAAATCAGGAAGGTGGTATCGCCGAGGGTAAACATGTCCGGGCATTCCCACATGTAACTGGCTGCCGCCAGCCCGTTCAGGCCGCTACCGGCAATCTCGCCCAGATTGTGCCACTGCCGCAGGTCCGCCGAGCGCAGCAGCAATACTTTGCCCTGCTTTTGCAAATCCTGCGCGCCCAGCACCATGAACCAGTGTTCGCCATGCCGCCACACTTTCGGGTCGCGCACGTGTCCGGTATAGCCGTCGGGCAGCGCGATCACCGGCCCGAGCTTGTCAAAGCCGCCCTGCGCATTCTGCACCGCCAGACACTGCCAGGCGGTACGCGCGCCATCGGCAAACTTCACGTTGCCGGTATAGATCAGGGTCAGCGCGCCATTATCGTCAACGGCGCTGCCCGAATAGCAGCCGCTGCGGTCATACTCTTCATCCGGCATTAACGCTATGGGTTCATGCTGCCAGTGCAGCAGATCGGCTGAACTCCAGTGGCCCCAGCATTTATGCTGATGCTGGCAGCCCAGCGCATTCCATTGATAGAACAGATGGTAACGCCCGGCGAAGTGAATAAAGCCGTTCGGATCGTTAAGCAATCCGGTGACGGGTGCCAGATGCCAGCCCGGATAATGCGCATCGTTCAGCGCGCGCGGCTGACCGCGCATCACCGCCTGTAAAATATCGGGTAACAATGTAGAAGCCGCCATTATTCCGCGTCCGTTTTGTATTTGAGCAGATAAGAGATCATAAATGCGCTGCTGAACGCAATCACCATGCCAATGGCATAGTTAAGCAACGAACTGGCCTGCACAATCGCCATGCCCGGCAGCCCGGTGAGACCGACAGCCGTCATATACACATGCACCGACACTACCCAGGCACCGCCCAGCGCGCCGCCAATCAGGCCGGCGATAAAGGGTTTCATAAAGCGCAGGTTGATACCGAAAATCGCCGCCTCGGTAATACCCAGCAGCGCTGAAAAGCCGGACGGCAGCGAGATGGCTTTGATTTTCACATCTTTGGTTTTGAACCATACCGCCAGACAGGCACCGCCCTGCGCCACGTTAGCCATCGCCCAAATCGGCAGCAGGAAGTTGACGCCAATCGCCGGATTGCCCAGCAGCCCGGCTTCAATCGCATGGAAGCTGTGGTGCACGCCGGTGATCACGATAACTGAGTAAAGCCCGCCAAACACCAGTCCGGCCAGCCAGCCGGCATGGGCAATCAGCGTGCTGAGGACGAATGAAATACCATCGCCCAGCATCCGCCCTGCCGGACCAATCACCAGCAGCGCAACGAAGCCGGCGATAATCACCGTCAGGAACGGCGTCAGGATCAGATCCAGCGCGTCCGGAATCACCCGGCGCAGCTGCTTCTCCAGCACGCTCATAAACCACACCGCCAGCAGCACCGGAAACACCGTGCCCTGGTAGCCGATCATCGCCACTTCGATACCGAAAAAGTTCATGGTATGGAAGCCGGCCGCCACGCCCCAGGCGTTGGTGAGCGCCGGATGCGTCAGGATGCCGCCGAGCGTGGCGCCGAGGAACGGGTTACCGCCAAACTCACGCGCCGCGGTGAAGCCAATCAGGATTGGCAGGATAATAAAGGCCGCCGAGCTGCACATATCCAGCATGATATACAGCGCGTTGTCGGGGTTAACCCAGCCGTAGGTTTTAACCATGCCGAGCAGTCCCATCAGCAGGCCAGAGGCCACAATCGCCGGGATGATCGGTACAAAAATGTTCGACAGCAGACGCGCAATACGCTGGAACGGATTGAGCTTGCGCGCGGCGATGTCCGCGGCTTCAGATTTACTGGTTTCACTGATGCCAGCTTCGCGGATAAACGCGGCATACACTTTATTCACCACGCCAGTGCCAAAAATCACCTGCAGCTGTCCGGCATTGCGAAAACAGCCCTTCACACCCTCCAGTTTGCCAATCGCGGCGGTGTCGGCTTTGGCATCATCCACCAGTACCAGGCGCAAACGTGTGGCACAGTGCGCCGCACTGGCGATATTTTCCCGGCCTCCCAGCAGCGGCAGCAGCGACCGGGAAAGAGTAACAAAATCCATAGTAACCTCTGTTTTTGGTTGTTATGCCATCATGCGCTAAGCGGCCCGCATGCGGGCCGTTTCATCAGAACCAGGTTTCCATTTGCACGCCAAAGTTCCACTCGCCGCCGGACTTAAAGCCGGTGCTGCCAAAGGCGTCATCGCTGGCGTAGTTATCCAGACGATGATCCCAGTCCATCCAGCTGGCGAACAGGCGGATTTCCGGACGCTTGAGGAATTCGCCCACGTCGCTGGCTTTGAGCGTGGGGGCAACGGTGAGCTTGTAGAAGTTGCCGCTGACGGCCTGGCGATTGTTATAGCCTTCAGGCCGCAGATCCATGTACTGATATGAGCCTTCATACTGCATCTCAAAGTTCTGGGTAAATTCCTGTATCAGGCGCAGGTTCACGGTGGCCCACTCATAGCTGTCGCCTTTGACATAGCGGTCTTTGCTGCTCTGCGCCAGCAGCGCCGGCGCGATGTGCCAGCCCGCGCCCAGCGGCGTCATGCCGTAGCTGGCGAGCCGCCAGGTGTTCGCCTGCGGCAACAGCGCGCCGTCGGAACCAATACTCTTCACTTCTGCACCGAGGCCATGACCGTACAGCAGCGCGGTTTTCGCTGAACCTTCACCCAGACCGTAGAAGCTGTCGTTGTGCAATCCGACCAGGGCGTGCACACCGTCACTGGCGGCATCACTTTTCACGCGGTTGCCGTCAATATCGGTGCGCTGATCGTTATCTTTCGCGCGCATGCCGCTCACCATCAGCTGCAGCGGCCCGACGAAGTTATTCAGCGACAGAATGTAGTTTTGCGCGGTGTTGTCGTTATTTTCGATGTCCCCGAAGGTGCGACCATAAATCGACAGGTTGCTGCGGGCGTCATCGCCCCACTTCATGTCGTAAATACCGGCCCCTGTTCCGGCGAGAAACACCACATCGGAATCGATCCAGTGGATGTCGAAGTTATCGCGGTCGAAACGCTTACCGGCCCACACCGTGGAGTCTTTGAACGCACCGGTGAAGGTCGGTAGCTGCCCCAGTTCGACAAACGCCTGACGCAGGTTGAGATCGCTGCTGGCGGCAGTCCAGTCGTTGTAGGTGCGCTGTCCGTCGGCCAGCATCGCCTTGAAGCGCGTGGTGGCACCGTTGGCCAGCGTTTGTTTATGTTCGAGGTTAAGTTCAACGTAGGTATCCGGCTCATTGCCGAGCCGCCCGACGTGACCGCCGGTCTCACCGGCTGGCGTGACGGTGGGCCCGCCCAGAGTTTTCGCAGCGGAGCTGTTCATCAACAGGCCAGAGCGTGCGTAGCCATGAAACTCAAAGCCCTCTGACTCGCTGCTGGCGGCGGGCGCAACAGGCTGAGCGGCGCGCGGTTCGGTCTGTGCGACGGCAACCGGCGTCGGGTTCTGCTGCTGCACCACAGCCAGCTTTTGCACCTGCTGTTCCGCCGCCTGCGCGCGCTGCTCCGCCACGCTGGCACGCTGTTCAGCCGCGGCTAGCCGTTTTTCCATCGCCGCCAGGCGCGCTTCAATACTGCTCATGTCGTCTGCCGCCCAGGCTGAGCCTGAGCCTAATACGGTACTAAGGGTTATCGCGATTATGCTTTTTTTCACTGTTTTGCATCCCTGAGGCAAGGCTATCATCAGATGTATTTTTTTGCTAAACCGGTTTAGGCACCGCATCATAGCGGTGCCATTTTTTAAAGCGCAATGGATTTTGCTAAACCGATTTAGTGGATGTGAGATACATCGCAAAACAGGGAAAACGGCGGGGTCAGATACTGTGCTGCTGTAGCTGTTGATGGTTGGGTAACGCGGTCATCGCGCCTTTGGCGGTAGTGGCCAGCGCCCCGCACGCCTGCGCCGTGCGCAGGCAGGCCGCCAGCTGCGCTTCATCCGCCGGCAGGCCCTGCTGCGCCAGTTCCCACAGCAGTCCCGCCACGAAGGCATCGCCGGCACCGGTGGTATCCACGCTGATCACCGCGCGCGCGGGATAGTGAATTTGCCGGCCATTAAAATAAGCACGCACGCCAGCGCTGCCCTGCGTGACTAGTAACAATTTAACGGAGAAGCGCTGCGCCAGTTGCGCGATGCCGCTGTCAATGTCGGCGGTGTCCGTCATAAAGGCCAGTTCTTCCACGGAGAGCTTCACCACATCCGCCCGTTGCAGGGCCGCACTGAGGCATTGCAACAACTCCGCCGCATCGGACCACAAATCGAGACGGATATTGGGATCGAAGCTGACAAAACCGCCCGCCTCACGCACGCGCTGCATGGCGGTTAACGCCGCCGTGCGCGACGGCTCGGCGAGTAACGCAATCGAACAGCTGTGCAGCCACTCGCCACACTGAAATCGCGGCAAATCGTCCGGCGTGAGAAATAAGTCGGCGCTGGGGCGCACCATGAAGGTGAAGGTACGCTCGCCCTGCTCATCCAGGGCCACGACCACCGTGGAGGTGCGCTGCTGCGCATCTTTGCGCATATGGGAAACATCCACCTTTTCCTGCGCCAGCGTGCGACACAAAAACTGGCCAAAAGGATCGTCGCCCACCCGTCCGATAAATCCGCTACTGCCCGCCAGCCGGGCGATACCCACTGCCACATTGGCGGGCGCGCCGCCGGGACACTGCAACAAACGGCCTGCGTCATCAGGCAGCAAATCCACTACGGCATCACCCAGACACCAGATACGTTTCATCATGATTTAGTCTCACTTAATCGCTAAAACGGTTTAGCAAAGCATGCATATTAATCATGAATGTGGGTATTTGTCACCGTGAACAGTCCGACAGGCTTCAGACTTGTCCGTTGCTGAGATCCGTTTCCCCCTGCCGCATGGTCGTCTGCGTATTGACGTCTATGCTTAAAGTTTTCCAAAACCTTATAAAAATCGGTGTCATTGAGATTTCATTTCGCCACTTGTCCGGAGGCAAAGGCATGAGCAACCCACGCGATGAGAAGACGCAGCGGTATTCACCGCAGCAGGAAGAGACAGAGCGAGCCCGGCTGACAGCCGGTGCCGGTTCCGCCGCGCCGGCCCCCGTCACGGTGCCAGTCACGCTGCAGGTGAACGGCGAACCTCAGCAGCTTAACGTGGATACCCGTACCACGCTGCTGGACGCGCTGCGCGAACATTTACACCTGACCGGCACCAAAAAAGGCTGCGATCACGGTCAGTGCGGCGCCTGTACCGTGCTGGTCAATGGCCGGCGCATCAACGCCTGCCTCACTCTTGCGGTGATGCAGCAGGATGCCGAAGTGACCACCATTGAAGGCGTCGGCACGCCTGATGATCTGCACCCGCTGCAGTCCGCCTTTATCCGCCACGACGGCTATCAGTGCGGCTACTGCACGCCGGGGCAAATCTGCTCCTCGCTGGCGGTGCTGCAGGAAATTGCGGCGGGCATTCCCAGCCATGTCACGGGCGATCTGACCGCCGTGCCAGCGCTGAGCGATGAAGAGATTCGTGAACGCATGAGCGGCAACATCTGCCGCTGCGGCGCCTATGCCAACATTCTTGCCGCCATTGAAGAGTACGCCGGAGGCCAGAAAGCATGAGAGCCTTTACCTTTGAACGGGCTGCGACGCCTGCACAGGCCGCCAGCAGCGCGATGCAGCATCCGGGCGCACGCTTTATCGCCGGCGGTACCAATCTGCTCGATTTGATGAAGCTGGAAATTGAAACCCCGTCGCACCTGATTGATGTTAACGGACTGGCGCTGGACAGCATTGAACCCACCGCCGGGGGCGGCTTACGTATTGGTGCGCTGGTGCGCAATACCGATCTGGCGGCAGATGCGCGCATCCGGCGCGACTATGCCGTGCTGACGCGCGCGCTGGTGGCGGGTGCTTCAGGCCAGCTGCGCAATCAGGCCACCACCGCTGGCAACCTGCTGCAGCGCACGCGCTGTCCCTATTTTTATGATGTTAATCAACCCTGTAATAAGCGTCAGCCGGGTACGGGCTGTGCCGCACGCGAAGGATTCAGCCGCCAGCATGCGGTGGTGGGGGTCAGCGAAGCCTGTATTGCCACCCATCCCAGCGATATGGCGGTGGCGATGCGAGTGCTGGATGCGGTGATTGAAACCGTCAGCCCTGATGGCAGCCAGCGCGCTATTCCCATCGCTGAATTCTACTGCGCACCGGGCGACACGCCGCATATCGAAACCGTGCTGCAGCCGGGTGAGCTGATCGTCGCGGTTACCCTGCCTGCACCGCTGGGTGGCACGCACATTTACCGTAAGGTGCGCGATCGCGCTTCTTACGCCTTTGCGCTGGTCTCAGTAGCAGCGGTTATCCTGCCTGAGGGTGGCGGCCGGGTGGCCGTCGGCGGCGTGGCCCATCAGCCGTGGCGCAGCGCGGCGGCGGATGCTGAACTTCCTCACGGGGCACAGGCGGTCTGCGACGTGCTGTTTGCTGATGCGCGTCCCACTGAAGCCAACCGATACAAACTGTTGCTGGCGCAGCGCACGCTCGCCTCAGCGATCGCGGAAGCGAGGAGCAACGCATGAAATTTGACACACCTGCAACCGCCAATCCTATCGACCAGCAGCGCGTCGTCGGCCAGCCGCTGGCACGCATCGACGGGCCGTTAAAAACCACCGGCTCGGCGCATTACGCCTATGAATGGCACGCTGAAGCACCGGATGCGGCCTACGGTTATGTGGTCGGCGCGCCAGTTGCCAAAGGCAATATTCTCTCGATTGACACCCACGCCGCAGCACAGGCACCGGGCGTGCTCGGCATCGTCACCGGAGCAACCGCCGGTAAGCTCAACAAGGCAGAGCGCAACACCGCGACGCTGCTGGCAAATAATAAAATCGAACACTACCACCAGGCCGTGGCGCTGGTGGTGGCGGAGACCTTTGAGCAGGCACGTGCAGCCGCGCAGCTGGTTAAGGTTAACTGCCAGGCTGAAACGGGAGCTTACGATCTTGAAGCGGCCCAGCCAGAGGTGACAACGTCACCCGAAGGTGAGCCGGATAAAACACTGGGCGACGTCGATGCTGCCCTGCACAGCGCAGCCTTTACGCTGGACGCCACCTACACCACGCCCGATCAAAGCCATATGGCAATGGAACCGCACGCTTCCATGGCGCTGTGGCAGGACGATCACCTGACGGTCTGGACCTCGAATCAGATGATTAACTGGTGCCATACCGACCTGGCGCACACGCTCGACATGCCGATGGAAAAGGTGCGCGTGCTGTCTCCTTACGTCGGCGGTGGCTTCGGCAGCAAACTGTTTTTACGAAGCGATGCGCTGCTGGCGGCTCTGGGCGCGCGCGCCGTGGGACGCGCGGTGAAAGTGATGGTGCCGCGCCCGATGATCCCCAACAACACTACGCACCGGCCAGCGACGCGGCAGCGCATCCGATTAGCTACCGATGCGCAAGGCCATCTCACCGCCATTGCCCATGAAAGCTGGTCCGGTAATCTGCCGGGCGGAACGCCGGAAACTGCGGTGCAGCAGACTGAATTACTCTACGCCGCCGCCAATCGGCTTACCGGGCTGCGCCTCGCCGAACTCGATCTTCCCGAGGGCAACGCGATGCGTGCGCCGGGTGAAGCACCCGGTCTGATGGCGCTGGAGATTGCCATGGATGAAATGGCCGCCATCGCCGGTATCGACCCGGTTGAGTTTCGCATCATCAATGATACACAGGTCGATCCGCTGCATCCGGAGCGCTTCTTTTCACGCCGCCAGCTGGTGCAGTGCCTGCGCACCGGCGCCAGCAAATTTGGCTGGGCGGAGCGCTGTGCTAAACCCGGGCAACGGCGCGAGGGGCGCTGGCTGGTGGGCATGGGCGTGGCAGCCGGTTTCCGTAACAACCTGCTGGCGCCCTCTGCCGCGCGCGTGCAGCTGGATGCGCAAGGCACAATCACCGTCGAAACCGACATGACCGATATCGGCACCGGCAGCTATACCATCATCGCCCAGACGGCAGCCGAGATGATGGGCGTGCCGATTGAGCTGGTCAGCGTGCGGCTCGGCGATTCGGCGTTTCCTGTCTCGGCGGGTTCGGGTGGCCAGTGGGGAGCCAACACCTCCACGGCCGGAGTGTATGCGGCCTGCGTCCGGCTACGCGAGAAGGTTGCCGCTCAGTTGGGTCTGGATGCGGAAAGTGCAGAGTTTGCCGATGGGCACATTCACGCCAACGGGCAGCGCCTGCCGCTTACTGCGGCGGGTCCGCTGATGGCGGAAGAGACCATGGAATTCGGCGATCTGGACAAAACCTTCCAGCAATCCACCTTTGCCGGCCATTTCGTCGAAGTGGCGGTCGACAGCGCCACCGGCGAAGTGCGCGTGCGGCGCATGCTGGCGGTGTGTGCCGCGGGGCGCATCCTCAACCCCAAAACCGCGCGCAGTCAGGTGATCGGCGCGATGACCATGGGCCTCGGCGCCGCGCTGATGGAGGAGCTGGCGGTGGACACCCGGCTCGGCTACTTCGTCAATCACGACATGGCAGGCTATGAAGTGCCGGTACACGCCGATGTGCCCGAGCAGGAGGTGATTTTCCTCGATGACACCGATCCGGTCTCTTCGCCGATGAAAGCCAAAGGCGTCGGTGAACTGGGGCTGTGTGGCGTCGGTGCCGCTCTGGTTAATGCGGTCTACAATGCCACCGGCGTTCGGGTGAGAGACTATCCGGTGACGCTGGATAAGTTACTCGCCGCGCTGCCCGATCAGCCGTAATGCAGGCCCCCTCCGCCAATGCATGCGGGCTGGCGGAGGGGGGAAAATGTGAATGGCTAAGCCGTCAGGACTGGTTAACAGGTCATCAAGCTGATAATATTGAGACCTGTTAACCAGTCTGGAGAGACGTATGCCAAACATCATTCTCAGCGATATGAGCGCCAGCGTCAGTGAATTAAAAAAGAATCCTATGGCGACCGTCAATGCGGGAGAAGGCTTGCCGGTGGCGATTCTCAATCGTAATCAGCCCGCCTTTTATTGTGTTCCCGCACAACTTTACGAGCAAATGCTGGAAGCGCTGGACGATCAGGAACTGGTTAAAAAGGTAACTGAACGCCAACAGCAGCCGCTGATTGACGTGGATTTGGACAGCTTTCTGTGACATGGACAGTTAAGTTCAGGGAAGAAGCCCTGAAGGAGTGGCATAAGCTGGATAAAGCCATTCAGCAGCAGTTTGCCAAAAAGCTCAAAAAATGTTGTGAAAATCCTCATATCCCCTCAGCCAAATTGCGTGGCATTAAAGACTGCTACAAAATTAAACTCAGGGCTTCCGGGTTTCGCCTGGTTTATCAGGTGATTGATGACCAGTTGATCATCGCCGTGGTCGCGGTGGGTAAACGCGAGCGCAGTGACGTTTATCACCTTGCCAGTGACAGAATGCGCTAACGCATGACGCCGGCCCTCTGCGGCCAGCGTCACTGCGGTGGTTAATGCTCTCAGCGCCCCGCTTCCTTCGCCAGCCCGCACCAGTGCACCAGCGTCAGCGCAATGGCTTTGGTACAGGCCACCAGATCGGCAATCGGCACATGTTCGTTAGGCTGATGCGACAACGCCGGATCGCCGGGACCAAAGTTGACCGTCGGCGTCTGGCCCAGCGTGCTGGGCAGGCCAATGTCGCTGTGGGCACCAAAGCCGGCCAGCTGCGGATTCAGTGCCGCGGCGCTGACACCCTGCTGAAAAGCGCTGACAAACGGATGATCGGCCGGGATCTCGGCGCAGTCGGCATCCAGTATCCACTCCACGCGCGCCGGATGCTTTGCCAGATAGGGATCCAGCGCGCATACCTTCGCCACGTGCGCCTCAATCTCCTGTTTTACCTTACCGCCCAGCCCCATCTCATCCTTTTCTGCCGGCAGATACTGCACGTCTATGACGATCTCGGCGCGGCCGGCAATCGACGCCGGATGCTCGCCCACTTTTAGCTGCGTCACGATAATCTGGTTGGGCAGATCCATGAGTGGATGGTTTTTGTCGGGCTGCGTCTGCCAGCGGCGGTTCAGCACATCGAGCCCGTCCAGCATCTGGCGACACAACATCACGGCATCAACCGGACCGCTGCTGTCCCAGCTGTTCGGCGTTAATTCCGCATGGCCGCCGATGCCATCGAGGATGATGCGCGCCCACAAAATGCCGTGGCAAATCGGCGCGATGCGGTTGGCAGTGGGCTCCGTCATGATACCGGCATCGGCTTTGAAGCCGCGATCCACCATTGCCAGCGAGCCCATGCCGCCGATCTCTTCATCCACTACCGTGGTGAACACCACGTCGCCGGCCAGCTGCACGTTGAGATCCTGCAGCAGCTCCACCGCCATCAGCATGCAGGCCACGCCGCCTTTCATATCGACCGCGCCGCGGCCATACACCGCCTCGTTGCGGATCTCCGGCACAAATGGATCGCTGTGCCAGTGCTCCGCCGGACCCGGTGGTACCACGTCAATATGGCCGGTAAGCATCAGCGACCTGCCGCCACCGGATCCGCTCAGGGTGCCGCCCAGATTCGGCCGGCCTTCGAAGGTGCGGCCTTTATTGGCGCCCGGACGGCCCTGATACTTCTGGTACAGCGCCGGGCCATCCGGATCCCACAAATCAGTGTCCATGCCCAGCGCCATCAGCCGCTGCTGCAGATAGCACTGGCAGTCGCGCTCGCCTGGCCCGGCCTCGCGCGGATCGACCTTTACCACCGAGGGAAACGCCAGCAGGTCGCATAATGTCTGCGCGATACGCTGCGCGCTGGCATCGACGTGTGCGCTAATTTTTTCAGTCAGACTCATGTGTTATCTCCGATAGATAAAAAGTCGTTGTGCCATTAACACCATGATTAACAGCATGCCCACCACGCCCAGTTGCCACACGCTGTTCAGCCCCAGCTGCAACATGCAGGTTTTGAGGGTGACCAGCATCAGCGCGGCGGCGAGAACGCCAGCTACGCTGCCGCGCCCGCCAAAGATCGCCACGCCACCCAGCAGCGCGGCGGTCAGCGACTCCAGCTCAAGATTCACGCCGATTTCCGGACGGGCGCTGCCGAGCCAGCACAGGGAAATAAAGCCGGCGCAGCCCGCCAGCGCACCGCTCAGGCAGTAAACCAGCAGCCGCAGGCGATCGACCGGAATGCCCACCAGCCGCGTGGCGTGCTCGTTGAAGCCGCAGGCGTAGATCCATTTGCCCCACGCGCTATTGCTGAGGATCAGCCACGCCAGCAGAAACGCCGGGATGACACAGGTTAAGAAAGGCAACGGAACGGACAGCATGGCCGCCCGGCCCCACTGCGTCAGCAGCGGCGGCACGCCGGCCAGCGCCGCACCGCCGGTTAATGCCAGCGCCAGGCCGGAGAACAGATAAAAACTGCCCAGCGTAACGATCAGCGGCCAGAGGCGTAAGCGCGCCACCAGCAGGCCGTTCAGCGCGCCGGCCAGGCTACCGCTCAGCAGGCAAATCAGCGGCAGCCAGCCGGACGCAATGCCCTGATCGAGCGCCAGCATGCCGATGACCGCCGAGAGCGAAACGTTACCGCCAACCGACAAATCAATGCCGCCGCCGCCAGTCATCACCACCAGCGACTGCCCGAGCGCCACCAGCGACAGCAGCGTGGCAAACTGCAGGATGGAGGTCAGCGACCATGCCGCCAGCATCTGCGGCAGCACAATCGCGATGGCGCCCAGCAGCAACAGCCACAGCGCCAGCAGCAGCGTCAGGTCGGGGGCTTTGCGCCACAATTTCATGCCAGCCTCCTTAGCGATAACAGCCGCCCACTGGCTGCTTCACTGCTCAGCACCAGCAACAGCACCGCCCCGGTGACCACGGTTTGCCACAGCGAGGGCACGCCAATCAGCAGCAGGCCATTTTGCAGAATGCGCAACAGCAGCACGCCGAGCAGCGTGCCGAGCAGACTGCAGGAGCCGCCGGTAATGCGCGTGCCGCCCAGCACCACTGCGGCAATCGCCTCCAGTGCCAGCGTGCCGCCGACGGTCATCTCCACGTTACGATAGGTGGCGATGTAGCAGGTGGCGGCCAGGCCGCACAGCACGCCGCTGAGAGCAAAGGTCGCGACACGCACCTGGGTTACCGGAATGCCCGCCAGCCGCGCTTTTTCTTCGGAGTTGCCGGCGGCCAGCAGCCATAACCCGTACGGCGTATGGCGCAGCGCCAGCCACACCAGCGCCCAGGCCGCGATAATCAGCCAGGCCATCAGCGGCAGCCCCAGCAGCGGCCGCATCAGCGCGTGCGTCAGATCGCCCGGCAGACCGGAAAGCCACTGCCCGCCCAGCAGCACAAACAGCGCCGTGCGCCAGACGCCGAACAGCCCCAGCGTGCCAACAATCGCCGGAATGCGGCCAATCACCACTACCAGCGCGGTGATCAGCCCTGCCAGCAGGCCAATAAGCGGTCCGGCCAGCGCCGCCAGCAGCGGGGATTGCAGCATCAGCAGTTGTCCAACGCCCCACGCGGCCACGCCCATCACCACGCCCACCGAGACGTCCACGCCGCCCATGGCGATCACCAGCGTCATACCCAGCGCGATCAACAGCAGTTCGCTGCTGTTGCGCAGAATGGTCAGCAGGTTGTCAGCGGTGGCAAACCACGGCGAAAACCACGTAAAGCAAGCGCCAGCCAGCACGGCGATCGCCAGCAGAACGATTTCCCGCGAAGTCATATGCATCACAGGCCTCGTCAGAATTTGAACTGGTCGACGTTATCTTTGGTGAACACCGCCGGCTTGCCGAGCAGCAGCACACCGGTTTTGCTGTCAAAGGTCACCGGTTGGGCAAAGCCGGGAACGTGGTTTTCGGCGGCAAAGGCTTTCCCGTCGATCAGCTGTTTGCCCGCCCACACCGTCAGATAGCCAAGCTTTTCCGGGTCCCACAGCACGGTATAGCCAAACGCCCCGCTTTTCAGATAGGCGCGCGCGGTGTTCGGGCTGCAGAAACCGCTGCCAATTACCTTGCCGTTTTTGCCGGCGGTTTCGATGGCCTGCGCCACGCCCGGACAGGTTGTAGAGGCCATGGCAATCACCCCTTTCAGATCGGGGTTAGCGGACATCAAATCGGTGGTGATTTGCGCCGCGCGGCTGGCGGAGCCGCCGGCGTACTGGGGTTTGAGCAGCGTAATGTGCGGGTATTTGCTTTTCACCCGCTGCTGCATAAAGCCAATCCAGCTGTTGAGGTTTGACGCGGTGGCTTCGCCGGAGACGATGCCAATTTTGCCGCGCTCGCCGACGCGTTTGACCATCTCATCGATCACCGTATCGCCCAGGCCCTCATCGGTGGCCTGCGCCACATAGACCGGCCGCCCGCTGTCGGGCGCATCGCTGTCGCTGGTGAACAGATGCACATTACTCGCCTGCGCCTGCGCCATCACCGGCGCAATACTGGAGGCATCCAGCACGCTGATGCCAATCGCATTGACCTTCTGCGCAATCAGGTTCTGCACGATCTGCAGCTGATCCATCGGGTTGGTATCTACCGGACCGCTGTAGACAAACTCCACGCCGAGATCGTGCGCGGCGCGCTTGCCGCCCGCCTCCATCGCCTGAAAATAGGGAATACCGATGATTTGCGGCACGAAGGCCACCTTTTGTGCCGCGAAGGCGTAACCCGATACCAGCAGCGACAGCGAACAAACAGCAGTAGCAATGCGATGCATGATGATTTCCCCTGGTGTGAGTGCTTAGGTGTTTTCGAAAATGCGCGCATCAGGATGCGCACCGGTAATGAGTGCAACGATTTCGTCTGGCGTGGTGTCCGCGTGACGGCGCTCGGCGATTTTGCGGCCGCGACGAAACACCACCATGCGATCGGCCACGGCAAACACATCGCTGATGTTGTGGCTGATCAGCACCACGGCGCAGCCGCGTTCCGCCAGGCGGCGCGTCAGCTGCAGGACTTTCTGCGTCTCCGCGACCGCCAGCGCGGCGGTGGGTTCATCCATGATCACCAGCTGCGCGTTGAGATTGAGTGCGCGACAGATCGCCACCGCCTGGCGCTGGCCGCCGGACAGACTGCCAACCGCCGCTTCGGCATCGGAAATGTGCGCATCGAGTTCGGTCAGTAGTCGATCCACCGTTTCGCGCATCGCGCGGCGGCGCAGAAAAGGAATGCCGAGCACGCGGCGCTTCAGCTCGCGGCCAAGAAACACGTTCTCGGCAATCGACAGATTCTCTGCCAGCGCCAGCTCCTGATAGATGGTGGCAATACCGTGCTCGGCGGCCTGGCGCGGCGAGGTGAATTTCACCGCCCTGCCGTCTACCCACAGCTCGCCGTCGCTGGCGCTATACGCTCCGGATAACACTTTGGTAAAGGTCGATTTGCCTGCGCCGTTGTCACCCAGCAGCGCCAGCACTTCGCCGCGATGGATCGACAGATTGACCTGGCTTAGCGCTGTTAACGCGCCGAAGCGTTTGCCAATGTTGCGCGCTTCGATGAAACAGCTAGTCATGGGCGCTCTCCGGATAAGCCGCGCTGTGGAAATCGATCTCCCACTGCAGCACGCGGGCGTAAAGCTGCGACAGCTGAGCCTGTTGCGCCGCGCTGAGCGTCAGTGCACACTGGTCCAGCTCGGTTTTCAGCCACTGCGCCTGCTGATGGAACTCGTCTTCGGCATGCATCTCTACCCAGCGGCGCACGTCAGCGTCCTGCTGCGATTGCGCGCTGACGCGCAGGCACCAGTGGTAATACATCCACTCGGCACCGAACATCAGGGTGATGATTTCCGCATAGCTGCCCTGCTGCGCGACTTTCAGCATGCCATCGCGGAATGCGCTGACGCCGGGCAGATCGTCCGGATAATCCGCTGGCTGAATGCCGCGCCGCGCCAGCACCGCCTCAAACCAGGCGATTTGCGTATCCACCAGCGCATTGAGCACGCCAATCAGCCAGCGCTGCTGACGAATGCCGGGTGCCTTGCTCACCGCCAGCGCAAAAATAGCGATGGCGGTGGCGACGAAGTTACCCTCAAACACCAGATAGCGATTAAACACGCTGTCCGGCAGCCGATCGTGCTCAATGTCGACGACAAAGCGGTGCTGCTGCATCGCCTGCCATAGCGCCTGATGCTGCGTCAGCAGCCGGTCGCTGAAGCTTTCCATCACGCCTCCTCCAGCGCAGCCTGCGCCACCGCCATAAAGTGCTTCACGCGCGCAAGTTCCACCGGGTTCCACCACACGCCATCAACTTTCAGCGTGCTGGCGACAATCACCCCCTGCGTGCGGCCAAGGATCTGGCAGACGTTGTCCGGCGTCACGCCTGAGCCCACCAGCAGCGGCAAGGCCGTTGCGGCGCGGATTTCGTCGATCTCACTCAGCGTGGCGCTGTCGCCGGTGCGCTGGCCGGTGGCGATCACCGCATCGGCTTCGAAGAAGTCGACGTCACGCGTCAGCTCCTGAATCGAGCGGTCGGCGACAATCGCGTGGCTGCCGTGTTTAACATGGCTATCGGCAAACACGCGGATGTGATCGGCCCGCAGCTGATTGCGATAGCGCAGCGCTTTAGCGGCTGCCCCTTCGATAAAACCTTCATTGGCGATATAGGCATTGGCCCACTGGTTAACGCGCACAAAATCTGCCCCGCCGGCTAATGCCGTAGCAATCGCCGGAATTGCCGCATTGGCCAGCACGTTAATACCCAGCGGTGCAGCAAAACGCTCGCGAATTTTATCGGTGATCACCGCCATAAATGCCGCTGTTTCCGGACCAATATCGTCGGGCTTGGCAAAGGGAATATCGCCATGATTCTCAACGATTAAACCGTGTACGCCGCCAGCCAGATAATTATCCGCATCGCGCAGAGCGCAATCGATAATTTCACTCACCGATTTACCACGATATTTCGGCGAGCCGGGAAAAGCATCACAGTGAATAACACCAATCACCGCTTTACTGCGTGAAAAAATATCTTGTATCGCGTTACTTTTTTCTGCTGATATAGAAGCCATCTCTTTCACCTTATTAACGAGAAAACTATGCGTGTCTATGTTGCAGGCAATATTGTGGTGGATGAAACCTGGTCCATCGATCAACTCCCTGAAAAAGGCGCCTCAATTCATGGCAAAAAAATTGCGCAGGATATCGGTGGCAAAGGTGCCAATCAGGCAATCATACTTTCGCGTTGCGGCATCGATACGCGCTTAATTAGCGCCACCGGCGATGATATTAACGGCCAGTGGATCCGCGAACGCATCCGGCACGAGAAATTAACCTTACTGCCGCCTCAGTTTTTGTCTGCTCACAGTGACACCTCAATTATTTTTAATAGCAGCGATGGCGATAATGCCATTATTACTACCACCGCCGCGGCCGACGCGCTGGCAGCGGATATTATCCTGGCTTACTTAGCCGATGCCGCTGCCGGCGATATTCTGCTGCAGCAGGGCAATTTTTCTACGGATAAAACCCGCCGGTTATTTAGCTGGGCAAAAGCGCACGGCTTAACCACGGTATTTAATCCTTCGCCGGTCAATCCGGACTTCGCCGATCTCTGGCCACTGATTGACATCGCGGTAGTCAATCAACCGGAAGCCGATCTGCTGCAACCCGCCGGCGTTAACACGCTGGTAATTACCCAGGGTGCTGCCGGTGCGCTGCTGATACGCGGCAATCAGCGCGTGTACTGCCCGGCGATCAACGTCGCGGCCGTCGATACCACCGGCGCCGGTGACACCTTCCTCGCCGTGCTGCTGGCGTCTGCCCTGCTGCGCGGCGTCGCGCCCGACCTGCTGGCGCTGCAGCATGCCAGCGCGGCGGCGGCGATCACCGTCAGTCGCACTGGCACGCTGAACGCGTTTCCCGATGCTGATGAATTACAACGTATTCTGGCACAGCGCTAAGCCCGGGCGCAGACGTTCGCGTCTGCGCCTGGCGGTTACTTAAACAGCGAACGGTAGCTATCGACGTTGGCTTTGGTCACCACCGTGGCCGGAACCAGAATGGTTTTGCTCACGGTTTTGCCGGCCGTCAGGCTATTCAGCGCTTTCAGCGCTTCTTCACCCATTTTCTTCGGATCCTGCTGCAGCACGGCGGTAACGTAGCCACCGTCAATGCCGCTGATGGCTTTTGCCGTCAGATCCCAGCCGAATACCTTGATGTCCTTCTGCCGTCCCTGGTTTTCTACTGCGGCAATGGCACCCAGCAGCGCCGGCTCGCCGGTGGCATAGATCGCGGTGAGATCCGGGTTGCCGGTAATCAGGTTTTCGGCAGCGGTCATGGCGTTGTCCTGAATATTCTGGCCATCGACCACATCGGCGACCGTTATCTGGCTGTTGCTTTTAATCGTCTCTTCAAAACCTTTCTGACGCTGGTTTTGGATGGCCGAATTGAGCGCGCCGACAATTCCCAGTCGCGCTTTGCCGCCCATCTCTTTCGCAACATAATCGACAAAGTATTTACCAAGGATTTTTCCGCCTTCGAGGTTATCTACGCCCACCTGCGCTGCCTGCGGACCGGCAGGCAATACGGCATCAATCGCAATCACCGGAATATTCGCCGCTGCGGCTTCTTTTATCGCTGGCATAATACCGTTGACATCGATTGCATCCACCAGAATGCCTTTCACTCCCTGCTGAATATAGTTTTCAATCGCATCGTTTTGCGCCACGGGATTATCATTGGCGTTATAAATCACCAGCTGTTTACCGCTGGCTTTGGCCGCTTCCTGCGCGCCCTGATTCATCAGGTTAAAAAAAAGCGCCTGCTGATTAATCTGGACTAACGCATAAGTGGGTGCGGCATGAGCCTGAACGCATAATGAACCTGCGGCGAGTAAACCACTCGCAATGAACAGTGAACGCAGTTTTCCGCTGAAAGATGACATCATTGAGTTCCTCGTCGGGAATAATAATAACCAGCGCTTCTCAGCGACGTACCGCTGAGCGTTTTTTTTGGCAGGTAAATATCAGTTCAATGATTCTGAGCACGGCGATAATGCCGTGTTTTGATGCCGCCGGCGTTGTCTTTTTCGGCATCCCATCCACTGGGAGTGCGGGGTGAAAAAAAACAATGTCGGGTTGGGAAGTTAATCCCGGTACTGCGGTAAACGCTTTATACAATTCGCCCGACGAATTTTTTTGTCAAGTGTTTATTTCTCCAGCAATGCAATCGGGAAAGCGCTGTATTAGTCGCGCTTAACTGTGTTACAGATAAGCCACCCCGGCAAACATGGCGGAATGGATGAGTACAAAACGCGTGTTGTTATCTGACGTGGCAAAGCTGGCTGGCCTGTCAAAAGCCACGGTGTCACGCTATCTGAATCACAGTATTGTGTTGCCGCAGGACACCGTTGACCGCATTGAAAGCGCGATCCGCACGCTGGACTATCGCGGTAATTCTCTTGCGCGGCGTTTAAGCAAAGGCGGCAGCGAAACCCTGGGCCTGGTGCTGCCGGATATCACTAACCCGTTTTTTGCCGAACTGGCGGATGCCGCCGAAGAAGCGGCGTCAGCGCACGGTTACAGTCTGGTGCTGTGCATCACGCGTAACAACCCGGACAAAGAGGCGCAGTTTATCCGCTGGCTGGATACGCGCCAGGTAGATGGCCTGCTGTTCACCACCAACCGGCCGGACAACGGCCTGCTGCGCGATGAAATTCAGCGGCAGCGCCATGTGGTGCTGCTGGATGAAGACATTCCCGGCAGTAACGTGCCGAAGGTCTTTGCAGATAACGTGCAGGGTGGCCGCATGGCCACCGAGCAGCTGATCGCCGCCGGGCACACGCAGATTGCGTTTATCGGCGGCCCGGAGCAGCTGATGAGCGTGCGCGAACGCTATCTTGGCTTTTGCACCGCGATGCAGCAGGCCGGTTTAACCGTACCGCCGCAATGGGTGATGTATGGCAACTACGAACGCGAATTTGGTCAGCAGGCGTTGCAGCACCTGTTCCGCTGCACGCCGCGCCCTAGCGCCGTGTTCGCCGCCAGTGACTATCTGGTGCTGGGACTGCTCGACGGTCTGCGCGCCATCGGCCTGCAGGCACCGGCGGCACTGTCGCTGGTCGGCTTCGATGACGCCAACTACAGCGATCTGACCCAGCCGCGTATCTCCACCATCCGCCAGCCAGCGCGCCAGCTGGGCCACACGGCGGTGAGCATCATGCTGCGCCTGCTCAACAACGACAGCAGCATCCCGATGGAGACACGTTTACCGGTGGAATGGATCGGTCGCGATTCGGTGGGATTTGTTAGCGATGTCCCAAAATGAGGCAAAACTGCACAATCATGGCGCAAAAAGTGAGCGATTTTTTCCGTTAGCGGTATAGTGAGTAAACCGGTTTACTTGCTGATTACATAACATACGATGTATTACAACAAGTTAGCCGCGAGTGCAGTGCCTGTTATTCAGGCTGGCATGGATGCTGCAATGTCATACCTGGCGAGTAAATATCATTGTAGCGTTTACCCTGTTGCTGTGAGTTAAGGGTTTATCTGACAGGTAAACCGGTTTACTAGATTGTAAATCGTGTTAGATAGCCTCTTTTTCGCGACCGGCTAAACATTTCCCACAGGCGTTGATGGGAGTGATCCAATGCAGCAATTACAAGCTCTTCCGGCCCGGGTGGAGATGATTAACATCACCAAAACCTACGGCTCAATTCGTTCACTGCGCGGTGTCAATCTGCAGCTGGCCCCCGGTGAAGTGCTCGGTCTGGTGGGCGACAACGGCGCCGGCAAATCGACGCTGACCAAAGTGCTGTCCGGCGCGGTGATCCCTACCAGTGGCGCGATCCGCATTGATGGCGAACAGCAGCACTTCAGCAATCCGGCGGATTCGCGCCGTTGCCATATCGAAATGGTTTATCAGGATCTGTCGCTGTGCGACACGGTCGACGTGGCCGGTAACCTGTTCATGGGCCGCGAACCGACCAGACGCATCCTCGGCGTGCCGTTTCTCGATCAGGCCACAATGCATGCGCAGGCGCGAGAGATGCTGAAAGGTCTGGGCATCTCGATTCCCGATACCCGTCTGCTGGTGCGTAACCTCTCCGGCGGGCAGCGTCAGGCCATTGCTATCGCCCGTGCCGCCGCGTTCGATCCTAAAGTGCTGATTATGGATGAACCCACTGCCGCGCTGGCGGTAGCGGAAGTCGAAGCGGTGCTGGAACTGATTCGCCGCGTGTCGGCGCGCGGCGTCAGCGTGATCCTCATCACCCATCGGCTGCAGGATCTGTTCCTGGTGTGCGATCGCATCATGGTGATGTACGAGGGCACCAACGTGGCCGACCGCCGTGTGGCGGACACCAGCCTGAGCGATATCGTCAACCTGATCGTAGGTGAGAAATTTACCGCGCAGTCCGCGGCAGCACACTGAGGTAACAGGATGAGCATCATGAATTTAGGCAGTTCACGCATGATCCAGCACTCTCTGCCGCGCCGCTTGTTGCATAACCATTCGGGTGTGGTGAGCATCGCGCTGTTTTTTGTCTTTTGCTGCGTGGTGTTTTCGCTGATAACCAGCAACTTTCTTACCAGTACCAACTGGCTGAATATCATCCGGCAAAGTGCGCCGCTGCTGATCGTCGCCACTGCGATGACGCTGGTGATTACTACCGGCGGCATCGATTTGTCGGTCGGCTCGACGCTGGCGCTGGTGGGCGCGCTGTCGGCCATTGCGCTCAATAACTGGGGCCTGCCGTGGCCGGTAGTGCTGCTGGGCGGGCTGCTGCTCGGCGCGCTGGTGGGTGCTATCAACGGCTTCTTTATCGCCTGGGAAGGAATACCGGCATTTATCGTCACGCTGGCCACGCTGGCAGTGGTGCGCGGCATCGCGCTGCTGGTGACGCAGGGCTATTCGATTCCGGTGCCGGCTGACAGCCTGTTCACCTTTATGGGTCGCGCCTGGGTGCTGGGGATTCCCATGCCGGCGCTGATCGGCATCGTGGTGCTGCTGGCGGGTCACATTGTGCTTAATCACCTGCGCTTTGGCCGCTACGTCACCGCCATCGGTGCCAACGCGGAAGGCGCACGGCGCAGCGGTATCAATACCAAAGCGGTGACCATGAAAGTGTACATTCTCAGCGGCATGGCGGCGGCGCTGGCTGGCATGATCATCACCGCGCGCCTCGGCAGCGGCTCCTCTAACCAGGGCGAAGGTTTTGAACTGCAGGTGATTGCGGCGGTGGTGCTGGGCAGTACCAGCCTGTTTGGCGGCTTTGGAACCGTGATCGGTACGCTGCTCGGCGCGCTGTCGATTGCCATTATCCAGAACGGCCTGATTTTATCGCATATCTCACCGTTTTATACCCAGATCGCCACTGGCACCATCATTCTGCTCGCCATCTGGCTCAACACCCGCATTCTCAACCCGAGCCGCGCGCCCGCCAAAGGATAGCCCATGAAAGGATCAATTTTTCGCCATGCAGATCCGTTGCCGCTCGGCGTCAGCAGCGGTCAGGTGATGACGGTACTCGGTCCGCTGCCGGTGGCGGAGATGGGCGTCACGCTGATGCACGAGCACATTTTACTGGATGCCTCCGGTAAATGGGTGCCGCCCTGCTGCTGTAGCGACCGCCACATTGCTGAAATGCCGGTGCGCATCGAGAACCTCGGCGAGCTGTCGCTTAACCCGCTGATGAGTCGCGACAACTGCCAGCTGTTTGACGTCGATACCGCGATTGACGAGCTGATGAAATACCGCGCGCTGGGCGGCGAAACGGTGATCGATCCGACCAATATCGGCATCGGCCGCGATGGTAAAGCGCTGCAGCGCATCGCCCGTCTCACCGGCCTGAATATTGTAATGGGCACCGGCCTGTATCTGGAGCCGTCGCATCCGGAGTGGGTAAAAACCATCAGCGTGGAACAGCTGACCGACAAGCTGATTTATGACCTCGGCGGACTGCCGGAGAAGCCGGAGGTGCTGGCCGGGCTGATCGGTGAAATCGGCATATCCAGCCGCTTCACGCCCGATGAAGAAAAATCGCTGCGTGCCGCCGGGCGCGCCAGTGCGGCCACCGGCGTACCGATTCAGGTGCATCTGCCCGGCTGGGAACGGCTCGGCCATAAGGTGCTGGATATTCTGGCGCAGGAAGGTGCCGATCTGCGCCACACCGTGCTGTGTCACATGAACCCCAGCTTTGCCGACAAAACCTACCAGCGCGAGCTGGCGGATCGCGGCGTGTTCCTCGAATACGACATGATCGGCATGAGCTACTACTACGCCGACGAATCGGCGCAGTCACCGTCCGATGAGGAGAACGCGCGCGCCATTTGCGCACTGATCGACGACGGTTATCTGCCGCAGATTTTGCTGTCGCAGGATGTCTTCCTGAAAACCATGCTGACGCGCTACGGCGGTCACGGCTATGGCTACATCCTCAAACATTTTGTGCCGCGCCTGAAACGTCATGGCGTCAGCGGCGAACAACTCGAAACCCTGATGATCACTAATCCGCAACGGGTGTTTGGCGGATAAACGGAGAAGTTGGCATGCAAAAGAACGTCTTGCTGGTTGGTGAATCCTGGACCAGTACCGCAACGCACGTAAAAGGCTTTGATCAGTTTGCTACCGCCACCTGGCACAGCGGTGCGGCGGATTTTCTTGCCGCGCTGCAGGAGAGCGCCTATGCCGTCACGCATATGCCGGCCCACGCCGCCGCCACCGATTTTCCGCAGACGCTGGAGGATTTGCAGCGCTGGGACGTGATTATTCTGTCCGATATCGGTGCCAATACCCTGCTGCTGCATCCGGACACCTGGCTGAAAAGCCGGCGCACGCCCAATCGCCTGGCGCTGATTCACGACTATGTTGCCGCGGGTGGCGCATTGATGATGGTAGGCGGTTATTACAGTTTTCAGGGAATTAACGGCGGCGCACGCTATCGCAATACGCTGGTGGAGAAAGTGCTGCCGGTGCGCTGTCTGGCCTGGGACGACCGTATCGAAACGCCGGAAGGCAGTTACGCTGAGGTGACAACGTCACACAAAGTGGTTGCCGATCTTCCCGGCGACTGGCCGTGGCTGCTCGGTTACAACGAAGTGGAGATGCAGCCGGAAGGCACGCTGTTGGCCACCGTGGCGGGCACCGGCCATCCGCTGCTGGCGGTGCGCGAGTATCAGCAAGGCCGCTCGCTGGTGTGGACCAGTGACATGTCAGCCCACTGGCTGCCGGAAGAGTTCAGCCGCTGGCCGGGCTATCGCCAGCTGTGGATTAACTGTCTCGACTGGCTGACGGAGCGTGACTGATGCCAGCGCGCTCACTGCCTCTGGCGCAGCAGCTGCTGAGCTTTGACACCATCAATCCACCGGGCAATGAGCTGGCCTGTCTGCAATTCCTCGCCGCGTGGCTACAGAAGCAGGGCTTCGTGGTCGAACTGACGGGGTTTGGCGAGCAGCGCGCCAACCTGATCGCCCGCCTGCCGGGCCAGATGCCGGGCAAACCGCTGGCCTTTACCGGCCATCTGGACACCGTGCCGCTGGGTAATCAGCCGTGGCAGTTTGATCCGTTTGGTCACGACATTGATGGCGACCGGCTGTACGGGCGCGGTGCCAGCGATATGAAAGCGGCGGTAGCGGCGTTTGTGCTGGCCTGCGTGCAGCACAAAGCGGCGATTGCCGCCGGGCGCGGCGTGGTACTGCTGCTGACCGGCGGTGAAGAGACCGGCTGCCACGGTGCGCAGGCGCTGATCGCGGCCGGGCAGTTGCCTGAGGTTGGCGCGCTGATCGTGGGCGAGCCGACCGCCAACCAGCCGGTGATCGGCCACAAAGGCGCGCTGTGGCTGCGCTGCGAAACGCGTGGCAAAACCGCGCACGGAGCCATGCCGGAGCTGGGCATAAACGCTATCTACCTGGCGGCCGATGCGCTGGGTAAAATTCGTCACTTTTCACCGGGCGCGCCGCATCCACTGATGAAACAGCCGACGCTGAACGTCGGCCGCATTGAGGGCGGCCTCAACATTAACTCGGTGCCGGACCGCGCCGCGTTTGATGTGGATATCCGCAGCGCGCCCAACCTGCAACACGCGGTGATTCGCCAGCAACTGGCGACCTTTCTCGGTGACAGCGTGCACATCAGCACGCTGGTCGATCTGCCGGCGGTGCTGAGCCCGGAGCGGCACCAGTGGATTCAGTCGGTGTACCGTGCCTGCGAAGACGTGACGCAGCAACCTGCGGAAGCGCGTATCGTGCCCTATTTTACCGATGCCTCGCTGCTGCTGCCGGCGCTCGGCGATCCGCCCTGCATCATTCTCGGTCCCGGTGAGCCGACGCAGGCGCACCAGACCGATGAATACTGCCTGGTGAGCCGTCTGAGCGAGGCTGAGCAGATTTACGGGCAGCTCATTGCTGACTGGATGCGCTGAGTGCCGCTGATGCGCTAAAAACGGATTTTTTCCCTCTGCGCCGCCGGAAACGCGCAGCAGCCTGTTACACTCGTCGGCTATAACAACTTTTTAACGTCAGCGGCGCAGTGTGCTGGCGTTATTACGCAGGATAGTCGCGGTTATGCCCGTCAATTTTGACCTCAACGATCTCTACGCCTTCCGCGCGCTGGTGGAGTACGGCAACTTTCGTCTGGCGGCGGAGTCAATCTGCCTGTCGCAGTCAGCGCTCAGCCGCAGAATTGAGAAGCTGGAAGCGGCGCTCGGCACCCGGCTGTTTGACCGCACCACGCGGCGCGTCACGCTAACGCTGTATGGCCAGAACTTTGCTCAGCGCTCGGAGCAGCTGCTGGATAATGTCGAATCGATGCTGGCCGACGTCGAGCGCGCCAGCCAGGATCGCACCGGCCTGATCACCGTCGCTACCGTGCCCTCGGGCGCGTACTATTTTATGCCGGAGGTGATCCGCCGCTTTCAGGCGCGTTACCCGCGCGTGCGCATCAAGCTGATTGATAGCAGCGTCGGCAACGTGATGGATGCAGTGAGCAGCGGACAGGCCGATTTCGGTATCTGTTTTGCGCGTAATCTACCGCCGGAGCTCACCTTCACGCCGCTGGTGGAAGATGTTTACGTCGCCGCCTGTCGCCACGATCATCCGCTGGCGACGCGCCAGCAGCTCAGCTGGCAGGAGTATTTTGCGCAGGATTATGTGGCGCTGGATAAAGTGTCCGGCAACCGCAATCTGCTGGACAGTGCGCTGGCGCATCTTAGGCCCGCCCGGCAAAGTATCTGCGAAACGCGCCATGTCACGACGCTGCTGGGGATGGTAGAAGCGGGCATCGGCATTGCTGCCGTGCCCGCGATGTCGATGCCGGCGAACGGGCATCCGCTGCTGCGCCAGCTGGCGCTGACCGATCCACAGGTCACCCGTTCGGTGGGATTAATTCGCCGCAGCGGACGTATGCAATCTTACGTCGCTGCGGAGCTGGAAAAGCTGATTATCGAACAGTCTCAGCACGCTTAACGCGCGGTTTGCAACGTCAGCGCGCGGCGGCGATACAGGTACAGCGTCGCCAGCAGCGCGCAAATCGCCGCGAAGCTCATCCAGTAACCCGGTGACGCTTTGTCGCCGGTGTATTCGATCAGCGCGGTAGAGACCACCGGCGTGAAGCCGCCAAACAGCGCGGTGGCCAGGCTGTAGGCCAGCGAGAAACCGGCGACGCGCACTTCTGCCGGCATCACTTCGGTCAGCGCCGGGATCATTGCACCGTTATACAGGCCGTAAATAAACGACAGCCACAGCAGCACGCTCAGCATCATGCTGAAGGTCGGCGTCTGCGCTAGCAGCGTCAGTGCCGGATAAGCGGTCGCCAGCGCCAGCAGCGTCATCGCCAGCAACACCGGTTTACGCCCAAAGCGGTCCGACAGCGCACCGCCAATTGGCAGCCAGATAAAGTTGGAGATCGCCACCAGCAGCGTCACCAGCAGGCTGTCCGAGGCGCTCAGCATCAGCACCTTTTTGCCAAAGGTAGGCGCATAGACGGTAATGAGGTAGAACGCGGTGGTGGTCATCGCCACCATCAGCATCCCGGCAATCACCACCGGCCAGTTCTGCAACAGCGTGCTAAATACCTGACGCATATCCAGATGATGACGGCGCGCGCTGAACTCCTGCGTTTCCTCCAGACGGCGACGCAGAATAAAGATAAACGGCACGATCAGGCAGCCAAACAGGAATGGAATACGCCAGCCCCAGGCGCTGATGGCGCTCTGCTCCAGCGCGGCATTGAGCGCGAAGCCCATCGCGGCCGCGACCATGATGGCAACCTGCTGACTGCCGGATTGCCAGCTGGTGTAGAAACCTTTGCGCCCCGGTGTGGCAATCTCTGCCAGATAAACCGACACGCCACCCAGTTCAGCCCCGGCCGAGAAGCCCTGCAGCAGACGACCAATCAGCACCAGCAGCGGCGCCCACAGCCCAATCGACTGGTACGACGGAATCAGCACGATCAGAAAGGTGCCCGCCGCCATGATCGACAGCGTGACGATCAGCCCTTTGCGCCGGCCAACCTTATCGATATAAGCGCCCAGCACAATCGCGCCAATCGGCCGCATCAGGAAGCCGGCACCGAACACCGCAAAGGTCATCATCAGCGACGCGAATTCACTGCTGGCGGGGAAAAAGGTGTGCGCGATATAGGTGGCATAGAAACCGAACAGAAAGAAATCGAACTGTTCGAGGAAGTTGCCGGAGGTGACGCGGAAAATAGCGCCAACCCGGGCTCGGGTGGTCATCGGTAAGGCAGAGGAATGCATAAGTATCTCCAGTTTGTCCCTGGCGCTGTTATCAATCGCGCCTGCTTCGGAAGACTGGATCAGAACGTTAAGGTTAATAAGCGCAATAAACGCATGGCGTGATGCGTCTGACGCATTAATCGCTGCCGGAAACGGGCCGCCCCCAATATTAACAATGAGTTAACAAAGCCAGCCCCGTTTTTACTCCGCTCAGGCCCGCGGGCAATACAGTACAGATTTGTGACCGGCTTCAAGCCTCCCACCGTGAGCCTGGCGCATCACAGAATTAACACATCTCTTTTTTCGCATATGTAGTTGACTTCATCACGTCGCCGCAGGACACTATCGGCTTTCCATCCAGGAGGTATTATGTCGCCGCTAACGCCACTGCAGCTGTTTAAAAACCTTTCCGACGAGACGCGTCTGACGCTGGTGCTGCTGCTGAAAGAACGCCAGGAGCTGTGCGTGTGCGAGCTGTCTGCCATCCTGCAACTGCCGCAGCCGAAGATTTCCCGTCATCTGGCGCTGTTACGCAACAGCGGTTTGCTGAGCGATCGCCGTGACGGCAAGTGGATCCACTATCGCCTTTCGCCACATATGCCGGTGTGGGCAGCGACGGTGATCGAACAGGCATGGCAATGTCAGCGCGATGCGATCTATGCCCTGCTGCTGCCGGTGCAGCGCGACCAGCTGACCACCGATGGCCGGGCGGTGTGTCTGTAAAAAATTTTACCCATACATATTCGATTTTCCATATATGAAACGAACACAACCTGACTTTCCGGAGGAAACATGTTACTGGCAGGGACTATTTTCGCCATTACTTTACTGCTGGTGATCTGGCAACCGCGCGGGCTGGGCATTGGCTGGAGCGCCAGCGCCGGCGCGCTTCTGGCGCTGCTGACGGGCGTGGTGCATCCCGGCGATATCCCGGCGGTGTGGCAGATTGTCTGGAACGCCACTGCCACCTTTATCGCGGTGATCATCATCAGCCTGCTGCTTGATGAGGCCGGCTTTTTTGCCTGGGCGGCACTGCACGTGGCGCGCTGGGGCGGTGGCAGCGGTAAAAAATTGTTCTCCTTTATTATCCTGCTGGGTGCCGCAGTCGCCGCGCTGTTTGCCAATGACGGCGCCGCGCTGATTCTGACGCCTATCGTGATCGCGATGCTGCTGGCGGTGGGTTTCAGCCGGCGGGCCACGCTGGCGTTTGTCATGGCGGCCGGGTTCATCGCCGATACCGCCAGCCTGCCGCTGGTGGTGTCCAATCTGGTTAACATCGTCTCGGCCGACTATTTCCGGCTCGGCTTTGGCGATTACGCCGCTGTGATGGTGCCGGTCACGCTCGCAGCGGTGCTGGCGACATTGCTGATGCTGCATCTGTTTTTCCGCAAAGAGCTACCGCTCAGCTACGATCGCGCCCGGCTGACGTCGCCTGCGGCGGCAATTCGGGATCGAGCTACTTTCCGCGCGGGATGGCTGGTGCTGCTCTTGTTGCTGGTCGGCTTTTTTGCCCTTGAGCCGCTGGGCGTACCGGTGAGCGCCGTGGCCGCCGCAGGCGCACTGATGCTGTGGCTGGTGGCGCGGCGGGGTCAGGTAATTGATACGCGTAAAGTGCTGCGCAGCGCGCCGTGGCAGATTGTGGTGTTTTCGCTCGGCATGTACCTGGTGGTGTATGGTTTGCGCAACGCCGGGCTGACCGTCTGGCTTACCGGCTTGCTGGATAGTTTTTCTGCAATCGGCCTGTGGGGCGCAACGTTTGCCACGGGCTTCTTCAGCGCCCTGCTCTCCTCCATCATGAACAATATGCCGACGGTGCTGGTGGGTGCACTGGCGATTGATGCCAGCACGGCGCAGGGCGTGGTGCGCGAGGCGATGATTTACGCCAACATTATCGGCTGCGATCTGGGTCCGAAAATCACTCCGATTGGCAGTCTGGCAACGCTGCTATGGCTGCACGTGCTGGCGCAAAAAGAGATTCGCATCAGCTGGGGCTACTATTTTCGCGTCGGCATCACCCTGACGTTACCGGTGCTGGCCGTGACGCTGGCAGCGCTGGCGCTGCGCCTTTCCCTTTGACCGTTAAGAGACTGACAATGACTAACATTACGATCTATCACAACCCGGACTGCGGCACCTCGCGCAATACGCTGGCACTGATTCGCAACAGCGGCGTCGAGCCCACCATTGTGCTTTATCTGGTTACGCCACCCACGCGTGAAACGCTGCAGCAATTGATCGACGCCATGGGGATTGGCCTGCGCGCGCTGGTGCGTCAAAACACCGACGCCTGGCAGGCGCTGGGGCCCGCACGTGAAACGCTGAGCGATGAGCAGCTGCTGGATGTCATGCTGGCGCAGCCGATTCTCATCAACCGCCCGATTGTGGTGACGCCACTGGGAACGCGTCTGTGCCGTCCTTCTGAGCAGGTGCTGGATATCCTGCCCGATGCGCAGCGCGGTCCGTTTACTAAAGAGGATGGTGAGGTGGTGATTGATGCGCAGGGCCGGCGCGTCAGTCTTTAGTCGGTCAGAAATCGTCCCGGATAATCTGCTTCAATCGCGTGCACCTGGTCATAACGGCCAAACAGGCGATAGCGATTGCGGGCAATCAGGTTGTAGATCAGATTAGTGAGCCCGTCCGGCAGATAACGCAGAACGCCGCAGGCGCGCCACGGCCAGGGCAGCGAGTGCATAATGCGACAGATAGCCTGCGCGCGCAGCCAGTGCTGCCCATCGCGCAGTAACACGATGGTGCGGATGTTATCGTGCGGTAATCCGGCGCGCTGCAGCAGCTGTTTGCCGCGCTCGCTCTGGATCGCCGCAAAGTGATAATCGCGCGGCAGGCGGTGGCGCAGCAGAAAAATCACCCAGGCATTGCACAGCTTGCATTGTCCATCATAAAGAATGATCGGCTGGCCGGACTCGGGTTGTACGGATGATGACACCTGACCTCCGCATTGCAGATACAAAAAAACCGGTGAGGCGACACGCCCCACCGGTTCTATTATATGTCACTTATCAGAAGCTGACTTTCACGCCCGCCACCGCGCAGGTGAGCGCGGTTTCAGGCGCATCAGAATTGCGCGAGAGTCTGCAGGGTTTCAGGATTTTGCTGCACCATGCGAATCAGCAGTACGGCCTGAGCGTTAGGTTTTGCCCTGCCCTGTTCCCAGTTCTGATAGGTAGTTTCGCCCGTGTGAAGATAGTGCGCAAAAACGGCCTGTGACAGGTTAAGCTTTTCGCGCACGTCGCGCAGCTCCTGCGGCGCAATGGTGACAGGCGCGCGCTTACTAACCTTATAGGTCTTAAGCGTGATTTTTCCGTCCTGGTGGTCTTTCAGCTCCTGCATACCCGCCATCAGTTCACTGAAAATGTCGCGTTCAGTCATGTCTCAGCCCCTTTTTGATCACGTTCAGCGCCTCCGCCAGGGCATCGCGCTGTTGTTTGGTCAGATCGTCGCGTTGATCTTTATCATATATGCTGAACAGGATGAACTGGCCTTTTTCATTCGTCCAGTAATAGATAACTCTAATTCCGCCTCGCGCTCCCTTGTTCCGGCGTTCATCCCTGAAACGAACTTTACGAAGCCCGCCCGTATCGGGAATGACGTCGCCCTTTTCAGGGTCGGCCAGCAACATATTCTGAAACAGCCTGAATTGATCGTCGCTCAGGTAATCTGCCCGGTATTTCTGAAAGCTGGAAAGCTCAATAAACGTCGCTTGCATGGCCCTTTCCCTGTCCCCATCTAAGGGACATCATATCCCCATATTGGGGATAGTTCAACTCAGGTAAAAAAGAAAGGGCCCCCGTTAGGGAGCCGTTCATTATCAGAAGCTTACTTTCACGCCCGCCACCGCGCTGGTGTCGCTGTAACTGTGGTTGCCCAGCTGCTGCGCCACGCTGCCCCACAGGTTGACGTTCGCGTTCAGCCGCGCGTCCACGCCCAGCTTCACCTCGGCGGCGTTACGCGTGCCCGCCTGCTGGATGTTCACGCCGTTCAGCGCGGTGCCGAACGCCTTGCTGTTGTGCAGCCAGTTGGCCTCGGCGTACGGCTCGATGGCGCTCTGCGACTGCGGGTCGAGCAGCGTGCGCAGCGAGGCGCGCACACCGAGTCGGCTCTGCAGGTTGTCCTCGCCGGTGGCCTGCACGCGGCTGCCGTTCTGCTCTTTTACGTCGTCCGCCTTCACGCCCTGCCAGTTCAGCTGCGCCTGCGGACGCAGCCACAGGCTGGTGCTGTCGCTCAGCGTCGCCACCTGTGCGCGGTAGCCGCCGGCCAGCGACGCGCTGATGCCTTTGGATTTATACGACTGCTGGCCGATGTCGTCGCCCTTGACGCTGTTGTTAAACCAGCCGTAGCTCAGCGAGCTGTCAACAAATGCACCGCTCTGCTCTGCCGCGTTCTGCAGCCAGCTGCCGTACACGCCCAGGCTGTAGCCGTTCACCTGGCCGCGCGACTGGTAGCCGCTTACCGACGAGCGCGATTTGCTCTGCGCGTTGCCGTAGCCGGCCATCGCGCCGAAGCGCAGGCTGTCGCTGCCGGTCAGCGTGCCGCTCGCCACGTCGCCGCCCAGCTGGATGGCGTAGCGGCTGGTGTCGGACTTCAGCTGGCCGCTGCTGTCTTTCACCCGGCTGTGGCCGGCGCTGTTGTGCAGCCACAGGCGCGTGCTCTGCTGCTGGCCGTTCGCGTCGGTGTAGAAGGTTTCCGCCGGACGGTCGTCCATGCCGGTGGTAAACAGCGTGTTGGCCGCCGCGAGGTTGGCGCTGTAGCTCGCCGCTTCCGGACGCACGATCATGTTGTGCTGATTTACCGGCGGCTCGACGATCTGGCCGCCCTCGCCTTCGCCCGGCGTCACCACCGGATCGGGCTCGCTGCCGTTTTTATCGCTCACCAGATACCAGCCGTGCTGATCCGCGCCCTTCACCAGGTTGTAGTCATAGGCACCGGCGACAATACGCCCTTTCTGACGGAACTCGCCGTTGTTAGCGCCGTCCACCTGAATGATGTTCAGGCCCTGGATAGTCTGCGCGCCGCTGCCGCCGGCGTTGTTGACCACCACGTCGGTGCTGCCGCTGCTGTCGCCGAGGATGTGAAGTTTATCCGTCGCCGAGTTGTCGTCGCCCAGCGCCGCGTTCATCACCAGCGTGCTGTTGTCGCCGCTGTAGTTACCGTTGACCGTCAGGGTGCTGAAGCCGGCGCCGTCGTGGGTGAAGTTCAGCGTGCTGTTGCTGGCGTTGAGCGTATCGACGCTGCTGTCGCCGGTGATGTTCCACTGGCTGTTGTCGTTCAGCGTCAGCGTATTCAGGCCGGATGACGCGCCGGTCCACACCGAGCTGCCGCTCAGGTTGATCTGGCTGTCAGCGGTCTGGCTGCGGTCAATATCCACGTTACCCTCGAACAGCGAGTGGTTGCTGCCGTTCAGCACCACCGAGCCGGCGGTCGAACCTTCTGCTGTGTTATAGCCGGTTTTCAGCAGCGTGCTGCCGCTCAGCACTGAATTATCCGCGTCGATATTCATACTGGTGCCGGTCAGCACGTTAACGGCGGTGCCGCCGGTGGCGGTGACGCGGGTATTCGAAAGTTTTATATCCGCCAGCGTGGTTTGATACTGCGATAGAATACCGGTGGCGTTTTCGCCGGATACATCAATATCGGAATCGCTCAGGGAAAGAGTATTCCGTGGATCCGGATAATATAAATTCAGCACGTTGATGGCTGCGTTAAAGCCTTGAGAATCTGTGCCGCTTTTTTCAATGGTAACGTTATTACCCTTAAATGTGCCTCCGTCCTGAACTTCAATACCGTAACCGCCGCTGCGCGCCAGTATGGAAACATTCTCAGCTTTGATATTGCCTGAATATCCTGAAGCCAGGGCTGCATTGTTCGCATCAGTGATAATATTAACGTTTTTCAGGTTGATGGTTGCACTGTAATTGCTTAAAGCAGCGTATCCGCTATTCTGGCCGATGTTGATTCGACTGTCAGAGAGATTGAGGACCGTTCCGGAACCACTGGCGGCCACGCCTGAGCCACTGCCGGTGACTTTTATGTCAGCATTTGAGGCATTCAGTGTCGATTTTGCGTCTGCATTCAGGCCATTAGCGCCTGCGCCGCTCACTGCAAATGAACTGTTGTCCACGTTCAGCACAGTGCCCTCGCCGCTGGCGTAGCCGCCGTGTGCATTCCGGCCAGAAGTGCCGACCTGCTCATCGCTGACGTTCAGGGTCGAGCCGGTTCTGGCATATAAGCCATGCGCACCCTGTCCGGTCGTTGCCACTTCCCCGCCACTTATGGTTAATACTGTGCCTGCACTTTCCGTGACTGCGCCGTGTGCCTTATCACCGCTGGTGGTGACCTTTACGTTTCTGGCATTTAAGGTTGAAGCGCTGCCGGCATACAGACCAAAAGCACTTGCTCCGGTGGTTTCGAACGTACTGTTATCCAGGTTCACTTGCGTACCGGCATTGTTTGCAGTCACTCCATTCGACTGGTTACCGCTGGTGCTGACCTTTACGTTTCTGGCATTTAAGGCTGAAGCGCTGCCGGCATACAGACCAAAAGCACTTGCTCCGGCGGTTTCGAACGTACTGTTATCCAGGTTCACTTCCGTACCGACATTGTTTGCAGTCACGCCATTCGACTGGTTACCGCTGGTGGTGACCTGCACGCCGCTGGCATTGAGTTTGCTGCCGGTACCCGCGGCCAGACCGTAGGCTTTGGTGCCGGTCGTGGTCACTTTGCCGCCCGTCATCGTCAGTTCACTGTTTTTGTCTGTGGCCATCACAGCATAAGACTGATCGCCGCTGGTGCTCACCTGCACATCGCTGGTATTAAGTTGGCCGCCGGAGCCTGCGAACAGACCGTAGGCTTTCGCACCGCCAGTGGTGACGCTGCCGCCGGTTAAATCGATTAGCGAACCGGTGGCACGGGAATAAGCACCGTGGGCACTGTCGCCGTGCGTAACATAGTCTGCGTTCAGGCTGTTAATGATCCCGGCCGAAGAGGCATAGGCGCCGTAGGCGGCCTGTCCGGTGGTTTCCACGCGGGTGCCATTGAGTTTTAAGGTGCCAGTCCGGCTGGCGACCACGCCGTAGCCACCGGTGCCCGTGGTTTGCACGCTGCCACGCGTCATTTCAGTCGCTGAAGACGCCAGGGTGGAGAAGACACCGTAGCCGTTATTGCCGGCATTCAGCACCGTCACATCCGTGGCGCTTGCCTTGCCGCCATTCTGCACCAGCAGTCCATAGGCTTTGTCACCGGTCGCCTGCAGCGTCTGATTATTCAGTTCAACCGGCTGCGCCGGATCGCTGATGGTGGCACCGTTGGCCGCCAGCGCCGCCGGTGAACCGGCCAGCAGCAGCGCCGAGCCCAGCGCGCCGCCGATCAGTGCTGATTTATTCGCCGCTTTACCGGAGCAGGATGATTTGACTTTGCCGCGCGCCAGTTCCGAGGTGACGACATAACATTGCAGGGCATAATTCCAGATAACGCGATAGCTCTTGTTCATATTCTTTTCCTGATTCAGGTTAAAGCAATCCCTTCCGGCAATAAGCGGAATAAGCGGTTATTAACGGGCAGGCGCGGAAGAAACAGCCATCACGCTATTTACGGTGACGCGCTGTCTTACCGGCCTTAATTAATCTCTGCCAGAGCGGCTGATGGGAAAATATTCGCAAAATCGCGGAAGGGTGAATATGAGAGCACCGGCATACGGCTGTAGTCGCAGGACTACAAAAAGTAAGTCGCCGCGCTATGTTCCAGATCAATTAATTCTGTGTTAACACGTCAGGTGAGCAGTAAACAAAAGCGGAGAACGCAGGCGGGCATAAAAAAACGGCCCCCGTTGCGGGAGCCGTTGAGCATCAGAAGCTGACCTTCACGCCGGCGATGGCGCTGGTGTCGCTGTAGCTGTGGCTACTCAGCTGCTGCGCTACGCCGCCCCACAGGTTGACGTTGGCATTCAGCGTGGCATCGACGCCCAGCTTCAGCTCACCGGCGTTGCGCGTGCCGGCCTGATGGATGGTAACGCCGTTCATTGAGGTGCCCAGCGCGCGGGTGTTGTGCACCCAGCTGGCCTCGACGTACGGCTCCACGCTGCGCCCCTGCTCCAGCCCGGAGCGCAGTGAGGCGCGCACGCCGACGTGGCTCTGCAGGTTATTTTCACCGGTGCCGCGCACGCGGGTGCCGTTGCCTTCCGTCAGGTCATCGCCCTTCACGCCCTGCCAGTTCAGCATCGCCTGCGGACGCAGCCAGAAGCCGGTCGACTCGGAGAGCGTCGCCACTTCGGCGCTATAGCCGCCGGCCAGCGACGCCAGGATGCCCTTCGACTTGTAGGACTCCTCGCCGATGTCCTCGCCCTTGATGCTGTTGTCGAACCAGCTGTAGCTCAGCGTGCTGTCGATAAACGCGCCGCTGCGCGCCGCCGCGTTCTGCTGCCAGGTGCCGTAAATGCCCAGGTTGTAGCCGTGCACCTGACCGCGCGACTGATAGCCGCTCACCGCCGACCGCGATTTACTCTGCGCGTTGCCGTAGCCGGCCATCGCGCCGAGGCGCAGGCTGTCCGTGCCGTGCAGCGTGCCGGTCGCCACGTCGCCGCCCAGCTGGATAGCGTAGCGGTTGGTGTCGGTTTTCAGCTGGCCGCTGCTGTCTTTCTGATGGTTGTGACCGCCGCTGTTGCGCAGCCACAGGCGGGTGTGCTGCTGCCGGCCGTTCGCGTCCGTGTACTGCGTGACGCCAGGGCGGTCGTCCATGCTGGTGGCGAACAGCGTGTTGGCCGCCGCGAGGTTGGCGCTGTAGCTCGCCGCTTCCGGGCGCACGATCATATTGTGCTGCTCCACCGGCGGCGCGATGATGTCACCGCCGGTGCCTTCGCCCGGTGCGGTCACCGGATCGGTGTTAACCGGATCGGTCTCGCTGCCGTTTTTGTCGCTCACCAGATACCAGCCGTGCTGATCGGCGCCTTTTACCAGGTTGTAGTCATAGGCACCGGCGACAATACGCCCTTTCTGACGGAATTCGCCGTTGGTCGCGCCGTCCACCTGAATCAGTTGCAGGCCCTGAATGGTCTGCGCGCCGCTGCCGCCGGCGTTGTTCACCACCACGTCGGTGTTGCCGTTGACGTCACCCAGCACGTGCAGCCGGTCGGTGGCCGAGGTGTCGCCGCCCAGCGCCGCATTCATCACCAGCGTGGCGTTGTCCGCCGTGTAGTTGCCGTTAACAGTCAGCACCGTGAAGTTCGCGGTGTTGTGCGCCACGTTGATCACGCTGTTGTTCGCGGTCAGCGCATCGACGCTGCTGTTGTCCATGATATTCCACTGGCTGTTGTCGCTGAGCGTCAGCGTCTGCAGGCCGCTGGAGGCGCCAGTCCACACCGAGCTGCCGCTCAGGTTGATCTGGCTGGCGGTGGTCTGGCTGCGGTCAATGTCCACGTCACCGATGAACAGCGAGCGGTTGCTGCCGTTCAGCACCACCGAGCCAGCGGTCGAACCTTCTGCTGTGTCATAGCCGGTTTTCATCAGCGTACTACCGCTCAGCAGCGAGTTGTCGGCGTCGATATGCATATCGGTGCCGGTCAGCACGTTGACGGCGGTGCCGTCAGTGGCGGTGATGGTGGTATTCGCAAGCTTAATGTCCGCCAGCGTGGCCTGTCGTCTGGAAAGAATGCCGGTGGCATTTTCGCCGGGTACATTGATATCTGAATCGCTCAGGGAAAGAGTATTCCGTGCATCAGGATAATATAAATTCGTCATATTTATTGCAGCATTAAACCCTTCAGAGTCCGTGCCACTTTTTTGAATTGTAATATTATTACCGCTGAAAGTACTGCCATCCTGGACCTGAATGCCAAAACCCCCGCTGCGCGCCTGCACGTTAACATTATCGCTGTTTAATGTAGCGCCATAACCCACTGCCAAAGCAGCATTACTGGCGTCAGTGATGATTTCAACATTTTTGAGGTTGGTCGTGCTGTTATACGTCCCCAGTGCTGCGTTTCCGGCATTCTGCCCCATGTGAATGTGACTGTCGGACAGGTTCAGCACCGTGCCTGTTCCCGATGCGTAAGTGCCTGAGCCGTCGCCCGTAATCTCAATCGCGGTGTTTGTGGCATTAAGCGTCGATTTTCCGTCCGCCTGCAGGCCATTAGCTTCTGCGCCACTGACAATAAACGAACTGTTGTCCACATTCAGTACAGAGCCTTCGCCAGTAACGTAGCCGCCGTGCGCATTTTTGCCAGCGGTGTTGACTATCACGTTGCCGACGTTAAGAGTTGAATTAGTTCTGGCATATAAGCCATATGCACCTTGTCCGCCAGTCGTCACTTCTCCACCCGTGAAAGTCAGTGCAGTGCCGGCACTTTCGGACACTACGCCATAGGCCTTATCACCACTGGTAGTGACCTGCACATTACTGGCATCCAACGTTGAAGCACCACTGGCATACAGACCAAATGCACTGGCTCCGGCGGTAGTAACCTTGCTGTTATCCAGATTCACTTTCGTACCGGCATTGCTGGCAGTTACGCCATTCGACTGGTCACCGCTGGTGTTCACCTGCACGCCGCTGGCGCTGAGTTTGCCGCCGGAACCCGCCGCCAGACCGTAGGCTTTAGTGCCGCTGGTGGTGACGCTGCCGCCTTGCAGAGTGACTTCCGTGCGGGCCAGGTTGCTAAAAACACCCGATGAATCGTTACCCTGGGTAATAACGGTCACATCGCTGGCATTAAGTCTGCCGCCGGAACCCGCCACCAGACCATAAGCTTTAGTGCCACTGGTGGTGACGCTGCCGCCTATGATATCGATCAGCGAACCCGCAGCGCGCGAATAAACACCGTAGGCACTGTCGCCGTGAGTGACATAGTCGGTGTCAGTGCTGTTAATGATACCGGCCGAAGAAGCGTAGGCGCCGTAGGCTGTTTTTCCCGTGGTTTCTACACGGGTGCCATCAATTTTTAATGCGCCGGTCAGGCTGGAGACCACGCCGTAGCCGCCATCGCCCGTGGTTTGCACGCTGCCGCGCGTCATCTCAATCGCAGAAGACGCAAGGGTGGAGAATACACCGTAGCCGTTATTGCCATCATTGAGCACGATGACATCCGTGGCGCTGGCCTTAGCGCCGCTCTCAACCAGCAGCCCGTGATGATCTTTGCCCGTCGCCTGTAGCGTCTGGTTGCTGAGATTCAGGGTTTGTTCCGGTCCGGTTGCAGTCGCGCCATTATCTGCCAGCGCCGCCGGTGAACCAGCCAGCAGCAGCGCCGAGCCCAGCGCGCCAATAATCAGTGATGATTTATTTGTCGCTGCACCAGAGCAGGAAGACTTCACTTTGCCGCGCGCCAGTTCCGAGGCCACGACATAACATTGCTGGGCGTAATTCCAGATAACACGATAGTTTTTGTTCATGCTTTTTCCTGATTCTGATTATGTCGAACCCTGACGGATACGACGTAACGTTTTAAACGGCGGCGATGCGATAAGAATTTTCTCCTTCACCTGATGCCGCAAAATAATTAAAGCTACGGGATTGGGCTGAATTCTAACGTTGAGACAGGTCTTAACCTCTTTAAGACCTGTCTCAAAACCTATCGCCAGACAAATAAAAACCATCAGGTTACGCTGTAGGCTGAGGACTACAGGTTTACTCACCTTGAAATTTAAATAATTCAAAAACAATGCATCAGCGCAACCTGAGTGCGCAGAGAATAAACGCCACATCTCCCTTTGCAACCTGCAATGCAGCGTGGTTAATTCAGCGTTTATTCATTTACCCGAATTACTGCACGTCCGGCTTTTTACCTAAATACAACAACAACGGCTAATTTATTTATCAAATAATTCATCTGATGCAGATCTCATAACTTACCCATAACATCAAACATTTAAATGGTTACGGTAAGTCGCTGTTATTAAAGCGCTAACCTTGCCACCCTCTGTTGCCATGTTAACTTTTTAAAAACTTACGAACCTTTAATCTTCAGCACTTAAGTTTAATAAATTCGCGCCGTTTATCCTTAGTGAATAATCTTTATGCTAAGCAGAAAAGTCGCAGGCGAGATTTTATCGTTGTAAATAAGACAGCCAGTAATCAGCTGTAAGCTATGGACTACATTTAAAAATAAATGCCCATGTACAGAATGATCTTGAGTTGATTAAGATGACATTATATAAGTGTGCTTTTGAACGAGCGTACTCAGTTTAATTAAGAGAAAGGCAGTGCGTATGGCTAACTTTGTTATTGTTGATGATCATCCCATTGTGCGCGTGGCGATAAGACTGGTGCTGGAAAATGCCGGGCATCGTGTTTCAGCAGAGGCTGTTGATGGCGACAATATATTTAGCCTGATCAAAGAGAATGGCGCCGATGCGGCAATTATTGATATAGATCTGCCCGGCATTGATGGTATTGAAGCGGTCAGGAATCTTCGCACCGCGGGCTCATTAATTCCGGTGATTGTCATGAGCGGGAAAAACGCGGAATTTTACGCCTATAAGAGTAAAAAAGCCGGTGCCAATGGTTTTATCAGTAAAAAGAACAATCTGAACGACCTGGCACAAGCCGTTGACGCGGTGCTTTCCGGCTATAGTTTTTTCCCGCTGCGCCTGAGTCACCAGGCAGAGGGCGATCAGCTGGTGCAGGACAGCGACAAATTACTGCTGCTGTCGCATCGCGAATACGAAGTGCTGCGTTACCTCGGTGAAGGCACCGAGATTGTCAAAATTGCCAACCGCATGAAGCTCAGCAATAAAACGGTCAGCACCTATAAAGCCAGACTGATGGAAAAGTTATCGCTGAAAAATCAAAAGGATTTACTCGATTTCACCCGCCGGAACCAGATTAACTGATGCGACTTTTTTCCCTGTGCGCGCTGTGCTGCGCGCTGCTGCTGGTCGCCCCACTGCGCGCGGCGGTGCAGCAGCTTAACTATCAGCCCAACGATTTGCCGGCGATGCCCGCGCCGATGCTCAATGACGCCGACTGGCACTGGCTGGGGCAAAAGCGCGACAGCATGATTGGCATCTATGGGCCGGATCGGCCACCGATGTTGCGCACCAATCCTGAGGGAAGAGTGTTTGGCTACATTCCCGATGCGGCTTACGCTGCGCTACACAGCCTGGGTATCAGTTTTCGCGTCAAACATTACGACACCGCGCCCGAAGCCTTTGCCGCGCTGGCGCGCGAAGAGCTGGATATGATATTTGTGCCGGCCGGTGAAGCGGTGCCGGCGCATGTTAACGACACCATTAGCGTAACCGCGCTGAAAGCCAGCCCGGTTCGGGTGGTACGCAGCAGCAGTAACCCGCTGGCCGGTCAGGAGTTTTTACCCGGCCCGGCGATAACTTCCCCTTACAGCCAATTGCCGCAGGTCGCAATGGGTACGCTGCCCTATGCCGATGTGCCGGCGGTGGAAGCCTATTACCTGATTGAACGCAACTACCTGAATACGCTGACCATCGATCACATTCTGCCCGATCTCAGCTCGCCGTATCGCTTTGTGGTTAACAGCAAAGAGCACGTGCTGGCGCGGGCGATGCGTATTGCCTTTGACGCGCTGCAGCGCCACGCGGCCGGCGAGATCATCGCTGCGCGCTGGGATATTGCCAACATCACGCGCTTTGTTACTACACCGCTGTCGCTGACGCCCACCGAGCAGGCCTGGCTGCAGACGCACAACCAAATCAACATGGCGGTCACGGACCTGGTCGCACCATTCTTTATTAAAAACGCGCAGGGCGAAATCACCGGCATCGTGCCGGAGTTGCTCAACCTGATTGAAATGCGCACCGGACTGAGCTTCAACTTTGTTGAAATTAGCGACAGTCGCGATCTTACCGCGCGGATGAAACGCGGCGATGTCACGATTGCTGCACCGCTGATCTGGAGCCAGCAGCGCAGCCGTGACTTTTTGATGACCACACCGTTTATGTTCACGCCGGAAGTGCTGGTGACCAACACGGCCGCGCAGGATGCGCCGCCAAAACGCGCCGCGCTGGTACGCGAGCAGGATGCCTCCCACTGGTTTCTGAAAAAATATCCCGATGTGCCAGTTGATTATGTTGGCAATCCCAGTCTGGCGATGCAGTGGGTGGCGGATGGGCAAACCGACGCCACCATTAATACGCTGGTGGGCGCACGCTATCTCTCCGAAGGTCTGTATCCCGGCAAACTGCGTTTAACCGAGCTGAAACCGGCGCAGGAAGCGGCTATCGCCTTTGGCATCAGCCGCAGCGAGCCGGAACTGCAGGACATCATGAACAAAGCGCTGGCCGCGATTCCGGCCGGCATGATGACCGATGTATTAACCCACTGGCAGGCCACGCCCGCCGCGCATTTCGACACCTGGAAGCTGTACCGCAAAGAGTTTTATGTCGGCGCGCTGGGCGCAGCCACCATCATCGCCGTCACCTTTGTCTGGGCAGTGTTGCTGATGCGGCAGGTCAAACGCACGCGCCGCACCAAAGCGCTGCTGCGCCAGGAAATTCAGCTGCGCGATCGCCTGATCAATGGTCCGCCGCGGCCGTTTTATGTGGCCTCGCTGGATGGGATGATCGTGCACACCAATCCGGCGTTTACCCAGTTTTTCACCCCGGAAGAGCAAACCCATCTGGGCTATTCGCTATATGACTGTCGCCATCCGCTCTATCACGTGTGGCAGCAGATCGACAAAAACATCCAGCCCGGCGACATTCCGGAAGAAGCAGAATTTGTTATTGATGACGGGCGGCAAAAGCGCCATATCCGTCACTGGATGACGTCGTACACCGGCGATGAAGTCGGCAGCGGCGGGCTGATTTGCGGCTGGCAGGATGTCACCGACTACCTGCAATTGCTGGAAGATCTTTCGCTGGCGCGCGAAGCCACTGAGCTGGCCAGCCAGAGCAAAAGCGACTTCCTCGCCACCATGAGCCATGAAATTCGCACGCCGCTCAGCGCGGTGATTGGCCTGCTGGAACTGCAGACGCAGGAAGGCCGCGCCGATACCGAACTGATTCGCGTAGCGCACGAAGCGGCGGTCAGCCTGATGGATATCGTCGGTGATATTCTGGATATGGCGAAAATTGAGTCCGGCCGCATGACGCTGCAGCCGCAGTGGGTTAGCCTGCATGCGCTGGTGCGCCCGGTGATCTGTGCCTTTGACGGACTGGCGCGACAAAAAGGCATCAACCTGAACCTGATGCTGCCGGTCGGCGATGACGATCTGTTTTGCGATGCCAGCCGCGTACGCCAGGTGCTGTCTAACCTGGTGGGTAACGCCGTTAAGTTCACCGATCAGGGTGAAGTGAAGGTGACGGTGGGTCTGACGCCGCTGGAAAGTCATACCGAGCTGCGGATTCAGGTAGCCGATACCGGACGCGGCATCGATAAAGCGGCGCAAAATGCGCTGTTCCGCCCGTTCGAACAGGCGGGCCTGTCGGATAACGCCGGCACCGGGCTGGGCCTGTTTATCTGCCAGGAGATCACCCGCCTGATGGGCGGCAGCATCGAACTGGAGAGCGAACCCGGCGTCGGCACCGTGCTGAACGTCGCCGTGCCGGTCAGCGTGCGTGATATCGCTACCCCGCTGCCGTCTCCGGTCGCGGAACCGTTGCCCGCTGCGCCGCTGGTCGCGCTGAATGTGCTGATCATTGACGATCATCCGGCCAACCGCCTGCTGATTTCGCGTCAGCTGACGCTGTTAGGTCATAGTTTCCGCGAAGCGAACAACGGTGAAGAAGGCCTGGCGCAGTGGCGGCAGCAGAAGCCGGATGTGATCATTACCGATTGCAATATGCCGGTGATGAACGGTCTGGACATGACGCGCAACATCCGCCGGGAAGATAAGAGCACCTACATCATTGGTATCACCGCCAACGCGCAGCAGTCCGAACGTCAGCGCTGTCTCGAAGCGGGGATGAACGAATGCGTGTTCCGGCCGGTTAAGCTGGCGCAGTTAACCACGATTCTGAGCCAGATTCACAGCGCCAGCGCGCTGTCGGTCGGTGATGATTTTTCTGACTGGGTCGACATCGCCGAAATCGAGAAATATATGCCCAACAGCCCCGGCGCTATCGCGGATTTTCTCGACATCGTGATTAATGAAGCACGCACCGATCTGACGCAGGCGATTGACGTGGTGCAAAGCGGCGATCTCGCCACTGCCGCCAGCCTGTTTCATCGCATCACCGGATCGCTGCGCGTCACCGGCATCCGTCAGCTGACGGAGCAGTGCGAAATGCTGGAAGAGCTGGCGGAAATGCAGGAGGACCGGGAAATTATCCTGCTGCATTTACGGGAAGCGCTAACGCTGGTGGACAGGATGGAAGCTTCGTTCCGAAATCAAACCACACCCGCCCAGGCCGGCGCGCACTGATTGTGCGCCGTCAGGCGGTTTTGATCAGCTTATGCAGCAGCGGATGAGTAATCTGCTCAAACATCCCGGCGTTATTAAATGCCCGCGCCGCCAGCATCGCGCCGTGCACGCTGGCCATCAGCGTTTTGGCTTCGTTTTCAGCGCTGTCGCTGAGCTGGAAAACGCCGCTGGCGGCGCCTTTACTCAGCTGGCGCGCTAACCAGCCGGAGAGATCGCTGAAGTGGCCGCTGACTTCCGTGGCAACATCCGGCGGCAGCGTGGGCATTTCCGCCGCCAGCATCGCGCAGATGCAGAAAGGCGAAGTTCCCTCTTTAATGCAGTGCGCCCAGTAATCGACGTAGGCTTTTACTTCGTTCAGCGGATCGTTGATCTGTTCATCCATCGCCTGCATGCCCGCCTGCGCTTCAGCACGATATTCCTCTACCACCGCTTTCACCAAATCGGCTTTGCCGGGAAAATGGTGGTGGATGCTGGCCTTGCGGATATCCACCTGGGCGGCAATATCGGCATAGCTAAAGCTTTTATAGCCGCCGGCAGTGAGCAACTGGCGGGTGCAGGCCATGATTTCGCGGGCTTTAGAGGAACGGGCAGTCATAACGCAATCCGGTAGAACAACAGAGATCGGTCAACCTACTGGCAGGCAGGGAAGAAGTCAAGCCAGCGGCCTGGCGCGCACTTTTTTCATTTGTTCAGCAATATTTTCATCGCTGATTCGTCTACCTCATCACCAACCCTGTTTATCACCGTAATGAGGAACCCCAATGAGAGATTTTGACAGACATCAGCATTCACGTGGTCACCGTTTTGGTCATCACCGCATGGCGAAACCGCTGCTGCTCGGCGTGGTGCTGTTTGCTGCCCTTGGCCTGCTGGTGATGTCGCTGTGGAATGCGCTGCTGCCGGAACTGACCGGCGTAAAAAGTATTGGCTTCTGGCAGGCGCTGGGACTGCTGGTGCTGTGTCGCATCCTGTTTGGCGGGCTGGGCTTCCATCCCGGCATGTTTGGCATGGCACGCCGCCGCATGCATGAACGCTGGATGCAGATGACGCCGGAGCAGCGTGAAGCCTTTATGCAGCAGCGGCGCGAGCGGTTTGGCGGCCGTGGTCATCATGGTGGACGCTGTGACTGGCACGATCGCCGCAGCCAGCGTGACGATCCGCGCCCGCCCGCGGACGATGCGCCCGCCAAATCCCCGGATGCAGAGTAAGCGGTATGGCGCAGGATTCGCGGCTGCTGGCGGCCCTCAGCGCCTGCCGCACTAAGCTCAGCGCCTTTATTCGCGGCCGCAGCGAGCGGCACGATGAGGCCGAAGATATCCTGCAGGAGATCAGCTGGAAACTGCTGCAGGTGGAACAGCCGGTGGAGAACGTCAGCGCCTGGCTGTTTCGCGCCGCGCGCAACGAGATCACCGATCGATCGCGAAAAAAACGCGAACTCTCGCTGTTTAACGCCGCCGGAGACGAGGATTTTCCCGAAGATGAAATTGCCGAAACGCTGTTTGGCGTGGCGCAGACGCCGGAGGATGAGTATCTGAAAACGCTGCTGTGGGAAGAGCTGGACGATGCGCTCGCGGAACTGCCTGCTGCGCAGCGCGAGGTATTTGAAAAGACCGAGCTGCTCGGCTTCAGCTATCAGGATCTGGCCGCCGAAAGCGGCGACAGCGTGCAGGCGCTGCTGTCGCGCAAACATAAAGCGGTTCTGTTTCTGCGCACCCGGCTGCGCAGCCTCTACGACGAACTCACTGCCTGACCTGCGCAACCCGATAGCCAAACGGCCATCGGGTTGCGTGCTTTACCACCAGGCCGCGGTGGGCTGCGGCTGTAACAGATCAATGCCCTCGCCCAGCATCGGCAGACACAGTGCAACCTGATGCTCCGCCGCCAGCTGGACGATTTGGGTAAACGGATCGTCCCAGCGGTGAAACGCTAAATCAAAAGCCGCGTTGTGAATCGGAAACAGCCAGCGTGCGTTGAGATCCTGAAACGCGCGCAGCGTGTCCTGCGGCAGCATATGAATGTCGGCCCAGCGCGCATCGTAAGCGCCATTTTCCAGAAACGCCGCATCAAACGGACCGTATTTCCGGCCAATCGCTTTGAAACCGTCAAAGTAACCGGAGTCACCGCCAAAAAACAGGCGGAACTGGTCAGAAATCAGCGTCCACGAACACCACAACCGTTTGTTGCTGTCGAACAGGCCACGGCCGGAAAAGTGCTGCGACGGCGTTGCGACAAAGTGGATGCCGCCGATATCCCGCGACTGCCACCAGTCGAGCTGGATGACTTTCTCTGGCGCAACACCCCACTTAATCAGCAAATCGCCGACGCCGAGCGGGGTGAGAAAGTGCTTCACCCGATCTTTCAGCTGCATGATGATGTGGTAATCGAGATGATCGTAATGGTCGTGCGACAAAATAATGCCTTCGATCGGCGGCAGATCGGCCACGGCAATTGGCGCTGGCTGAAAGCGCTTTGGTCCCAGTCGCTTAAAGGGCGACGCGCGCTCGGCGAACACCGGATCGGTCAGCCAGAACTGGCCATTGAGCTTCAGCAACAGCGAAGAGTGGCCGAGGCGAAAGACGCTGTTGGGCGCGGCCTGTGCCAGCGCGGCGGCCGTGATGGGCTGCACCGGCAGCGCGGCCGGCGGCTGGGTATCTTTCGGTTTATTGAACAGGAAATCCCACAGCATTTTGCGGTAGTCGCCAAAGCTCAGCGACTGACGCGGCTGGACGTTGCGAAACTTTTTGCCATCAAACTGAGCGGAGTGCGGATACTCCCTGATTGCACCCCGGCAGAGGCTGGAACCCTTCAACATAGCGCGGATACCTCGAAAAAGAGAAAGCTGGCTGGCAGCAGCGGTAAACATCTGCGGCTACGTTAACCGTTTTATGCCGCGCGCGTCCTCACATTACGAGCCATCGCACAACCGGTAACGCAGAATTTCGCTGCCGGTGTGGCCTTCCTCTGGCGGATGACAGGGCGGCAGCAGGCAGGTAAAGTAGCGCTTTTGCATGATTTTACGAGGGAAAATGAACACGCTTTTCGTTTACGGCACGCTGCAGCCGGGCCAGTGCAATGCGCATATCCTGGAAAACATCGGCGGTGAGTGGCTGGCAGGGACGGTCGCCGGCACTTACTATGCCAACGGCTGGGGCGCGGCCGCTGATTTTCCCGGCATCGTACTTGATGAGCACGGCGCGCGCGTGCCGGGTTATCTGTTCATCTCGGACCGGCTGGCGCTGCACTGGCCGATGCTGGATGAGTTTGAAGATGGCTACGACCGGGTGCCGGTTGAGGTCACCACGACCGACGGCCAGCAGCGGACGGCGTGGATTTATCAGCTGCAGCCACAGCAGGACGTCGCGCGCTAACCTCGTACCTTGCCTACACTGATCCTCACCGGACTGTGAGGAGAAGCCATGATCACCATTTGTACCGCCTGCGGCACGTCTTATCAGCAGCAGCAACTAGCCCTTACGCAGTGTCGCATTTGTCAGGATGAACGCCAGTTTGTGCCGCCCGGCGGGCAGCAGTGGATCGATCAGTCTGCGCTGCGCGCCTCGCATCAAAACCAGTGGCAACAGCTGGCGCCCGGGCTGCTCAGCCTGCAAACCGTACCGGATTTTGCCATCAACCAGCGAGCCTTTGTGCTGCAAACGCCGCACGGCAATATCCTGTGGGATTGCATCGCGCATCTGGATGACGCCACCGTCACGCTGCTGCGTGCACTCGGCGGCCTGCACGCCATCGCCATCTCCCATCCCCACTATTACAGCACCATGCAGGACTGGGCCGACGCCTTCGACGCACCGGTGTATCTGCACGCCAGCGACAGCGAGTGGATCATGCGCGCATCGCCCCGTCTGCAGCCCTGGCACGGCGACAGCTGTGACCTGCTGCCGGGCGTGCGGCTGTTACGTCTCGGCGGTCACTTTGCCGGCGGCACGGTGCTGCACTGGGCACACGACGGCGGCATGCTGCTGAGCGGCGATATTTTGCAGGTAACGCCCGGTGCCAGTGCGGTTTCGTTTATGTGGAGCTATCCCAATATGCTACCGCTGGCCGGCGCCACGGTGACAGCCATGCTGCAGCGGTTGCAGGGCGTGAAGTTTATGCGCCTGTACGGCGCGTTTGCCGGCCGCGAAATTCTCGCGCGTGCCGATGAGGCAGTACAGCAGTCGGGTCGTCGCTATCTGGCCTGTCTGCAACATCCACAGCCGTAGCGCTTACACAGCCGCGCTGGATAAATACCAGGCGATCGCACCGCGCACGGATGTACAGACGTCTGGACGTATACTATAGTCGGTTTCCTGCAAACATAAGGAAACCTGCAAACAATGAAAAAAACATGGCTTACCGCCCTGCTGGCGGCCTCTGTCACCCTGCTCAGCGCCTGTGACAACCACAACGACAGCAAAATCAAAGTGGCGATCAATACCGGACCGGATGAGGCGCTGTGGCAGACCGTGAAGCAGGTGGCACACGATAAATATCAGCTCGATGTCGATGTAGTGGCGTTTAACGATTACGTGCAGCCGAATGAAGCGCTGTTCAATAAAGATGTGGACGCCAACGCGTTCCAGAGCCTGCCTTATCTGGAGATGCAGTCCAAAGAGCGCGGGTATAAATTTGCCGTCGTGACCAATACCTTCGTGTTCCCGATTGCCGGTTATTCACGCAAGATTAAATCACTACAGGATCTGCCGGATGGTGCTACCGTAACCGTGTCTAACGAAGCGACCACTCTGGGGCGTAGCCTGCTGCTGCTGCAGGCGCAGGGCCTGCTGAAGGTGAAACCCGAAGCCGGTCTGCTGCCGACCACGCTGGACATTACCGACAACCCGAAAAAGCTGAAGATTGTGGAAGTGGATACGCCGCAGCTGGCGCGCACGCTGGACGATCCGCAGGTTTATCTGTCGATCATTAATAATAACTTTGCCGCGCTGGTGAATTTATCCGCCTCGCGTGACGGGATGTTTATGGAAGGCAAAGCGTCGCCGTACGTGAATGCGATTGTGGCGCGCGAAGATAATAAAGACAGCCCGAACGTGCAGAAGCTGAAAGAAGCGTTCCAGTCCCAGCCGGTGCTGGATAAAGCCAACGAGATTTATAAAGGCGATATTATTAAGGGTTGGTAAGCGTATGCGGTCGCCATAAATGGCGACCCTATATCAATCGCGGTTCTCATTAATCGCGAACCCGCGGCAATTACGGTCGCCATAAATGGCGCCCCTACATCAATCGCGGTCATCATTAATCGCGAACCCGCCACAATATTGTAGGGTGCGCATTCATGCGCACCTGGACATCTCCCACCACCGCAAAGCCCCCGCTCCCCCATCCCATTTTCTGCCAGCCAGCCCGCTTCTGCTGCTGTCTGAATCGTCTACACTTCAGGTTGAAAAAGGCGCAGCGGTGTAAAAATGGCGTAAAAATTTGGTCGATTGGTATAAAAATCGCGTACAAAAAAACGCCAACCCCTACCGATTACGCCGCTGAAACGCTATCTTCGCCAGCATAAAAGTGGGTGATTGCGACACGCCAGTGCGGTTGATGGCGCTCGCCCTTTCTCCCTGAAAAAACAGGAAATGTATGAGTCAATCAGAGAAACAGTCTCTGCCTGCTGGCATGCTGGCCGCCGCCGGCATCGTGTTTGGTGATATCGGTACCAGCCCGCTGTATACCCTGAAAGAGTGTCTGTCGATTTTGCCGGACGGCGCGCCGTCGGCACTGGCGGTGATGGGCTTTCTGTCGCTGATCTTCTGGGCGCTGACGCTCATCGTCACGCTGAAATATGTCTGCTTCGTGATGCGCGCCGACCACGACGGCGAAGGCGGCATACTCACCCTGATGTCGCTGGCACGCCGCAACGTTGGCCGCAAAGCCGGTCATATCATCGTGCTGGCCGGTCTGATTGGCGGCGCATTTTTCTATGGGGATGGCGTGATCACCCCGGCCATCTCGGTGCTGTCGGCCATTGAAGGGATTCAGGTGGTCTCGCCCGGGCTGGAAAAATATGTGGTGCCGCTGGCGCTCACCATTCTCGCGCTGCTGTTCATTATCCAGAAACACGGCACGGAAAAGGTCAGCCGGGTGTTTGGCCCGGTGATGTTTGTCTGGTTTGTGGCCATCGGCGCACTTGGCATACGCGGTATTCTGCTCAACCCGGAAGTGCTGCAGGCGCTCAGTCCGTCCTATGCACTGACCTTCCTGCTCAGCCACAAAGCGCTCTCGCTCGCGGCGATGGGCATGGTGGTGCTGGCGGTGACCGGCGCGGAAGCGCTGTATGCGGATATGGGCCACCTGGGCAAAGCGCCGATTCGTCTCGCCTGGCTGGTGATCGCCATGCCGGCGCTGATACTGAATTACTTCGGCCAGGGCGCGCTGGTGATCGCCGATGCGCAGGCGCTGAACAATCCGTTCTTTAATCTGGCCCCCGGCTGGGCGCAGATTCCGCTGATTGTGCTGTCAACGCTGGCCACGGTCATCGCGGCGCAGGCGGTGATTTCCGGCGTCTATACCCTGACGCATCAGGCCATTCGCCAGGGCTTTTTACCGCCGATGCGCATCATTTTTACCTCGCATACTGAGTCCGGGCAGATTTACATTCCGGTGGTGAACTGGCTGCTGTTCACCGCCGTGATGCTGATTGTGCTGGCTTTCCGTCAGTCGTCAGCGTTGTCCTCGGCGTACGGCATCGTGGTGACCGGCACCATGGTGATCACGGCCTGTCTGGCGGGCGTGGTGGCGCTGCGTAACTGGCGCTGGCCGCTGCCGCTGGCGCTGTTGTTCCTGCTGTGTATGCTGGTGGTTGACGTGCCGCTGTTCATCGCCAACCTGATGAAACTGCTGTCCGGCGGCTGGGTGCCGGTGCTGCTGGCGCTGACCATGATGGGATTGATGCTGATCTGGAGCAGCGAGCGTAACCGCCTGATTCGCCGTTTGAATAACGATCAGGACGGTTTACTGGCGCTGGTGAAATCGCTGGAGAGCAATCCGCCGAACCGCGTCGAGGGCACCGCCATCTTCCTCGCGCGCAAGGAGTTTGAAATTCCCCAGGCGCTGTTGCACAACCTTAAGCATAACCGCGTGCTGCACCGCCGCGTGGTGCTGTTGCATATCCGCACCACCGACACGCCGCGCGTTTATAACCAGCAGCGCATCAGCATTACGCAATTGTCGCCGTCGTTCTGGCAGGTCACTGCCGCCTACGGCTGGCGTGAAGTGCCGTCGATGGCCGAGATTCTGCATCTGTGCGGACTGGAAGGTTTTGGCTGCACGGTGAATGAAGCATCATTTTTTACCGCGCACGATACGCTGGTGATGAAAAAACGCCGCGGTCTGGCGCGGGTGCGCGGCGGGATTTTTCACTTCTGCCAGCGCAACGCGCTGCGCGCCCATGAGCAATTTCATATTCCGCCCAACCGGGTGATCGAACTGGGCGGCCAGCGCGAGTTTTAAGCCGCAGGGCCACGGATGGCCGGATTTGCCCGCACATGACGCACCGACTTTTTTAATGGCAAATGTAAGCAGATGAAAAAATATTAGCGAAACATTACCGGAGTTGTGGCGGAACTTTTCTTAACATCTGATTAGCAATTAAAGCTAAAACGCATAACCTCAAAAGGTGTTTATTAACCCTACCGGCCTGATGATTCACCGTGCGCTTTGCCGGAATGTATAAACCAATAAACAACGATCTCAGGATCGGTTAATTCACTTCCGGCTCTGTTGTTATTTTTGAGGAGTAAGACCATGAAAGCGTTAATTAACGATGTGATTTCCATTTTTACGCCGCAAAATGTTAAACCGGTTTTAATTCGCGCCGATTTGACGCACCGCGAATTATCTTCAATCCATCCGGCGGGTGTCACTACTGTAAGCTGGGCCACGTCAATGGAAGAGTTAACAGACGCCATTGTGAAAAAAGCCCAGGCGGCCGGAGCCGTCGGTTATCACATCACCGACGTTGAATCACATGAGCCGGGCCACGACGGCCAGCACGTGATGGCCGCCACTGCCACGCTGTATCACATCAATGACAAAGTGGCTTACGGCTGATGCCGGGATTAACGCGTTTTTCTGTTTATGGCCTGCCCGTCATTTCCGGCAGGCTTTTTTCATTAAAATAGGCGGCGAGAAAATCGAGAAAAACTTTAATACGCTGCGATTCTGCGGCGCGTTGCGTATACACCGCCCAGATATTGGCTTCCTGATACCACTGCGGTAATACCGCCACCAGCTCGCCCGTCGCCAGATACGGCGCCACATCCCACGCTGAACGCAGCGCAATACCATGCCCCTGCAACGCCCAGTGCAGAATCACCTTGCCGCTATTGGAAGAGTAATGGCTGTTCAGGCGACACAATACCTGCTGCTCGCCATTGGTCAATGCCCAGTTTCCAAATGAATTATCGCGTTCATTAATGATCAGACAGCTGTGATGAATTAACGCATCCAGCGAGGCTGGCATACCGGCGCGGGATAAATACGCCGGCGCGGCACATAAAATGCGCCGGTTGGCAATCAGCCGGCGGGCAATATAGGAAGGATTGAGATCGTCGCCAACGCAGATTTCCACATCCGTGCCGCTCTGTAGCAGGTCGAATGCCCGATCGCTTAGCATCAGTTTAATATTCAGCGACGGATGCTGGTGAATAAATGCCGAAACCGCATCCGATAAATAGTCCTGACCGAAACCAAATGAGCAGCCGACGGTAATTTCCCCGGTCAGCTCGCCGCGCCACTGACGGAAATTATTGAGAAAGCCATCCATTTCCTGCACTACCTGCAGCGCGCCCTCCAGCGCTTTTTCACCTTCCGGCGTCAGGCGCATCACGCGGTTAGTGCGGAAAAACAGCCGCGTCTCCAGCTGTTTTTCCAGAATGGCGATGCGTTTACTGATGTAAGACGGTGACTGACCCAGCTCAATCGCCGCGCGGCCGAAACCGTCATGCCGCGCCACGCTGATAAACACGTACAGGTCTTCAATCGACGGCCAACCCTGTAACGGCTTCTGATAACTTTTTCCGGCAAGCAGTATTTTCATAACAGCACATGGTGAGTGAACGCCACGTGGTTATAACACAGATCCCAGGAAGCGCTGAAGCGAGTGCAGAAACCGCTCTGGCACCTCTTCCTGCGGTGAATGGCCGCACGGTAACGCCTCGCCCTGCACCTGCAGCGCCTTGTCCTGCCAGGTGTGCACCACATCATACAGCTGACCGACCGTGCCCTTTTCGCCCCACAACAGTAACAGCGGGCAGGCAATGCGCCGGTCGCTGTCAGCGGCATCGTGTTGCAAATCGATGCTGGCGGCGGCGCGATAATCTTCACACACCGCGTGGATCATCGCCGGATCCCGATAGCAGCGCAGATAATCTTCAAACACCGCCGCTTCGGTCGCGCCCGGCGTTTTCAGCTGGCCATCAATGTGTTTACGCAAAAAGAACGCCGGATCGTGACCAATCATGGTCTCCGGCAGCGGGTGCGGCTGAATCAGGAAGAACCACCAGAAGTAGCGCGTGGCGAACGCCTGATCGGTCAGCGCGTACATGGTGGCAGTCGGTGCGATATCGACAAACACGCAGCAGCTGACTTTCTCCGGGTGATCGAGCGCCAGCCGGTGCCCGACGCGCCCGCCGCGATCGTGGCCGACAAACGCCACGCGCTGCAGGCCGAGCGCGTCGATCAGCTGGCTGATATCCTGCGCCATGCTGCGTTTGGCATACGGCAGATGTTCAGCGTCACTGGCGGGCTTGTCGCTGTCACCGTAGCCGCGCAAATCCGGCAGGATCACCTGATAATGCTGCGCCAGCTGCGGTGCGATTTTACGCCAGGCCAGATGATTTTGCGGATGGCCGTGCAGCATCAGTAAAGGCGAGCCCTTGCCGCCGCTGGCCACGCGCAGCGTAACGCCATTATCAAGCGTCACATCCTGCAGGGTAAAACCGGCGATAAACGGCGACGGGCCGCGATCGATAATCTTACTCATGGTTGCTCCCTGGTGCGCTGCAGCCACGGACGCTGCGCAAAGTGCTGCGCTTCAAACTGGCGGATATCTGCTTCATATTGCAGCGTCCAGTCTACCGCGCTGCCGCCACCGATCAGCATCTCGCGCTTCAGGGCACTGACCGTAAAGTGAATCACCTCATCCGCGAACTGAATGGTTTGCTGATCCAGCGACACGCTGATGGTGTTGCGCTGCGCATCGGCGGCCACCGCACTCAGACGCTGGTAATCAGCCTCGCTCAGGCTCAGCGTCAGCACACCGTTACGCTGGCAGTTGTCGTCAAAAATGCCGGCGAAGCTGGTGCCGATAATCGCGCGGATGCCCAACTGATTCAGCCCCCACACCGCATGTTCGCGGCTGGAGCCGCAGCCAAAATTGGCGCCGACCAGCAAAAACGTCGCGTTCTGCCAGCCCGGCTGATTAAGGATGAAATCAGGGTTTGGCGCACCGTCGGCCAGAAAGCGCAGGTCAAAGAACACGCCGCGATCCAGCCCCTGCCGGTCAATGCCTTTGAGAAACTGCTTGGGCATAATCACATCGGTATCGATGTTAGCAGCCGGCAGCGGTGCCAGCTTGCCGGTGATGGTAGTGAAAGCTTGCATATTAAACCCCGGATTGCAGATAGTGACGAACATCAACCAGATGGCCCGCCAGCGCAGCGGCGGCGACCATCGCCGGACTCATTAAGTGAGTACGCGCGCCCGCGCCCTGACGGCCGGCAAAGTTACGATTGGTGCCAGATGCGCAGCGATCGCCCGGTGCCAGCACATCCTCGTTCATCGCCAGACACATCGAACAGCCCGACTGACGCCACTCGAAGCCGGCGTCGATAAAGATGGCCGCCAGCCCTTCCGCCTCCGCCTGCTGCCGTACCTGGGTTGAGCCCGGCACGATGATGCCGCGCACGTGCGGCGCGATTTTGCGGGTGCCGATCACCGCTGCCGCAGCGCGCAAATCTTCAATGCGCCCATTGGTGCAGGAGCCGATAAACGCGTGGGTGATGGCAATGTCGGCCAGCGGCGTGCCGGCTTGCAGCCCCATGTAGTGCAGCGCATTTTTCATCGCCTGCTGTTTCACCAGATCGGGTTCGTCTGCCGGATTAGGCACGTGGCCGCTGATGGCGCAGGCCTGATCCGGGCTGATGCCCCAGGTGACTTTCGGTTCCAGATCGCTGCAATCAATGGTCAGTTGCCGGTCAAATACCGCATCATCATCGCTGCGCAACGTGCGCCACTCGGCCAGCGCCTGCTGCCACAGCTCGCCCACCGGCATTTGCGGTTTGCCGGCAATGTAAGCGTAGACCTTGTCATCCGGCGCGATAATCGCTCCGCGCGCACCGGCTTCCACCGCCATGTTACACAGCGTCATACGCCCTTCCATGCTCAGCGCATCGATCGCGCTGCCGGTAAACTCAATCGCATATCCCGTAGCGCCGGATGCGCCAATCTGTTCGATCAACGCCAGCACGATGTCTTTGGCGGCGCAGCCAAACGGCAGCTCGCCGGTAACTTCAACGCGCATGGTTTTCAGCGTGCGATAAATCAATGTCTGTGTCGCCAGCAGGTGCTCGATTTCCGAGGTGCCGATGCCAAACCCCAGCGCGCCAAACGCCCCGTAAGTGGTGGTATGGCTGTCGCCGGCGGCAATCACCATGCCTGGCATCACCAGCCCCTGCTCGTGCGCCACCACATGTTCAATGCCCTGTCGCGGGTCGAGCACGTCAAACAGCTCGATGCCAAAGTGTTCAGCATTTTTGCGGAAGTAATCGACCTGCAGCTGACCGCCAGCGTCGGTCATCGCCGCATCGCGCACTGGCCGCGTCGGGTTCACATGGTCGACGTTGAGTAGAATAGTGGCCGGATGACGCACGCGACGCGACCGGTCGCGCAGACCGCTAAACGCCTGCGGGCTGGTGTATTCATTGAGGATTGACCGGTCGATATAGAGCAGCACGTGCCCCTCATCGTCCAGGTGACGTACCACATGCTGTTCGATCAGCTTTTCATACAGGGTTTTGCCCGCCATGCTCATGTCCACGCGAAAGTTAAACAAGTCATCAGAGACCTTAGGGTAAACCCATTCGGCGTCAGATCATCAACACGCTCCGTGCAGTGATAGTGCATGATTTGTCATCGCTGCAGCGGATTTAATTTGACCTAAGTCGTGCCCGTCGTTATAAATAATAACCGCGCTCCGTTAGCGGATATATTGTTGCTTTTTCCCGCATTTCTGCTGTATTCCTGCCGTTTATTTCGCCATCCCGCTTTTATGAAAGTTAATTAATTGCCATCAATAGTTAATTAACTAAAAACAAGTTAATCTTTTCGTAACAATCTTTTAATTTGCCAACCGAATTTTTAACGTTCATCTGCAAAGAATAAACAGGACTGGCATGACTCAGACCAAAAAACTTGTGTCCGCGCTTTCGCTGACGGCACTGCTTGTCTCTTCAGCGGTTCACGCTGAGAACGCACCAGAAAAAACCGACGTGCTGCTGATTGGCGGCGGTATCATGAGCGCCTCGCTCGGTACCTGGCTGCAGGAGCTGCAACCGGGCTGGAAACAACTGATGGTTGAGCGTCTCGACGGCGTCGCGCTTGAATCCTCCAACGGCTGGAACAACGCCGGTACTGGCCACTCTGCCAACATGGAGCTGAACTACACGCCAGAGCGTGCAGACGGTTCCATTGATGTGAGCAAAGCGCTGGAAATCAATGAATCGTTCATGATTACCCGCCAGTTCCTGACCAGCCAGGTACAGCGTGGCGTGCTGCACGATCCGCGTTCGTTCATCAACTCCACCCCGCACATGAGCTTTGTCTGGGGCGACAAAAATGTCGAATACCTGACCAAACGCTATGCGGCGCTGCAGAAAACGACCCTGTTCCAGGGCATGAAGTTCTCTACCGATCACAAGCAGATCGAGCAGTGGGCACCGCTGGTGATGGAAGGTCGCGATCCGAATCAGAAAGTGGCCGCCACCTGGACGCCGGTGGGTACCGATGTGAACTACGGTGAAATTACCCGTCAGCTGATCGGCAGCCTGCAGAAAGATCAGAACTTCAAGCTGGAAACCTCCTCTGAAGTCACCGATTTCAAACGCAACAGCGACAACTCCTGGCACGTCACCATCAAAGATGTGAAGAGCGGCGCAAACCGTGAAGTGGATGCGAAATACGTATTCATCGGCGCGGGCGGTGCGGCGATCAAGCTGCTGCAGAAAACCGGTATTCCTGAAGCCGATAACTACGGCGGTTTCCCGGTGGGCGGTTCGTTCCTGATGACCGAAAACCCGGAAATCACCAGCCGTCACCTGCAGAAAGTGTATGGTCAGGCTTCCGTAGGCGCACCGCCAATGTCGGTACCGCACATCGATGCCCGTAACCTCGACGGTAAAAAAGTGGTACTGTTTGGACCGTTCGCCACGTTCTCGACCAAATACCTGAAGAACGGTTCGCTGTTCGATCTGCTGAGCGCCACCACCACCAGCAACTTCATGCCGATGACGCACGTGGGCATCGATAACTTTGACCTGGTGAAATACCTGATTGGTCAGGTGATGCTGAACGATGACGACCGCTTTGCCGCGCTGAAAGAGTACTACCCGAACGCGCGTAAAGAGGACTGGAAACTGATTCAGGCCGGCCAGCGTGTGCAGATCATCAAGAAAGATGCTGAGAAAGGCGGCGTGCTGAAGCTGGGTACCGAAATCGTGACCGATCAGCAGAAAACCGTGGCGGCCCTGCTGGGTGCTTCACCGGGTGCATCTACCGCGGCACCGATCACCCTGAACGTGATGCAGAAGCTGTTCCCGCAGCAGTTCGCGTCACCAGAGTGGCAGCAGAAGATCCGCGCTATCGTGCCAAGCTTTGGCCAGAAGCTGAACGGCAACACCGCGCTGACCCAGCAGGTATGGGATAACACCGCATCCGTGCTGCAGCTGACCAAACCGCCAGTGATTAACATGGACGATCAGCAGTCAGCACCTGCGCAGGCCAAACCGCGCGAAGAGTCCGCGAAGCAGGATATGGCGCTGTAATAGGCCATCGCTGAGTCAATCGAACCGATGCCGGTGCGCGAGCCATCGCCCACCGGCATTTTTTTGTCTGAGGATTGGCTGAATGCTGTGTCAGATTGCGCAATAAAATTGCGCTGCTACGGTTTGTACGCGCTGTGATTACTGTATCTTCCAGCCGCACCTGGTGTAGCGGCACGATTTATCGTGCTAGTTGTCCATCGCACTGCTGCCTGTTGCGCAATAAATTGCGCCGCTACGGTTTGTGCGCGCTGTGATTACTGCACCTTCCAACCGCACCTGGTGTAGCGGCACGATTTATCGTGCTAATTGTCCGCCGCGCTGCTGCTCAATGCGCAATAAATTGCGCCGCTACGGTTGGTGTGCGCTGTGATTACTGCATCTTCTAACCGCACCTTGTGTAGCGGTACGATTTATCGTGCTAGTTGTCCACCGCGCTGCTGTTTAATGCGCAATAAATTGCGCCGCTACGGTTTGTGCGCGTTGTGATTACTGCATCTTCTAACCGCACCATGTGTAGCGGCACGATTTATCGTGCTAGTTGTCCGCTGCGCTGCTGCCCAATGCGCAATAAATTGCGCCGCTACGGTTTGTGCGCGTTGTGATTACTGCATCTTCTAACCGCACCATGTGTAGCGGCACGATTTATCGTGCTAGTTGTCCGCTGCGCTGCTGCCCAATGCGCAATAAATTGCGCCGCTACGGTTTGTGCGCACTGTGATTACTGCACTTTCCAGCCGCACCTGTTGTAGCGGCACGATTTATCGTGCTAATTCAATCGCTGTAAGACCGCGGTAGGTGCGGGCATTGTGAATCTTCCGTAGGGTGCGCATTCATGCGCACCTGGAAAATAATTACGACTTTACGTAATCCGAATAGGCATTTTGCAGCGCGATGTGGTCGGCAATATATTTCGCATCGTGCCACACGCCGTAAATAAACGACGACGCCCGGTTGACCAGATTGGGCAGGCCAAGGAAATAAATACCGCGCTCGGCAGAAATACCGCGCTTGTGGAATGGCAGGCCCTGTTCATCAAACGCATCCACCTGCAGCCAGCTGAAATCAAATTTAAACCCGGTAGCCCAGATAATGGTGCTGATGCCCGCCGCCTGCACGTCCAGCTGCATCAGCGGATTTAACAGGCAGTCCGGATCCGGCAACAGCTCCCACGCCTGCGGCTCGGCCGGTAAATCCAGCCCGTTGCGCTCAATGTACGCATCCGCATCGCGCAGCACCTCGAAATAGGCTCTGTCACCTTCGGCGATATTCTCTGCCAGCCCCGGCGCAAAGCGCAGCACGCCGTTATCCCAGCGCTCGGTGATGCCGACCAGCGTAATACCCATATGGGCCAGCCGGCGGAAATCCACGGTTTTACCGCCTTCATAGCCGCTCACGGCAAAGGCCACGTGCTGTTTCTTCGGCTTGATTTTCACTTCGTCCCACAGCCCCAGCGCGCCAAGCCACCAGCAGTAATCACGGTCGCGATAGGCGCGTGGCGGGCGGTAGTGCTCGCCGACCGACAGAAACACCTCGCGGCCGGCCTGACGCAGCTCCTCGGCAATCTGGGTGCCGGACGCACCCGCACCGACCACCAGCACCGCACCGGGCGCCAGCTGCTGTGGATTCTTGTACGCAGATGAGTGGATCTGCTGCGGCACCGCGCCTTCAGGCACGATGGCCGGGAACGCGGGCTTCTGAAACGGCCCGGTGGCAGCCACCACGTTGTCCGCGTCGAATTCTCCCACCGACGTCACCACCCGGAAGCCGCTGCGTCCGGGCAGCCGCGTTACCTGCTGTACTTCAACCCCGGTGCGCACCGGCGCGTTGAGCATCTTTGCGTAATCCTCGAAATACTGCGCCATGCGCTCTTTCGGCGGAAACGCCTCCGGTGAAATGTTATCAAACTTCAGCGAAGGAAAGCGGTCGTGCCACGCCGGACCGTTGGCCACCAGCGAATCCCAGCGTTCGGAACGCCAGCGCTCGGCAATGCGGCTGCGCTCCAGCACCACATGCGGGATCTGCATCTGCGCCAGATGTTCGCTCATGGCGATACCCGCCTGGCCCGCTCCGACGATCACGGTATTGATTTTTTCTACTGACATAGGTCATCCCCGAATAGTTGGCATGCCACCAGCGCGGCGCAAATATTGCGCCGCTGGCGATTAACACCAGGTTGTCATGTTTAACGGCGGCTTAATGGCACAGCGAAATTAATGCCCGGCCTCAACGTTTAATATTTTTCCCAGCCCGAAAAACTTATTGGCGATAATTAACATCGCGGCGGTCACCACAATATAAATAACCGACAGCGCCGCCAGCGTCGGGTCGGCAAATTCACGCACGTAGTTGTACATCGCCACCGGCAGCGTCTGCGTCGCCTGGGTGGTAATAAACAGCGAGGCGGTAAATTCATTGAATGAGAGAATCGCGGCGAACAGCCAGCCACCAAACAGGCCCGGCAGAATCAGCGGCACGGTAATGGTCCATACCACGCGCAGCGGCGATGCGCCGAGGCTGGCCGCCGCCAGTTCTATCCGCTGCTCGAGATTTTTTAGCGATACATAGACGCTGCGCAGCACGAACGGCAGCACCAGCACCACGTGGCAGAAAATCACCAGCGCATAGCCGCGTCCCAGATTGAGCTGCGACACCAGCATCAGCAGGCCGAGGCCAATGGTGAAATGCGGAATAAACAGCGGCGACAGCAGAATGCTCTCCAGCACCTGTTTGCAGGGAAAGCGATAGCGCTCAATGGCAATCGCCAGCGTGGCACCGATGATCACCGCCAGCGTTGACGCCCATGCTGTGACAATCAGTCCGGACCAGAAGCCGTGACGAAAATCGTCGTAGCTCAGCGCCCGCTCAAACCAGCGCAGCGACCAGCCTTTCGGCGGGAAGAACAGCACGGAGGTGCTGCTGAACGACGAGATAAACACCACGACGGTGGGCAACATGACAAACGCCAGAATGGCGATCACCAGCAGTTTACCCAGCAGCGCAATCAGTTTGTCGTTGTGAGAACGGGTCATATCAGTGCCCTCCCATGGCGTGCAGGAAGCGCGTCATGCGCTTCAGCGCCAGCAGCAGCAGAATGGTCAGCAGCAGGCCAGCAATGCTCAGCGCTGCGGCAAACGGGAAGTTCATCGAGGAGAAACCCAGCTGATACACCAGCGTAGCCACGGTACTGACGCGCCCGCCGCCAATCAGTTGTGGCGTCGCGAAAGCGCTGAAGGTCCAGGCAAACGCGGTGGTCAGGCTGGCGATGATGCCAGGAATGGACAGCGGAATGGTCACCGTCAGCAGCGCGCGTACCGGCCCGGCACCAAGGCTGGTGGCGGCTTTTTCGTAGTCCGGATTGATGTGTGACAGCGCCGTCGCCAGCATCAGCACCATGATCGGCATGGTGACATGCACCAGCGCGACCACCACGCCGGTCTGGGTAAACATAAACTGGATTGGCTGGCTGATGATGCCCAGCGCCAGCAGCAGGCTATTAAGAAAGCCGCTGTTACCCAGCACGATAATCCACGAATAGGTGCGCACCACTTCCCCCAGAAACAGCGGGGTAATTGCGATGATCAGAATGGTGGATTTGATCCACGCGGTGCGGGTGCGCACCAGCGCATAGGCCAGTGGGTAACTCATCAGCAAACCAAACAGGGCCGTTTTGGCGCTGAGCAGCACGGTGTTGAGAAACGCGTCGCCGTAGATGCGTTTGAACAGGCCACTGAAATTGGCCAGCGTAAAGCCGCCGACATCCAGCGAGCCGGGAATGTACGCACGCACGCTGAACTGCATCACCGCAAACATCGCGACGACCAGCCCCATCGCGGTCAGCGTGGCGGGAAGAATGAACCAGGGTAAAAATGTCGGTTTTTTCGTCATGGACGTTACTGCCTGCATAGGTGGTACCGGCTACGGCGAGGCACCCGCCCCGCCGCAGCACCAGGACAATCAGTGAGACATGATGTTTTCAGAGAACCACTGACGCCACTCGGCAGTTTTCTCCGCACGCAGTTGGGGATCGGTATTGATGGTGGCATTCCACTGCGCCGGCGTGGTCAGCATGCCTGGCAGCTTCGCCAGCTCCGGATCGATATGCGCGTTGGTCACCGTCGGGCTACCGCGATAGATCTTCGCCACCTGCTGCTGAATTTCCGGTTTCAGTGCGATGTTGATGAACTTGTACGCCAGATCGGCATGTTTGCTGCCTTTATTGATGCCGACGGTATCCACGCCGAGGATCGCGCCCTCTTTCGGTATCGCCAGCTTGATGTTGACCCCTTCCGCAATCATGCTGTAGGCGTTCATTGACAGCATCACCTGCACCGGCGTTTCTCCGGTAGAGATCAGCTGCTGGCTGTTGGCATCATCGGTGTAGAACGATTTGATGTTAGGAATCAGCGCTTTCAGCTTCGCCTGGCCCTGCTGCCAGTGCGCGGCATCGCTGCCGGAGAGTTTTGCGGCCACGGCGATGATGTGGCTCGGATCCCAGTCGGGCAGCGCCAGCGTGCCTTTCAGCTCCGGCTTCCACAGGTCGTTCCAGCTGGTAAAGGTTTCCCCTTTCGGCACCAGATCCGGACGGTAGCCGATGGTGTAGACGTAGCCCCACACGCCAAGGTGATACGGGCTGACTTTCGCCTGCTGCACCAGATTGACCGCGTTAGGGATTTTGCTCATATCGAGCTTCTCAAACAGGCCGCTGTTGGCATACAGATAGCCGACGTGCGCGGTGGTGAAAGTCACGTCAGTTTCCGGCGAACCGCCCGCCAGTTTGGCTTTGTTGAGGCGATCGATGGTGCCGCCGGTGACGAACTGCACTTCGACGCCGGTCTCTTTGGTGAACTCTTTAGCGATGGTTTGATCGATCAGATCTTTAAAGCTGCCGCCCCAGGTGCTGACAATCAGCTTGTCGGCGGCCATGGCATTCCCTGCGCTCAGAATTCCCGTGGTTAACAACGTTAAGGCACATATCTTACGCAACATATTTTTGTCCCCAGTGAATGAAAAGGCTGTTATCGCTGCTCTGAACCACCGTTGATTCGCCACGGCGCGCTGCGCCAAAACAGTGCGAAAGTGAAAAGCAGGTGTCACAGCGATTCTGCCGCTGGCAGCTGCTGCGGTAAAACAGCCTTTTCCTCGCCGTTGCATCGGAATTTCTGACGCTAAAAAAGTCGCTGCTTTGCAACGGATTTTCTTAAGCCTTAGTGAGGCAGAAGCGAATGGGCGTGAAGGGTCAGGCAGGGGATTATGCTGCTATTCGCTGTCCGGCATGATAAATGCATGGAAACAGGAGTAAATAGAAAAGCCGGCGCGACAAGATCGCGCTGGCGACACCAGGAGAATCTGCATGCTCAGTCGCATCACCCAGCGCCAGCTGGAATACTTCGTCGCGTCCGGCGAAGCCGGCAGCATTATTGGCGCATCCGAACGTATTCACGTGTCGTCACCGTCGATCTCGGCCGCCATTACCCACATCGAATCCGAGCTGGGGGTGCAGCTGTTTGTGCGCCACCACGCGCAGGGCGTGTCGCTCACCGCCATTGGCCATCAGGTATTAAAAGAGGCGAAGCTAATCCTGGAACAGATGTCGAATCTGTATACCATCGCCTCAGAGTCGCTGAATAACGTGCGCGGCCCGCTGCGCGTCGGCTGTCTCGACACGCTGGCCCCGATGCTGACGCCGGAGCTGGTGTTTGGCTTTGGCCGTGCCTTCCCCGGCGTGCGCATCACGCTGGTGGAGGGCAATCATGAACAGCTGCTGAAACAACTGCGCGCCGCCGATATCGATATCGCGCTGACCTACGATCTGGTGCCGGCCAGCGACATCGCGTTTCAGTCGCTGGCGCAGCTGCCGCCGTATGTGATGGTCGGCGAACATCACCCGTTTGCCAGTCAGTCTGCGGTGACCATCCAGGATCTCGCTACGGTGCCGATGGTGCTGCTGGATATGCCGTGGAGCCGCGAATATTTTCTCAGCCTGTTTAGCGAAGCAGGCGTTACGCCCAACATTGTGATGCGCTCCGGCAATATGGAAGTGGTACGCGCGATGGTGGCCAACGGCGTGGGATTTGGCATCGCCAATGTGCGGCCCAAAGCCAATCTGTCGCAGGATGGCAAACGGGTGATCCGCGTGCGCCTTGCCGGCGTGAACCGGCCGATGTTGCTGGGATACGCCACGGTGGCCCACGTGCAGCAGTCGATGGTGGTCAACGCCTTCGCCGAACGCTGCCGCATGTTCATCTCCGATCAATACATTCCCGGCATGGCCGCGCCAAGCTACTTCGACCCGCAGGTGGTGCGCGTCGCCTGACGCGCTCAGTAACCCCGCGCGGGGAACACCTGGTTGAGCACCGGCTCGCCGCGCATCACTCGCTGGATGTTATCAGCCACCTGACGCGCCGCGCTGGCCGGAATCGCCACCGACGCCAGATGCGGGGTGATCAGCACATTCTCCATGCCCCACAGCGCATCGTCGGGCGGCAGCGGCTCGCGATCAAACACGTCTAATGTGGCGTGCCCGATCTGTCCGCTCTGCAGCGCCGCGGTCAGCGCGGGCTGATCGACAATCGCGCCGCGCGACACGTTGATCAGCGCACAGCCCGGCGGCAACCGCGCCAGGCGCTGCGCATCCAGCAAACCGTGGGTTTCCGGCGTGAGCGGCAGCATCACCACCAGAATGTCGCTGCTGGCCAGAAACGCATCCAGCGCCTGCATACCGCTGACGCAGTGAATGCCGTCCAGCGCTTTGGGCGACCGCGACCAGCCGCGCACGTCAAAGCCCTGACGCGCCAGCTCGCGCGCCGCATACGCACCCAGTTCGCCCAGCCCCAGCACGCCCACGCGAATCGACCCCGGCTCGCGCGGATGCAGATAGTGCCAGCGATGTTCACGCTGTGCGCGCTCAAATGCCGGTATGTCACGCGCGTAACGCAGCACGGCAAACAGCACGTAACCGGCCATCATGCGCGCCATATCCGGGTCCGATAGCCGCACGATCGGGATGTCAGGCAGGTCGTCGCGCCCCACCAGCGAGTCGACGCCCGCGCCCAGATTCACCAGCAATTTCAGCTGGCGATACGGGGCAAAAAAACCGCGCGGCGGCTTCCACGCCAGCGCAAACTGCACGCTATCGGCATCCGCAACCTGATCGGCACGGCAGATAGCGACATCCGGTAACTGCGGTGCCAGCAGCGCCGACCACGCCTCAAAGCTGTCGAACTCGCTGTAAAACACCAGAGTCGTCATGTGCTGGGCTCCTGTAGCAGCGTCGCCAGCGCATCGATAGCCAGTTCATAACCCAGCGCGCCCAGCCCGGCGATCACGCCGGTGGCGGCTTTCGACACCAGCGACTGATGACGAAACGGCTCGCGCTGCCAGATATTGCTCATGTGCGCTTCGATGATCGGGCCATCGAACATTAGCAGCGCATCCAGAATCGGCACTGAGCGATACGACAACCCGGCGGCATTTATGATCAGCCCGTTTGCCTGCTGGCGCGCTTCCTGAATCCAGTCCACCAGCACGCCTTCATGGTTGCTCTGACGAAACTGCAGCCTGAGGCCGTGCGCGTCGGCGCGCTGCTGACAGCGCTGGCCGATGCTGGCGAAACTGTCGCTGCCGTAGGTACCGTGGCGATCCATGCCGTACAGATTGGCATTCGGCCCATTGAGAAAGAAAATCTGAGACATGGCGGCTCCGTTACAGGTGCGGGCGCGTCGCGGCCATCGCCGGATGCGCGTCAAAAAGGGCAAACCAGGCGGCGCTCTGCGGATGCGTGGCGCGCCAGTTGAGTTCAGCAAAACGGAAGTCGAGGTAGCCCAATCCGCAGCCGATGGCGATCAACCCGAGATCGTCGGGCGTGCGGCTGAACGCCTCCGCCTGCTGCTCAATGGCCGCCAGCGCAGCCGCCACTTTGGTCAGCTGCGCATCGCGCCACGCTGACCACTGCTTTTCCAGCGGGCGGGCGCTGGTTTCGTAGCGCGCCAGCAGCGCGGCGTCCAGCAGCCCATCACCCAGCGCCTGGCGCGTAAGGCACAGCCAGCGCGCCTCGCCGTCTGCCGGCAGCAACTGGCCCCCGGCGCGGTGGTTAAGGTATTCGCAGATCACCCGGCTGTCGTATAAACATAGTCCCTGTTCAGTGCGCAGCGCCGGCACTTTAGCCAGCGGATTAAACGCGGCAATGCGCGCATCGCGCTCGATGGGGTGCGCCGCCGACGCCAGCAGGGTGATCTCCGGCGCCAGACCCAGCAGCTGGGCGCACACCATCACTTTTCGCACGTAAGGCGAGGTAGAGGCGTAATAGAGTTCCATCATGACGTGACCTCCGCATCTGGCAGCAGCAGCACTTTGCCGATATTGGCATTGGCTTCAAGGATACGGTGCGCCTGCGCGGCGGCCGTCAGCGGCAATCGCTGATGCACCCGCGGCGTGATGCGCCCGGCGGCCAGTAAAGGCAGCAGATGGGCGCGCACGCACTGCGCCAGACGCGCTTTTTCCGCCGCGCTTTTCGGTCGCAGCGTGGAAGAGGTCAGGCTTAAGCCTTTGCGCATGATCAGCTGTAAATCGATCTCCACTGTGGCCCGCTGCATAAAGGCGAGGCTGACGTGCCGCCCGCCCGCTGCCAGCACACTGAGGTTGCGCGCAATGTAGTCGCCGCCGACGTTATCCAGCACCACATCCACACCGCGTTCCCGGGTCAGCGTCTGGATCACCGCCACAAAATCTTCGCTATGGCGATCGATGGCGCGCCACACGCCCAGCTGCTGCAGCGCGGCAATTTTTTCCGCACCGCCGGCGGTGGCAATCACCCGCGCGCCACAAGCCTGGGCGCACTGGATCGCCAGCGTGCCCACGCCACTGGCCGCGCCGTGAATCAGCACGCTGTCGCCCGGCATCAGACGGCCCAGCTCAAACAGGTTGTGCCAGACGGTAAACGCGGCTTCGGGAAACCCCGCCGCGTGGCTGAGCGGCAGCGTGTCCGGCACCGGCAGGGACAGGTCGGCGCGCGCCACGCAGTATTGTGCATAACCGCCGCCGCTCAGCAGCGCCATCACCGCCATGCCCGGCTGCAATTCGCTGACGCCTGCGCCGAGCGCAACGATGACGCCCGCCGCTTCCAGCCCGAGAATATCGCTGCAGTCTGGCGGCGGTGGCATGCCGTTGCGCTGCAGAATATCGGGCCGGTTAACCCCTGCGCTGACGACGCGCAGCAGCACTTCGCCCGGTCCCGGCTGCGGCACCGGGCGCTGTACCGCAGTCAGCACCTCTGCACCACCCGGCTGCGCGGCGATGATCGCCGTCATGGTTTCCGTAGTCATGCGTTAACCCTGTGCGTCGCTGGCGAAGGCGCAAACGCCCTCGTCATCAAACGTCAGCCCCACCACGCTGCCGACCGGCCAGCGCGTCAGCGCGTCCAGTCCGGACTGACGGGCAAACAGTGAGGCACTGCCGAGCGCCGGGATATCAAGGTGCACGTCAACGTGATCGCCCTGAAATACATGCGTCAGCACCGTGGCGCTGAGCAGCGCCTGCGGACCGAGCGGCGCCAGCTGCACATTTTCCGGACGCACATACACATCGAGCCGGTCGCCGATGCTGGCCTGCACCCGTTTGGCCGGCAGGCGCAGCGTGTTGCCGCCCAGCTCCAGCAACGCGCTGGTGTCGCGGCCGGCGTAGCGGCCCGGCAAAATATTCACGTCACCAACGAAGCTGGCGACAAACGGATCCTGCGGGCGGCGATAGATCTCATCCGGCGGACCGATCTGGCGCACGTGTCCGGCCGACATTACTACCACGCGGTCGCTCATGCTCAGCGCTTCGCCCTGATCGTGGGTAACAAAGACCGTGGTCACGCCGAGTTTGCGCTGAATCGCTTTCAGCTCGACCTGCATGGATAAACGCAAATTTTTGTCCAGTGCGGAGAACGGCTCATCCAGCAGCAGCACTTTGGGGCGAATCACCAGCGCACGCGCCAGCGCCACGCGCTGCTGCTGCCCGCCGGACAGTTCACGCGGCTTGCGCTGGCCATAACCCGCCAGCTTCACCAGCGCCAGCGCCTGCCCGACCCGCTCGGCGATTTCCGCTTTCGGCACGCCGCGCATACGCAGGCCGTAGCCGACGTTTTTCTCCACCGTCATGTGCGGAAACAGCGCGTAGTTCTGAAACACGATGCCGATCTCGCGCTGATAAGGCGGGATTTCCGTTACCAGGTCGCCATCGATAAAAATCTCACCGCCGTCGGCTTCGGCAAAGCCGGCCATCAGGTTCAGCAGCGTGGTTTTGCCGCAGCCGGACGGGCCGAGCAGCGTAATGAACTCACCTTCATGGATGGTGAGAGAAATTTTATGCAGCGCGATGGCATCACCAAAGCGCTTCAGGACGCCATCCAGCTGCACCGCCACGTTGGCCTTATGCGGCGCCGATGACAGCGGTTGCGGAAACGGGGTTACTTCTGCACTGACCATACAATCTCCGGATTCGGACGGGGTGGCTCGTCGCGGGTTCATTCGCACATCCAGGTCGCCAGCCGGCGTAACAGGCTGTCACAGGCGTCCAGCTGTGCGAGGGTGATAAATTCGTCGGGCTTATGGCCCTGCTCCATACTGCCGGGACCGCACACCACGCAGGGGATGCCGGCGGCGGCAAACAGTCCGCCTTCAGTGCCAAACGCCACGGTGCTGAAGCTGTCGCTGCCGCTCAGCCGGGCAATCAGCTGTGCCGCGACACTGTGCGCGGCGGTATCCAGCCCGGGATAGGCGCTGAGCGCCGAGAAGCGGATGGCGCTGGCGGGCTGCACCGCGCGCATCTGCGGCTCCAGTGTCTGCTGCGCATACGCCACCAGCTCATCTGCCACCTGCTGTGCATCATCCTGCGGCAGGGTGCGCACTTCGAAATCAAAACTGCAGGCGTCTGGCACGATATTCAGCGCGCGCCCGCCGTGGATCACCCCGGTTTGCACGGTGGTAAACGGCGGATCGAAGCGCGCATCCTGCCGATCCGGCGCCGCCAGACGTTCACCGATGACAGTTAAGTGCTGGATCAGCTTCGCGGCGTATTCAATCGCATTGACGCCCTGCGGCGCGTATGCCGAGTGGCAGGCCGCGCCCTGCACGTCGCAGCGCATTGCCAGCTTGCCTTTGTGGCCCAGCACCGGACGCAACTCTGTCGGCTCGCCAATCAGGCAGATCGCCGGTCGATCGCTGCGCTGCGCCAGCGCCTTCACCAGCGAGCGCACGCCGAGGCAACCCACCTCTTCGTCATAGGAGATAGCCAGGTGCAGCGGCTGACGCAGCGGCTGGGCGAGAAAATGCGGCACGGCAGCCAGCATGCAGGCGAGGAAGCCTTTCATGTCTGCCGTGCCGCGTCCGTACAGCTTGCCGTCGCGTTCGGTGAGCGCAAACGGCGGCACCGTCCACGTCTGGCCATCAACCGGTACCACGTCGCTGTGGCCCGATAGCATCACCCCGCCGCTGCCGGCTGGCCCGAGCCGCGCATAGAGATTGGCCTTGCTGCGTTCTGCGTTGTGCATCAGTTCACAGGTCACGCCCAGCCCGCTGAGGTAGCGCCAGCAGAAATCGATCAGCGCCAGGTTGGATTCGCGGCTGGTGGTGTCGAAAGCCACCAGATGTTCGAGCAGGTTACGGCTGGTCAGCATCGCGTCTCCTCACGCTTATTCATCACCCGGCACGCCGTAACGGGGTGCCAGCGTGGGATTGAGCGCGCGCGTCAGGTAATCCTGCATCTGCGGCTGATAGGCCAGCCACAGCTGATGAAGTTCTGCGATGGGATCGCCCTCCGTCCAGTCAACGCGCAGATCAACCAGCGGCCACGACGGTTCGCCCACCACTGCCAGCGCCGCCGAATGAACCGGCCCGGCTTCACCTCCGGCGGACATCCCGGCCTGCATGGCCGCGATTAACCGTGCGGCCAGTTCGCCCGGCTGCTGCGTAAACGCGCTGACCATCGCCGCAATCACCTCGGGATTCGCCAGCAAATTACCGGCCGCCACGCAGTCGCTGCCGCACAGCGCGTGATTCACCCCCAGCGTGTGCGTTCCGCTAAAGCAGGCACTGCTGCCGTCGGCCGCCAGCACCGTAAGCTGGCGATAATCAAAAAAGTCATCGCTGGCAAGGCCGCTCTGCAGCGCCTGCTGCGCCGTCTCGCCCTGACTCAGCCGATCAAGGATGCGCGGGCCCAGCGCCGGCAGCGTGATGTTCTGCGTGGAGACCGCACCGACACCGGCGCGCAGCCATGGACAGCGTGCGCCGACCGCAATACTCGACGAGCTGACCGCGATGCCCAGCTGGCCGGTTTGCGCGCAGCGTCCAACAATCGATAACGTCATGATGCGGCGCTCCTTATTGTGGCTGCCAGTCGTCGGGGATCACCGCAATCACGTCGATCTCCATCAGCCACTGCGGCTGGCCCAGTCCCGAGATCACCAGACCGGTGGAGATGGGAAACACGCCTTTCAGCCACTTGCCCACCACCTGATACACCGGCTCGCGATAGCGCGGGTCGATGATGTAGGTGGTGGTTTTCACGATGTGCGACAGGTCGCTGCCCGCTTCTTCGAGCAGTTGCTTCACGTTTTTCATCGCCTGCTCGGCCTGCGCTGCCGGATCGCCCAGCCCCACCAGGTTGCCTTCGAAGTCGGTGCCAATCTGGCCACGCACGTAAACGGTGTTGCCGGCGCGCACGGCCTGACACAGGTCGTTGTCCAGCGACTGATTAGGATAGGTATCTTTGGTGTTGAATTTGCGGATGCGGGTATGGGTGCTCATGATGCCTGCCAGCGTTTAATTGGTTTCCGCAAGGTATACCGGTCTTAGCGCAGCAGGGAAAACAGCATTAACTGAGGTGTTGCTTTAAAAAATCCGAAGGAGTGCGGCAGGCCTGCTGGCCCGCCGGTGAGTGATTAATGCGCAGCCTTATTTGGCCGCATAAACCGCATCACAAAATGCTTTGCGCGCGCCCAGTTTGGCTGACAGGCGTGCAGCCGCTTCGCGCATCAACACGCCTAACTCTTCATCTTTGCGATTCAGCGTCAGACGCGAAACCGGGCCGGTCAGCGCCAGCGCAGCGGTCAGCCGGTCATTTTCGGCGAATACCGGTACGGCAAAGGCCGCGATGTGCGGATCGCGCGCGCCTGAGCTGAATATTGGCAGCGACGGCAGCGCATCGAAGAGATTTTCATTCATGCCCCAGAAACGCAGCACCTTACTGATGGCTGAGTTATCGAGCGGAAAAATTGTCCCCGGCAGGCGCGTATGACGCAGGCCATCAGACGATTCAGCACGAAACAGGCACAGACGCTGGCCGTTATCCAGTACGTACCAGCTGGCGCTCTCGTTGGTCGCCGTTGCCAGCGCCTGCAATTCCGGCTGCACCACGCTGGCCAGATGGAATGATTGCTCATAAAGCTTGCCGAGGTATAACAGACGCGGGCCGAGCGTGTAGACACCGCTGTCACTGCGCACCACATAGCCCATCCTTTCCAGCGAGTTCATCAGACGATAGACAGTGGTTTTGTGATAGCCGGAAAGCTGCGACAGCGCAGTCAGCGACAGGCTCTCTTCGCCGGGCTTAAAACAATCCAGCAGGGACAACGCCTTCTCCACCGCATTAACGCCTTCATTTCCCATTTTTTCCTCCTGATTTGTGCCGTCCTGAGTGTACCTGAAAACTGTGAGTCACATCGTGTTTACATCACAAACACCTTCGTAACACTGGCATGCGGCGTCAGATCGTCGATATAGTTGTTTTATATTGTACAACATTGTTGTACCAGGTAAAACAAACCACGAGGTGAATTATGTCTGTCTCTGCAAATAACCTGATCAACCGCAACATCGAGCGCGTCAGCGCCCTGTCCGTCAGCCAGGCCGCCGCATTCCAGGCGGCGATTCTGGCCGATGTCGCCGGTCGTCGCGGCACCCTGCATGGCCGCGTTAAGCCGCTGTCGCCGCAGATGAAAGTCGCCGGGCCGGCCATCACGGTGGAAGTGCGTCCGGGCGATAACCTGGCGATTCACGCAGCGCTGGCTATCGCCCAGCCGGGTGATGTGCTGGTGGTGGACGGCAAAGGCGACATCAGTTGCGCGCTGCTGGGTGAAATCATGGCAACCCAGGCCGAAGCGTCCGGCATCGCCGGCATCATCATTGATGGCGCGGTGCGTGATGCTGACGCCCTCGCGCAGGGCAGCTATCCGGTGTTTGCTGCCGGCCTCAACCCGAGCGGCCCCACCAAAAGCATTCCCGGACGCGTGAACCATCCGGTGTCGGTGGCCGGTGCGTCGATTGAGCCGGGCGACCTGGTGGTCGGCGATGCCGATGGCGTGGTGGTGATCGCTAAACAGGATGTGGAACGCATCATTGCCCTGGCGGCGAAGAAGCTGGACGCCGAAACGCGCCGCATCGCGGGTATTAAGCAGGGCGATTTGCGTCCGGGCTGGCTGGAAGGTGCCCTGCGCGCGGCGGGTATGTTAGCAGAAGGAGAATCTCTGTAATGAGCAACGTAAAAACTATCCTCATCACCGGCAGCGACCTGGCTGCTGAAGCCGTCGAGCTGCTGCAGGACTATCAGCTGATTTATGCCGGACGCCAGCCGCAGGAAACCGATTTGATCGCGCTGTGCGAGCGCCATAATCCTCAGGCGATCATTGTGCGCTATGGCAAAATCAACGGGCGCATCATGGACGCCGCGCCGGCGCTGCGCGTGATCTCCAAGCACGGCAGCGGTATTGACGTTATCGATCAGCAGGCGGCGGCGGAACGCCAGATTGCGGTCCGCGCGGCAGTGGGTGCCAATGCCGCTGCCGTGTCGGAGCATGCCTGGGCGCTGATCCTCGCCTGTGCTAAATCCGTGCCGCAGCTGGACCGCCGGATGCGCGATGGACACTGGGATAAAGCGCAGCATAAATCGCTGGAGCTGGAAGGACGCACACTCGGCCTGGTCGGTCTGGGCGCCATCGGCAGCCGCGTGGCGCGCATCGGCCAGGCCTTCGGTATGCAGGTGCTGGCCTACGATCCTTATGCGCAAACCTTGCCGGCTGGCTGTGAAGCGGTTGAATCACTGGATGAACTGTACAGCCGTGCCGATGTGGTGTCGCTGCACTGTCCGCTGACGGACAGCAATCACCAGATGATCAACGCGGCCGCCCTCGCCCGTTTTAAGCCTGGCGCGATTCTGGTCAACACCGCGCGCGGCGGACTGATTGACGATCAGGCGGTGGCGACCGCGCTGCAAAACGGCACACTGCGTGCCGCCGGACTGGACAGCTTCACCAGCGAGCCGCTGACTGCACCGCATTTGTGGCAGTCGCTTAACAACGTGATTATTACGCCGCACATTGGCGGCGTGAGCGACAATGCTTACGTGCGCATGGGCACCGGTGCCGCGCGCAACGCGTTACAGGTTCTGCAGGAGCAGGAGGCGGTATCATGACCGTGCTCACCGTACCGGAGGTGCGCGAGTTAACGCTGTTTTCGCGCCTGCCTGAAGCGTTTCGCCGGCCGGACGCCGGCAATGTCTGGGCTGCCGCCAATCGCGGCGGCCAGCTTACCGACTCCTTTCTCGAAGGCCCGGTGTGGCATCCCTCAGGCTGTCTGTATGTCACCGACATTCCCTATGGCCGCATCTTTCGCGTCGATATGAGCGGCAACTGGGAGCTGGTGGTGCAGTATGACGGTGAGCCCAACGGCATGAAGCTGACCGATCCGGACACGCTGATCATCACCGATTACCGTAACGGCCTGATGAAGCTGTCAATCAGCAGCGCCACTATCACGCCGTGGCTGACGCGGCGTAACAGCGAAAGCTTTCGCGGCGTCAACGATTTAACCCCCGACAGCCGCGGCAATCTCTATTTCACCGATCAGGGCCAGACCGGGCTGCACGATGCCAGCGGACGCGTCTATCGGCTCAGCCCGGATGGCCGGCTGGATCTGCTGCTGGATAACTGCCCGAGCCCGAACGGCCTGGTTCTGTCGCCGGATGAGAAAATCCTCTACGTGGCGATGACGCGCGGCAACTGTGTGTGGCGCGTGCCGTTGCTGGCGGATGGTTCGGTGAGCAAAGTTGGACTGTTCTTTACCTCGCACGGACCCAGCGGGCCGGACGGGCTGACCATCAATCAGCGCGGCGAACTGCTGATCGCCAATCCCGGCCTGGGGCGCGTCTGGCGTCTTAACGATCTTGCTGAACCGGAAGAGATTCTGCTCAGTCCGCTGGGTCGCTCCACCACCAACCTGTGCTTCGGCGGGGCCGACTATAACCAGCTGTTTATCACCGAATCGGTCAGCGGCAGCATCCTGACCTGTACCCAGAACACGCCAGGCCGCGCGTTGCCGGCCATCGATACCTCGTTTCTCTGACTACAACTCTGCGTCATCCGAACGCACCGGAGATTACTATGACCCTGCACTCAACATCCAGCCCTGCGCCGGCTCAGCCGGCTGCGGTGCCACCCCGCCATGAAACGCTCAGCGAACAGGATTTCCAGGACAGTGAGCAGGCGGCCGCCAAAGCCTTTCGTCGCATTCTGCCGTTTATCTTTATCTGTTACGTGGTCAGCTACCTTGACCGCACCAACGTCAGCTTTGCCGCGCTGGGCATGAACGCCGATCTCGGCATCACCGCCGAACAGTTTGGCTTCGGCGCAGGCATGTTTTTTATCGGCTATTTCCTGTTTGAGATTCCCAGCAACCTGATCATGCAAAAAGTGGGCGCGCGCATCTGGATCGCGCGCATCATGATTTCGTGGGGGTTGATTTCGATGGCGACCGCGTTCATCAGCGGCCCCGTCAGCTTTGCCATTGCGCGCTTCTGTCTCGGCGTAGCAGAGGCCGGCTTTACCCCCGGCATCTATCTGTTCTTTACCTACTGGTTCCCTGGCAGCTGGCGCGCCAAAATCACCGCCGCGTTCCTGGTCGGCATTCCGGTGGCCAATATCATCGGCTCACCGATTTCCGGCGCGCTGATGCAGATCACCGGCCATGAGCATATCCGTAACTGGCAGTGGCTGCTGTTGATTGAAGGCTTACCGGCGGTGATCCTCGGCGTCATGTGCCTGTTTGTCCTGAGCGACCGGCCGGAGAAAGCGCGCTGGCTGGCACCGCGTGAACAGCAGTTGCTGAGCCGCCGGCTGGCCGATGAGCAGCAGCAAATCGCGGCAACGCACGGTTCCCAGATGCGCGACGCGCTGCGCAATCCGCTGCTGTATCTGCTGGCGTTTATTAACTTTTGCGGCATTGTGGGTTCGATCGGCGTAGGACTGTGGATGCCGCAAATCATCAAACAGCTCGGCGTGAGCCATACGGCAACCGGCTTTCTTGCCGCGCTGCCCTATGTCTGCGGTGCCGTGAGCATGCTGTTGTGGGCGCGCCGCGCTAATGCATCAGCGCACCGTATTCGCTGGATCAGCGGCGCGCTGGTGATCGCCGCCTTAGCCCTGATGTGCAGCGCGCTGAGCGATGCGCCGGTGATCAAAATGCTGGCACTGTGCTGCACCGTCAGCGGTATTCTGGCGTTTCAGGCCTCGTTCTGGGCGCTGCCTTCCGGCTTTTTGACCGGCAAAGCCGCGGCAGGCGGCTTAGCTATGATTGTCTCGATTGGTAATCTCGGCGGCTTCTTCGGCCCGTCGCTGATCGGCTATGTGCGTCAGTCTACCGGCGGCTTTATGTGGGCGCTGCTGGCGGTGGCGGCAGTCCTGATGATTGGCGCACTGGCGGTCGCCATGGTGAAAGATCCGTGGCGCCAGCGCAGCGCTGAGCAGAGATAATAACGCCGCGTTTCCCGGTGTGCCTGTGGCGCATCGGGAAACGGATGTTTTAGAGGATGAAAGCAGGATAACGTCAGACGTGATGAGCCAGATGCGTGCTCTCCCTGGCACAGGCTCATGAGAGATTATTTCCCGGTGCTGGCCACCGGCTGTTCCGCTTCAACGTGCAGCTTTTTGCTGCGTCCCATCAGCAATACCGCAATCCCGCCCGCCGCGCACAGCAGCGCCAGAGGAATCATCGCCATCGCATGGCTGCCGGTTTTCTCATTGATGATACCGTAAACGTTCACCATCAGCCCACCACCAATCAGGTTGGCCATCGCGCCGATAGCAGCCAGACCGGCCGCTGCGGTGGTTGAGGACATCCAGCCCGAGGCCAGCGCCCAGAACGGCCCTTTCATCGAGTAAGCACCAATCAGCACCAGTGACAGAATCACCACGCTGCCCGCCAGCGTATCGGTCAGGAACGCCGCCAGCAGTCCACCAGCAATCAGGAACAGCGTCAGCGCGGTATGCCAGCGACGCTCACCGCTACGGTCAGAGCTGCGGCCCCAGACAATCATCAGAATTGATGCCAGACCGTACGGGATCGCGTTCATCAAACCGGTGGTGAAGTTATCCAGGCCAAATGATTTCAGCAGTTGCGGTGACCAGACGCTCAGCGTCGAACCCGCTGCCGACGCGCCGGCGTAAATCAGCGCCATCACCCAGATATGCTTGTGGCGCAGCAGCTGCCACAGCGTGATATGACCAATCGCTTTGCGCTGTGCATTCTCTTCAGCCAGTTTGCCGCTCAGCCAGTTGCGCTGTTCGCTGGTCAGCCAGTGGGCATTTTCCGGACGGTTGCTGAGCAGGAAGAAAGCCAGCACGCCCAGCACAATCGCCGGGAATCCTTCGATGATAAATAGCCAGTGCCAGCCGCGCAGGCCGAACCAGCCGTCCATCGTCAGGATTGCGCCCGAGATCGGCGAGCCAATAAAGTTGGCTGCCGGGATCGCCACCATAAAGGTCGCAATCACGCGCGCGCGGTATTTCGCCGGAATCCAGTAAGTCAGATAAAGGATCACGCCGGGAAAGAAGCCGGCTTCGGCGGCGCCTAGTAGAAAGCGCAGCACGTACAGCATTTCCGCACTGCTGACGAACGCGGTGCACACCGAGACAATACCCCAGGTCACCATGATGCGCGAAATCCAGATTTTGGCGCCAATCTTCTGCATCGCGAGGTTGCTTGGCACCTCAAACAGAAAATAGCCAACAAAAAACAGGCTGCTGGCCAGGCCAAACACCGCTTTGCTCAGCCCGAGGTCTTCATTCATTTGCAGGGACGCCATGCCGATGTTGCCGCGATCAATAATGGCGATCAGATAGCAGACGATCAGGAACGGCAGAATGCGCCAGATGACGCGTTTTACGGTCTGCTGCTCAATATCGGGCACAGCGGCCGCGCGGGTTATCTTGTCAGACATAGAGTTCCTCACAGAGTCATGGCTTAACGCAAATCGGCCAGTGTTATTGTTTTACTCTGTACAACATGTGTGTACATAGTAAAACCATTATGTTTGGCCGCGCGACCCTGCGCAGAAAAATGTGTCCGGGCTGCGTGATTTGTCACAAAAAGGTAGCCAGTTGATTATGGATATGTGATGCAGCTGTCAGTTTCTGCTGCAGCACGGGAAAATACCAGCATTCATTCCGTCAGGCGACAGTGGAATTACTTTGCAACATCTTGCCGTTTTCCCGCGGCGTCATTCTGCGGTATACCCATTGCCTCACCGCATAACGCGCTTATCAGGATGCAAAAATGTTCGTAAAGCACTATGACGTAGATGAAAGCCATATCGATTTTCAGGGCGTGGTCGACGGGCTGTACTACCCGTTTTACATGGAGTGGACGCGCCACGCTTACATGCGCGAGGCGCTGGGTATCGACATTGAAGAAGAGTTCAGTCAGGGCAAGATTTACATGGTGCTGGAGTACACGCTGCGCTTCCGCAAGAGCCTGGTGAAAGGCGATAAGGTGGAAGTCACCTGCGCGCTGGAGCAGAATGAGAAGCGCAACCGCGTGAACTTCGTGCAGCAAATCAAGGTCGACGGCGTGGTGTATGCCGAGGCCACGTTTGTCGCCACCTGTCTCGCCAATGGGCGTCCGTCAATGCCGGAAGCGGTAACGCGCGCGCTCGGTCTGTAACGTTAGAATACGTGGCAGCAGCCTGCTTTATGCCTGCTGCCACTCTGCAACCAGCGTCTCCACCAGCAGTGCCGCTGGCAGCGCGCGCACCCGCGCCACGCCCTGACCGGCCCACTGGGCACCGAAGCCGTCCTCGCCGTGCGCAGCCGCCGCTGCCGCCAGGGCTTTTCCCAGCGCATAGGTCAGCGGATAGTCGGGAATCTCCTCCGGCGTTACGTCATGGCACAATTCACAAAATGCGTTGCGCACGCAGCGCGCCTGACGCCCGGAGATCGACGCCGTCATTACCGTGCCACGCTCGCCGGCTGCCAGCAGCGCGCGGCGATAGGCCGCACTGGCCGCCGATTCCGGACACAGCACAAACGCCGTACCGAGCTGTACACCGCTGGCACCCAGTTTCATCATCGTCGCGATGCCTGCACCGTCCATCACGCCGCCCGCTGCCACCACCGGCAGCGTGGTGTGCTGACGAATCGCCTGCACCAGCGCAACGGTCGAAAGCTGCTGGTCTGGCGCGCCCGGATCAAAATGGCCGCGATGACCACCGGCTTCATAACCCTGCGCCACAATGATATCGATACCGCTGCCTGCAATTGCCCGTGCTTCCTGCGGACTGGTGGCGGTCGCCAGCGTGACAATGTCACGTTGCTTTAGCCGGGTGATGGCCGTGGCATCGGGAATGCCGAAATGGAAACTGACCGCCGCCGGCCGCGCCTGCTCCAGCACCCTCAGCATCGCCTCATTGTGCAAAAAGCTCTGATAGATCTCCGTTAGCGCTGGCGGCAGCGCCGTCTGGTACTGCGCAAACTGCGGACTGAACCGGCTGATCCACGCCGCCTCGCGCGCGGCATCCCGCCTTGCCGGCGCATGACAAAATACGTTGACGTTGATCGGGCCACGCGTCAGTGCCTGGGTGTGGGCAATCATTTCTGCCGCCTGCTGCGGTGTCGCCGCGCCAACGCTAATCGATCCCAGCGCCCCGGCATTGGATACCGCTGCGGCCAGCTGCGGCGTGGCGACACCGGCCATCGGTGCCTGAATCAGCGGATACTGCAGTTTTAACAGCTGGCACAGCGCGGTCGTCATGGTGGTTTTTCTCCAGGCCGTCATCGGGCGTTGATTGCGTCACGTCTTGGGCATTAACATACATTTAACATGCATCTTTTAACAAGTCTGCCGGGCACTTTTCTTACCCGCACGCGCGGCGTTGATCACTTTTTTCTCACATTTTTAACGCCACGGTCGATAATCAAAGTTGCATAGCAAAAACAGCTTTCAGCTTGCGCTGTAACAACATCAGGCAGGTAACACCATTACACACCCCACCTGCGCACATCGGTGCGCAGCGAGACAGCAGCCTGTGCCTGTGGCACGGCTGTAATGGACAACCGGGGAAATCATGCGGTGCCGTCCACTGGACGCGCCGAATGCGTTAGCACGCGCGTATCTGCGCCTGCATTTCGTTCAACAGCATACCAAGCGCCTGAGGTCTCTCATGTTCGGGGTGAAAAAATCGAGCCTTTCTCTGCCATTTGCCAAAAGTGGCGACATTGCTAAGGATATTGAAGCGATAAAGCAGCATGTTGCGTGGATTGAGTTTTCACCGGCCGGTGAAATCCTCAGCGCCAATGCGCAATTTTTACAGGTCACCGGCTATCAGCTGCATGAAATTCAGGGACAGCATCACCGGATTTTCTGCAGCCCTGCTTACAGCCAGTCTTCCGACTATTACGCCTTCTGGCAAACGCTGGCCGCCGGCGAATCGGTGAACGGCATTTTTGAGCGTTTCAACAAGCAGCACCAGCGCTTCTGGCTCAGCGCGACCTATTTTCCGGTGAGCGATGAGCGCGGCAAAGTGTACAAAGTGATCAAGGTCGCGAGCGACATCACCGCGCGTCATCAGGAGCTGGAGCATAAAGAGGCGGTGATAACGGCGCTGGATCGTTCGATGGCGGTGATTGAATTCACGCCGGACGGTCACATCATTACCGCCAACGCCAACTTCCTCACCCACATGGGCTATACCCTGCCAGCCATCGCCGGCCAGCATCATCGCCTGTTCTGCTTCGACAATTTCTACCGCGAGAATCCGGACTTCTGGCGCAAAATCGGCAACGGTCAGCATTTTGTCGGTCGTTTTGAACGTAAGACTGCCAGCGGCGAGCGCATCTGGCTGGAGGCGAGCTACAACCCGGTGTTTGACGGCGATGGTAAGGTCTACAAAGTGATTAAGATCGCCTCGGATATCACCGCACGCGTCGAGGCGGCGAAGCGCGTGGCGGATATCGCACTGACCACCTCTGAGCAGACCTCACAAATTACCGATAACGCTAATGAAGTGCTGGATGAAACGGTGCGTAACTCCGGACTGGTGGCGCAGCAGGTGAATGCCGCCGCCGAAATTGGCGCGCAACTCACCGCCTCGGCCAGGAGCATCAGCGACGTGGTGGAAACCATCAACCTGATTGCTTCACAGACCAACATTCTGGCACTGAATGCCGCGATTGAATCCGCACGCGCTGGCGAGGCCGGACGTGGCTTCAGCGTGGTGGCAGGTGAAGTGCGCCGCCTGGCGGCCTCGACCGCCAGCGCCACCAAACAGATATCCGTGGTCGTGGAGCAAAATGCCGACCTGATCCAGCAGATGTATCAGCAGCTGGATGAGGTCAGGCAATTTGTGGTGACCGAACAGGAGAAGATCAGCGTGCTGTCGCGCAGCCTGCGGGAAATCAACAGTGGCGTACACGAGTTTGTGAACGTCATTCACCGGCTGGATGTGTGACAGCGTACGCGGGAGCGCTGGCTCCCGCGCGTTTACAGCCCACTGCCCGCCTGCGGCGCGGGCTGCCGCTTCCACTTCAGCGCATTACGCAGCGCCGGTTCGGCATATTTACTGATCAGCCAGGCAACGTAATACAGTACGCTGGCCACCACCACCGGCAGCATCGTCATCACCGCCTCATTTTTGATATAGCCATTAAGCTTAATCAATATCGCGATCATTAAATTTTCATGAATCAGATACAGGGCGTAACTGACAAATCCGATGGCGGTGAAAAAGCGCAGGGAAAGCCAGCGCTCAATCTGTCTGGAATAAAAGCTGGCGATAAAAAACAGCATTACCAGTAGCAGCGGTATCACGGCGACCACGCCGCTGTTTTTAACGTAGTAGCTGAAATTAATCAGCAAGGCCAGCGCGGTCAGTGCGTAGTGATAACGTTTATCGCGCCCGTGCAGACGTTCATAAACCAGACAGCCGACCATAAACCAGGCGTAGTGAATAAAACCGAATTTTGAAATGACATCGATTAATAATGGATGGCCGAGTGATTTCAATACCGATGAGGCGGAAAGTAATAACATCGGCACAATCAGCGCCGGCAGACAATATTTACGTCCGAGGGTGAAATAAACCGCGCCAATAATCAGATAAAACAGCGCTTCAACATAGAGAGACCAGAACGATCCGGCCATGGAGCGGAATTCAATGCCGGTGAGCTGCGTCAGCGTCTCAGGATTAATAAATATCAGGCCAGGCAGCAGGTTGCGGCTTTCCGGTGTCATCAGCGACCACTCCGGAAAAAAGCCGCCGGCAACGTACAGCAGCAGACTGGCTATCAGCATTGCCGGAAACAGGCGCAGCCAGCGTTTTTTGAGAAAGCTGAGGTAGCCGGACGATTTATCCAGCGTCATAAATATGACAAAGCCGGAGATCATAAAAAACAACTGCACGCCGACCCAGCCGAATGCCAGCAGCGGAATATGCTGGGTAGTGGCGGCATACGGCAACAGTTCGGGCCAGCGGGCATAGGCGTGATAAGCAATCACCAGCAGGATCGCTAATCCGCGCATGCCATCAAGATGCGTGATACGTGGTTGCATAAGTGGTCTCTGGAAAGAGGAGCAGATGGGTTTCAGCAAATTAGCACTGACAAAGATTTACACTCAACAAGAATAGTCCTGGATAACGCATCATCATTTAACCCGGAAATTCTTCAGGTCCAGAACGTTAAATCACGCTCTGATAAATTATGGCTGTAATATATTTATCGTCATCAGCATGAAATAAACACTAAGCTATTAGCGCAACGGGAAAAGTTTACCGGCATTCGCCGTATTGTACTGGCGGAAACGCAGCGGCAGGGCCTGTTATTAACAGACCTTATGCAGATCTGATTACACCACGGCATCGTCGGGCTTCTGGCCGAATATGCGATCTGTTTTTGCCGCTCCGCTCACGCTTTTTTTACTTTTTCGCCCAGGTTCGGCGCAGTCATGCCGATACTCATAACGTACTTATGAAATATCATTTTACTGGTTTGTGATAAGTCTATGATGGCGAAACGTTCACTGATGGATTTCCCGACCGATGGTCGGATGCGCGGACTGATGCGCCAGCCGATGCTGCTGATGGTGCTGCTGATTTTTCTCTCCTTTATGGTGGCGCTGGTGACGCTGTGCTTTATCGCCAGCGATCTCAACCAGCAGGAGGCGCGGCAAAACCGCCTGCTGCTGGAGAAGGCGTTGCAGACGCGTCAGGAAGTGATGCAGTTTCACCTCTCCGATAATGCAGAATGGGGCGAAGCCTACCAAAACCTGCACCGCACGCTGAATACTGACTGGGCGTGGACGCGGCAGAATCTGGGTGAATCGCTGTTCCAGACCTTTGCCTACGAGGGCGTGTTTGTCATCGCGCCGCGCGGCGATACGGTTTACAGCGTGATCGACGGTCAGCTGCAGCAACGCGATTTCACCGACTGGCTCGGTCGCCAGCAACTGCCCGCGCTGCGTCAGCAGTTACAGCACAATGACGGTAAGGCGCTGTCGCGCTTTGTGGTGGTAAACCAGCAACTGGTGCTGCTGTGCGCGGCATGGATCACCACCGGTGGCGATAACAGCGTGCCGCAGGTGCCCGGTGCGCCATCGCTGATGATCTTTGCCGATCGCCTGACGCCGCAAAAATTACAGCAACTGGGGCACGAGTACGGCATCAACGCGCTGCGGGTGGAATTCGCTGCACCCCGCGCGCCAGTGGCGGAAAGCCTGCGCCTCGCCGCCGACGGCCATGACGCCACGCTGCGCTGGACCAGCAGCAACCCCGGCGGTAATTTGCTGACCGCCCTGCTACCGCTGCTGGTGATCGCCATGCTGATCACCTTGTATGGCGCCATCATGCTGATGCGCAACGCGCTGCGTAAAGCGCAGCTCAATGATGAAAATACGCTGCTGCTGGCGCAAAGCCAGCGGGCGCTCAGCGCCAGCGAACGCCGCTTCCGTGATATCGCCGAAATTACCACCGACTGGATTTGGGAGATGGACGACCAGCTGCGCTTCAGCTGGGTTTCCGGCCGTTTCCCGGTAGTGACCGGGTTTACCAGCGAGGAGTGGCTGCAGCGCACGCTACTGGATTTCCTGCTGTGCGATGAACACCAGCGCGCCCGGCTTTTACAGCTGGCAGAGTCGGGCGGTCAGCTCACGCTGAACGGCTGCCGCTATCTCTCCGCTCAGCATCAGCCGCGCTACTGCAATCTGACCCTCAAGCGCGTCAGCCTGGCGCACGGCGTCAGCGGCTTTCGCGGCAGCGCCAGCGACGTAACGCTGGAAGTTGAAGCGCAGGCGCGCGCGCACTATCTGTCGCACTTCGATGAACTGACCGGACTGGCCAACCGCGTGCAAATGCGCGAATTCCTCACGGGGCAGCTGAGCCTGCCGCTGCCGGCGCAGCCGCTGCTGGCGATGATTATGATCGACCTGGATAAATTCAAACCGGTCAATGATCTCTACGGTCATGCGGCGGGCGATCAGGTGCTGCATGCGGTATCAGATCGTATCCGGCGCACGCTCAACGGCAACGGCCTGGTGGCGCGGCTCGGCGGCGATGAGTTTGTGGTGATTCTGCCGGAGGCGGGCAGCCGCGAACAGGTCGACGCGCTGTGTCAGCAGCTCATCGCCCAGCTCAATCTGCCGTTCCCGGTGTACGACAACGACATCCACATCGGCGGCAGTCTCGGCATCGCGCTGGCCCCGCAGGATGCCGACAACGCCAGCGATTTGCTGCGCTTCGCCGACATCGCCCTGTATAAAGCGAAAAACAGCGGCCGCAACCAGTGGATATTTTTCGACCGTGACATGGAAGAGAAAATTGTGCAGCGGCGCGAAATGGAGCATGAGCTGCGCGCAGCGCTGCAGGAGAACCAGCTGCGGCTGGTGTATCAGACGCGCTATGACCTGATCGCGCAGCGCATCAGCGCGGTCGAGGCGCTGGTACGCTGGCAGCATCCGCGGCTGGGCTTACTGATGCCCGATCAGTTTATTCCGCTGGCCGAAGAGACCGGCCTGATCAGCGCGCTGAGCGACTGGGTGCTGCTCAATGCCTGCGAGGATATCGCCCGTTACCGGCCGGAAATGGCGGTTTCAGTGAATATTTCCGCCAGCGAGTTGCAGGATAGCGCCTTAGCCGAACGCATCACCCGGATGCTGCAGCTCAGCGGTCTGCCGAGCCAGCGGCTGGAAATTGAAGTCACGGAAAACGCGCTGCTGAGCGATCCGGACAAAACCCTGGCGGTGATGCAGGCGGTGAAAGCGCTGGGGGTGAGATTTCTGATTGATGATTTTGGCACCGGCTATGCGTCGCTGTGCTACCTGCGCGCCTTCCCGTTCGACGGCATCAAAATCGATAAATCCTTTATTTTTCCGCTGGCCGATTCGCCCCAGGCGCGCCAGGTGGTGGAAAACATGATTGGACTCGGCAAAGCCTATTCCCTGTCGGTAACCGCGGAAGGCGTGGAAACGCCGGTGCAGATGTCGCAGCTGCAGGAGCTGGCGTGCGATGCCATTCAGGGTTACTACATCGGACGACCGCTGCCGCTGCCGCAAATCTCCACCGAGCCGCCGCAGAGTGAACCGGCGCTGCACATGAATATTTAATAAAAGGTGGCGATCCTTCGCCAGAGGTGATTACAGCGACTGGTGCGCGGTTTCTTTGGCTTTCCATAAGGCAAACAAAGTAATTGCCAGCGCCAGCGTCACGTACAGCGACACCCACAGCGTGCTGCCCAGCTCTTTGTACAGCGAGGTAATGATCAGCGGGGCAAAACCGCCGCCGATGATGCCGGCCAGCGTATAGGCCAGGGACGAACCGGCATAGCGCACGTGGCTGGGGAACTGCTCGGTGACAAACGCCGCCTGCGGACCGTACATCATGGCGTGAATCAGCAGGCCAATCACCACCGCCAGTACAATCAGCCACGGCTGAGTGCTGTCGAGCAGGACAAAAAACACAAACGACCAGACAATAGCCAGCAGCGCGCCGGCAATGTACACCGGACGGCGGCCGAGGCGGTCGGACAGCGCGCCAAACAGCGGCACCGTCAACGCGTTGCCAATCGCGCCGACCATCGTCGCCATCAGCGCCAGCGGACGCGGCAGCTGCAGTACGGTGGTGACGTAAGTCAGGGTGAACACCACCACCAGCGCGTACAGCACGTCAGAGCCGATGCGCGAGCCGCCGGCGATCAGCAGTTCACGTGGATAGCGCAGGAACACCTCTTTCAGCGGCGTGTGGCTGGTTTTCTCCGCCTGCTGCATCGCCACGAAAGTCGGGGTTTCTTCCACGCCGCGCCGCAGCCACAGCCCAAACATCACCAGCAGCAGACTGAGCAGGAACGGGATGCGCCAGCCCCACTCCTGAAACTGTTCGCCGCTGAGTGACAACGTCACTAAAGTGATAAAGCCGGTGCCAATCAGCGTACCGCAGGAAGGCCCGACCTGGGCGAACGAGGCGTTACGCCCGCGCTTACTGGCTTCGCCGTGCTCCATGGAGAGCAACACCGCGCCGGCCCATTCGCCGCCCAGCGCGATGCCCTGCACAAAGCGCAGCGCCACCAGCAGAATCGGGCTCCAGATGCCCCACAGCGCATAACCGGGCAGCATGCCCATCAGCGCCGTGGTCACGCCCATGATCACCAGCGTGGTGATTAATACTGCCTTGCGTCCGGCGACATCCCCGAGATGGCCAAAGATAAAACCGCCCACCGGACGCGACACATAACCCACGGCGTAAGTTGAAAACGCCAGAATAGTGCCGACCAGCGGGTCGAAGCTGGGGAAAAACACATGGTTAAACACCAGCGCCGCCATGATGTTGTAAACGGTAAAGTCGTACCACTCCAGCGCGGTGCCGATGGAGCTGGCCGCGGCAAGACGGCCGGTGTGGGTTTTCCCTGCTGCGGCACGCGCGGCGTGCGGCAGAGTAGAATCAGTATTCGCCATGAGCCATCTCCTGTTTAGTGAGCTGCCAGCTGAGCGCATAAAATTCAGCGCGGGCATTGAGCGCCTGTGACGCGGCCGCCGCCAGTGTCTGGCAGGCATCGGCGCACGAACAGCTGAGCAGCAGCATCGGCAGCATGGCACGCTGCGCCCGATCTTCCTGTGGCAGCGGCGTGCTCAGCGTGGTGTCCGGCGTGAGTAAGCGCGAGGCGATATAGCCCGGCACCGTGGCAACCTGCTGCTGCCAGGCGTTGAGCGTTGCAGTTTCAATGCCAGCCTGTAGCGTCAGCACCGCAAGGTGGCTGCCGCTGCCCTGACCGTGCTGCTGAGTGATGGCACACACGCGGCGCATCGGTTTGATCATCCGATCCAGGTTTTTTACCGACCACGGCGTCTGGCGCGTGAAGGCGGCGTAGTAATCGGCGCTGGTGAAGGTTTCCAGCGAGCAGGTTTCATACAGTCCGAGGTACTTGCGTTCAGCATCCAGCGCCTGATAGCGCGTGCCGCTGAGAAAGCCGTCAATGGCGACGCGCTCGGCGACATGTTCATGGTCATACCATTGATTGAAATCAGCTTCGTTTTCAGCGGCGACGTTGGTGGCGACGAACAGCATGCCGTGAGGATGTGTCATTTTCAGAGACTCCGTTGCAGGATGGATTCAAGCGCCAGCGCCCAGCTGAGCAGCGCGGCATCGTTGCCATGGGTGGCGGCCAGCATCAGACCCACCGGCGCACTGCCGGGCTGATGACAAGGCAGGGAGATGGCGCAGCCGTCCAGCATGTTGATCACGCTGGTGTTGCGCAGCATCAGCAGGTTGACCTGGCGATAGCGCTCCGCGTCGTCGAGTTCGGCGATGGTCGGCGCAATCAGCGGCACGGTGGGCAGCAGCAGGCCATCGAACGGTGCCACCGCCTGCTCCACCCGCTGCCGCCAGTCGGCGCGCTGCTGATACAACAGTTGTGCGTCGTCCTCATTCAGCAACGCGCCGCGCTCAATGCGCATCCGCACCTGCGGGTCATAACCCGCCGCGTGCGACTGCAGCAGCGACTGATGCCACTGCCAGGCTTCCCAGGCGGTGATGCCGCCACGGGCGTTCATGGTTTCCAGTTCCGCCAGTTCAGACAGCGGCAGCTCGGTGAGCGTGGCACCCTGCGCGCGCAGCTGTGCCAGCGCGTGGTGCCACGCCTGGCTGACCGCGAGATCCAGCCCGTCCAGCACCCGGGTCTGTGGAATCGCAAAGTGCGCCCGCGTGATATCACGCTCTGCCAGCTGCAAAGGCTGATCGGCGATGACGCTGTCGAGCAGCCAGCAGCTGCGCACGTCATGGGCAATTACGCCAATACTGTCGAGTGCCGCCGATAGCGGTAGCGTGCCAGCCTGATTGATGCGGCTGGCGCTGGGTTTGAAGCCGGTCAGCCCACACAGCGCCGCCGGTATCCGCACCGAGCCGCCGGTGTCCGTGCCGACCGCCGCGAGGCACATGCCGTCGGCCACCGCCACCGCCGCGCCGGATGAAGAACCGCCGGGAATGCGTTTTTCGCCGCGCTGCCATGGGTTAGCTGGCGTGCCGTAGTGCGGATTGATACCGAGCCCGGAAAAAGCGAACTCGGTCATGTTGGTTTTGCCGACGATAGCGGCACCGGCCTGTTTCAGCTGCTGCACGATATGCGCGTCGCGCGCGGCGGGCGGCGCATCCGCCAGCACGCGCGAGCCGGCGCAGGTGGGTTCGTCCGCCACATCAAACAGGTCTTTGATGCTGATTGGCAGTCCATCAATCGGACTGCGCGGCTGTTGCTGTTGCCAGCGCACATCAGCCTGCTGCGCCTGCTGAACGGCGCGGGCGGAATAGGTCCGCGTAAACACGCGTGCGCCTTCGCCCGATGGCTGCTCGGCGGCGCGTAGTGCCTGTTGCGTCGCGGCGCTTGCAGTGAGGTCTCCGGCGCGCAGTTGCTGGCTCGCCTGCCATAAGGTGGTCATACGCGTCTCCTCAGGCAATCACCGGCAGCGTGCCGGTGACATAGTGGTGTTCCAGCGTGCGATTCAGCAGCGGATCGTGCAGTGCCATGCGGAACTCGCTGGCCGGACGGATGCCGCCGATCGCGCTCAACGTGCCGCATGACATCGCAAAGCCTTCGCTGACCGGGCGATCGCCGAAGTAGCGCGCCAGCAGATCCATCGGCGTGAGCAGAGAGTCGAGCGTGCCCTGCTGATAAGTCACCCAGTCGCCATTGACTTTGATCCACGCGCGCAGCTCCAGCCGATCCCAGTGCGGCTCAACCTCTGCCATACGCCACGCATGACCGGCGACCGGCTTAACGCAGGCCTGCTTCGACAGTGCCACGCTGAAGGTTTCCAGGTGACGGTCGGTGTGATCAGAAATCAGCGACACCCAGTATTCGCCGCGATGGAAAAACACAAACGGCTCGGCTTCGCCGGAGGTTTGCTCGCCCACCACTTCCAGCGGGCTGTGCTGCGCCAGCTGCTGGGTGGCTACGCGATAAAACAGCGGGACTGCACCAGGTGCGGGCACGCCCAGCGCCTCCAGCTCCCTGATATGGTGCAGCACCGCCGCCTGGTCGCGGCCAACCCATCCGGCAATGACCAGCTGCTTAATGTCGACATCCAGCACCGGGGCGGCTTGTGAGTCGGTTGTAAAGCGTAAATGCATGCGATGATCTCCTGATGAAAAATGCGTGTGAAATTTCACTGCAATTTCAAGATAGCCATTTTCATGCCAGGTTTTTGTGTAAGATGTCTCAGTACCCCAATAAGGATCTGCGTGATGAGTGATTCAGTTGCTGAAAATGTGAAGTCACAGGCCGGACAAAAAAGCGTTTCATTGAATGAACAGGCCTATCTGGCGTTCAGGCATCGCCTGATTACGCTGCGCTATAAGCCAGGTGAATATCTCAATACCGCGCAGGTGATGGAGGATCTGGCAATGGGCCGCACGCCGGTTAACCAGGCGGTACATCGGCTGGCGACCGAAGGGTTACTGCAGATTATCCCGCGTAAAGGGGTGATGGTGGCACCGCTGTCGATTGACGATGCGCTAGAGCTGATTGAAGTGCGGCTGGTAAATGAAGCGCTGTGCCTGCGGCTGGCGGCGCAGCGCGTGAATCCGGCGCAGATTGCCCAGCTACAGGCGCTGAATCAGCGCATCGCCGCCGCCAGCGTGGCGCGCGATCGTGAGCAGATGATGCTGCTGGACCGTGAATTTCATCAGGTGCTGGCTGACATCGCCGGTAACGGTCGTCTGTCAGATATTCTCAGCATCATCCACGCCCAGGCGCAGCGCTTCTGGGCAACCACCCTGTCGAGCGCGCAGCACATGCAGGAGGTGATTGCCGAGCATGACGCAATTATTGCGGCGCTGGCGCAGGGTGACGTAACACGGGCAGAAGACGCCGCGCGCGTGCACATCTATTCGTTCAAGCAGGCGCTGCTTAACGCCTGATTTCAGCCAGGGTAAAACGGGCCGGGACCAACGGATTCACGCAGAATCAGCTCGCCGGCAAAGGTTTTGCGGTTACGCATTTCGCCGCCGTCGAGCATCGACACCAGGCGTTCAATGGTCTCCTCGATCATGCCGGTCACCGGCATGCGCACGCTGGCCAGCGCCGGAATGGTATAGGGCGCCAGCGGAATATCGTCGAAACCCAGCACCGCCACCTGCTGCGGCACGCGGATGTTATGCGCCGCCAGCGCTTTCAGCGCGCCCACCGCCATCTCATCGTTACTGGCAACCAGCGCGCTGAACGATTTACCGCGCGCCAGCAGCGTTTCTACTGCCGCTGCCCCATGCTGCGCCTGCCATTTGCCCTCCACCACCAGCGAGTCATCCGCCACCAGCTGATGCTGCGCCAGTGCCGCGTGGTAACCCGCCAGCCGCTCGCGCCCGGTCGGCGAGTCAAGCGATCCGGTGATAAAAGCAATATCGCGATGGCCGAGTGCAATCAGCTGCGCCACCGCCTCGGCGCTGGTGCGCTGCTGATCGGAGTAGATGCAGTAACTGTCGTGCTGACGCAGCCGCCGGTTGATCACCAGAATCGGATGGCGGTGCTGGGCAATGATGCTGTCCATCTCATCGATGGTGAGAAAACGCGGATAGATGATCACGCCATCGCAGCGCAGATCGAGCAGAAACTGAATCGCCGCACGCTCCTCTTCAGCGCTGTGTTTGCCGTCCACCAGCAGTAGCTGACGGCCCTGCTGCTCAAGAATGCGCGCCGAATGCTGCATCATTTCGCTGAAATAGCTGCCGGTATACAGCGTGTTAGTGATCACCAGGCCAATGGTCTGGCTGGATTTAGTCGCCAGATTGCGCGCCAGCAAATTCGGCCGGAAGCCGGTCTCGGCAATCGCCTGGTACACCCGATCGCGCTTTTCCTGGCTGACGTAGCCGTTACCGGACAACACGCGCGACACCGTCGCTTTTGACACGCCGGCCTTTTTTGCCACCTCAAGTATGGTTGCCATGCTTCACTCTGCTTCGCTGCTCATCGCCTCAGTGTACCTAAGCGATGAATAAGACGGGGAATTTTCTTGTCGCCCTGCGCCTGCGGTTAAAGATCCCGCCGCCCGTCAGCCGATCAACATCACAAAATTAAAACGAAGATAGCGATTTTTCTTGTCTGAATGAATGCGCCTGTTCATGATTTTGTGAAACCGGTTTCTCATGAACACATAACAGCCAGACGAAACCGACGTTTCCTCTACCCTACAATCAGAGACAAACATTCATGGCGACCAACTACGCTGACGCCGCACGAGCCATTGTGGCCTCGCTCGGCGGATTAGAGAATATTGAAGCCGTTACCCACTGCATGACACGCCTGCGCTTCGTGGTGAAAGACAGCACGCGCGTCGACAACGCCACACTGAAAGCCATTCCCGGCGTGATGGGCGTGGTGCACACCGACAGTCAGTGTCAGGTGATCATCGGCAACAACGTCAATCTCGCCTTTCAGGAAGTGATGAAACTCGGCACGCCGGGCAACAGCGGCAGCGCGCCGGTGAAACGGAAAATCACGCTGCGCAGTATCGGCGCGGGCATTCTCGATGCGCTGGTCGGCACCATGTCACCGCTGATCCCGGCGATCATTGGCGGATCGATGGTGAAACTGCTGGCGATGATGCTGGAGATGAGCGGTGTGCTGCCCAAAGGCTCGTCGACGTTAATCATCCTGAATGTGATTGGTGACGGCGCCTTCTTCTTCCTGCCGGTGATGGTGGCGGCTTCGGCGGCGCTGAAATTTAAAACCAATATGTCGCTGGCGATTGCCATTGCCGGCGTGCTGGTGCATCCCAATTTTATCGACCTGATGGCCAAAGCGGCGCAGGGTCAGGTAGTGGAATTCGCCTCAGTGCCGGTCACCGCGGTGAAATACACCTACACGGTGATCCCCGCGCTGGTGATGACGTGGATTCTGTCGCACATCGAATATTGGGTCGATCGCTTTACCCCGGCGGTGACCAAAAACTTCCTTAAACCGATGCTGATTGTGCTGATTGCAGCCCCCATCGCCATCGTCTTTATTGGCCCGCTCGGTATCTGGATCGGTAGCGGCATCTCGGCGCTGGTGTACACCATTCACGGTTATCTCGGCTGGCTGTCGGTGGCGATCATGGGCGGTCTGTGGCCGTTGCTGGTAATGACCGGCATGCATCGCGTGTTTACCCCGACCATTATTCAGACCATCGCTGAGACCGGCAAAGAAGGCATGGTGATGCCGTCGGAAATTGGCGCCAACCTGTCACTGGGCGGCTCATCGCTGGCGGTGGCGTTCAAAACCAAAAATCCGGAACTGCGGCAGACGGCGTTCGCGGCGGCAGCTTCCGCCATCGTCGCCGGCATTTCCGAACCGGCGCTGTACGGCGTGGCGGTGCGCCTGAAGCGTCCGCTGATTGCCAGCCTGATCAGCGGCTTTATCTGTGGCGCGGTGGCCGGCATCGGCGGCCTCGCCAGCCACTCGATGGCCTCACCGGGCTTGTTTACCAGCGTACAGTTTTTCGATCCCACCAACCCGATGAGCATCGTCTGGGTGGCTGGCGTGATGGTGCTGTCAGTGGTGCTGTCGTTCATCCTGACGCTGATTCTTGGCTTTGAAGATATTCCGGTGACGGAGACCGCGCCGCGCCCCGGTAAGCCGGAAGCGGCAAAGCCGGTCAGCGCGAATTAATAATGGACTGTGATTGAGGTGAGTGATGTCTGAAGTGACATTTCCTGCGGGATTTTTATGGGGCGGCGCGTTAGCCGCCAACCAGTCAGAGGGGAGTTATCGCGCCGGCGGTAAAGGCTTAACCACGGTGGACATGATTCCACACGGCGAGCATCGCATGGCGGTTAAGCTGGGGCTGGAGCCGCGCTTTACGCTACGCGACGATGAGTTCTATCCGAGCCACGACGCCATCGATTTTTATCACCGCTATAAAGAAGATATCGCCCTGATGGCGGAGATGGGCTTCACGGTGTTTCGCACCTCCATCGCCTGGAGTCGCATTTATCCCAACGGCGATGAGCTGACGCCGAACGCGGCAGGCATTGCCTTCTATCGCAGCGTATTTGAAGAGTGCCGCAAATACGGCATCGAACCACTGGTCACGTTGTGTCACTTCGATGTGCCGATGCATCTGGTCACCGAATATGGCTCGTGGCGCAACCGTAAAATGATCGATTTCTTTGCCCGCTACGCCCGCACCTGCTTCGAAGCGTTTGATGGTCTGGTGAAATACTGGCTGACCTTCAATGAGATCAATATCCTGCTGCACAGCCCGTTCTCCGGTGCCGGTCTGGTGTTCGCGCCGGATGAACATCACGAACAGGTGAAATATCAGGCAGCGCATCATGAACTGGTCGCCAGCGCGCTGGTAACCAAAATCGCCCATGAGATCAATCCGCAGAATCAGATTGGCTGCATGCTGGCCGGCGGCAACTTTTATCCGTGGTCCTGCAAGCCGGAAGATGTGTGGGCCGCGTTACAGAAAGATCGCGAGAACTTATTCTTTATCGATGTCCAGGCGCGCGGCGCTTATCCCGCTTACGCCGCCCGGGTATTCCGCGAGAAAGGCGTGGAGATTGTCATGGCGGAGGGCGATAGCGAACTGCTGCGCCACACCGTCGATTTCATCTCCTTCAGCTATTACGCCTCGCGCTGCGCGTCGGCAGAGATGAATGAACAGAACAGCAGCGCCGCCAACGTGGTGAAGTCGCTGACCAATCCGCATCTGGCGCGCAGCGCCTGGGGCTGGGGCATTGATCCCCTTGGCCTGCGCATCACCATGAATATGATGTACGACCGCTATCAGAAGCCGCTGTTTCTGGTGGAAAACGGTCTCGGCGCGCACGATGAAATCAATGCCAGCGGGGAAATTGCAGACGATTACCGCATCAGCTACCTGCAACAGCACATTCGCGCCATGGGTGAAGCGATTGCTGACGGCGTGCCGGTGATGGGCTACACCACCTGGGGCTGCATCGATCTGGTCGCGGCGTCGACCGGTGAAATGAGTAAACGCTACGGATTTGTCTATGTCGATCGCGACGACCACGGCAACGGCACGCTCAACCGGCTGCGCAAAAAATCCTTCTGGTGGTATCAGCGGGTCATTGCCAGCAACGGCCGGGATTTGGATTTTAATTAAAAAAATGCGGTGAATGGCACTGAATGATTGTTCAATTCAGGGCCATTGCGCCACAAAGGGAATATCCGGCGTCGCCGGACAATTCATTTTGCGAAAAATCGCGCCGCTGCGCTAATTTTGCTGCGGGAATATCCGGCAGAAGTCAGCCTTAATACGCTTATTCTGCTGCGTTTTTATTCATTACTCTTTTAACTCTCTATTTAAATCCGGTCCTGACGAATTTATTCTACCCTGCCTGATCGCGGTATCAGCGCCTGTACGGCGGTACTCTTTTGTACAGCGCGATGGTACTATTTCCCGGTTGCTGTTCAGAGATAGCGCTATGTTACAACTACAATTAAAGGTGAAGGGCGACAGCCAGCTGCTCTATTTGTTGCAGGGCTTACGCGCATTTCTTCCCGTATTTTCTCTCATTTATCTCCTCTGTTTTCCTGCTGCTCAGGCGGCAAACAGTGCGGTTCAGCGTGATGATCAGGCTAACCGCATCGTCAGCGGCATCATCAGTTTTAGCCACTGGCCCCAGTTAACACAGCCGCCACAGCTGTGCGTATTCGCTTCAGCACAGCACCTTGCGCAGCCTCAGGGCCCGACGCCGTTCAGCGTGGTGTGGATTAACCAGACCAGCGAACTCAGCCGCCAGCGCTGCGATGCCATTTACTTCGGCGATCAGACGCCGCAGCAGCAAACTGAACTGCTGGCGATGCTACAGGGTAAAGCCGTCCTGTCCATCGCGGAAAACAACCCGGACTGTGCGGTTGGCGCGGCCTTTTGTCTGATCTTTAACCGCGATCACACCGCATTTTCCGTCAACCTTGACTCGCTGGCGCGCAGCGGTGTCAGAGTGAGCCCGGACGTGTTGTTGCTGTCCCGCAAAGGAAGCAAATAAGATGAAGTTTGATAGCATAAAAAAAGATAAATCATCGATTCGCAATAAGTTGCGTCGTATCAGCACCGTCAATGCCGCCGTGATATTACTGCTGTGCTGGCTGCTGCTGACATCGACGTCTTTACTGTTTATTAAACGCTATGAGAAAAGAAACCTCGAACTCATTGCCGCCACACTCAGCACCAGCCTGACCGCCGCGACGGTATTTGAAGACAGCTATGATGCCCGCAACAAAATAGCCCTGCTTGGCAATGAAGGGATGTTTGCCTCCGCGAAGCTGGTCACGGCGGGCAATACCGTACTGGTGGACTGGCACGATCGCCAGCAAGAGAGCGGCTGGTATGAAACGCTACTGCGTCGCTGGATTTATCAGCAGCCGCTGGCGGTGGAAATTAATCACGCTGAAACTCAGGTCGGCCATTTAATGCTGGCCGGCACCGTCAGCGGTGCAGCCGATTTTATTCGCTATTCGGTGATGATTTTATCCATCGGTATGCTGTGCGTGCTGGTGATTTCCTGCCTGCTGAGTGAATTTCTGCATCGCGGTATTCTGCGCTCGCTGCGCAATATCACCAGCGCCATCCATTACGTGATTCGCTCTGGCGATTTCTCGACGCGCGTACCGCAAAATCCGACCAAAGAGTTTCAGCTGTTTTCCGAAGATCTGAACTCGCTGCTGAGTGAAATGCAGACGCTAAAAGCCTCGCTGCTGCGCGATAACCGTTCACTGGCGGCCAAAGCGCTGGAGGATCCGTTAACCGGACTGGCCAACCGCTCGGCGTTTGTTGGCCGCCTGTCGCAGTTGCTGGATCAGCAGCTGGCGCATGAGAATTTTGTGCTGCTGTTTCTCGACGGCGATCGCTTCAAGAGCATTAACGATAACTGGGGCCATGCCGCCGGTGATGAAGTGTTGAAGGCCATTGCGGCGCGCCTCAGCGCGCTGGCGTATCAGGACGATCTGGTGGCGCGGCTGGGCGGTGACGAGTTTGCCATGCTGATTACCAGCCGCACCTCAGAAGCCGATCTGCAGCAGCTGACGGAAGATATTCGTACCGCAATCGCGCAATCGATTGTGATTTCGGAAGGCACGCAGATCACCACATCGGTGACGATTGGCTACGCCTGGTCGCAGCATGGCGATTCGGTGGCGTCGATTCTGGAGCGCGCCGATATGCACATGTATAAAAACAAAGGAATGAGTAAGGTACGCGTATGAAACTGAAATCATGTTTGCTGGTTATGGTGCTGGCCTGTGCCGGCTGTCAGTCAACCGGGCGTTTTAGCGACGCGCAGATTAAAGCGATGCGCGACGCCGGCTTCAGCGAAAACACTGAAGGCTGGGGACTGGGCCTGTCCGATAAGATCCTATTTGGCATCAATGAATCTGACCTGACGCCCGCCAGCAAAGCCAGCATTGCGCAGATGGCGAAAAACCTGGCCGCTACCGGCATCGAACATCTGCGCGTTGACGGCCACACAGATAACTACGGCAAAGCGGATTACAACCAGCAACTGTCGCTGAAACGCGCCAACGCGGTGGCCGATCAGTGGGCCACCGGCGCGGCGATTCCACGGCAAAACATCGTGACGCGCGGGCTGGGCATGAGCGCGCCGGTCGCCAGCAATAACACCGCACAGGGCCGGGCGCAAAATCGCCGCGTCGCCATTGTGATCACGGCGCCGTAAGCAGTTAATCAGCGCGTCTGCGCATAGTCATACAGGCGATCGCGCGCGAGGTTCTTCATTTTGACTTCGCACATGATGTCGAAGCGATCAAACGACAGCGCCCAGTCATTCAGCGTCTGGTTGAAATAGTAGTCAGAATGGGCGCGCAGCTTCGGCTTTGAGGCAGCCAGTTGTTCCTGATCGGGAAAGCCGCTCTCCGGGATCAGCCCTTCCTGGGCGATCGAATAGTGCAGCACCGGCCGCACGCCGCGCCACGACTCCAGAATCAGCGCCACGCGCGCATCGCTGGCCTGAATAAACTGATTCTCTTTCACCCAGTGATGGTGAATATCCAGTACCACGGGACAAAGCGCGCGCGCCTGCAAGACGTCATCCAGCGAGCAGGAAATTTCGTCATTTTCCACCGTCAGCATATTGCGGGCTTCCGGGCTGAGGCGCATAAACGCCGCGCGAAAACCCTCAATACCGCGTTTGCCGTTCATGTGGATGTTGATTTTGAAATCCTGAAACTGCCTGCCGTAGCCCATCAGCACCGCGCACAGCGTATGGTACTCGACATCCTCCAGCGCCCGATCCACCACGTCATCATTATCCGAAGCCAGCACCGTATACTGGCCGGGATGGAACGACAGGCGAATGTTGTGCGCGCGGGCCAATTCGCCGCAGCGGCTAAACAGCGGCTGCAGCTCGGGCAGAATATCGCCATACAGTTCTGTGGCCAGCGGCACGGTGTACAGCGGTAGCAGATCGCTGCCGATGCGCATCATGCGTAATGCATCCGGCTGCTGCGCCAGCTGTTCCAGCGTCAGAGAGAGGTTCTGCAGGTTATTTTGTGCCAGTGCCAGTAGCAGCGTGGCCGCCGCGTTACGCTCCATAGCGAGAAAGCGTGTGCGGGTGGTGGTTTTAAATGGAAATGGCTGTTTAGCCTCAGAATCAAAGTACTTACACGCAAAACCCAATTTCATTATGTTCCCCTTCAGGTCAGCTAGTGAGTCTAGCTGCCGCTGGCAATTATGCGAGGAACGCCACGTGATTAAACGGGCAGCCGCCTTGCACGGCTGCCCGCACTGTTACACGCTCGGGTAAGTGATATTGCTGCCCGGCGCTTCACGATGCAGATGGATAAAGTTCAGGTGTCGCTCGTACTGATCGAGAATGTCGATAATCACCTGCTCCTTGTTGTAGTCCATCAGATCGTTGCCCTGGCTGCCCTCCAGCAGGAAGGTTTCCAGCCGGTAATAGTGCGACTTACCGCTGCGGGCGCGATAGGTAAAGCCCGGCACCGAATACTGCTGCGGCCACACCTGATAGACGAAATCCTGCTCCTCGCCGAGGTGCACGCGCAGATCAAGGTAGCCCAGCGGCTGGCCCTCTTCCGGCGCAACGCTCTCCAGCGATACGCGACCGCCGCGCAGCTCCAGCTCTTTGGCGACATCCTGCATCGCCGGATAGATCACCGTTTCCATCATCTGCTGGGTATAGCGCGTGCCTGGGTAGTTCATCAGGCGCGACAGCCGCTTTTTCCAGCTCAGACGGTCATTGCTCGCCGGAATATAGGGCGCGGTATCACGGCTGGCGCTGGCGCGGCGGTGATCTTCCACTTTGAGTGATTTATACAGCCCGGCCATCACAAAGAAAATCACGAAGCTGAACGGCAGGCCCATGATCACCGTGGTGTTTTGCAGCGCAGAGATGCCGTTGGTCATTAGCATGCCCATGGTCAGCACGCCAATCGCCACCGACCAGAAAATGCGCAGCCAGTTTGGCGCATCGCTGTTGATGTCTTTCAGCTTCGAGGTGAAGTTCCCCAGCACCAGCGAGCCGGAATCCGCCGAGGTAACATAAAACAGCATGCCGGTAATGGTGGCGACCGAGGCGCTGAACTTAAACGCCGGATACTGCGCCAGCAGGCTGTAGAACCCGCGCTCGGCATGCGCCATCACTTCCTGGGCAAAACCAGCATCGCCGTGGATGATCTCGTACAGCGCCGCGTTACCGAACACCGACAGCCACAGCAGCGTGAAGGTGAACGGGATAATCAGCGTGCCGAGCACAAACTCACGGATGGTGCGGCCACGGGAAATACGGGCGAGGAACAGGCCGACAAACGGCGACCACGCCACCCACCACGCCCAGAAAAACAGCGTCCAGCTGTTCATCCACTGCGTCGGACGATCAAACGCAAAGGTGTTGAGCGTCATGCCCATAAAGCGGTTGATGTAATCACCGACGTTCAGCACCAGCGCGTTGAGCAGGAAATCCGTCTTGCCCATAAACAGCACAAACAGAATCAGACCAAGCGCCAGCGCGACATTCAGCTCCGACAGGATGCGGATGCCTTTATCCACGCCCGAGGTCACCGAAATGGTAGCGATCACCACCGACAGTACAATCAGCGCCATCTGCGCCGTCAGCCCTTCCGGCACATCAAATAACACTTTCAGCCCGTAGTTGAGCTGTACCACGCCGATACCCAGCGTGGTGGCGATACCAAAAATGGTACCGATCACCGCCGCGATATCCACCGTGTGGCCAATCGGGCCGTTAATGCGCTTGCCGAAGATCGGATAGAGCGCTGAGCGAATGGTGAGCGGCAGATTATAGCGGTAGCTGAAGTAGCCGAGCGCGATGCCCATCAGCGCATACATCGACCAGCCGGTCAGACCGTAGTGGAACAGCGTCCACACCATCGCCTGACGCGCCGCTTCCAGGGTCTGCCCGGCCCCTTCCGGCGGCTGCATATACTGCGTGACCGGTTCCGCCACCGAGAAGAACATCAAATCGATGCCGATGCCGGCGGCAAACAGCATCGCCGACCAGCTCAGCAGACTGAATTCGGGTTTGGACTGCTCCGGGCCCAGCTTGATGGCGCCGTAGCGTGAACAGGCCATATAGATGACGAAGACGATATACAGCGTAGCGGCCAGCATGTAGTACCAGCCAAAGGTGGACGATACCCAGTTGACGGCGCTCTGGATCCAGCCGGCAGCGAGATCGCTGTACAAAATGGTGACAAGTGAAAATGTCAGAATCAGTCCGGCAGAGGTGTAAAACACCACGGGATTGATTCTGTCTTTTTCACTGGCAGGTGGATTAATCATCGGTTACCTCTGGTTAATTTCCTGTAATTATTCAATGAAGTAGCAGGGCCGTAGCGATCGGCCTTATCGGTATCGTTCTCCTGTTTTCCCTCCTGATTGTTCGGCACGGTTCAGTATTCACCTTCCCGTTGCGCTTTCATAACAACCGAAGCACAGTATCCTAACAAGTTTCTTTTTTATATTGAACGTGCAATCAAAAAAAGTTTTAATAGGGGTCTTACATTGCGGTGGAGCTGGAGTCATGCCAAAGGTGGGAATGCAGCCGATACGTCGTCGGCAACTGATTGATGCGACCCTGAGTACCATTAACGAAGTCGGGATCAATGACGCGACCATTGCGCAGATTGCGCGGCGCGCCGGCGTCTCGACCGGCATCATCAGCCACTACTTCAAAGACAAAAACGGTTTGCTGGAAGCCACCATGCGCGACGTGACGCGTCAGCTGCTTGATGCGGTGGCGGCACGACTGAAACCGCTGGCGGGAGCCGGCACCGAAGCGCGCCTGCTGGCGATTGTCGAAGGTAACTTCGACGACACCCAGGTGCACAGCGCAGCGATGAAAGCGTGGCTGGACTTCTGGGCCAGCAGCATGCATCAGCCGCAGCTGGGTCGCCTGGAACGCGTCAGCAGCCGTCGCCTGTTTTCCACCCTCGCTGCCGAGTTTCGCCGCGAGCTACCGCGTGAGCAGGCGCGGCTGGCCGCGCACGGTCTGGCCTCGCTTATTGATGGCCTGTGGCTGCGCGCCGCGCTGAGCGGCAAACCGTTTGATCTGGCGATTGCCAGAACGCTCACCACCCAATTCATTCGCCAGCAGCTGGCTGGCGCCGCGAATCACTGAGGAAGGAGCAACCATGTCCCGATTCACCGAGCAGCATTTATACATTGATGGTCAATACGTTGCCGCAGCAGCGGGCGATACATTCCAGACCATCAACCCGGCCAATGGCGAAGTGCTGGCCGAGGTCCATGAAGCCGCGCAGGCGGATGTCGATCGCGCGGTCGCCGCCGCGCAAAAAGGCCAGAAAATCTGGGCGGCCATGACGGCGATGGAGCGCTCACGCATCCTGCGCCGTGCGGTGGATATCCTGCGCGAGCGTAACGATGAGCTGGCGGCGCTGGAAACCCTCGACACCGGGAAACCGCTGAGTGAAACCCAGGCGGTGGACATTGTTACCGGTGCCGATGTGCTGGAGTACTACGCTGGACTAATTCCGGCGCTGGAAGGCCAGCAGATCCCGCTGCGTGATACCTCCTTCGTCTATACGCGCCGCGAACCGCTTGGCGTGGTCGCCGGTATTGGCGCATGGAACTATCCGATCCAGATCGCGCTGTGGAAATCTGCGCCGGCGCTGGCGGCCGGTAACGCGATGATCTTTAAACCCAGCGAAGTGACGCCGCTGAGCGCGCTGAAGCTGGCAGAAATCTACAGCGAAGCCGGCGTACCGGATGGCGTATTCAACGTGCTGAACGGGCGCGGCGCGGTGACCGGTCAGCTGCTGACCGACCATCCGGGCATCGACAAAATTTCCTTCACCGGAGGCGTGGCCAGCGGCAAAAAAGTGATGGCCAACGCGGCCGGCTCCACGCTGAAAGAGGTGACCATGGAGCTGGGCGGCAAATCTCCGCTGATCGTGTTTGACGACGCTGACCTCGATCTCGCCGCCGACATCGCCATGATGGCGAACTTCTACAGCTCCGGCCAGGTGTGCACCAACGGCACGCGCGTGTTTGTGCCGACGGCATTGCAGCAGGCGTTTGAAGCAAAAATCGCTGAACGCGTGGCGCGCATCAAAGCTGGCGATGTCAACGATCCGGCTACCAACTTTGGCCCGCTGGTCAGCTTCCCGCACCGTGACAATGTGTTGCGCTATATCGAATCCGGCATCAGCGAAGGCGCGCGCCTGCTGTGCGGCGGTAAACGTCTGAGCGGCGCAGCGTTTGATAACGGTGCCTGGGTAGAACCGACCGTGTTCACCGATTGCCGTGATGAGATGACCATCGTACGCGAAGAGATTTTCGGACCGGTGATGTCGATCCTGACCTATGACAGCGAGGAAGAAGTGGTGCGCCGCGCCAATGCCACCGAATACGGCCTGGCGGCGGGTCTGGTCACCCGGGATCTCAATCGCGCGCACCGCGTCATTCACCAGATTGAAGCGGGCATTTGCTGGATCAACACCTGGGGTGAATCCGCCGCTGAAATGCCGGTGGGCGGTTACAAGCACTCCGGTATCGGGCGCGAGAATGGTCTGATGACGCTGCAGAGCTACACGCAGGTGAAATCTGTGCAGGTCGAACTGACCCGTTTTCAGTCGGTATTTTAATCAAGCTTAACCTGAGGAGCGACTAATGGAATTTGATTACATCATTATCGGAGCCGGATCCGCAGGGAACGTTTTGGCAACAAGACTGACCGAAGACAGCAGCGTGAACGTCCTGCTGCTGGAGGCCGGCGGTCCCGATTACCGCTTTGATTTCCGCACGCAAATGCCGGCGGCGCTGGCCTGGCCATTACAGGGCAAACGCTACAACTGGGCGTACGAAACCGAGCCTGAGCCACACATGAATAACCGCCGCATGGAGTGCGGACGCGGTAAAGGGCTGGGCGGTTCGTCGCTGATCAACGGCATGTGCTACATCCGTGGTAACGCCATGGATCTCGACAACTGGGCGCAGCAGCCGGGTCTGGAAAACTGGACTTACCGCGACTGCCTGCCCTACTACCGCAAGTCGGAAACGCGCGATATCGGTGCTAATGATTATCACGGCGGCGAAGGCCCGGTGAGCATCACCACCTGTAAGCCAGGCAACAACCCGCTGTTCGCCGCGATGATTGAAGCCGGCGTGCAGGCGGGCTATCCGCGCACCGACGATCTCAACGGTTATCAGCAGGAAGGATTTGGTCCGATGGACCGTTTCGTGACGCCGCAGGGCCGCCGCTCCAGCACCGCGCGCGGTTATCTGGATACGGCGAAACAGCGTCCGAACCTGAAAATCATCACCCACGCCACCACCGATCGCATTTTGTTCGAGGGCAAACGCGCGGTCGGCGTGCAGTATCTGCACGGCGCCAGCGATACGTCGCACACCGTGCATGCGCGGCGTGAAGTGCTGCTGTGCGCCGGTGCTATCGCCTCGCCGCAGATTCTGCAGCGCTCCGGCGTTGGCGCGGCGGCATTGCTGAAGCAGCACGACATCCCGCTGGTGCATGATCTGCCGGGCGTCGGTGAAAACCTGCAGGATCATCTGGAGATGTACCTGCAGTACGAGTGCAAAGAGCCGGTATCGCTCTATCCGGCCCTGAAGTGGTGGAACCAGCCGAAAATTGGTGCCGAGTGGCTGTTCAAAGGCACCGGTATCGGCGCCAGCAACCAGTTTGAAGGCGGTGGCTTTATCCGCAGCCGGGAAGAGTTTGCCTGGCCCAACATTCAGTACCACTTCCTGCCGGTGGCGATTAACTACAACGGCTCGAATGCGGTAGAAGCGCATGGCTTCCAGTGTCACGTCGGTTCGATGCGTTCGCCAAGCCGCGGTCACGTGCGCATTAAGTCGCGCGATCCGCGCCGTCATCCGGCGATTCTGTTTAACTACATGGCGCACGAGCAGGACTGGCATGAGTTCCGCGATGCCATCCGCATCACGCGGCAAATCATCAACCAGCCGGCGCTGGATAAGTATCGCGGCAAAGAGATAAGTCCGGGGCTGGAGTGCCAGAGCGACGAGCAGCTGGATGAGTTTGTGCGCAACCATGCTGAGACCGCTTACCATCCGTGCGGCACCTGTAAAATGGGCAGCGATGAGATGGCGGTCGTGGATGGCGAAGGTCGCGTACACGGCCTGCAGGGACTGCGCGTGGTCGACGCCTCAATTATGCCGCTGATCATCACCGGTAACCTGAACGCCACCACCATCATGATTGGTGAGAAGATCGCCGACAACATTCGTGGCCGCCAGCCGTTACCGCGCAGCGAAGCGGACTACTTCGTGGCGGGCGATCGCCCGGTACGCGGCGAACCGCTGCGCGCATAAAGCAGTGATATTTCAGGGGAGAACGCATGGTTCTCCCCTTTTTTTCGCCCTCTTCTCTCTCGTCACCCCGCCTGCCATCAAGGCCTGTCAGACTTTACGCCGCACGGTGCTGGCACCCGGGTTGATGTAGCAAACTAACAGTATGTTGTAACTAGAATGCCTTAGCGCCTCCGCTAAGCGTCGGGCTCGTCCAGCGCCAGCGCCTGCAAAAAGCGTTGCAGGATGGCGTTGTGACGCGGGCCCTGGCGGGTGACGAGCGCGATTTGACTGTGGTAATGGAACTGCTGCGGCGCGAGGGCGCGCATCTGCTTTTTATCCACCCACTGCGCGGCGTAGTGGTCCGGCAGGAAACCGATATAGCGCCCGGTGAGAATGAGAAACGCGATCCCTTCGCGATCGGAAGCGGTGGCACTGCAGTTCAGCTGCTGATGCAGCACAATCGCCTCCGCCGGCATGCGAAACAGCGGCGCTATTGCATCGCAGGCCGCCAGCGCGTGGTGTTCCGGCCGCTCCGCCTGGTTAAACAGCGGGTGCGCGTGGCTGCAATAGAGCTGCGCATGTTCATCATACAGCTGTGCGTACGCCAGCCCGGAGACCGGCGCCGCCATCGGCAGCGCGCCCACGTGCAGGCGTCCTTCCAGCAGGCCACGCTCGATGTCCGCCGCGGTTAACATACTGATGTTGATACGGATCCCTGCCCCGCTCTCCCGCAGTGCCGCCAGCGCATGGGTGAGACGCATGCGCGGCTGCGTCACCAGATTATTGATGATGCCGATGTTGAACTCTCCGCGCAGCTGCTGATGCATCTGGTTCACCTGCTGGCGAAAATCTTCCACCGCCGCCATCATGGTCTCGCTGTGTCGTAAAATTTCACGCCCTTCCTCAGTGAGCGCAAACCCGGCGCGACCGCGCTGGCACAGGCGCATGCCCAGCCGTTTTTCCAGATCGCTCATGTGCAGGCTGATGGCCGAGCGCGTAATGCCGAGCAGGCTTTCGGCGGCAGAAAAGCTGCCGCACTCGCTGACGGTTTTGAAAACGCGCAGCAGTCTGAGGTCAAAGTCGGTCACCTGGGCCAGCGCTTTCTTTTTCATTCAGGTGAGTAAATCCATAAGTGAAGACAAGTTAATTAGCATTTAACTTAACCGGCGGCGGATTGCAAACTCTGCTTAACACATGCCGGAGAAACCCCGATGTCACAGCCGATTAATACCGCCGATCTGAATTTACAGGCGCACTGGATGCCGTTCACTGCTAACCGCTATTTTCAGCATGATCCCCGTTTTATTGTTGCCGCGCACGGCCACTGGCTGACCGATGGCGACGGCCGCCAGATTTTCGATAGTCTGTCCGGCTTATGGACCTGCGGCGCAGGCCACACGCGCCGTGAAATCCAGCAGGCAGTCGCACAGCAACTCGGTACGCTGGATTACTCGCCGGGCTTTCAGTACGGCCATCCGCTGTCGTTTCAGCTGGCCGAGCGCATCGCCAGCCTGATGCCCGGCCATCTCAACCACGTGTTCTTTACCGGTTCGGGGTCGGAGTCGGCGGATACTGCGGTGAAAATGGCGCGCGCCTGGTGGCGGGCCAAAGGCCAGCCCAATAAAACCCGGTTTATTGGTCGCGCGCGCGGCTATCACGGCGTGAACATTGGCGGCACCAGCCTTGGAGGAATCGGCGGCAACCGTAAGGCCTTTGGTCAGCTGCTGGAGGTTGATCACCTGCCGCATACGCTGCAGCCAGAGTTGGCGTTCACACCCGGTCAGCCCGCCACGGGGGGCGAGGCGCTGGCGGATGAGATGCTGAAGCTGATTGAACTGCATGATGCTTCGACTATTGCCGCGCTGATTGTTGAACCGCTGTCCGGTTCCGCCGGCGCGATTATTCCGCCGCACGGCTACCTGCAGCGCCTGCGTGAGATCTGTACGCAGCACGATATTTTGCTGATTTTTGACGAGGTGATCACCGGCTTTGGCCGCATGGGACGCTGGAGCGGCGCGGAGTATTTTGGCGTCACACCGGATCTGCTCAACTTCGCCAAACAGATTACCAACGGTGCCATTCCGCTGGGCGGCGTGGTGGCCAGCAGCGAAATCTATCACACCTTTATGTCTCAGCCGCTGCCGCAGCACGCGGTTGAGTTTGCGCACGGCTACACCTATTCGGCGCATCCGGTGGCCTGCGCGGCCGCGCTGGCGACGCTGGACGTGCTGGAAAACGAGGCGCTGATTAGCCAGTCAGCTGAACTGGCACCGCATTTTGAACGCGCGCTGCACGGGCTGCGCGATTGTCCGCAGGTGGTGGATATCCGCAACTGCGGGCTGGTCGGTGCCATTCAACTGGCACCCCGTGAAGGTGACGCGACCGTGCGGCCGTTTGAAGCGGGCATGGCGCTGTGGAAAGCCGGCTTTTACGTCCGCTTTGGCGGCGATACGCTGCAGTTCGGCCCGATGTTTGATACCCAGCCGGCCGAACTGGACCGGCTATTTGATGCGGTAGGCGAAGCCCTGCACGGCCTCAGATAATCTCAGTGCTGTAGCTGACCGGCTGCGGCGGAATAAATGCCTGCACCGGCGTCAGTTCGCCGCGGTATTTGCGCAGCTGCACCACGGTGATTTGTCCGCTACAGCCCTGCGCCAGCGATGAAGTGCCGATATCCAGCGTCAGCACATTCGGATTGCCGTGGCGACACAGCGGTCGCAGCGCGGTGGGATCGACCGGATCGTACCAGGCGCCGGTCGGCAACTGCACCACCCCCGGCATAATGCTTTCGGTAACGCGAGCGCTGGCCAGCACGTGACCGCGCTGATTGTACAACTCGATAATGTCGCCGTCGGTAATGCCGCGCGCGGCGGCATCGTGCGGATGCAGGCTGCACACCTCACGTCCTTCGCGTTTGCCGCTCAGGCTGTAGTCACCAAAATCCAGCTGGCTGTGCAGACGCGTGGCCGGCTGATTCGCGATCAACCACAGCGGATGTTCCGCATCCGGCTGCTGCTGCGGCGCGTGCCACACCGGATGGCCGGGGCAATTTTCATAGCCAAAGCTGGCGATGGTGGCGGAAAAGATTTCGATTTTGCCGCTCGGTGTCGGTAGCGGTGCCGCCGCCGGATCGGCCCGAAACGCATTGATCATCCGCCCGCCATCTTTCAGCTGCGGCAGTTCAATCACGCCCTGCAGCCAGAACTGGTCGAAGTCAGGAATCGTAACCTGATGCGCGGCCAGTTTTTCCTGCAGCTGCGCATAGTGATGGCGCAGCCAGCCGCGGGCGTCGCGTCCTTCGGTGAATGCCTCTTCACGGCCTAAACGACGCGCCAGTTCAGCAAAAATGGTGTAGTCATCCTGCGCCTGCGCGTAAGGTTGCGCCACCGGCTGCATGGCAAACAGATGACGATCGGTCGGCGCACCGCCAATATCTTCACGCTCCAGCGTCATGGTGGCAGGCAGCACGATATCCGCATGGCGCGCGCTGGCGGTCCATGCGGTCTCGTGCACAATCAGCGTATCCAGCTGGCAAAACGCCTGCCGCAGCCGCGCCAGATCCTGATGATGATGGAACGGATTGCCGCCCGCCCAGTAGGCCAGACGGATGTGCGGATAGGTCAGACGCCGGCCGTTGTAATCAAACTGCGTGCCGGGATGCAGCAGCATATCGGCGATGCGCGCCACCGGGATCAGCCGGTCAATACCGTTCCTGCCCTGCGGCAGCGCCGGGAAACTCACCAGGTTATGATGCTTACCGTAATGGCCGAGTGCGCCGAGCGCATAGGTGTATCCTCCGCCCGGCAGCCCCGGCTGGCCCAGCGCGGCCGCCAGCACCAGCCCCAGCCATACCGGTTGCTCACCGTGTTCCGCGCGCTGCAACGCGTGCGCCACGGTAACCAGCACGCGCTTGCCGTGCAGCTGGCGGGCAAAATCGGTGATTGTTGCCGCGCTGACGCCACAAATCTCAGCCGCCCACTGTGCGTCGCGCCGCGTACCGTCCTCTTCGCCGCGAATATAGGCGACCATTTGCGGCCAGCCGACGGTGTAACGCGCGAGGAAAGCTTCATCGGTGCGCTGCTCGTCAATCAGCACCGACAGCAGACCGAGAATGAAGGCCGCATCGGTACCAGGACGCAGCGCCAGCCACTCTCCCTGCGCCTCATCGGGCAGATCGCTCTGCAACGGGCTCACCGAAATAAAGCGTGCGCCGCGCTCTGCCGCCTGCTGCATAAAGCCGCGTTCGGTGTGTTCGCTCAGACCACCGCTTGCCACCTGCGAGTTTTTCAGCGCCAGGCCGCCGAACGCCAGCACGATCTCGCTATGCCGGGCGATCTCTTCCCAGCTGACGCCGCGGCGGGCGATCTCATTCATGTCGCCGACGATATGCGGTAACAGCACCGAAGCCGAGCCGGAACTGTAGCTGTTCACCGAGCGCACATAGCCACCCATCACCGTGTTAAGAAAGCGGTGCACCTGGCTCTGCGCGTGGTGAAAGCGGCCGGCACTTGACCAGCCATATGAGCCACCAAAAATACCTTCCGGCCCATACGCGTCACCGACGCGCTGCAGTTCGCGCGCCACCAGCGTGTAAGCCTGCTCCCAGCTCACCGCCACATAGTCGTCATTACCGCGACGTGGATCCGCGCCGGGCCCATTTTCCAGCCAGCCACGGCGCACCATCGGTTGCGCCACGCGCGCCGGGTGATGCAGGACATTGTGAAAGTTTTGCAGCAGCGGGCTGGGATCCGGATCGCCGTGAAACGGTTCGATAGTCAGTCGATCGCCCTGCAGGCGGGCAGTAAAAGCACCCCAGTGGGCGCTGTGCATCACCGGTTTTTGCGTCATCATGCTTCCTGGAGTCAAAAATGAAAAACGGTGCTTACAGCACCGTTGCAATAAAGTTTCTTACCCGTCCGTTTTCCGGATCGTCGAGCACCTGCTGCGTCGGCCCCGCCGCCACAATCCGCCCGCCTTCCATAAACACGATGTTATCGGCCACCTCGCGCGCAAAACCGATCTCGTGTGTCACGATCACCATGGTGATGCCGGAGTGCGCCAGCTGTTTGATCACCTGCAGCACTTCACCCACCAGTTCCGGATCGAGCGCAGACGTGGGCTCATCAAACAGCATCACGCCGGGATCCATCGCCAGCGCACGGGCGATCGCCACACGCTGCTGCTGACCACCGGAAAGATTCTGCGGCCACTCTTCTTCGCGCCCGGCCAGCCCCACCTGCTTAAGCAGCGACAGCGCTTTGCTGGTCGCCTGCTGGCGGCTCTGTTTTTTCACCCGCATCGGCGCATCGACAATGTTTTGCAGTACGGTGCGGTGCGGGAACAGGTTGAACTGCTGAAACACCATGCCGATTTCGGCACGCTGACGCGCAATCTCGCTGCTGCTCAGCTCGTGCAGCGCCTGGCCTTTCTGCTTGTAACCAATGATCTCGCCACCGATACGAATCGTGCCACCATCCAGTTTTTCCAGATGGTTGATGCAGCGCAGCAGCGTCGATTTGCCTGAGCCGGACGGTCCGAGGATCACCGTCACCGAGCCAGCCGGGATATCAAGATTAACTTCATCCAGAATGGTGACGCCGGAAAAACGTTTGGTCACCTTACGTAAGGCGATCGCTTCAGCCATTGCTGACGCTCCTTTCGGCTTTAGGCGCGGAGAAACTGGGCAGCGACTTGAGTAAACTGCGCTTTTCGCGGCGCGTGACGCCACGGCCAAAGTAGCGCTCGACATAGAACTGACCAACCGACAGTACCGAGGTCATCAGCAGATACCACAGCGTCGCCACCAGCAGCAGCGGGATCACTTCATAGGTGCGCTGATAGATGATCTGCGCCGAAAACAGCACATCCTGCAGGGAGATCACCGATACCACCGCCGTGGTTTTCAGCTGGCCGATGATTTCGTTACCGGCCGGCGGCATGATGGCGCGCATCGCCTGCGGCAGTACGGTATGACGGAAAATCTGCGCCGGACGGTAACCCAGTGCACGGGCGGCTTCCAGCTGGCCGTTGCCAACGCTCTGAATCCCGGCGCGCACGATCTCCGCCGCATAGGCAGACTGATGCATTACCAGCGCGATCACCGCCGCGCTGAACGGGCTGACCAGCGCATTAGACTGGGTACTCCAGATCTCACCCAGACCCGGCAGCGACAGCGAAATGGTCGGGTACAGCGCCGCGATGTTGTACCACAGGAACAGCTGTACCAGCATCGGCACGCCGCGGAAAAACCAGGTATAGAACCAGCTGACGCCGACCAGCACCGGGTTGGATGACAGGCGCATCAGCGCCAGCACCGTGCCAAAGGCGAAGCCCAGCACCACCGAAATCGCTGTCAGCTGCAGCGTCATCAGCACGCCCTGCAGGATTGACTCGCCGGTGAAGTTTTCCGCAATCACGCCCCATTCGAAGCGCGGATTGTTGATCATCGAATGCGCCATCGCCACCACGCACAACAGCACCACCAGCGCACTGAGCCAGCGTCCGTAGTAGCGTTTACCGACGATTTTCAGATCGTCGGTGTGGTCGTGAAAGTCACTCATTGAAAGATATCCTGATTACGTTTTGACTCTTTAACCGCGCCAAAGCCGATGCCCCAGTTATCCAGGATCTTCTGGTAGCTGCCATCTTTAATCAGCGAGTTCAGCGCTGCCTGTACGGCAGGTTCAAGCGCGGAATCTTTCGGGAAGGCGACCGATACCGGCGCATCATGTACGGTGATTTCGCCGCTCATGGTCAGCGGTTTGATCACTTTCACCTGCCACAGCAGGCCTTCGTACGGACCGAGGAACATCGGCACACGCCCGCTGACCACGGCCTGAACACCCGCCGGGCGATCCGGGAACACTGACACTTTAATCGGTTTTTTCCCGGCCGCTTCACAGGCTTTGCTGGCCTCTTCCAGACGGGTCACCTGAGTGGTGCCGGAACCGGCGCCGACTTCTTTACCGCACACCTCGTCGAGGGTTTTGAACGGCGCGACGTTGGCATCTTTCCGCGAAATAATGCCGAGACGGCTGGCGTCGTAGTAACTCACAAAGTCGATAATTTTGGCGCGCGCCGGCGTGGCGTTGATGTTGGACAAGGCCACATCGTAGCGGCCGGTTTTCAGTCCCGGAATGATGTTGTCGAAGCCGCCGGTATCGCGCCATTGCACCTGAATACCGAGACGCTCACCGACCGCGTTCATGATGTCAATTTCACGACCAGCCAGCGTTTTGTTGTCTTCTTTATAGAAGGTGGTGGGCGGCGTGTTGGGGTTGGTTCCTGCCACAATATAGCCGCGCTTCGCCACGTCGGCGGGCACCAGGCTTTTCAGCGCGGCATCAGCCTGAACATGCAGTGAGCTGTCGGTTGGGACGGATTGTTCGGCGGCAAACGCGGTGTGCGCACTGAGAGCGAGTGCGAAAAGGGTGATACCTTTTGCGAATTTCACTGGAACCTTTCTCCTGATATTTAAAATGTTTCCCGGCAGGGAAAAGGCGTCGAGGTAGCGATGTATTTTTCCCTTTGCTCATGTCGCGTAAAGCCGCGCGGCGCAAAGGATTGTCATCCTCAAAACGTCCCGCAGCCATTCTCAGGAAGATAGGCAGCGATCACAAATGCGAAAAACAGATATCTATTGCCGAAATCCGGCAATAGGTTTCTTTGCTGGCCTGAATGCGGCCCTGTCGTCGCGCAAAAATCAGATTGTTGCCGCAAATCAGGCACCTCCTTATCCTGCCACGCTGAATGATTTGCTTATTAGCCATAACGTTCCTGTCTAAGCCAGCGTATCGCCCTGCTGACAAAAACTGACAAAAAAGCGGCCCGTCGAGGCGATTTGCGCAGGAATGTAAAGAAGTTGCACACCAATATACAATGCAAACCATTCTCATTATCATGCGCATTTGCTTACAAATGTTAACGCATCAGGGAGATGATATAAGTGAATGTAACTGTATGTGGCAAAAAGCGTCCGGTCGCACTGTACCTGGCAGGCCTGTTAACCTCACCGGTGTTTGCCGCTGAACCCACGGAGAAGCTGGCCGACGATGAGTCGATGATTGTGACGGCAGAGCAGGAGCTGAAGCAGCAGCCGGGAGTTTCCACCATTACCGCTGAAGACATCAAAAAAAGTCCGCCCGTTAACGACCTCGCGGACATCATCCGCAAAATGCCCGGCGTTAACCTCACCGGTAACGGCGCCAGCGGCAGCCGCGGTAACAACCGTCAGATCGACATTCGCGGCATGGGCCCGGAAAACACTTTGGTGCTGATCGATGGCGTGCCGGTCACCTCCCGTAACTCGGTGCGTTACAGCTGGCGCGGTGAGCGCGACTCACGCGGGGATACCAACTGGGTGCCGCCGGAAATGGTGGAACGCATTGAGGTGATACGCGGTCCGGCCGCTGCCCGTTATGGCTCCGGTGCCGCTGGCGGTGTGGTCAACATTATTACCAAACGCCCCACCAATGACTGGCACGGCTCGCTGTCGCTGTTCACTAACCAGCCAGAAGATGACAAGGAAGGCGCCACCCGCCGCGCGAACTTCAACCTCAGCGGTCCGCTGGCCGGTGAGGCACTCACCATGCGGCTGTACGGCAACCTGAACAAAACGGATGCCGACGCCTTCGACATTAACACCGCGCAAAATGGCGCTTATGCCGCCGGACGCGAAGGCGTGCGTAATAAAGACATCAACGGCGTGCTGTCGTGGAAAATCACCCCGACGCAGATTGTCGATTTCAGCTATGGCTACAGCCGCCAGGGCAATATTTATGCTGGCGACACGCAAAACAGCAACAGCAATGCCAGCGCCAACGGGCTGGTGGAAGCGCTGTACGGCAGCGAAACCAACCGCCTGTATCGTCAGAACTACGGAGTGGTGCACAACGGCATCTGGGACTGGGGCACCTCTAAGCTTAACTTTAGCTATGAGAAAACCAACAATACCCGTCTGAAAGAAGGCTCCGGCGGCAGCACCGAAGGGATGATCAACAGCGATACGTACGCTACCAGCCGGCTGGAGAGCTATCGCGCCGGCGGCGAGATCAATTTCCCGCTGCAGCTGCTGGTCGATCAAACCGTTACGCTGGGTGCTGAGTGGAATCGCGATGAACTTAACGATCCGGCATCGGTACAGGCCACCAGCGCACCGGGCGTCGATTTCGGCGGTATATCCAGCGATGGTTCGCAGCGTGACAGTAAAAACAGCGCCACCATCAGCTCGCTCTATTTCGAAGACAACATCGCCGCCACCGACTCCACCGAAGTGATTCCCGGCCTGCGCTTCGACTATCACGATCAGTTTGGCGCTAACTGGAGCCCGAGCCTCAACCTGTCGCAGGGCCTCGGTGATTACTTCACGCTGAAAGCCGGAATTGCGCGCGCCTTTAAAGCGCCCAACCTGTATCAGTCCACTGAGGGCTATATCCTGTCGACGCGCGGCAACGGTTGTCCGATTGGCCTGTCACGCTGTTACCTGCTGGGCAGCAAAGACCTCGATCCCGAGATCAGCGTGAATAAAGAAGTGGGCATCGAGTTCAGTAATCAGGGCTATGTCGCGGGCATCACCTGGTTCCGCAATGATTACAAAAACAAAATCATCTCCGGCACCACGCCGGTGGCTTCAACCGGCTCGTATAACCTGCTGCGCTGGGAAAACGGCGGCAAGGCGATCGTCGAAGGGCTGGAAGGCAATCTGAGCATCCCGCTGATCGCCGACACGCTGGAGTGGCGCACCAATGCCACCTATATGTTCCGCTCGGAGAGCAAAAAAACCGGCAACCCGCTGACGGTGATCCCGGAATTCACCATCAACTCGCAGCTGGAGTGGCAGGCGACCGAGGCGCTCAGCGCCAACATCAACTGGACGCAATACGGCCGGCAGAAGCCACGTCAGTATGCGGAAACCAGCCTCGAGGCCAGCCGTGGTCTGTCGCAGCGTGAAATCAGCCCGTATTCCATTGTCGGACTGAACCTCAACTACGACATCACTAAAAACCTGAGCGCCAACGCCGGTATCAACAACCTGTTTGACAAGCGCGTTTATCGCGAAAATGCCGGGGCATCGACCTATAACGAACCGGGCCGCGCCTGGTACGCCGGTGTCACGATGTCGTTCTGAGGAATGGACGCCATCGGGTAAAGTGATGGGGGTGATCACACCCAGTCTTCAACCATCAGTCCCGCAACGCGTTGGAACTCCCGCGTGTTTTAAGCACCGCCGCCTGTGCGGCAGGCCTGCGCGCTAGCCGGATGCTCAGCAGCGCGCCGGCCGCCAGGCAGATCGACATACACACTATCGCCACGATGAAGGCATGGGTAATTTCCCCTGGCCCCTTGCCCGTGCCCAGCACGGCATAGAAGATCCCGCCGATAATGGCCACGCTCAGCGCCGTGCTCAGTTGCAAGGTAGAGCTGGCGATACCGGCAATCATCCCGGCCCAGGCGGGTGCCACGCGTCCGGTGACGATGTGCATCAGCGTCGGCAGCGCCAGCCCCTGGCCAAACCCCACCACAAACAACCCCAGGGCCAGCGGCAGCGCCGCCGGTGACACCCCGACCGGCGTGCTGGCCATCAGCCACGCCAGGCCCAGCAGGCCGACCACTTCCAGCACCATCCCAGTGGCGTTAACGTAAGGCCCAATCAGCCGTCGCGCAGCGGGCGTGGATAACGGCCCCAGCAGAAAACCCGCACCAAAGGGCAGGAAGATCAGCCCGGCGCTCAGTACGCCCTGATGCAGCGCGCCCTGTAAATAGATCGAGAACAGCAGGAAGAATACGCCAATCGAGTAGAACAGCAGCGCCAGCAGCAGGGACAGCCCAAGACCCGGCACGCTGAAAATCGCCGGATCGATCAGCGGATCGCCGCCCTGCTTTGCCAGCCGGCTTTCATAGCGCCAGAACAGAGTGCCCAGCACCGGCACCAGCAGCAGCGATAGCCACGCCCACAGCGGCCAGCCCGCTTCCCGCCCTTCAATCAGCGGCACGATCAGCAGACCCAGCGTCATCATCGACAGTCCCATTCCACCAAAATCCAGCTTGCGTGCGTGCTGAGCACGCGTCTCTTTAATCAACGGGATGCCAAACAGCACCACCAGCAGCGCTACCGGCAGATTGACCAGGAAAATGGCGCGCCAGCCGCTATTGAACAGGTTGAGTGAGATCAGGATGCCGCCCAGCGCCTGACCGATCACCGAGGCCAGACCAAATACTGCGCCGTACAGGCTCAGCGCGCGCGATTTCTCCGCCTCCGGGAAAATCGCCTGAATCGAGGCCAGCGCCTGCGGTGCCATAATCGCTGCAGTGATGCCCTGCAGCACGCGACCAGCGATCAGCGCGCCCGGTGACCAGGCAAAGCCACACAGCGCAGAAGCCGCTGCAAAACCGGTCAGGCCAACGAAGAACATGCGCCCGCGGCCAAACAGATCGCCGAGGCGACCGCCGGTGATTAGCGTGACGGCATAAAACCCGGCATAGGACGAGATGACAAATTGCTCCGCTGAGCCGGACGTGGCCAAATCGCTCTGAATCGAGGGCAGCGCCACATTGACAATAAAGAAGTCCAGCGGGGGTAAAAATGCGCCTGTCAGCAGGACGATAAACATCGCCCAGCGGCGTGGCTCGGGATTTAACGCGTGCGGATCGGACATCACAACACCTCACTAAGGAACCGATTGGTTCCAATATGGATAAAAAAAATTAGTCGAGCAGACGCATCGTGCAGTCCACTACGGCGTTCATTTCTGCTTCCGTTGCCCCGGTTTTACCAAGGATGCGCATCCCTTCAATCTGGCAAACCAGTAAGCGGGCCAGCACCTGTTCATCACGCTCGGGCAGTTCTCCGCTCAGCTGACCGCGCACCAGTGTTGCCGCATACAGCTGCTGCAAACGCCGGAACATGCGCCCCGTGCGTTCGGCAATCTGTTCATCATGCGCGGCCATCTCGGTGGTGAGTGACACCACCAGACAACCGCGCCGCCCTTTCTCGCCGCTGGAGAGCGCGGCATAACGCAGCAGCGAGGCGCGAATCGCCGCTTTAACCGCGCCGGGCTGCGCCAGAATATCCGAGGTGGCTTTCAGACCTTCGGTCATGTAGATATCCAGCGCGGCCAACAGCAGCCCTTTTTTATCGCCGAACGCCTTGTAGAGACTGCCGCGCGATAAACCGGTCCCGGCGATCAAATCCGGTAGCGACGCCGCTTCATAGCCGCGATCCCAGAAAACGTGCATGGCGCTGCGGGCGGCCTCTTCCAACTCGAACTCGCGCGGGCGACCGATGACGGTCAGGTTCTTCATCACTGCCCTCCCCTGCAATTATAAACCAACTGGTTCCTATCTTAGCCGCAATGCAGTGGCAATTGCAAGTCAGCCGCAACCCCTTCACGGCGCGGCCGCTTACGCGTGGAAATTCACGGTTGAGTGATGCGTTACACAAAAAACTGACGTAACGCGTCGGCCAGCGCCTGCGGTTGCTCATCCGGGATAAAGTGACCACAGTGCGCGAGGCGAATCCCGCTGACGTCGGCCGCAAAAGTGCGCAGCGGCTGTGCCATATCGGCAATTGAGCCCTGATCGGCGCTTACCGCCAGCAGCGGGATCGCCAGTTTGCCCCGGGTTTGCAACAACTGACGATTCTGCTCCGCTGAGGTGCTGACCTCACGGTACGCCGCCATGCCGGCGCGCAGCGCGCCGTTTTGCTGCAGTAGCCGCACATATTCCGCCATCTCTTCGTCACCAAACACCATCGGGCTGGCTGCTTTGCGCTGCAAAAACCACTGCAGATAGAGCGCTTCACGACCGGCGATCAGCGCTTCCGGCAGATCCGGCAACAGGTGAAAAGCAAAATGCCAGGTTTTCCAGGCTTTGTCCGGCGTCGCAGGCAGCGCATCCGGCAGCGTCACTCCGGGAATGCCGGCATCCAGCAGCGCCAGTTTGCTGATGGCATCACCGTGCAGCATCGCCAGCGGCCAGGCAACCCAGGCACCCACGTCATGCGCGGCCAGGTAGTAACGCTCAACTCCTAACTGCTGCAACAATCTCTGCACGCTGTGCGCCAGTGAGGTGGTGTCATAACCGCTGGCAGGCTTGTCGGAGTCGCCCTGGCCGGGCAGATCCGGCGCAATGATGAAATAGTCTGCCGCCAGCTGCGCCATCACCTTACGCCAGGCAAACCAGCTCTGCGGAAAGCCCGCCAGCATTACCAGCACTGGTCCCTGCACATTGCCACCGCTGACGTAGTGCAGCCGCACGCCCGCCACCGTGGCATAAGCATGGTTAAATTGCGGCAGGTGATCGACGGGCTGTGACCAGCGCGGTGCGGCGTCCAGGGCAGGCAGTGACATAAGCGTTCTCCGGTTATTTTGGTAAAGAGTATTTCCTTATTGGATGCAATTCTGCGCTACCGCGCCGTTAACGCGGACTCATTAAGGAAATGTTTACTTCCTTAATATTAACGACAGCCACGCGCGCCTTGCAAGCGAGTCTGTGAAATAGATCCGGAAGCGAAGGGCGGAGTGAACGCCCCGCCGCCGCGCCTGAGTGATGTGCGGTTATCCCGCCTTCTTCGCCGTGGGTTTCAGCGATCGATTGAGATCCTGAATGCGTTTCATGGTTTTAACCGTGCGTGCCGAACTGGCGGAAGCCACCGCCAGAATCAGCATTTCGAGGCACACCAGCACCGTGCCGTGCAGCGGCATGCGACCATTTTCACCGCCGCGCGGCACGTTAATCACCACATCCGCCTGCTGCGCAAACGCCGAATCCAGCGCGTGGGTCAGCAGAATCACCGGCATACCCAGCCGCTGCGCCTCTTTCAGCGTCGTCATGCCCTCACGGTGCGCCGATTTCTGCGCCATCATGATCAGTACATCGCCGCGCTGTAGCGTTATCAGCTGTTCCGCCAGCGCAATCCCGGCACGGTTAAGCGTCACCGCCGGCAGGCCGATGCGCCGGAACAGTCGCGCGCTGTACTCCGCCAGAATGCCGGAAGCGTTGATGCCAAACAGCGCCACCTGACGCGCTTCCAGTAGCAGTGTCACCGCAGCCGCCACCGCCTGGCGATTTTCCGGTTCTGCCAGTACTTCGCAGGCGCGCTGATGGCCGCCCAGCACAAAATCGATGCCGGAGTTGATGTCACACGACAGTTCGCTGATGGTCGCGCTCATCTTCTCTTCCGAGTTTTGTGCCGGGCCAAACCATGCGGCCAGCGTGGTTTTCAGATCGCGCAAACCGGCAAAGCCCAGCGCCTGCACGGTGCGCACCACGGTGGCGTCAGAGGTTTGGGTGGCCTGGGCGATATCCAATGCAGTCGCGTCTAATATAGCCTCACGATGTTCGTGGATATATCGCGCCACCGTTTGCAGGCTGGCCGATAATGTCGTGACGCGCGCACGGTAGCGTTCACCGAATACATCCACCCGATTTTTAATGTTATTTGCCGCCATTATGTTGCCTGTTAGTAATATCGCATCGTTGTGAACCGCGTCGGCAGGCCGGCTTGTAGTAAAAATTTGCGCCGCTACCGCTACCCACTCCCTTCGCGCCTGGCTTAACCCGGCCAGCTTCAAACGCTATAAAACAAATAATAAGCTGATTTAAAATAAATTTTCTGACAATCCGGGTTCAAAAGTTTCTGCCGCGTTCTGCTGTAGTATCCACACCATCATTTACGTTTACTACTACATTTTTTCATGTTTGAATGATTCTCAATTACATCTCAGCCGCCTTTTTCCGCTGACTGATGGCATAACAATGCCGGGCCGCGAATGTCCTGTTCGTCACCGGCAGCATTTTACTGATAGCTTCGTTGCGCGGAATAAATAATCCCGCAATTACACCAGGTTTATATTCGATGCAGAACAACTCACCGCGGGCGGTTAAATTACTGTGCCATCCGGCTATCCTTGCCGCTATTTACGGCGTAACGGCACTCAGCAGTACTGACAGCCTTGCCGCTGAACAAAACAGCACCCTCACCGTGACGGCGCAGCAGCAAAACAGTGACGACGGCTATAGCGCCACCAGCAGTTCGGTCGCCAGTAAAACGCCGGTGTCGCGCCTCAATGAAGCCCAATCGGTGAGCGTGGTGACGCAACAGCAGCTGGAGGATTATCAGGCCGCCAGCCTCGCCGACGCGCTGCGCTTTGTCAGCGGCGTAAGCGAAGGCAATACGCTGGCAGGTACCGAAGATGGCTTTGTACGCCGCGGCTTTGGCAGCAACTCGGATGGTTCCATCTATCGTGATGGCGTGCGCAGCAGCCAGGGGTTGAATTTCGACGCCACCACCGAACGTGTCGAGGTACTGAAGGGCTCGGCTTCGCTGCTGTACGGTATCCAGAATCCCGGCGGCGTGATCAATATTGTGAGCAAAAAGCCGCAATACACCTGGCACACCAAAGTCAGCGGTCGCGCAGCCAGCGAGGGCGGCGGCGCCGGCACGCTGGACGTCACCGGCCCGCTCGGCAACGGTTTTGCTTTCCGCCTGATTGCCGAAAAGCAGAATCAGGATTACTGGCGCAATTTCGGCAGCGATAAACACACCTTAATTGCCCCCTCGCTACAGTGGTATGGCGAGCAGGCCAGCTTCCTCATCAGCTACGAAGATTATCAGTACGATATTCCCTACGATCGCGGCACGGCGTTTGTTAACGGTCAGCCGGTGGCGATTGGCTATAAAGATCGCCTGGACGATAAAGCTAACCATGCGTGGGGCCACAATAAAACCCTGAACGCGCACTACGACTGGCAGTTCAATGAGGCGTGGAGCACGCGCCTGACTTTTGGCTGGAATCAGCGTCAGTACGACAACAACGAAGTGCGGGTCACGGCGATTAACCCCACCACCGGCGTGGTGACGCGCCGCGCCGACGCCAACCGTGGCTTCAACCATAAAACCAAATACGTGGCGTGGGATGTGATCGGTTCCCCGCAGCTGTTTGGCATGACGCACGATGTGGTGTTCGGCACCGATTATGAAATGAATCAGACTTACCGTGCGCACCAGTATCAGGGCAAAGCGAACACCGGCTTCAACCTGTACGATCCGCAATACGATATGCTGGCACCGATCACCAACAGCAGCAGTGAAAACAGCGCCAACGCCAACCTGCTTAACCGCCTGCACAGTCGCTCGGTATACGCCAAAGACAGCATTTCGCTCACCGACGACTGGATTGCGGTGCTGGGCGGACGCTATCAGCACTATGAACAGCGCGCGTCAAAGGGCTTCGATCCGGTGGTGCAAACGCTGGACAGCGAGGGCAACAAGTTCCTGCCGCAGGCCGGGCTGATTTACAAACTGACGCCGGATGTCTCACTGTACAGCAGCGTGAGCAAATCCTTTACGCCGTCGACTGACGTCGACGATGACGGCAACGTCGGCAAGCCGGAACAGGGCACCACATGGGAAGTGGGCAGCAAGTGGCAGATTTCGCCCCGGCTGTTTGCCAGCGTAGCGCTGTACCGCATCGACGAACGCGATATGTCGCTCAACATTAACGGCACCACGCGCGCCATCAATAAAGCGCGTTCGAGCGGCGCTGAATTTGAGCTCAATGGGGAAGTGCTGCCGGGCTGGGATCTGAGCGCCAACTACAGCTACGATAAGGCTGAAATCGTCGACGATGGCGTCAATCCGGCGAACAATGGCAACCGCCTGCAGAATGCACCTCGTCACGCCGGGGCGCTTTACCTGAGCCATAACCTGACGCTGAACGGCATTCCCGGTGACTTCCGCGTCGGCGGCGGTGCGCGCTACGTTGGCTCACGCGCCGGTGATCCGGAGAACAGCTTTACGCTGCCGGATTATGTGGTCGCCGACAGCTTTATCGCCTGGAATAATCAGCTGTTTGGCGAGAAAACCCAGCTGAAGCTTAACCTGAATAACCTGTTCAATAAGCACTATTACACCTCCAGCGGCGGCAACCTGCGCGTGCGCGAAGGGGAAACCCGTAACCTGATGGTCGAGGCCAGCGTTGAATTCTGATCGAGCGAAAAAGCCGCTGACGTGGCGTGCCTGGCTGGCAGCCCTCCTGCTGCTGGCGTTCAGCACCAGCGCGCTGGCCAGGGTGATCACCGATATTGACGGCAATCGGGTGGAGATTCCCGATAGTCCGCAGCGCATCGTGCTGGGTGAAAGCCGCATGCTGTATACCCTGGCACTGCTGGCGCCGGATGACCCGTTCCGCCACATCGTCGGCTGGCCGCGCGATCTGCAAAAGTATGACAGCCAGACGTGGAACAGTTTTGCTCAGCGGTTTCCGCAGATGCTGAACATCCCGACGCTCGGATCGGGCGGCCCTCAGGCGATCAATCCGGAGCAGATTCTCGCCCTGCGGCCGGACGTGGTCGTTTTGCCCAGCCTGGCGCGCTACGATGATGCCGATCTGAGGCTGGTCAGCATCCTGAATGCTGCGCATATTCCAGTAGTGAAGATCGATCTGCGCGTACATCTGTTAAAGAACACCCGGCGCAGCGTAGAGATTTTTGGTGAGGTGCTGAATCAGCAGGCGCGCGCGGCGGCGTTCAACCGCTTTTACAGTGCGCATCTGCAGGTGATCGAGGAGCGGCTGGCGCGCTATCACGGGCCGAAACCCACGGTGCTGTTGCAGTTGCATCTGGGACGGCGCAACGAGTGCTGCGTGACGGCGATTAACGGCAGTCTGGGCGAGCTGCTCAACGCCGCCGGCGGCGACAATATTGCAGGCAAAACCCAGCACGGCGTGTTTGGCCGTTTGAGTGAGGAGCAGGTGATCGCAGCCCAGCCTGAGTATTACTTTGCCACCGGCTTTGGCGATAACGCCAGCGCAGGCCTGCTGCGCCTCGGGCCGGACGTCGCGCCCGACGCGGTGCTGAGCAGTTTTCGTCAGCTCACCGCGCAGCAGAACGGCTTGCGTGAGCTGAAGGCGATTCGCAACGGCCATGCGGCGGCAATCTGGATGAATTTTTATCTCAGCCCGTGGCATATTGCGGTGACCGAGTTCATGGCAAAAACGCTGTATCCGCAGCTGTTCGCCGACATCGATCCGCAGCAGACGCTGGAAACCCTGTTCCGTGATTTCCTGCCGATCCCCTATCGCGGCACGCTGTTTATGCGGATTCCGGCGGTGGATTAACCGTGCTGTTCATCCTGATATTTCTGTGCGGCTATTCCGGTGCGCATGAATGCGCACCCTACAGATGACCTCAGGCCCGATGCCGTTATGCATTGATGCGCCCCCGGGAATGGTCCCTGTAGGGGCGCCATTTATGGCGACCGGCGGATCCGTGAAATACCTGAAACTGCTGCCCAATTGAGCTATATCCTGTAGGGTCGCCATTTATGGCGACCGCTGCGCTGCCTGCGGCTGGCGCTTAAATACCCAGAACGCCCAGCTGTGGTACAGCAGCGTCAGCGGCAACACAATCAGCAGCCCCGTCACCACGAACCCCTGTGTCACCGGCGAGGATGTCTGCTGGTGCATCTCCAGCTGCCATGGCAGCAACCACGGATAAAGCCCGCACGCCAGCGCCGCGACCACCACGCCCGTCTGCACCAGCGTGATCATCAATAACGCCACCATCGCTTCCCGCCACAGCGTAAGCAGTTGCAGCAGCCACAGCGCAGGCAACAGGCTCAGCAACACTTTTCCCGGCCAGCGCTGCCAGCTCTGCTGCCACAGCGCCGGCTCCAGCAGCAGCACGGCAATAAAGCAGGCCAGCATCACCACCCACCACAGCATGGCCAGCGCCCGCGCCCGCTCTACCACCGGCTCGCCAATGCGCCAGCACAGCCAGCAGCAGCCCAGCAGCAGATCAACCGCCACCAGCCCGAGGCCGCACAGCAGCGGCACCAGCGAAAAATCAATCACAATCCCGCTGGGCGGACGCGACACCAGCATCAACCCGCTCATCCAACCAGGCAGAAACGCTGCCAGCAGCGAGCTGACCATCAGCAGCCGGTCCAGCCAGCGTCGCCCGGTCTCGCCAGGCTGACCGCGATACGCCAGCGCCAGCCCGCGCAAAAACAGCGCCAGCAGGAAGAGAAACAGCGGCACCTTCAGCGTTTGTAGCAGCAGACTGTACAGCGGCGGAAACAGCGCCAGCATGCCGCCTGCCAGCAACACCAGCCAGGTTTCATTGGCATCCCACAGCGGCAGCAGGCTGTGCACCATCCACTGCCGCTCTTGTGGCTGGTCGAAACTGTACAGCAGCATCCCCACGCCGCTATCCGTGCCATCCAGCGCCAGATACATCAGCAGGGCAAACAGCAGAAGCACAGCAGAAAGTTCGACCAACATCCTCATCCTCCTCAGGCTGGCGTCTGTATGGTTTCCGCTACCGCCGTCGCCTGCGGATCCGGCAGCGGTGCCGCCAGGTGGCGCAGCAGATAACACAGGCCAAAGGCAAAACTCAGTGCGTAAATCACCACCACCGACGCGAAAATGGCGACGCTGCTGCCGAGGGACATTGGCGCCAGGCTGTCGGCGGTACGCAGCATGCCGTATACCGTCCACGGCTGCCGGCCAACCTCCGTCACCACCCAGCCCGCCAGCAGCGCAATGAAGCCAGCCGGTGACATCAGCGCCAGCAGACGCAGCACGCGCCGCGACTGATCAAGGCGGCCGCGCCAGCGCTGCACATTGCCCGCCAGGCTGCTCAGCAGCATCAGCAGCGCCAGTCCCACCATCAGGCGAAAGGCAAAAAACACCGGCAGCACCGGCGGCAGGCTGTCGCGCGGGAATTCACCCAGGCTTTTGATGTGGCCGCTGAGGTTATGGCGCAGGTAGAGCGAGCCGATAGCCGGGATCGCCAGCTCGGCGTGATTCCGCTGCTGCGCCTGATCGGGCAGCGCAAACAGCCGCAGCGGCTCGCCCTCCCCTGGCGCAGGCGGCTGCCAGCTGCCCTCGATCGCCGCCAGTTTAGCAGGCTGATAGTCACGGGTGTTTTCGCCATGCAAATCGCCCACCACCATCTGCAGCGGCAGGATGCACAGCGACACCGTCAGCGCGCTGCGCAGCATCAGCCGGCTGGCGGCCTCGCCAGCATTACGCAGCAGGCGCCACGCTGCGACGCCACCCAGCAAAAACGCCACGCTGATCCATGAGGCCAGCAGCATGTGCGCCAGCCGCCAGCCAAACGAGGGCGCGGAAATCAAACTCCAGGCGCTGTCCGGCGTGAACTGGCCGGCGTCATTGAGCGTAAAACCGCGCGGCGTTTGCATCCAGGAGTTAGCGGCAAGGATCCAGAAAGCGCTGAAAATCGCGCCAAGCGCCACCAGACAGGTAATGGCGAAATGCACGCCGGGTTTCACCCGATCGATGCCAAACAGCATCACGCCGGTCAGCGCTGACTCGAGAAAAAAAGCGATCAGCACTTCATACAGCATCAGCGGACCGATAATGCCGCCCGCTTTGCTGGCAAACACCGACCAGTGGGTGCCGAACTGAAACTCCATGATTACGCCGGAAACCGTGCCAATCGCCACGGTGAGCGCGAATACCTTGATCCAGAAGTGCAGCGCCTGATGCACTTCCGGCCGCCTGCCCCACAGCCAGCGCGCTTCAAACCACACCAGAAACGGGGCCAGCCCCAGCGTCAGCGCTGCCAGGGTAATGTGCATGCCCATCGTCAGGGCAAACTGACCGCGCGCGATCAGCAGCACCCACTCCTGGCTACTCACGGCTCGGCTTACCGCTGTAGCGGGTTATCGGCTTCTCCTCATCACCCTGCATGGCGCGCGCGAAGGTTTCCAGCGCCGCCAGTAGGGGCCGGATGCCCTGCCACAGCGCCTCATCATTCAGCAGTTTGAGCACGCCACTGACGCCCGGCGCGCTTTTCTCCTGCTGCGCCGTGTCGCTGGCCGGCTTCATCGCCAGCAGGGCATCGCGCAGCGCCAGCAGCAAATGGTTGAAACGCTCCGGCGGTACGGTGCTGAGGGTCATAAACAGCAGCGACAGGTTCTGCACCGCATTCTGGGTGCCGGGCCGGTTAAGTCCGGCGGCGACGATTTTACCGATGTCATTGTTGGCTTGTACCATGTCATTAGCCAGGCGCAGGAAGCCGTGCTGATGCAGATTCTCCAGCAGTTCGTTCAGCGCTTCCTGCGCGCTGGGTTCGGTGCGCGTCGGAGTGGGTTGATAGTGCAGCGGTTCGGCCATTAGCTTTTCTCCGGATGCGAAACGTGTTCAGGCGGCAGCCGGTATTCAGGCTGCTGCCATTTTTGTTCAACGGGCAGATGATCCAGCGGCGTGCGCTGGCCGTGGCGGAAGTTGTGCAGCGGAATCGGGTGCGGCTGTGGCGCATGCGTCAGTTTACGCATCGTCACCGCAATCTCTTTGTAGGCCGGGGTGTTGACGTCGGGATCGTGGTGTTCACCGGTCAGCCCGTTCACCCCCGGTTTGCCGTGGTGGATAGGAATGAACAACACATTGCCGGCCATCCGTTCAGTCACCACCACCGGCACCTCTATACTGCCCCGGCGCGAACGCAGCTCCACCCAGTCGCCCTGCTGTAATTGCCGCTCCTGCGCTAGCTGCGGCGAAATCTCAACAAACCAGTTGGGCGACAGCGATTTGATGCGTCCGCCCTGCCCGGTCTGATTAGTCGACTGGAAATGCTCCAGCATACGTCCATTGTTCAGCAGCAGATCGTACTGCTCATCGGGCGCTTCCATCGGTGGCTGCCACGTCAGTGGATACAGACGCGCTTTGCCATCAGGAAAGGCGAACGCCTCGGTATACAGCAGCGGCGTGCTGCTGCCGTCGGCGTTTACCGGCCACAGCTGTGACTGCCAGCCGACGAGGTTCTCATAGCTGACCCCGGCAAATAGCGTGGCGATACCCGCAGCTTCTGCCATGATGGCGCCGGGATTCGGGTAGTGCCAGTGATGGCCGAGACGCGCCGCGACCTCAGTCAATATCTGCCAGTCAGGCCGGCTGTCGCCGAGCGGCGCAAACGCAGGCGAGAAGTGCTGAATGCGCCGTTCGGTATTCACGAAGGTGCCCTCTTTCTCCAGGCTGGGGCAGCCAGGCAGCACCACATCCGCGAACTGAGCGGTGCGACTCATGAAGATGTCCTGCACCACCATGAAATCCAGCCGGCTGAAGGCTTCGTGCACTTTGGTCGAGTCCGCATCAGAAAAGGCGGTCTCTTCGCCGATGATGTACATGGCGCGCACCCGCTGTTCATGCGCGTCTTCCACCATCATGAAGTTATCCAGCCCGGCTTCATCGGAAAGCGCGTCCGGCGCCACGCCCCAGGCGCGCGCCCACTTTTCCCGTACCTGCGCATCGGTCACTTTTTCGTAGCCGGGATAGACATTGCTTAAGCAGCCAAAATCGCTGGCACCCTGCACATTATTGTGACCGCGCATCGGATAGCCGCCGGTGCCGGGCCGGCCGTAGTTGCCGGTCACCAGCAGCAGATTGGAGAGCGCAGTGCTGGTATCCGCACCGTGGCTGTGCTGCGTAATGCCCATCGCCCACAGCAGACAGGCGCTGCCCGCGTTGCCGATCATCTCGGCGGCCTCAGTCAGCTGCGCCACGCTCAGGCCGGTGACCTCACTGGCCATCTCAAGGGTGAAAGGCGCCAGCGAGGCGCGGTATTCCGCCACCTGATTCACGCGCTCGCGCAGGAATGCTTCATCAGCATAACCGTGGTCAAACATGTAGCGCGCCATCGCCGACGCCCACACCATGTCGGTGCCGGGGCGGATGCGCAGATAACAATCGGCGCGCTCGGCCATTTCGTGACGGCGCGGATCGACCACCAGCAGTTTCTGTCCGCGATGTTTGTGGCTCTGTTTGATATGTGAAGCGAAAACCGGATGATTTTCCGCCAGGTTGCTGCCAACGGTGATGATCAGGTCGGTCTGCTGCAGATCGCGCAGCGTACCGGCATCGCCGCCGTAGCCCACGGTGCGAAACAGCCCTTCCGTCGCCGGGTTCTGGCAATAGCGCGAGGAGTTGTCCACGTTGTTGGTGCCGAAAATCAGGCGGGCGATCTTCTGCGTCAGGTAGGCTTCCTCATTGCTGGCTTTACTGGAACCAATAAAACCAATCGCGTTACCGCCGTGCTGGCGTGCCACCGCGCGCAGGCCGTCGGCCACGCGCTGTAGCGCCTCTTCCCAGCTGGCCGGGCGGAACTGGCCGTTTTCACGAATCAGCGGCGTGGTCAGCCGGTTTGGGCTGTTCACAAAATCCCAGCCAAATTTGCCTTTGACACAGGTTGAGATGCCGTTGACCGGCGCATCGGCCACCGGCTGGATTTTGAGGATGTGGCGATCGCGCGTCCAGACTTCAAAACTGCAGCCGACGCCGCAATAGGTGCAGACGGTTTTGTTTTTTTTGATTTCGACTTTGCGCAGCGCATCATCGATCAGCGAAATTCCGGTGATCGGCTCCATGCCGATGCTGTTTTCCAGTGATTTGACGAAATCAATCAGCGGCCGCTTCAGGTCTTCATCCATCGCGGTGAAGGGACCGGCGTCGGGCTGCATGGTTTTTTCCAGTAGCGCGTTGCACGGACAGACGGTCACGCAGTGGCCGCAGCTGACGCAGCTGGAACCGGCAATCTGCGTCCCGCCATCCCACAGCACGCGCGGGTGATCGGCGCTGTAATCAATCGACAGCGTCTCATTCACCTCGACATTCTGGCAGGCCTCCACGCAGCGTCCGCACAGAATGCACTGATCCGGATCGTAGGTATAAAACGGATTACTGTGGTCTTTGCTGTCCGGTTTGCGCTGGTAGGGGTAATACTGAATCGGAATGTGCATGTCCGCGACGGTGTTATGTAACGTGCAGTCGCCGGTGTTGTGTTCACACACCGTGCAGTAGAGTTCGTGGCGATTGAGGATGCGGTCCATGCCCTCCTGCTGTGCCGCCTGCAGTACCGCACTCTGGCTGACCACGCGCATGCCCTCAGCGCTGCGTAACGTGCAGCCGCGCACCGCTTCGCCATCCACCTCCACCCAGCAAACATCACAGGTTTGCAGCGGCGGCAGCGCCGGGTGATAACAGACATGAGGCAGTTTTTTTCCCTGCTCCTGCAGAAAATCAATTAACGGTTGATTTGCGGTTCCGCTTAAGCGCTCACCATTAAATATAATGGTACATTGTGCTTCGCTCATTTAACGCCTCGTTTAAGCCATCGCTCATAATTATTCGGGCCGGCCAGCGCCGGTTATTATGTAAAGTTATGCTTAGAGCTTAGAAACAAATATCTTTCGTGCAAGCAGGCCGATTCGCTTAATAACTCGCATGGCTTACGCAGCTTTAAAATAATCATTGCGTTAGTGATTTTGTAACTAAAAATATCATTTCAGTTACTCCCGTCCCGCTTTAATAAATCGCGACTGCTTATTTTTTGACGTGACAAATATCACATCTCTGCCAGGCTTAATTTACACGTTCCACTGTACAAGGAGATAGGTATGACTTCATTTACTAACAAAACGCTGATTACCCAGGAATATCCAAAGCCGCCATTCAAAAAGCAGCATCAGCCCATTCCGGGATTAGCCAGTAAGATGGAACCCCGTCCCGATCACGGTGAAACCAGCTATCGCGGCACTGGCCGTTTAACCGGGCGCAAGGCGCTGATTACCGGTGGCGACTCCGGTATTGGTCGCGCGGTAGCCATTGCGTATGCCCGTGAAGGGGCAGACGTGGCGATCAACTACCTGCCGGAAGAGGAGCAGGACGCCGCTGAAGTGGTGCAATTAATCGAAGCGGAAGGCCGTAAAGCGGTGGCTATTCCGGGTGATATTCGCTCAGAATCTTTTTGCCAGCAGCTGGTAAAAGAGGCAGCAGAAAAACTCGACGGCCTGGATATTCTGGTGAATAACGCCGGTCGCCAGCAATTTAATGAGTCTATCCGTACGCTCTCAACGGAAGATTTTGACGCCACCTTTAAGACCAATGTTTATGCGATGTTCTGGATCACCAAAGCGGCACTGGAATATCTGCCTGCCGGATCATCCATTATTAATACCTCGTCGGTTCAGGCGTATGAACCGAGCGCCATTCTGCTGGATTACGCGCAAACCAAAGCCGCGATCGCCGCCTTTACTAAAGCGCTGGCGAAGCAGCTGGGCGAGCAGCAAATTCGCGTCAATGCTGTAGCACCAGGACCGTACTGGACCGCGCTGCAGGTGTGCGGCGGTCAGCCGCAGGAAAAAATCGAGAAGTTTGGTGCCAGCGCGCCACTGGGGCGTCCGGGTCAGCCGGCTGAAATCGCGCCGTTGTACGTGACCTTCGCTGAAACCACCAACAGCTTCACCTCAGGTCAGGTGTGGTGCTCCGATGGCGGTACCGGTACCGTCTGACCGGGGAATTCCACCCGCATCACGTGGCTGCCAGCAGGCGGCCACGCTGCCGTTTCTGCTGACAGGGAAGATCCATGAATAACCAAACGTTCCAGTCGCCGGTGCGCGAACGGGGTTTCGCGCGTCTCGGTGACTACGCGGCCATCGGCGAGGGCCGGTCGGTGGCTCTGATCGCGCCCGACGGCGCGATTGACTGGTGGTGCGCGCCCAACCTTGACTCCGCCCCGCTGTTTGATCGCCTGCTCGATCCCGAGATCGGCGGTTTTTTCCAGATCGAACCTGATGCCCCTTATCGTACCGAACGCGCCTACCGTGCTGACAGCAACGTACTGGAAACCCGCTTTTTTACCGATAACGGCAGCGTACTGCTGACCGAATCGCTAAACAGCACGCTGGCAGGCCGTCTGCCGTGGAGTGAGCTGGCGCGGCGCGTGGAAGGCGTTGACGGCGAAGTGACGCTGCGCCTGACGCTGCGCTTTGGCACCGTAGCCGAAACCCGATCGCCGTGGCAGGACAGCACTGAACAGGGCGACGTCTACCACGTTGGCGATCTGCTGGCGATGCTGCGCACCAGCGAGGACTGGCAGATTGAACAGCGTGACGATGAGCAAATCTGCGCCACGCTACGCACCGCAGAGGGCAGTCGATCGCTGGTGGCGTTGCTGGTCACCGAGCGCGAACCGCTGGCGGTGCCGCCGCTGGAGGCGATCGATACCCGCATCGAAACCAGCCATACCGCCTGGTGCGACTGGACCCGCAGCCTGAGCTATCAGGGGCGCTTTGCTGAGCACGTGCGCCGCTCGGCGCTGTCGCTGAAATTTTTATGGTATTCCCCCACCGGCGCGCTGGCGGCGGCAGCCACTACCTCGCTGCCGGAAGGCATTGGCGGAGAGAAGAATTATGACTACCGCTACGCATGGGTGCGCGATGCCTGTTTGATCATCAAAGCCTTTGTTTTTCTCGGTGCGCTGGAAGATTGTAAAGCGGCGTTCTCCTGGCTGTCGAAAACCATTATCCGCCACGGCACCGCGCTGCGCACCTGCTACACGCTGGAGGGCAACGAAGTGCCTGCCGAACGCTTTGTGCCGCTGCGTGGCTATCATCATTCCCAGCCGGTACGCGTGGGCAACAACGCCCGCGACCAGCTGCAGCTGAGCATGTACGGCGATATGCTGGCGACCGCCGAGTTGTTTATACGCGCCGGGCACGTACTGGATTTAGCCACCTCGCGCATGCTGGGTGCGCTGGCCAATCACTGTGCCGATCGGTGGCGGCTGAAAGACAGCGGTATCTGGGAACTGCCGGAGCAGCAGCACTATACGCATTCAAAGATGGCCTGCTGGCTGGCCCTCGACCGTGCCGTGGCGCTGGCCGAAGCGCGCCACATTGAACCGACCTGGCTGAAACGCTGGCAGCGCGAGCGCGACCGCATCAGCAGCTGGATTGAAGCGCACTGCTGGAACGAAGAGAAACAGGCGTATGTGTTTTATCCCGATAGCAACGGCAGGCTGGACGCTGCGCTGGCGCTGGTGCATCCCTATGGCAGCCGCGTCAACCCGGCACGTATGCAAGCCACCTACCGTGCCATTGAGCAGGAACTGGGACACGGTAGCGCCATGCTGTATCGCTACAGCGGCACGGAACAGGAAGAGAGCACTTTTATCGCCTGCTCATTCTGGCTGGTGGAAGCCTGGGCGGCGCTGGGCGAGACAACGCGTGCCGAAAGCGCTATGCAGCAGATCCTCGACAAGCTGTGCCAGCGCGGCAACGTGGAAACCTTCAATGAAATGTTCGACGTGCGCAGCGATGAGTGGCGCGGCAATATGCCGCAGGGCCTCAGTCATCTGGCGTTGATTTGCGCCGCACAGGCGTTGACCGATCATGGCTGAAATGCCCCGCCGGCTGGCGGGGCATGATGTTAACGCGAAGGCTGTGGCGCACGAAACACCAGCAGGATACCCGCCAGAATCGCCGCCATGCCCAGCAGGCTCAGCCACGGCAGTCGGTTACCCAGCAGCAGATAGTCGAGCAGCGCGGTAATCACCGGCACCAGATAAAACAGGCTGGTGACGTTAACGATACTGCCCGCGCTCAGTAAGCGATACAGCAGCAGCTGGGCCACCACGGAGATCATCACGCCGAGGAACAGCGCGGCCAGCCAGAAATGTAGCGTGAAGCTGACATGAAAAGGTTTAACCGGCAGCAACAGCAGGCACAGCAGTAAACTCACGCCATACTGCAGCGGCAGCACCTGCGCCGGATGCTGCGTCACCCGCTGCTGCATGATGGCACCGAAGGTCATGCACAGCAGCGCGGCCAGCGCAAACAGCACGCCGCTGAGCGGCAGCTGCGACGCCGCCAGACTGCGCCACACCAGTAGTATCAGCCCCGCCAGCGCGACCGTTAAGCCCAGCAACCGCCTGCCCGGCAGACGCCGCTCCACCAGGCACAGCGTCAGAATTGGCTGGATGCCCATGATGGTGGCGATCAGCCCTGGCGTCACGCCCTCCGCCATCGCCTGGAAATAACACAGCGAATAAGCGCCGATCAACACCAGGCCGGTCAGCATTACGCGCGGGCGCGTACCGGGCTGCGGCAGCCAGCGGCGGCGAAACAGTCCCACCAGCAACAGCGCAACCAGCGCGATGCTAAAACGCACCACCAGCAGTGCCAGCGGTGAGGCATTATCCAGCCCGAGACGCGAGAAAATGGCTGCGCTGCCCCACAGCAGCACAAAGCCTGACGTCGCTGCCTGCGAAGTCAGCGAAGAAGAAGAACGCATAGCATTGCTCCTGAAACAAACGTTGTTAGCGCGCTCGCTTAGCGAGGCGCAGGAAGTTCGATACTTAGCGAATCACAACGCGTGCCGGAGGTGGCGGGCAGCAAGGCGCATACAGGCGAAAGTCAGATGACGATGCGGAATCAGCAGAGAGTGTCATAAACGCGCCTGTATCATGGGGTTGAGGCCAAACGTTAACAGATTGTTTACACCCTGTCATCCATTCAGCCGTTGCGGAAACACCTCACGCAGCCAGTCGATCAGCACCCGCAGGCGCTGGGTGAGATGGCGGCTCTGCGGATAAACCACGTGGAACGGATAGTCTGACGGACGCCAGTCGGCGAGGATCTCCACCAGCCGTCCGGCCTGCAAATCCGCGGCCGCAGCGTAACGGAACGTCTGAATGATGCCCAGCCCCGCCACCGCCGCGGCAAGGTGCGCGTTGCTCTCATTGACGCCAACGCGGTGCGCGGTCTTGACTTCGATTCGCTCTTCGCCGTGGCGGAAGCGCAGCGGAAAGGCGCGCCCGCTCTGCGGCGACAGATAGCTGATGATGCGGTGGCCATTGTTCAGCTCCTGCGGATACGCCGGAATGCCGTAGGTCCGCAGATAGCCGGGCGTGGCACAGGTGATCATTTGCGCATTGCCTAAGTGCCGTGCCACCAGTGACGAATCGCTCAGCGGACCGCCGCGCACTACGCAGTCCACGTTATCACTGATGAGATCCACGGTGCGATCGGACACGCCAAGGTCCAGGGTGATATCGGGAAACCGGGCGACAAAATCGGGCAGCGCCGGCAGCAGTACATCACGCGCCGTTGAACCGCCGATATCCATACGCAGCTGACCGCGCGGCTTTGCCGTGACGCTATTGAACGCACAATCGATATCTTCCAGATCGCGCACGATGCGCAGCGCCCGCTCGTAGTAATCGCGCCCTTCTGCCGTCACCGTGACCCGGCGCGTGGTGCGCTGCAACAGGCGCACGCCGAGATGCGCTTCCAGCTCCTGCACCAGCTTACTCAGGGTGGCGTTAGGCATATCCAGTGAATTGGCGGCCCGGGTAAAGTTGCCTGCCTCGACCACGCGGGCGAACGCCCGGATTGCCAGCAATTGATCCATTGTTACCCCTAACCTGATTATCCACCCAGAGAAATAGTCCTTTCGATTTTACACCATTTATCCGTAAAAGCGGCAGCGCTACAGTGCACTTCACCGACGGCAAGGCCGTCACCACTTAACCTGATCAACTGTGGAGTACATACTATGAACCTGATTCTGCAAGACAAAATTGCTTTAGTGACCGGCGGCACCTCCGGTATTGGCCTCGCCACCGCTCAGGAACTGGCGGCACAGGGCGCACGCGTGTTTATCACCGGTCGTCGTCAGGCTGAGCTGGATGCGGCCGTCGCCAGCATCGGTGCCGCCGCCACCGGCATTCGCGCCGATGCGGCACAGTTAAGCGACCTCGACGCTGTCTATGCGCAGATTGCGCGCCAGGCCGGCCGGCTGGATATCCTGTTTGCCAACGCCGGTGGCGGCGACATGCTGCCGCTGGGGGCCATCACAGAAGAACATTTTGATCGTATCTTCAGCACCAACGTCCGCGGCGTGCTGTTCACCGTGCAGAAAGCGCTGCCGCTGCTGAGCGATAAGGCGTCGGTGATTCTCACCGGCTCCACCGCCGCGATTCAGGGCACACCGGGCTTCAGCGTTTACAGCGCCAGTAAAGCGGCGGTGCGTAACTTTGCCCGCTCGTGGGCGCTGGATGTGAAAGACCGCGGCATCCGCATTAACGTGGTGAGCCCTGGCCCGGTTCAGACGCCAGGCTTAGGCGGACTGGTGCCGGAAGATCAGCGCCAGGGGCTGTTCGATGCGCTGGCCGCGCAGGTACCGCTCGGTCGTCTGGGTGAGCCGGGAGAGATTGGCAAGGTGGTGGCGTTTCTCGCCTCCGATGCCGCCAGCTTTATTAATGCAGCCGAGCTGTTTGTCGATGGCGGTATGGCGCAGGTGTAAGCGGGTGTTGTACCGGTGCGCCGCCTGGCGCACCGGCTTTCTGCCTTAAGCATGGCTGCGGTTAACGCAGCGAATGCTCACCTGCCACCGCAGCCGGCTCGCCTGCGGTGAGCTGCTGCTCCAGCTGCTCCAGCGATATGCCTTTGGTCTCCGGCACGCGACGCAGCACAAAGACAAAGCCCGCCGCACAAATCACGCCATACAGCATAAAGCTGCCCGCTGCACCAAGTCCGGCATTGAGGATGGGAAAGGTATAAGTCAGCACAAAACAGGCAATCCACAGCGCCAGCGTGGCGACCGACATCGCCAGACCGCGAATCCGGTTGGGGAAAATTTCCGCCAGCAGCACCCAGGTGACCGGCGCCAGCGTCAGCGCATAAACCGCAATCGCCGCCAGTACCAGAATCAGCACCGGCCAGCCGGTGATGCCCAGCGTGTAGGCACCGGCAATCAGTGCATAACACAGCGTCAGTCCTCCGGCGCCGATCAGCATCAGTTTGCGGCGACCGAGCCGGTCCACCAGCGGCAGCGCCAGCACTGTTGCCAGCAAATTGATCAGGCCGGTGGCCACGATCGACTTCAGCGTGCCGTTGATATCGAAACCAGCCGAAGCAAAAATCTCCTGCGCATAATTGAAAATCACGTTGATACCGCACCACTGCTGGAAAATCGCCAGCACGATGCCGGTGATGACAATCGGCAGCGTGCGCGGTGCCAGCAGCGAGCCGGCGCGGGCGCGCGTTTGCTGGCGATCCTGTTCCAGCGCGCGGGCAATCTCGCGCTGCGTCTGCTGCGCATAAGCAGGCGAACCAATTTTATTCAGCATCGCCAGCGCGCGCTGCGGCTGGCCCACCAACATCAGCCAGCGCGGTGATTCCGGCACCCACATCATCAGCAGCAGAAACGCCAGCGACGGCACGGCAGCCGAGGCGAACATCCAGCGCCAGCCAACCTGACCGTTCCAGGTTTCACGCAGCGCCGCATGGGTTGATGCGCCGACGACCGGATCGGCAATCATCAGGTTGATCAGCTGCGCCGCCAGCACGCCAATGACGATTGTCAGCTGGTTAACCGCGACAAACTTGCCGCGCTTGTCTGCCGGGCTGATCTCCGCGATGTACATCGGGCTGAGCGCCGAGGCGATACCAATGCCGACGCCGCCGAGAATGCGCCACCAGACAAACAGCGTAAAGCTGCTGGCCAGCGCGGTGCCGATCGCCGACACCACAAACAGCAGTGCGGCGACAATCAGCGGCAGCCGCCGCCCCAGCTTGTCTGCTGACCAGCCGGACACCAGCGCACCAAACACGCAGCCCACCAGCGCCGAGCTCATCGCCCAGCCGGATGCCGCCGGATCGGTGACGTTGAACCAGGCCTCATAGAAGGGTTTGGCCCCGCCAATCACCACCCAGTCATAGCCAAACAGCAAACCGCCGCAGGCTGCCACCAGACAGATGCTCCACACGTAACGCATATTCAGATGTTGATGATTGTTCACGGCCACTCTCCGCACCAGGGTCAAAGTGCGGCTATCTCACCACCGATACCGCAGGGTGAAAGTTCAGGCCCTCACAGATTTTAGTAACAGGAGTTTAGTAAACTACGCCGTACCGGGATCGGTCTCGACATAGAGATAACCGATGCCGAGGACCTGACGGGCGCGATCCAGCTGACCAAAATGCACGTTGGTGGCTTTGCTTTTTAGCGCATCGCGCGGATCAAAAGGATTGAAATCAATCTGGTGCACGATGGTCTGCAGCCAGCTCTCACCAAAAGTACAGCTGCGACCGTACAGCCAGATTTGATTGATATTCAGCGTATTAAGGAAATTGTACAGACTCATGCCGATGGCTTCCGCGCTGCGCTGCGCCCACTCGACGATCCACGGCTCGCCGGCCTGCCAGGCAGCCAGCAGCTGACGGCTGGTGGGCTGCACCGCCTGCGGCGCGCGCTGATGCGCCAGCCGCTTAAGCGTGCTGAGCGAGGCGACCGTCTCCAGACAGCCCTGCCGTCCGCAGTTACAGCGCTCCCCGTGCGGATCAATAATGGTGTGGCCAATCTGCCCGCTGCCGTACAGGTTGCCGCGAAAGATCTCGCCGTTGATGACAAATGATGAGCCGATGCCGTAATCGACATTGATGACGCAGAATTCGGCCAGCGCATTGCGGTTCAGCCACTTTCCGCCAGCGCCAGCATCACGCAGTCGTTATCGACGCGGACGTCAACCGCCAGCTTCTCCTCCAGCAGAAACTTCAGCTGCAGCGGGCTGCGCCACGCCGCCTGCGGCATATGCTGCGAGACACCGGTTACCGGATCGACCTGCCCGTGCACCGCCAGCGCCAGATTAATCTGCCGCTTCGGCCAGCGTTTACAGGTCGCGCGCCACACCGTTTCAATCTCCGCCAGCAGCTGCTCTGGCGTCTGCGCATTGATGCTGATTTGCTGATAGTCGCCCTGCGCCACCAGCTGCGCATCCGCCAGCTGCAGTTCAATGCTGGTCGGCTTGACGCACAGGCACAGCGTCCACGCGCCTTGCGCTGGCAGCTGAAAACTGCCGTTGCTGTTGCCGCGCGTGCTCAGCGTGGCGCTGGAGTGCTGCACGTGGCCCTGCTCCAGCAGCTCCTGCAAAATCTTGCTGGCCGCCGGAATAGTCAGGCCGCTGAGCTGCGCCAGCTGCGATTTGCTCAGACGTTTATGACGCCACATCAGCTGCATAAACAGCGCTTTGTTGTGCTTACGCACCTGAAAATTATTCAGTCCGACGGTTTTCACGCGGCCTCCTTTCGCTTCATCCGCGCTCATCTTACTAAACAGTGTTTACTGACTTCTGTGATGGTTGCACCATCCTGCGCGCCTGCCGTGCTTTAGAGTCCCTGCTCATAACAACCCGTTCGCGCTATCCCGGTAAAAAACGTTCTGATAATGCCGGGCGAACGCTTTATCTGGCTGTGCTGACACCAACCCTACAGAGAAAACATAATGACAACATCACCTGCAACCCATCCGTGGCTGATCCGCCTCGGCATTCCGCCCGCGCTGGCCTGGGGCTATCTGGCGGTCCTGCTGTTTATGATTGGCGACGGCGTCGAGTCCAACTATCTCGCGCCCTATCTGCACGAAAACGGCTTTTCCCTGAATATCGCTGCATGGGTAATCGCCTTTTACGGCGTCACCGTCACGCTGGGCTCATGGCTGGCCGGTTCGCTGTCAACGCTGATCGGCCCGCGTAAAGTGATGCTGGCGGGCGGCCTGATCTGGATTGTGTTTGAAGTGCTGTTTCTGGCCGTGGCGCTGCCGTCGCACAGCGTGCTGCTGCTGGCACTAACCTATGGCCTGCGCGGCGTGGCTTATCCGATGTTTGCCTACGCCTTTCTGGTGTGGATTCAGTCGGCGGCCCCGGCGGAGATGCGCGGCTCCGCCACCGGCTGGTTCTGGCTGGCATTTACCGGCGGGCTGCCGACGCTCGGTTCGCTGGTAGCGATCTTCTCTATCCGCCTGGTGGGCGAATACGCCACCTTCTGGCTGTCGCTGGGTCTGGTGGCGATCGGTCTGCTGGTGATGCTGCTGGCGCTGAAAGAGCGCAGCGGTTATCAGTCGCTGCTGGATGCCGAACATCGTCAGCAGGGCACGCTGCGCACGCTGATGGGCGGCATCGATATTCTGTGGCGTGAGCCGCGCATCGCTGCCGCGGCAGTGGTGCGCATCATCAACACCACGCCCTACTTCGGCTTCTTTATTTTTCTGCCGGGCTTTTTCACCGAACAGATTGGCTTTTCCCAGACCGAATACCTCAGCCTGATCACCATCATGGGACTGGTGGGCATGAGCTTTAATCCGATCGTTGGCAAGCTGACCGACCGCATCGGCTGGCGCAAAGTGCTGACGGTGTTCGGCGGCCTCGGTTCCGGCATCTCGATGCTGCTGATGTACTTTGTGCCGCAGTGGAGCCACGGCAGCTTTGTGCTCAGCGTCATCTGCGCCTGCCTGTACGGCATCACGCTGTGCGGCTACGTGCCCGCCGCCGCGCTGTTCTCCTCGCTGTGCCAGCCGAAGGATAAAGGTAACGCCATGGCGATTTACTGCTTCGCCGCCGGCTTGTCCACTTTCTTTGGACCGGCGCTGTACGGCGCAATCAATGCGCTGCTCGGCACACTCGGGGTGGTTTGGGGCTACGCCTTCCTGTATCTGGTGAGTGCGTTTATCTCGTGGCGTTATCTGCTCAGTCCGCTCGATCCGGGCGAGCAGCACAACCCGGCGGCGCAGCGCCTGCGCCGGTTAGATTCCATCGCATCGGAGTAAACGGAGCGTTATGAAAGAGTACGATTACATTGTGGTGGGCGGCGGGAGCGCGGGCTGTATCGTTGCCGCGCGCCTGGTCAGCGAAGGAAATGCGCGCGTGCTGCTGCTGGAGGCCGGGCGCGACGAATACCATCCGGTGCTAAAAATGCCCGCCGGCTATATGAAGTTTCTCGCCAGCGACCGGTTTCTGACGATGCATCAAACCGAAGCGCAGCCGCAGCTCAACGGACGCGGCGTGATCGTGCCGCAGGCCAAAGTGCTGGGCGGCGGTTCGACTGTCAACGCCATGGTCTACATGCGCGGCCATAAACAGGATTACGCCGACTGGAACCAGGCGCTGGGCCATCAGGGCATCGACTGGTCGTGGGAGGCGCTGCTGCCGCACTTTACCGCCATCGAAGATAACGATCACCTCGGCGCACCCAATCACGGCGTTGGCGGCCCGATGAAAGTGTCGCATCTCGGCCACTTCAGTCCGCTGAGCCGCGCCTATGTCAAAACCCTGCAGGGGCTGGGTATTCCCTACACGCCGGATTTTAACAGCGGCAATCCGTCTGGCGTCGGCTTCATGCAGCACACCATTGACGGTCAGACACGACAGCGCTGCAGCGTGGTCGATGCGTTTATCAACCCGCTGCGCCATGACGCACGGCTGACGCTGGTCACCGGTGCGCAGGTTGAAGAGGTGCTGTTTGACGGCACCTGCGCCAGCGGCGTGCGCTATCGTCAGGATGGCCAGCCGCAACAGGCGCGCGCCAGCCGCGAAGTGATTCTGGCCGCCGGTGCCTATCAGACGCCAAAACTGTTGATGCTCTCCGGCATCGGTCCGCAGGAACAGCTGAAACAACACGGTATTACCGTGCGCCATGCCTTGCCGGGCGTGGGTAAAAACCTGCAGGACCATTACGAAGTGCCGGTGGTTGCCAGCACGCGCGGTGCGTTTGGCTACTACGGTCAGGATCGCGGCTGGCCGATGGTCAAAGCCGGACTGCAATATCTGTTGTTCAAAAGCGGCCCGGTGACCACCACCGGCGTGGAAACCTGCGCCTTTTTCGATCCGCTCGATTTCACGGCGACGCCCACCATTCAGATGTTCTGCGTGCCGACGGTCTATCTCGATCGAGATGTAATGGGTGCCGATCCCGGTGACGGTGTCACGGTGAATTCCCTGCTGCTGCGCCCCAAAGCCACCGGTGAAGTCACGCTGCGCGATAACAACGCCAGCAGCCTGCCGGTGATCGATACGCAGATTTTCGGCCATCCGGACGATTTAGCCCGCACCCTCGCCGGCTTTCGCTTTGCGCGTCAGGTGCTGGCCGCCGCGCCCATCCGTGAGATGGTCGATGAAGAGATTTTCCCTGGTGCAGAAGTCACCAGTGATGAAGCGATTGGCGCCCACTGCCGGCGCATGGTAAAGACCGGCTATCACCCGGTTGGCACCTGCCGCATGGGCAACGATGACGATCCGCTGGCGGTGCTGCACGACGACCTGCGCGTGCGCGGCGTACAGCGGTTGCGCGTGGTGGATGCCTCGATGATGCCGAATATTATCAGCGGCAACACCAATGCGGTGGTGATGGCCGTGGCGCATCGCGCTGCGCAACTGGTTCTGCAGTCACAACTTGTCGAGCACAAGGAGGCCGTGTATGAGTGACAAACTGGCGCGCCTGCAACAGGCGCTGGCGCACTGGCAGCTGGATGCAGTATTGCTGACGCGCCGCGATAACATCGCCTGGCTGACCGACGGGGCCAGCTATTATGTGGTGGATCGCGCCGAGACCGGCGTTGCCAGCCTGCTGATCGGCCGCGACAGCGTGCTGCTGCTGGCACCGGACAATTAATTACCGCGCATTCTGGCCGAAGAGCCGCTGACGTTCAGCTGTGCGACCCGGCACTTTCCGTGGTACCAGTCGCTGAGCAGCGTGCTGCCGGCGGGCCATATCGGCAGCGATACGCCCATGACAGGATTGAGCGATATCCAGCCGCAGATGATTACGCTGCGCCAGGGGCTGAGCGCACCGGAACAGCAGCGCTTTCGCACGCTGGGACAGGAGTCGGCGCAGATTGTCGAAACGGTGGCGCGCCAGCTGCGCGCGGGCGTCAGCGAATGGCAGGTCGAAGCCGAGATTGCCGCCGGCTGTCTGGCGCGCGGCATTCGCCCGATGTGCACGCTGGTGGCCGCCGATGAGCGCATCGCCGCATTTAAACATCCGGTGCCGACGCGCAAAACGCTGCAGCGCATGATGCTGATCACCCTCGGTGCTGAACGGCACGGTTTGCATGTCAGCCTGACGCGCCTGGTGCATCTCGGCGAACCCGACGCGGCGCTGCGCCAGCGCATTCTGACGCTGGCGGAGATCCACGCCGATATGCTGTATGCCACTCAGGCGCAGCGCAGCTGGTCAGCGGTTTTTGCCGACATCACTCAGGCTTATCAACGCCACGGTCACGCTGAGGCGTGGCGCGATCATCATCAGGGCGGTCCGGCCGGTTACGGCTGTCGCGACTGGATTATCACCCCGGAGAGTCGCGGCGAGGTGCAGCCTGACACCGCCGTGGCGTGGAACCCGACGCTGAGCGGCGTGAAAAGCGAAGACACTTTTTTGCTCAGCCGCAGCGGGCTGGTGCCGCTCACGCGCAGCGACAGCTGGCCGCTGATTCGCCTGCAGCGCGGTGATAATACCTTAGAGCTAGCCGACTGGCTGATTCTCCCGACATCCTCATAAGGAAGCGACTATGTCCCCACGTTTAGCCAATAAAACCGCCATCATTACCGGTGCCGGCAGCGGCATCGGCAGCGCCATCGCCACCCTGTTTGCGCGCGAAGGCGCCCGCCTGGCGCTATTCGATCGCGATGCACACAGCAGCGAAGCGCTGGCGGCGCAGCTACAGCAGCAGTCCGGCCAGCGCTGTCTGGCCTGCGCAGCCGATGTCACGCAGCCGCAGCAGGTTAGCCGCGCGGTACAACAGGCGCAGCAGGCACTGGGGGATATTGATATCCTGATCAACTGCGCTGGCGTAAACGTTTTTCGCGATCCGCTGACGCTGGACGAGGATGACTGGCAGCGCTGCATGGACACCAATCTGAAAGGGCCTTACAACCTGATACGCAGCGTCCTGCCGGCGATGCTGGCCCGTCAGTACGGCAACATCGTTAACGTTGCCTCGGTGCACGGGCACAAAATCATTCCCGGCGCGTTCCCTTATCCGGTGGCTAAACACGGGCTGATCGGCCTGACGCGTTCCCTGGGCGTGGAGTACGCCGCGCAGGGCATTCGCGTAAACAGTATTTCGCCCGGTTTGATCATGACGCCAGCCGCTGAAGCCTGGCTGGCGAGCTGTCCGGATCCGCAGGCAGAGCGCGCGCGTCAGGCGGCGCTGCTGCCGTGTAAACGCATCGGCGAGCCGGATGAAGTGGCTTACACCGCGCTGTTTCTCGCCAGCGACGAGGCGCGCTTTATCAATGCCACTGATATCCTGATCGACGGCGGGCGCAGCCAGATGTATCACGAGTAAAGCGGAATCGCCGGTTACGGATGCACGCGCCGGCAATGATCGGCACCTGCCGCCACCGGATGGGCGGCGATATCCGCGCGGTCGGCGCGGATTGTCGCGGTATCGACGTCAAAGCGCTTATCGCGGTCAGCCAGCAGCGCCGGATTGAGCTGACCGTCGGCGGTAAAGCCCATCATTAGCGTCGGCGCGCCCAGCGGCAGCGTTTTATCGCGGTCGGTATGCCAGGTGTGCCAGGTTTTTCCGTAGGTGTTGACAATTTTGCTCATCAGCGCGTGCTCCGCGGCTGGCGGCAGGCCGGGCGCAATCAGCGTACCGGATTTCACTTCATAGCGATGGCTGTGCCAGTACTGCTTTTCCTGCGCCGGCAGCTGCTTAAATAAACGTTCGCTGATGATATATTCCACGCCCATTAATTTGGCGTCTTTTTTGTTACCGTCATAAATAACCGCCTGCATCACATCGTCATTAAGAATGGTGACGTAGTGATGGGCTTCCATCTGCCCCTGCTGATTTCCGCAGTAATAATGAAAACCATCCAGATACGTATTGATCGCCTCAATCGGCGGCCGCGACTGCAACGCCGCCGCTCCGCTCTCCAGCAGCGCGGTTTTCCCCGCTACCGGCGCACCAGGTGCCGTAACCGGCGAGGCGCTGTTATTCGCGCCACAGCCGGATAATAACAATAACGCCAGCGCGCTAAATACACGGTTTCGCATTTCATCACCCCATTCTTATATTGAGTGATAAACATAGTTAATCAGCGTCAGGACGCGAGCGCAGCGGGAACCATATCCGGCGGCGAATTAAAACTGCCACGCGGTAAATATCAGGCCGCTCAGCTGCTCGCCGATTCAGTGATGAATGTGTCGGCCACTGTTAGCAGAGTGACAGGCCGAGAGGCGAAGCTGGGGGCTGGGTGAATAAGTTTCGTGAGTAAACAGACGATTCCGCTATCATGAGTGAACGCTCATAAAACAAGGCTGCACTGATGAGAGAGTTACCGCCTACCGCCATGCTGCGCGCGTTTGAAGTGGCGACGCGTCATCCGACCTTTACCGCCGCGGCTGAAGAGCTGTTTATCACCCAAAGCGCCGTCAGCCATCAGCTCAAAAACCTGGAAGAGATCTGGGGCGTACAGCTGTTTCAGCGCGGCAAAACGCTGAGTCTGACGCCAGCCGGCGCGGCGCTGGCACCGATCGTGCGCGAGTTTTTTAGTAATCTGGAAACCACCTTAGCCGACTTACGCGAGCAGAAAGGCCGCGTGCGGCTGCGCGTGAATACCACCTACTCGTTTGCGCTGAAGTGGCTGTTGCCGCGCCTGCCGGGCCTGACGCGCCAGCACCCGGAAATCCTGGTGACGCTGGAAAGCACCGATGATGCGATTACCTTCTCGCGCCAGGATTCTGACGTGGCGATCCGCTTTGGCCATGGCAATTATCCGGCGCTGCACAGCGAATTTATGTTTCGTGAACAGCTGTTTCCGGTCGCCAGCCCGGCGCTGCTGCAGCGCTTTGGCACGCCACAGGAACCGGCAGAACTGCTGCGCTACCCGCTGCTGATGCGTGATGGCGCCGATCTGGTGCCTAAGTGGGAGATCTGGTTTAAACAGGTCGGCCTGACGCTGGATGCCTTACAGGAGAGCGTACGTTTTGCCGACACCAATATGACGCTGGAAGCCGCGCTGCTGGGGCAAGGCGTGGCGCTGGCGCGCAGCGGTCACGTTGAAAAAGAGCTGCGCGACGGTAGCCTGGTGCGGCTGTTCAGCGTCGCGTTTTCCTCGCCCGCCGCCTACTATTTCGTCTGTCCGCAGGGCATTGAAACCCAGCCGCACATCGTTGATTTTCGTCGCTGGCTGCTCGCTGAATCACGTCAGGCGCAGCAGGATTATCAGTAAAGCATGAGCTTTTACTCATAGCGCAATGATAAATCTTCGCTTTCCAATCCATTTGCGGCTGCATAGCATCAGCCTATGCCTGATTACATTATTGTCTTAACGCTGTGCGCCGCGCTTCTGCACGCCAGTTGGAACACTTTACTGCGCGGCGGATCCGATCGCCTGTGGTCAATGACCATTATGTGCGTGGCGATCGCGCTGGTGTGTGCGCTCAGTACGCTGTTTCTGCCGCTGCCGGCGCGCGCCAGCTGGAAATATGCGCTGCTTTCGGCGCTGCTGCACGTCGGCTATAACCTGTGCCTGGTGCGCAGCTACCAGAGCGGCGATCTCGGCCAGACCTATCCGATTGCGCGCGGATCGTCGCCGCTGCTGGTGACCTGCGCCGCCGCGCTGTTTGCCGGCGAGCACATCGCCTTTACTACGCTGTGCGGCATTGTGCTGGTGTCCGCTGGCATTGTGTCGCTGGCGCTGCGCGGCGGCAAACTGGCGCTGCCGGGCCTGCGCTACATGCTGGCGACCGGTGCCTTTATCGCCGCGTACAGCGTGGTGGACGGCATGGGCGTGCGCGTTGCCGGCAATGCGTTTGCGTATACCGCGTGGATGTGCAGCTTGTGGGGCATATTAATGCCGGCGGTCTACATCGCGCTGCGCGACAGCAAAAGCCTGCTGCAGTGGCGACCGGGCGTGCTGAGCGCCGCGGCGGGTGGCCTGGTTTCGCTGCTGGCCTACGGCATCATCATTTACGCCATGACGGCAGCGCCGATGGGCGCGGTGTCGGCGCTGCGTGAAACCAGCGTGCTGTTTGCCGCCGTGCTGGGCGCGCTGTTTCTCGGTGAAGCATTAACGGTAAGGAAAATGCTGGCGTGTGCGGTGATTGCACTCGGCACGCTGATGATCGGTTAAGCGATGAGGAGATGGCAGCATGTCTGAACGTTGTAAAATCGCCCTGCTGGGCCCCGGTGCAATTGGCACCACCGTCGCGGCGGTGCTGCATGAAGCCGGGCGCACCCCGCTGCTGTGCGGCCGCACGGCCCATGCACAGTTAACGCTGCGCCACGATGCGGGCAAAATCAGCGTGCCCGGTCCGGTATTGCATGATGCCTCGCACGTGACACAACGCTGCGATTTGCTGTTCGTGGCGGTTAAAACCACCCAGGTCGCGGACAGCGCCGCGTGGCTGGCCACTCTGTGCGATGAAAAAACCGTGGTGTGCGCGCTGCAAAATGGCGTCGAGCAGCAGAGCCAGCTGGCGCCTTACGTCAACGGCGCCACGGTATTACCTTCGGTGGTGTGGTTTCCGGCGCAGCGCGAGCCGGATGCGTCAGTCTGGCTGCGCGCCCAGCCTCGCCTGACCTTGCCGGATGTGCCGCAGGCCGCGCGCGTAGTGGATGCGCTACGCGATACGCGCTGTGAGGTGGCACTGGCCGCGGATTTTCTCTCCATCGCCTGGCGCAAGCTGTTACAAAATGCCGTCGCCGGTTTGATGGTGCTGGCCAACCGTCGCGCCGGCATGTTTAGCCGCGGCGATATCACGCAGCTGGGATTAGCCTATTTACAGGAGTGCCTGACGGTGGCGCGCGCGGCCGGTGCGGTGCTGGACGACAGCGTGCCGCAGGAAATTATTGATGGCTTTCACCGCGCGCCGCCCGATCTGAGCACCTCGATCCTGGCCGATCGCCAGGCCAACCGCCCGCTGGAGTGGGATACCCGCAATGGTGTGGTACAGCGCTATGGCCGTCAGCATGCTATTGCTACGCCGATCAGTGATGTCATGGTGCCGCTGCTGGCAGCGGGCAGCGAAGGGCCGGGCTGATAAAATAGGTTGCCTGTCGCGCGGGGAGAAACAGCTATGCTGCGAATTGTTTATACAACGGCCAGGTTTTAATTGCGCCGCTACCAAGAGGGTGCGATGTTCAGCTGATTTAAACCATCGCCTCCGCGGTATAATCACGATAACGGCAACAGGACGCACTTATGACAGATTACGTTTTTTATCGCAAACAACAGGTTATCGCCACGCTGGAACGATCGGATGTGGAACGTGCCCGGCTGCTGATGGCGGACGGTTACAGCAAGATGGATGAAGAAATTAATGCAGCCAGCGCGCAGGCGGCGCTGCGGCGGCTGGCTGATATGCGCCATGAAGAGCACATGACCGAACACGCTTTTGCCACCGGTTCGGTATTCAGCGCGGTGGTCAGCGCCCTGTTCAGACACTGACGTTATGCGCCAAACGCCCCATCAATGGTGTGCATGGCGCCGGTGACGAAACCGGCTTCGGGTCCTGCCAGCCACGCCACCATGCCAGCCACCTCTTCAGAACGGCCATGGCGTTTGATGGCCATGAAGCTGTGCATCAGATCTTTCATCGGACCATTTTCCGGATTGGCATCGGTATCAATCGGGCCCGGTTGCACCACGTTAATGGTGATGCCGCGCGGTCCGAAATCCCGCGCCAGGCCGCGCGCCAGCCCCTGTAAAGCGGATTTACTTAGCGCATAAGACGCCATACCGGGAATCGGCATACGGTCGCCATTGACCGAACCGATAATGATGATGCGGCCGCCGGCTGGCATCTGTCGGGCGGCTTCAACCGCAGCATGATACGGCGCGTGAATGTTAATGCGGAACAGGCGATCGACCGCGTCCGGATCCTGTTCCAGCGCATCGCCAAACAGGGCGATACCGGCATTGACCACCAGCACATCCAGCGGTCCGCTGTCGCGCACGGTGGCAATCACCGCATCGCGCTCTGAGCTGTCGGTATGAACGGCAGCCGAACCGGTTTCGTGCGCCAGTTTTTTGGCGGCCTCCGGCGAACCTGAGAAGGTAAAGGTCACGCTGGCACCCTCATCAGCAAAGCGACGCACGATAGCCGCACCAATACCGCGACTGCCGCCCAGAACCAGAACCTGCTTATCTTTAAATACGCTCATTTGCATCTCCACGTGTGATTTCTTAGTATGCATTACAAAATGAGCCCGATTTAATGTCAATGTAATTTTGTAGCGAGTACTACAAAATATGAAATCACCTGGTCGTCCCCGTAACTTTGACCCCGAACACGCCGTAGCGGTTGCGCAGGGGTTATTCCATGCCAAAGGTTATGACGCCGTCAGCGTCGCCGATGTCACTGACGCGCTGGGCATCAATCCGCCGAGCTTTTACAGCGCGTTCGGTAACAAGGCCGGATTGTATGCCCGCGTTCTCGATCGCTACGCCACTACCGGCTCGATTCCACTGGCTGAGATACTGCGCGACGACCGCCCAGTGGCCGAAGCCCTCGATGCGTTACTGAAAGCGGCGGCGCTGCATTATGCCCGAGATGAGGTGTGTGCGGGTTGTCTGGTGCTGGAAGGGATTCGCTGTCAGGATCAGCAGGCGCGCGAGGCGGCCAGAGTGTTTCATCGCGCCGCTGAGGACACCATCCGGTGCTATATCGCGGCCCGCTACCCACAAGATGCGCCGCGCCTGACCGATTTTGTCAGTACCGTGATGTCCGGACTTTCTGCCAGAGCGCGTCAGGGTCACAGCGTTGAGCAACTGCTGGCCAGCGCGCAGCTGGCAGGTTTGGCGGTGGCTGCAGCGCTGCAGCAATGAGTTGCTCCCAACAGAAGCAGAATGAACCCTCTTTCTCCCGGCAAACGCGCCATTGACAGGCGCCAATAAGATTCACTTGTGTATCTTAACTGGCTGCGCTAGTCTGAAAGAATAAGATTCAATCGTGTATCTTATTTCTTTTTTCCAATATTAATGGCGTGACATCAGGGCGAATGAAAAGTGGAGCGCAGAGATGACACTAATACAGGCCGCATCCGGTAATGAGAAGTTAAATACGCTGCGCCATTTCTTTAACAATCATCATGATAAATTACTTTGTACGGCAAGTGCTGACGGTCAACCTAATGTCGCTTTCATGGGAACACCCCGTCAGTTGCCCGATGGAACCATTGAGTTTGAGATAAGTGACGAGGCGTCGGTCACACTCCGGAACATCCACCAGAATAGATCCGTTGTGTTCATCGCCTGGGAGACGGGTGAAAGGGCACGAGACTACTGCGGAGCCAGGATTCATGCGCAGGTGACAGAAATACACGATAAGGGCGAGAAGCTGGAGAGAATTCGTCAGAATATCCTGCTGAAACATGGTGCGCACAAGGCAGCCGAATTGCGGGCCACAGTCAGTTGTGTGATAACCAGGGTACGACCCATCGTTGATCGAGGTCAGCCCTGGGATCAGCCACCTTTCATTGATTGAACAATTATGACACTCATGAATCAGGGAAAAAAAACCATCGCCACACGACGGCGTGGAGCTCAGCTGGAAGACGCCATCCTGAATGCGGCCTGGGACCTTTTACTGGAACAAGGCTATAACGGCTTTACTTACGAAGCCGTGGCGGCACGCGCTAAAACCAGCAGGCCGGTGCTCCACAGGCGCTGGCCACAGCGCAACGATTTGCTGCTTGCCGCGACGCAAAAAGCCTGGCAAGCACAACTCATTGAGACCCCTGACACGGGCAGCCTGCGTGGCGATGCTCTGGCCCTGCTGCGGCATGCTGATGTCGGTCGCGTGCGCATGTTGACCCTGATGAACCTGCAGATAACGGACTTTTTTCGCGAGACCGGCATCAACTTCAGCCAGTTACGGAAACGGCTAGGGGATGTCAATGAGCCAGGCCCGTGTGAAGTGATCGTCGCGCGCGCTGTGGCACGCAGTGAGTTAACGGATAAGCAATGGTCAACCCGGGTTATTAACCTGCCGCTTGATCTCTATCGCCATGAAGTGTTTATGACCATGCAGCCCGTTTCAGAAGACGTTGTGCTGGAAATCATTGATGATATCTGGCTTCCACTGCTCCGAATGCCTTAACCGCGCGGGTTTACATCAGCATCCGCCACCGACCGCTGGAACATACGCATAATGCCGCCAAGATGCCAGTGCAGAAGTTCCAGCGCCTGTTCATCCTCGTAATTAGTTAACCGCGCCACGATCGCCTCATGATCGTTTTGCGAACCCTGAAACTCATCCGGCGTGCGCGTCAGGTGATTGAGAAAGGCACGAATGCGGTTGATGCTGGTTTTGTAAAAACCGACCAGCTCGCTATTCTGGCTGGCTTCAATCAGTGCCATATGAAACGCCGCATCGGTTTCGCGGTAGGTCTCCGGCGCGTTTTGTAATGCATCGCGTCCACGCGCCAGCTGTTCGTTCAGGCGCGCGATCAGCGCCTGACGATCATGTTGCAGCGCCAGCTTTAATGCGCCTGACTCCAGAATCTGCCGCATCTCACAGGTTTCGCGCATCTCCCGCTCATTAAACGAAAACACAAAAGTGCCGCGCTGCGGGATAATTTGCACCAGACGCTCCATCTCCAGCTTTTGCAGCGCCGCTCTAACCGGCGTCCGGCTCACATTAAGCTGGGTGGCAATGTCGTTCTCGGAAATCAATGCACCGGGTGCAATCTGGCAATTCACGATCAGGTCCCGAATATGATCGGCCAGAATGCTGCTCAATGACTGCGGGCGGAGGATGTTTTTCGATGACCAGTCAATGATGAGTTTATCGGCGGGCATAGCGTGACGAGCGTCCTTTAAACAGCGAGCATTTAGGGGGTCAGAATGACGATGGGCACTGTGTTTTGTAGTATACAAGAGACAGATCCCGCAAACAATAACGGGCCTGTTTGAGGGAACGTTGGGTTATGAGGTGAACAAGTATGTCTGCTGCTGGATATGCGCTGGATTAAGTGCCATGCCCATGCCGGGTCCCTGCGGTACCGGGATTAACCCGTTCTGCGGCACCAGCGGATCGCGCAGGAAGTACTGATGAATATCGTTCCATTTCACCAGATACTCCTGATAAGGCGTGTGGATCGGCGATTGCGTGGTGCTGAAATGGGCCGTTGCGATGCTGGAATGACCGTGCGGGATCACTTGCAAATCGTACAGGGTGGCGATAGCGGCAATTTTTAGCGTTTCTGAAAGCCCACCGCACCAGTAGATATCGGGCTGAATCACATCCAGCGCCCCGGATTCAAAGAAGCGTTTGAAGCCCCAGCGCGTGTACTCATGTTCGCCTCCCGCCATCGGGATGGACAGTTTATCTTTGAGTCGTTGCATACTGCCGATTCTGTCAGCCATTACGCACTCTTCCAGCCAGCGCGGGCGATACGGCTCGATCCCCTTTGCCAGTTCAAGCAGATACGTTACATCCATCGACTGCCAGCAATCAAACATCAGATCGTAATCATCCCCCACGGCTTCGCGCAGCGTTTTTGCCAGTTCGATGTTTTTCTTCAGCCCTTCCCTGCCGCTCATCGGGCCGTGGCGGAAAAACCATTTTTGCCCGCGATATCCCAGCGCCTTATACTCCAGCGCCCGCTCGTGCACCCGCGCCATATCCTGCACCGCAAAACCCAGCATCGATGCGTATGCCGGTATTTCTTCCCTTAACGAACCGCCCAGCAGGCGAAAGACTGGTTGCTGCATCCATTTGGCACGCAGATCCCACAAGGCACAATCCACCGCGCTGATCGCCAGCATGCCATCGCCCTGACGCCCATGAATCTGCGCCCGGTACATCTGATCCCACAAACGCTCGGTGTCGCGCGGATCCTGACCCAGCAACAACGGCCGCAGCTGGCCATGAATGATAGATGCAACGGCATGCGGCACCGGCCCTGCCAGCCCGTCCACGCCCTCATCAGAAACGATCTCAAGAAACACGGTGGTAATGGCAAAACCGTCTTCCAGCTGAACGCCACCGTCATGATTATTCACGGTACGAAACTGCGCATAGATATCGGTGGGACGCGCGAGACGCTCCTCCCAGAAATCGCCCTCTCCCGGCATCACGCCTTTCACCTGAAGTAACCGGACATCAATAATCTTCATACTACTGCCCCTCACGTTGTTCATTGCTGGCCTGGTAAGCCGGTAAACGCTGACGACGGAAGATGATGCTCAGGGTAATGATCGAGAGCATCGCCATCGCCGCCAGCCAGTAAAATCCGCCGTTATAACTGCCGCTGCGGTCGCGTATCACGCCGATGACCCACGGATTCACCACACTGGCAATACTTCCCAGCGCATTGATCAGGGCGAGGCCGCCCGCCACCACGGATGCCGGGATAAACTGCGCGGGCAATCCCCAGAACACCGGCATCGCACCGAAAAAGCCAAATGCCGAACAGCACAAAAACATCATTTTCACCAGCGAGTTATCGAACCACGCAACGCATAACAGCCCGACAAAGGAGAAGATCAGCGCCAGATAGTTGGCCAGCAGACGCGACCCGGGACGATCGGCTATGCGTCCCAGCACCAGCATGCCGGCCAGACCAAATACGTAAGGGATGATGGTGATGAATCCGGTCTGAACATGACTTAAGCCGGTTTCGCTGATGATCAGCGGCAGGAAGGTGCTCACCGCACCGTTGAGGTTCGCCAGTCCGTAATAGGTGAGGCTGAACAACAACACCAGCGGGCTGAACAGCGCTTTCAGCAGACCGCCGTGGCCGCGCGACGGCAGTTTTTGCCGCTCAGCAGCCAGTGTTGTCACCAGCCAGTGCTGCTCATCTGCGTTGAGGAAGCGGGCATCTTCCGGCCTATCGGGCAACGCAAAGGGGACGATCAATCCCAGCACAATCGCCGGAATGGCCTCCAACAGAAACATCAGCTGCCAGCCGCGCAGCCCCAGCCATCCGTGCAGCTCTAACAACAGGCTGGAAACCGGCGTGCCGATAATCAGCGCAATCGGAATGCCGGTCATAAACGAGGCGATAATGCGTCCGCGCCACGCCACCGGAAACCACAGGGTGAGATAAAACACGATGCCGGGGAAGAAACCGGCTTCAGCGGCACCCAGCAGCGCGCGCATGACATAAAGGCTGTTTTCACTCCATACAAACATATGCGCACCGGAGATGATGCCCCAGGTCACCATAATGCGGGCGATCCACCAGCGCGCGCCCACCCTTTCCATCAGCAGATTGGAGGGCAGTTCGAGGATGGCGTAAGGCAGGAAAAACAGACCGGCGGCAAGGCCAAAACTGGCGGCGCTGATGCCGAGATCGGCATTCATGGTGAGGGCGGCCACGCCGATATTGGCGCGATCGATCACCGCAATAACGTAGCAGCCAATCAGCAGCGGAATCAGTCGCCACGACAGTTTACGGATCACCCGCTTTTCAATTTCAGTATCTGTACTTTGCATGGTCTTTCCCGGTGTTGGTGACATGGATAAAAAATGCACTTGTATACAAGTTCTGTTGTATACATCCGCTGACCACTCTTCAATGGGCTGAGTACGGAAATGAGATATGAAACGTTTCAGCGTGAAGCCGCTGGTAAACGTTTATAAGAGGGTCGAGCCGGGCGAAGATGAGCTAAAAACGTGGTGATTAATCGAAGTGAACAGAGTGCGCTGGCACACTCCGGGCAGGGTTATTTTATGCGCAGCCATTGTATAAACGCGCGCATGGCAGGTGACATGGCTTTACCCGCTATCCAGCAAAGTGAATAACCCGGGAATTCCATCTCCCAGGGTTGCAGAAGGCGACAAAGCTTGCCGGCGGCCAGCGATGCACTGACCCGTTCCGCCGTTAACTGAGCAATACCTGCGCCAGCAATAGCGGCCTGCCGCTGCCTTTCGCGATCGTCTACCACCAGATTTCCATGCACGGGAATATCAAAAATTTTCCCCTCATTTAAAAACTGCCAGGGCTCTACCCTGCTACTTCCCGGCCAGCGCCAGCCGATGCAATTGTGATTAAGCAGATCTTCCGGGACTTCAACCGCACCATGCTTTGCCAGATATGCTGGCGCAGCGACCACAATCTGATGGAGCGGCTTGCCTAATGGAATAGCAACAAATCCCGGTTCCAGCACCTCGCCTAAGCGCAGTGATAAATCATAGCCGCCGCGGCTCAGATCGACCGGCGCATCGCTGGTTGTGATATCCAGCTGCACGTTGGGATAATCAGTAAGAAACCCGGCAATATTGTGATCAAGAAACATTTCAGCCCCCGATCGAAAAGCATGAACGCGAATCAGCCCCTTAATATCCTGGCTTCTGGCGTGTGCCTGCTGCAGGGTCTCATGCAGATTAGTCATAATGGGTGCAGTCTGAAGAAACAGGGACTTGCCATCATCGGTAAGATATACCGCCCGGGTGGTCCGGTTCAGCAAACGTTGCCCGAGTTGTGCTTCCAGCGCGGTAATTTGCTGACTGACGGCTGACGCGGATACCCCTAGTATTTCCGCAGCGGCTCTGAAATTCAGTTGCTGAGCAACCACGACAAAAGCCCGTAGAGCCAGATACTCCGCGCTGTTAATCATTATTGATGTCCTTTATTAATTGCCACTTAACACACCATTAAGATACAGGAACTTCACGCCTGTAAGTATCTCGTTATAATCACTCAAATCATAATTAATAAATAATATCAGGAGCACTTTATGCTGCAGGAAAACCTTGAATTAGCCCAGAGATTACAAATTATCGAAGACAAACTGGCTATTTATGAATTGATTGCGTCACATCCCCCAGCGCAGATACTGCAATGGCGGAATATACATTATCGGTTTATCTGGAAAAGAGTGAATTCAATCGCGGCCCTCATCTTGATGGTGCGGAGGGTGCAGAGGCGATAGCCGCCTTTATTTTGCGGCCTGAGCATGAGGAAGCACTGGCTAGCGGATTAGCGCATTTTACCGGATTACCCTTGATTGATCTGCGCGGAGACAGCGCGGTAGTCACCTCTTATTTACAGTTAATTTATCTGGATGATAAAGGCGAATCACGCATGCTGGCCAATCACGGCAGCTCTCCTGGGTATCGCATACATCGCGTTGTAGTGAATCGCTGGGAGTTGAAACGCATTGCGGATCAATGGAAAATTCATCGCAGGACGTTGATTCCGGTGGACGGTAGCGGTTTATCACGCGCATTGCTTTTCCAGGGGCTGAAAGATGTATTCAGCCGGCAATCACGATAATTAACGCGACAAGACAGTCATTGAGCCAGACCACGATGTATAGCGACGTCACCAATGACAATCCGCTACGAGACTGGCGGCGCAGGTTGGTGTCCAGCATGGCAACAGTCTGGCTATTCCTTTGCGCCAAATCCTTTGGTGATGTACTTGCCAGTAACGTATGAAATTTATCAAAGCCGACATTCTTATCCTGTAGCAATGTAGCATATTCCCCTATAAATCACCGCCTCACCAAAGAATATCATGTGCAGAATGCTATCAGCTTTAAGCATTAGCATAATGGGTTATTTCAGCCGCTGCGCCTTTTGACAGTCTCATACTCTAACGCTACGCTTAATTGCAAGGATATATGTCGCAAACTTGCGTAAAGATAAAATATTTCCTAAGGTGACCGCCTTTCAGCCTCTTATAGCTTTCATTTCCCTTTGTGAAGTGCCGGCTGCGAAAGCTATAAGATCGCTCCAATTTTACTCATGGGGAGTTTATGAGCACCGGAACGATGACCAATAAACCTGATTTGACCGTTGACGATATTACCGTCATTGACAACAAATTATTGAAACGCGCCGTCAGCGCCGCAGCGCTGGGTAATACCATGGAGTGGTTTGATTTCGGCGTTTATAGTTACCTTGCCGTGATTATCGGCCAGGTATTTTTCCCGGACGCCAGTAATACCGCGCAGCTTATTGCGTCGTTTGGTACTTTTGCGGCCGCGTTTTTAGTGCGCCCGATTGGCGGCATGGTATTTGGTCCACTCGGCGATCGCTTTGGCCGGCAGAAAGTGCTGGCCTTTACCATGATTATGATGTCGATTGGTACCTTCTGTATTGGCCTGATTCCCAGCTATGCCAGTATCGGTATTGCCGCGCCGATCCTGCTGTTACTGGCGCGTCTGGTGCAGGGCTTTTCCACCGGCGGTGAATATGGCGGTGCCGCCACCTTTATTGCGGAATACTCCACCGACAAACGCCGCGGCTTTATGGGCAGCTTCCTGGAGTTTGGTACGCTGGCCGGTTATCTGCTGGGCGCCAGCCTGGTGACCGGTATGATTGCGCTGCTGCCGCATCAGGCGATGATGGACTGGGGCTGGCGCATTCCGTTCTTCCTGGCCGCGCCGCTGGGGCTGTTTGGCCTGTATATCCGCCTGAAGCTGGAAGAGACACCCGCGTTTAAAGAGCACATGGATAAGCGTGAAGAGGCCGAACATAATAAGCCGCAGCTCACGCTGTGGCAAATGCTGCGCACGCAGAGTAAGCCGCTATTGAAGTGTATTGGTCTGGTGCTGCTGTTTAACGTGTCTAATTATATGCTGACTGCCTACATGCCAAGTTATTTAACCGGCATTCTGGGACTGAGCGAAATATCCGGTCTGCTGCTGGTGATGGTGGTGATGTTTATCATGATGCCGCTGACCTTAATGTGGGGCCATTTTACCGACCGCATCGGCCGTAAACCGGTGATTGGTTTCGGCGCGCTGGGATTATTAGTGCTGGCGATCCCGGCGTTCATGCTGATTGGTTCTGGCAACATGCTATGGGTATTTGCCGGTCTGGCCGTGCTGGGCTTACTGCATACCTGCTTTAGCGGCACCATGCCAGCGACATTACCGGCACTGTTTGTCACCGATATTCGTTACAGCGCGCTGGCTATCGGCTTTAATTTGTCAGTCTCGCTGTTCGGTGGCACCACACCGTTAATTACCGCATGGCTGGTCGACACCACGCACAATACCATGATGCCGGCGTATTACATGATGGGTGCCGGCGTGATTGGTTTGTTAACGGTATTGACGCTGAGTGAGACAGCACGTAAGCCACTGAAAGGTTCATCCCCTGCGGTAGCGACTAAAGCCGAGGCGCATAAACTGATTGATAAACTGCGTAAACAGCGCAGCCGTAAAAAACAGCAGCCAGCATAATCCTCGCTGATATTCACATCAGGTGCGCTCAATGCGCACCTTTTTTTGTGCCCTGCGTCAGACTTATAGCTCAGATAATCGCCCCGGGCTGCGGTAGACTGACATTCTCTGACTGTTTTTTACTCATTAAGGGTTAATGATGTCATCTGCCGTGTCTCCCGCCGTTAATCAAAAGCGCGTACTGATTGCCGGATCCGTCGGCAATTTTATCGAGTGGTATGAATTCGCCGTGTACGGTTTCATGGCCACGCTGATCGCTAAACATTTCTTTCAGCTGGAAGGAGAAAGCGCCCTCACCAGCCTGATCCTCACCTATGCGGCCTTCGCGGTGGCGTTCTTTTTTCGCCCGTTAGGGGCAGTACTGTTTGGCCGCCTGGGCGATCGCTATGGCCGTAAACCGGTGCTGATCGCGGTGCTGGTATTGATGACGCTGGCCACCGTCGCCATCGGTCTGGTCCCGGTTTATGCCAGCATTGGCGTGGCTGCGCCGCTGCTGATTACACTGCTACGCATTTTGCAGGGACTGTTTGCCGGCGGAGAATACGGCGGTGCGGTCTCGCTGATGACCGAATCGGCGCCGCCCGGCAAGCGCGGATTTTATGGCGCATGGCAGTCGCTGACGGTGGCGCTCGGACTGCTGGCGGGCGCGGGCGTGGTGGCAGTACTGCCGCTGCTGCTGGGAGACGCCGCCATGAACGCCTGGGGCTGGCGCATTCCCTTCCTGCTGGCGCTGCCGCTCGGCGCAGTGGCGCTGTGGCTGCGCACCGGCCTCGACGAATCACCGCAGTTCAGCCAGACACCGGCGGCACCACAACAGCAGGCATCGCTGGGTGTCACGCTGCGCGCTATCGTGCTGGGCATTGGCCGGTTAATGGTATGGTCGGCCGCCGGTTATACCTACCTCGTGATCATGCCTACCTATCTGCAGGCTGCGCTGCATACCGGCTTTAACCAGGCGCTGCTGATTGCGGTGATCTCTAACCTCGGCTTTGCCGCCACCATTCTGCCGGCCGGCATACTCAGCGATCGCTATGGCCGCCGCACATTAATGCTGCTGGCGACGTTTTTGCTGCTGGTGCTGGCTTTCCCGCTGCTGAAAGTGTTGCAGCATCCGGAAAGCGGTATGGCGATCAAAGCGCTGGTGGTATTTATCGCCGGTGCGCTGGTGGGCATGCTGGCCGGACCGGGACCGGCGATGCTGGCCGAGATGTTCCCGACCCGCGTGCGTTACACCGGGCTGGGGCTGGCCTATTCGCTCTCCAACGCGCTGTTTTCCGGCTGCGCGGGTCTGATCATTACCGGCCTGATGAAGCAAACCGGCAACGCCGATATTCCCGCCTGGTATGTGATGGCCACCGCCATAGTGAGTTTTGTCGCGCTGCTTTCGCTTAATAAGGACGATCACCGCAGACCCCTTTAACATCATGCGGCTTCGTTCCTGCCCCTCATGTGATGCAGCCTTGCCAGGGTGAGCGCTCGCCCTCACCCGTATCGGCGCCGCCGGTTAGTCTGTTGACAATCAGCCCGATTAATAGTTGTATTATACAACCTTATAACCACCGGGCGTTTGTACCATGACCACTGAATCGTTAGTTAATCAGATACGTTCCGCCTCCCGACTGATGGTACGTGAACTCGGGTTTATGCGCCCGACGCTGGCGGCAACGGACTATTCGCCTTCTGCTGTCCACACGCTGCTGGAGATGGAAACCCAGGGCACAGTGACTGCTGCACAGTTAGTGGAGTTGCTCGGTCTGGAAAAATCGAGCGTCAGTCGCATGCTGGCCAGACTGGTGGCGGCTGGTGAAGTGCAGGAAATCGCCGACGGCAGTGATGCCCGGGTTAAAAGGCTGAAACTGACTGCGCAGGGGGTAGCTACCGTCGCCAGAGTCAATCAGTATGCGGCACAACGGGTGCTGGCCGCGCTGGCTGGGCTTGAACCGGCACAGCAGCGCACGGTAGCGCAGGGACTGAGCGCTTACGCTGACTCCCTGCGCCGCTGTCGGACCGGCACGCAGCCACTTCCCTCAGGTGCCATCGACATCGTCAGCGGTTACCGGCCCGGGATGATCGGCCGCATCGCTGAAATGCACGGCCGTTACTATGCCCGGCATCATCAGTTTGGTCACTATTTTGAAGGCAAAGTCGCCAGCGGGCTGGCAGAGTTTGCCGGACGGCTGGGAAGTGAGCGCAATCAAATCTGGCTGGCAGTGCATAACGATAATATTGTCGGTTCAGTGGCGATTGACGGAGAGGATCTCGGCAATAATCAGGCCCATCTGCGCTGGTTTATTCTTGACGAGACGTGTCGCGGTAGCGGCATCGGGCGACGCTTGCTTCATGAGGCTGTGGCGTTCTGCGATCGTCAGCGCTTTAGCGCAACGCAACTGTGGACCTTCAGTGGTCTGGATGCGGCCAGACGACTCTACGAGCAGGCAGGCTTCAACCTGACGCGCGAGTGGCAGGGCGATCAGTGGGGCAAAATCATGACTGAACAGCACTTCACGCGATGATGGCCGGGAAAGATTCTCAACGGCTGATGCGCTGCCGTTTTACCACCGCGTCAGGCCAGAGAAATAGCCGGGTTAATGCGGAAAAAACAGGCATGAATATGAATTTCGGGTTAAGTAATAAATGGTATTGAATAAATGCAAACCGGATTTTAAATTTATCCGGTTGAGATGATAAACAGTCAGAAATAACAAAACCCCGGCACATCAGTGTGCCGGGGATAACCAACACTACCAGTTAAATTTATTACTATCTTCCCACTCTTTGACTTCTTTCTCTGCTTGATCTTTACCGTAGCCGTAGCGCTCCTGAATGCGGCCGACTAATTGATCGCGTTTCCCTTCGGCTACGTCTAAATCGTCATCTGTAAGCTGGCCCCATTTCTCTTTCACTTTTCCTTTGAACTGCTTCCAGTTTCCGCTGATACGATCTTCGTTCATCAGTGTTCTCCTCATTTAGGTGACAGTGCCGCCTGGCATTATTTCGCGCAGCGGTTAACTGCGCAGAGATAAGCGTAGCCTATGATTGAGATTAAAAGGTGCTTAAGCGAACAAATCGGAAAATTTACGTAACGGTACTGTTTAAAGCGCAGCGGGAATTAAATCTGAAAATATAGGCTATGATTTTTCAGGGTACTCAGTGATTTATCTGCGTACCCGTTTGCTACCAGGGCATTTAGTCTTTTGTATTCAGAGAGTAAATGGTTTTAAGGAACGCGAATCGCTTGATGTCGTCCATTCCCCGTGCGGGGCTTAACGAGGCAATAGAATGGAATCCACAACGTTGGAAAAATCCTGGGGTGCTGAAATCCTTGCTGACGGCAGCGTGCGGTTTCGCCTTTGGGCACCCGGTCAGCAGCAAATTACCCTTCACGCCGATGGTCAGCAGCATGCCATGCAGCCGCAGCAGGATGGCTGGTTCAGCCTGACGCTGCGCGGACCTGGTCACGGCAGCGCATATCACTACGAGCTGGCCGATGGCAGCACGGTACCCGATCCGGCCGCGCGGGCACAACGCGCCGATGTCAACGGCCCTTCTCTGGTTATCGACCCACAGCATTACGCCTGGCAGCAGCGTGACTGGCAGGGACGGCCCTGGCACGAAACGGTGGTCTACGAGCTGCACATCGGCACCTTTACCGCCGAAGGCACCTTCCGCGCGGCTATCGCAAAACTCCCCGCGCTGGCCGACCTCGGTATCACCATGATCGAAGTGCTGCCGGTATCGCAGTTTGGCGGCACGCGCGGCTGGGGCTATGACGGCGTTCTGCTGTATGCGCCGCACTCGGCGTATGGCTCACCGGATGATTTCAAAGCCTTTGTCGATGCCGCGCACGCATTGGGACTGTCGGTGGTGCTGGATATTGTGCTCAACCACTTTGGTCCGGAAGGCAATTACCTGCCGCTACTGGCACCGGCCTTTTTCCACGAAGAGCGCATGACGCCGTGGGGCGCCGGGATTGCGTACGATGTCGACGCCGCGCGGCGTTATATCGTCGAAGCGCCGCTCTACTGGCTGAAGGAGTTTAACCTCGACGGCCTGCGCTTCGATGCCATCGACCAGATTGAGGATACGTCCAGCAAGCATGTGCTGATTGAGATTGCCGAACGCATTCGCAGCGAAATCCACTCCCGCCCGATCCATCTCACCACTGAAGACAGCCGCAACGTGATCTTCCTGCATCCGTGCGATGCGGACGGTAACGCGCCACTGTTCAGCGGTGAATGGAACGACGATTTTCATAATGCCATTCATGTCTTTGCCACCGGCGAGACGCATGCGTATTACCAGGATTTCGCCGACGTACCGGAGAAATTAATCGCGCGCATTCTCACGGAGGGCTTTGCTTATCAGGGCGAGCTGTCGCCACAGAGTGGCCAGCGGCGCGGCGTACCCAGCGCAGGCCAGCCGCCGGTCGCGTTTGTCGATTTCATCCAGAACCACGATCAGGTGGGCAATCGCGCCCAGGGCGAACGCCTGATTAGCCTGGCCGGTGTCGATCGCACCAAAGTGCTGCTCGCCACCCTGCTACTGTCACCGCATATTCCGCTGCTGTTTATGGGCGAAGAGTACGGTGAAACCAACCCGTTCCTGTTCTTTACCGATTTCCACGGCGATCTGGCGAAAGCGGTGCGTGAAGGACGGGCGCGCGAATTTACCGGTCACGCCGGTCATGACGATACGGTACCGGATCCCAATGCTGAAGAGACCTTCACGCGTTCGAAACTGGACTGGAGCAAAGTGGAAAATCCCGCAGGCCAGGCGTGGCTGACGCTTACGCGCCAGCTACTGGCGTTGCGCCAGCAGCACATCGTGCCGCTGCTGGCGGATGCCCGCAGGCATAACGGCCAGGTGCTGCGCACCGCACCAGGCTTTGTCGCCGTCAGCTGGCAGTTCCCGCAGGGCCAGCTGTCGCTGGCGCTGAATATTGGACAGCAGAGCCAGCCGCTGCCCGCTATGCCCGGCGAGACGCTCTTTGCGTGGCCACAGGAAAGCAGCGAGCTGCCGCAGCACTCCCTCATCGTGCGTCTGGCAAAAGGAGCAGCGCAATGAGCATTCCAACCGCGACTTACCGCATTCAGTTCCGCAACGGCATGACCTTTGACCGCGCAGCGCAGCTGGTGCCCTATCTGCAGCAGCTGGGAATCAGCCATCTTTATGCCTCGCCGATTTTTACCGCCACGCGCGACTCGACGCACGGCTATGACGTTACCGATGCCAATGAGATTGACCCGGCGATTGGCGGACGCGCCGGTTTTGACCGCCTCAGCGCGGCGCTGCAGCAGGCCGGGATTGGCCTGATTCTCGATATTGTGCCTAACCACATGGCAGCGTCGCTGGAAAATGCCTGGTGGCGCGATGTGATTGAACACGGGGAAGCCAGCCGCTACGCGCGCTACTTTGATATCGACTGGTCGCGCAGGCTGACGCTGCCGTTCCTCGGCGATGATTTTGACCGCGTGCTGGCCAATGATGAACTCAGCATCAAGGCCGATCCGCACAGCGGCAATCCGGCGCTGGTCTATTACGATAGTTACTATCCGCTGACGCCCGCCAGCTGGCAGCAGCGTAAAGACGAGGTGCTGGCGTTGCGCGATCGCGCGGCCATCGCGGAACTGCATGCGCAACAGCCGTGGCAGCTAATGAACTGGCGTGAGGCGCGCAGCGCGCTCTCCTACCGCCGCTTCTTTGAAATTACCGGGCTGGTGGGCGTGCGCGTCGAAGATGAAGAGGTGTTCGCGGCTTCGCATCGCCTGATTCTTGAACTGGTACACAGCGGTGTGGTGAGCGGGCTGCGCGTCGATCACGTTGACGGGCTGGCTGATCCGCTCGGCTATCTGCAACAGCTGCGTCAGGCCGCGGGCGACGCGTGCTATATCACGGTGGAGAAGATTCTCGCAGACGGTGAGCAACTGCCCGCCGACTGGCCAGTGTCCGGCACCACCGGTTACGAGTTTATCGCCGCGCTATCGCATGCGCTGATTGATGATAATCAGATCGATATGCTGCATCTGGCCTATGAAGCGGTATCCGCCGAACGTAACGACGTGGCGGCTGGCCTGCGTGCGGCACGTGAACTGATGGTTGATCGCAACTTTGCCGGGGAATTCAGCCGCCTGCTGGCGCTGGCTACCGAGGCAGCCGATCTGGTGCATCGCAATTTCAGCGAGGCTGAGCTGCACGTGGCGCTGCGCGAACTGCTGATCGCCTTCCCGGTGTATCGCACCTACGGCCGCAAAGCCGGTATGCCGCTGGAAGGCGAAGCGTTGCTATTACAGGTGCTGGAGCAGGTTAAACACAGCGCCTCGCCTGCGGCGCTGAGCTTTTTGCAGGCATTACTGCTGGGGGCGATCACTGAACAGGGCGAGCAGGATGCGGCGGAATTCCGCGCCCGCTTCCAGCAGCTGACCGGCCCGCTGATGGCGAAATCGGTCGAAGACACGCTGTTTTTCCGCAATCACGTAGCGCTGGCGATCAACGAAGTGGGTGCCGAACCACTGCCACACGCGTTTTCGCTCGAACGCTTCCACAGCGAAATGCAAACCCGACTGCAGCATCAGCCGGATGGGCTGTCCGGCACCTCCACGCACGACACCAAGCGCGGCGAAGATGCGCGCGCGCGGCTGTATACCCTGAGCGAAGCGCCGGCGCTGTGGGCAGAAAACGTCACGCGCTGGCGGCAGATGAATCAACCACACGTAGTCGCGCTGGCGGACGGCCCGGCTCCCGAACCGCCGGTCGAGTGGATGCTGTATCAGGCGCTGGCCGGCGTCTGGCCCACCACGCTGCAGCCGGAGGACACGGCGGCATTGGACGCGCTGCGCGATCGCTTTTTGCCGTTTGTGGAAAAAGCCCTGCGCGAAGCGAAGTTACGCACCGACTGGGCGGACAGCAATGAAGCTTATGAAAATGCCGTGCTGGAGTACGCCCGCCAGCTGCTGTCACCCACCAATCCGGCGTTTCTGCAGGACTTCAGCCACGCACTGCAGCCGTTCATCCGGGCCGGACTGGTTAACAGCCTGAGCCAGACGGTGATCAAACTGACCGCGCCGGGCGTGCCAGATATCTATCAGGGCTGCGAAGCGCTGGATTTCAGCCTGGTCGATCCGGATAACCGACGCGAGCCGGATTTCGCTCAGCTGACGGCGCAGCTGGATGTCCACGCCGCGCCGGACTTCGCCAGCCAGCAGGACTGGCTGAGCGGCCGCCTGAAGCAGCAGATGGTAGCGCGCCTGCTGCATCTGCGCCGCGACCATGCGCAGTTGTTCCGCTTTGGTGATTATCAACCGCTCAGTGCATCGGGCGAACATGCGGAAAAAGTGATCGCCTTTGCCCGTCAGGACAGCGACTACGCGCTGCTGGTGATTACGCCACGGCTGATTTTCAATGGTGCACAGTGGAGTCATACCCGACTGGCACTGCCGGAATCGCTGGCGCATCGCCACTATCGCAATGTGCTGACCGGCGAGACCGTAGTGATTAATGACGATGTTACGCTGGACAATGTGAGCTATAGCGCGCCGCTGGTGCTGATTAGCCAGTAGTGTCCCCGATAAACCTGTTGTTTTACATGACTATCTATTCACTGGATGGAGAGGATTGAATGTCTAACGGTAAACCTTTAGAAATCACCGCTGGATCGGGGCACCAGCTCGGCGCCAACTTTGATGGGGACGGCGTAAATTTTGCGCTGTTTTCAGCACACGCGGAACGGGTCGAACTCTGTCTGTACGATGAGAGCGGTCAGCATGAAATTGCCCGCTTCGATCTGCCGGAATATACCCACGAAATCTGGCACGGCTACGTGCCCGGGCTGAAACCCGGCGCGCTGTATGGTTATCGCGTTCACGGACCGTTCGATCCGGAAAACGGTCACCGTTTTAACCCGAGCAAATTACTGATTGATCCCTACGCCCGCGAGCTGCAGGGCAACATCGACTGGAATGAAGCGCACTTCGCTTACGATTTACTGCACGAAGATAAAGATCTGACGCTGGATACCCGTGACAGCGCGCCGTTTACTCCCAAGTGCCGGGTGATTGACACTAATGAGTTTGACTGGCAGGACCATAACCGGCCCAGCATTCCGTGGTCCAGTACGGTGATTTATGAAACCCACGTCAAAGGTTTCACCCAGCTTAATCCGGCGATTCCGGCAGAGATGCGCGGCACCTATGACGGCATGAGCCACAAATCCACCGTCGACTACATCAAAAGCCTCGGCGTGACGTCAGTGGAATTGCTGCCGGTGCACTGGTTCCCGGACGACCAGCACCTGCTGGATCGCGGACTGAAAAACTTCTGGGGCTATAACTCGCTGGCCTTTTTTGCGCCTGCCAGCCGCTATTTTGGCCCACGCGGTATTCAGGGCTTTCGCGACATGGTGCGCGCTTTCCACGATGCCGGCATCGAAGTGATTCTCGACGTGGTGTATAACCACACCGCGGAAGGCAACGAACTGGGGCCGACGCTGTCGTTTAAAGGGATTGATAACTTCTCCTACTACCGCACGCTGCCGGATCAGCACCGTTATTACATCAACGATACCGGCACTGGCAACACGGTGAATACCTCCCATCCGCGCGTGCTGCAGCTGGTGACGGATTCGCTGCGCTACTGGGCAGAATCGATGCATATCGACGGTTTTCGCTTCGACCTCGGCACCATTCTCGGCCGCGAGCCGGAAGGGTTCGATCAGCGTGGCGGCTTCTTTGATGCCATGACGCAGGATCCGGTGTTGTCAAAGCTGAAGCTGATCGGCGAACCCTGGGACATTGGCCCTGGTGGCTACCAGGTGGGTGGTTTCCCGCCCGGCTGGGCTGAGTGGAACGACAAATATCGCGACACGGTGCGTGAGTACTGGAAAGGCGACAACGTTTCAACCGACTTTGCCGCGCGCCTGCTTGGTTCCGGCGATCTGTACGATCAACGCGGCCGCCGCCCGTGGGCCAGCGTCAATTTTATCACCGCGCACGATGGCTTTACGCTGAATGATCTGGTCTCGTACAACGACAAGCACAACGATGCCAACGGGGAAGATAACAACGACGGCCACAACGATAACCGTTCATACAACTACGGTGCCGAAGGCCCCACCGACGACGAAGGCATCAACGCGGTACGCGAGCGGCAGAAGCGTAACTTCCTCGCCACGCTGTTTTTCTCTCACGGCACACCGATGCTGCTGGCGGGCGATGAGTTTGGCCGCAGCCAGATGGGCAACAACAACGGCTATTGTCAGGATAGCGAGATTTCCTGGCTGCACTGGGAAGATCTGCCGGCTTCCGCTGATGCGTTACGCAATTTCACCCGTCAAATCATTGCACTGCGCGCACAGCAGCCGCTGCTGCGACGTGAAAGCTGGCGCGACGGCATGGAGATTAAATGGTTTAACGCCGGCGGCGGTTTCCAGCAGGCGGAACAGTGGGATGAGGGCTCGACGCTCGGCGTGTACATCGGGCGTCCGGACCTGCAAACCGAAGAGGGTATCTGGCACGATGTGCTGATGCTGTTCAATCCGTTTGAAGGCAATGTGCCGTTCCGCATCCCGCAGTTTGGTGAAGGCGGCTGGGTGCTGGAGCTGACCACCTCCGACAGCGCCAGTAAGGGATTGGTGATTACCAAAGAGAAGGATTTCGAGCTGGAGGGCCGCAGCCTGGCGCTGTTCAGACGGCCATGAGTTAAGCGCGAATTGCCGGTTTCCAGGTGCGCAGGGATGCGCACCCTGCGGAAACAACGGGACATGCACTCCCCGTTTCCAGGTGCGCATGAATGCGCACCCTACGGAAATAACGGGACATGCACTGTAGGGTCGCCGTTCACGGCGACCGGCTCCACTGTTAACCCGCCAGCCTCTGCCGCTACCCGCCGCTAAAATTTCATTAACTAAAAACCACAATCTGCCGATGTTCTTTAATCTGCCCTTGTACCCGCCGCGTCATGCGCCGGGACGCGTTTAGATTAAGGATAATAAGATGAACATCTCCCAACGATTGCTACTGACCTTTTCCATGCTGTTTGGCGCCATTATCCTGCAGGCGGTGCTCGCCATCTCACTGCTATCCGGCTTTCAGGAGCGCTTTGAGTACGTGCAGACCAACGCCATTCCGTCGATTAAAGACCTCAATACGCTGATTGATCGCAGCAATCAGCTGGCGCTGACGCTCTACAAACATCAGACTCAGCTGCAGGACAGCAACATGCCTGCGGTTGAAGCGGACATTGATAAACAGATCGGCGGCCTGAAATCGCTCACCGATTACTACCTGACTCACAACATTTCCAGCGAGGAAGATAAACGCCTGACCGAGCTGGCCTTTGCCAATATTCAGCGCGTGAGCGAGCGGCTGCCGGCGTTTCTCACTGCCTCGCGCGCGCATCAGAACGCCATCAGCCTTGATCTGATCGAGGGGCAGAACGGCATTGGTGCCGCCATTCGCCAGCTGGTCACCAATTACCAGCAGCAGCTGATGCTGAATATTTCTATCGGCGATGAGTTACGCGCCACCAACCTCAGCACCTTCCATGAAGTGCTGTGGACCACCATTACCGGCGTGATAGCCACAGTAATTATTTTCGGTCTGTTCGCCCTGTTCACCGTGCTGCGCATTCGTCGCAGCCTCGCGGATGTCGGCAAAGTGATGATGCGCGCCAGTGAAAATCTCGACCTGACGCTCAGCGCAGACGAAAGCCGTCGCGATGAGGTGGGCAATATGGCGCGCTCATTTAATCAGCTGATGCGCAGCGTCGCCAGTTCGTTAAGCGCCGTGCGCAGCGCGTCACATTCGGTGGGCAGCGCATCGGTGCAGATCGCCGCCGGTAACGAAGACCTCTCTGCGCGTACCGAGCAGCAGGCTGCTTCGCTGGAGCAGACCGCGGCCAGCATGACTGAACTGAGTGAAACCGTACGTCAGACCGCCGATAACACGCGCCAGGCCAGCCAGCTGGCGGCTAACGCCAGTGCGCTGTCGGAAAAAAGTGGTACCTCGCTCACTACGATGCTGTCGACCATGGATGACATTCGTGGCAGCTCGCGCAAGGTCACGGACATTGTTTCGATGATCGAAGGCATCGCTTTCCAGACCAATATTCTCGCGCTCAACGCCGCAGTGGAAGCGGCACGGGCCGGTGAGCACGGCAAGGGCTTTGCGGTGGTGGCGGGTGAAGTGCGCAGCCTGTCGCAGCGCTCCACTTCCGCCGCACGCGAAATTAAAGGACTGATTGAAGAGTCGCATCGACTGACCGAAGCCGGAGCCGCCCAGGCCAGCGACGTCAGCAGCAACATGCAGGTGATGAATGACGCTATCCATCAGGTCAGCGAACTGATGAGCGAAATCGCCGCGGCCGCGGTTGAGCAGAGCCAGGGCATTAGCCAGGTGCAGCAGGCGGTGAATCAGATGGATGATGTAACGCAGCAGAACGCCGCGCTGGTAGAGCAGGCCTCAGCCGCGTCGCAATCGCTGCAGGAGCAGGCCGAAACCCTCAACCAGCTGGTCGCCAGATTCGTGCTGGCGGAATCCGGCGCAACGCCGGCGATCAGGCCTGCGGCAGTCAGCCACAAAGCGCCACAGCCTGCGCGCCTGGCAGTGGCCAGCGATGCCGACTGGCAGAGTTTCTAATTCCCTCCTCCTCCGCGTCGCCGCGCGGAGGGGCTTTCTCCCACTGACGAATTCTCCCCGGCGCGCTGACGCGAGCGACATTGCCTCAACGAGCGTCAGCAAAACTGCTATTCTGTGAACCATACTAATGGTAATCAGCAACGAAAGCGTTTCACCTCCGCATGCCCGCCGCTTCCTAAAGGAATCTTATGCACCCTCAGCAACAGACACGCGGTAAATGGGCCATCTTTGGCCTGATGTTTATTCCTGGCTTTACCTGGGCTTCCTGGGTTAGCCGCACCCCCTTTATGCGCGATGTGCTGCACGCCTCGACGGAAATGATGGGCCTGATTCTGTTTGGCTTCTCCTGTGGCTCCATGCTGGGCGTGCTGCTGGCCGGTAAGCTTGTCGCGCACTTTGGCACCAGCCGGGTGATGCGCACGGGTTACCTGATCCTGCTCGGTGGCCTGGTGCTGATGACCGTTGCGTTAACGCTCGCCAGTAGCGGGCTGGTGTTTACCAGTCTGGTGTTGCTGGGCGGCGGAACCGCGCTGATGGATGTGGTGGTTAATGTCGAAGGGGCGGCGTTTGAGCGGCGCATCGGCAAGTCAATCATGACGATCATTCACGGCTTCTTCAGTTTCGGCACGCTGATCGGCGCACTGGCGGGGCTGGCCATGACCGCAGCCGATATCAGCACCCACTGGCACTTTAGCGTGGTGCTGCTGGTTAACCTGCTGATTGCCGCCCTGGCGCTGCGCCATCTGCCCGCCACCAGCGACAGCGAACGCAGCGAACAGCCGCATCATGGCGGCTTTCTGGCCCAGGTAGGACGTGAACTGCGTGACCGCCAGCTGCTGGTGCTCGGCGTGGTGATTCTGGCAATGGCACTGGCGGAAGGCTCGGCTAACGACTGGCTGCCGTTACTGATGATCGACGGCCATAACCTCAATCATACCCAAAGCACGCTGGTCTACGCGGGCTTCACCGCTGGCATGACGCTGGGGCGCTTTCTCGGCGGGCTGGTGGTTGATCGTCTGGGCCGTGTCTGGGTACTGCGCGCCAGCGCATTCTCCGCCGCGCTGGGACTGACGCTGGTGATTTTCTCCGATAACCCATGGCTGGCGGCGGCGGCCGTGCTGTTCTGGGGCGTCGGCGCGTCGCTCGGCTTCCCGCTAACGGTCTCGGCGGCGGGCGATGGCCATAACAGCGCGGTGCGCGTCACGATTGCCGCCACGCTGGGCTATCTGGCGTTTCTGGTAGGCCCGCCCGGACTGGGCTTTATCGGCGAACATGCCGGATTGCGCATGGCGATGCTGCCGGTACTGATCATGGTGCTGCTGGCGCTGGTGTGCGCCGGTGCGGCTGGCCGCCCGCGTCAGGCAAAAACACCAGCGGAACAATAAATCTCAGGGCACGCGCCAGCTGCCCTGCCATCCATCCACAGTGGCCTCGAATCGTGCGCGCTGATGGAGCTCACGGCTGACATCCAGCCACTCCACGCTATGCAAGGTGATCTGCACCAGCGCGAAGTGCTCGTCGGGCCCGGTGCTCGCCTTTTGCGCGCTGGCAGGCAGTGCGTCATCAGGATGAGCAATCACGCTGCCCGGCCTGACCGGTGACTGAAACAACGCGTGTGAGTGCGGGCGCAATGCATGCCAGGCTGCGGCACGCTGTTGTGCATCGTCAACGCGCTGAGCCGTGCCTGCCAGCCTGAGCTGAACGCGACTGGCGGCATCATAAGCCAGTAACGCCACCTGCGGCTGGGCTGCAATATCCTGCATTTTGGCGCTGCGCCGATCGGCGGTAAAACGCAGGGCCGGCAGCGTGGGCAAAAACTGCCGTATCACCACGGTGCGCAGGCTGGGCTGGCCGTCAGCGGTCACCGTTGCCAGTTGCATCAGGGTGAAAGCCGAACGCGAAGTGGTGGCAGTGCTAAGCAGCTGCCAGATGGCTTGCAGGCGGTCGTCGAGCGAGATCATGATTCCCTTCCTTAGCGGGCGTGAAGCGGATTACTGCCCGCACGTTTCAGCGCCGACAGCGCCAGCGCACTGAGCAGTAACCCAATGACGATCAGCAGCGCGTAGCTTAGCCACTGCAGCAGCAGAATGCCCAGCACGCCGCCAGCGAGAAATGCCAGCACGGTGTAGCAATGCAGTTTTAGCCGCTCAATGTACAGCGGCGCGTCTTTTGGTGACTCTTTGCGACGCAGCACGTCAAACAACATCGCTAGCTCAATGCCGATATCGGTTGACGTGCCAGAGACGTGCGTCGTGCGCACGCGGGCATTGGAGATGCGCGTTACCACCGCATTTTGCAGGCCCATCAGAAAGCTCAGGCTGAGAATCAGTAATACGCCGCCCTCGCTGAAATGAAAGCCGCTTTCGACAATCCCCAGCACCAGCAACGCAATGCCCTCGAGCAGAATATTGATGGCGTAGATGCCGCGTATCTGCCGCCTGCGGCCGGAATTGATGATCAGCGTGGAAACCGACGAACCGGCGATGAATAACAGCACAATCAGCAGGAAGAACAGCCCGATATGCAGATTGGCTTTCGCCAGATGATCGGACAGGGATGAGACGTTACCGGTCATGTTGGCGGAGAAGAAACCAACCGTTTCGAACGCCGCAGTGTTCAGTGCGCCCGCCACGGCGGCCAGTGTCGCCGCCAGGCGGATGTCAGTGTTGAAAGTGCGCGTATCCTCAGTGGAGATCAGCATGAAAAGGTCCCGGCCCGGCAAAAGGTTTATCATCCTCCGGCGGTCAAAAATTCTCAACTGGCAGGGCTGAACATTAACGCGGTTCGCTGTCGATCAGCGCACGCCGGGCCAGCCGTTTGGGCAGGATTTGACCCTGTCACCGATAAGCCGGATAATTTGGAAACGATTCATTCTAAATAGCCCGCATTATGACCAGTAAACCCAATCCGGCGCCGGCTGCCAGAGAGCGCGGCAGACCGCGCAATTTTGATATCGACGAAGCGCTCGACAGCGCCATGATCGTGTTCCGCCAGAAGGGTTTTCATGCGGCCTCGATTGCTGATTTAGGTGAAGCGATGAACCTGACGGCGGGCAGTATTTATAAAGCGTTTCAGGATAAACGTTCCCTGTTTCTGCGGGTGTTTGAGCGCTACATCCTGCTGCGCAACGTGGACCTGCGCGCCCGTTTGCAACAGTACCCGACCGGCCGGGCGCGCATTGCTGAGCTGTTGCAGTTTTATCTCGACTCAGCCAGCGAGATCGAGGGCAGACGCGGCTGCCTGGTGGTTGGCAGTACCGTGGAACTGCAAACGCTGGACGAAGAGTTATCCCAGCTGGTGCGTGAAGCGGTATTACGCAACCGCAACTTCCTGACTTCGCTGGTTGAGCAGGGGCAAGAGGACGGATCGATTTCGCCACGACTGGATGCCGACACCGCCGCCGGACTGCTGCTTTGCGTGGCATTTGGTATGCGTGTGGTAGGCAAAATTCAGGATGTGACTAATGGCAAAGAAACCATTAATATGGTGCTCAGCATTCTGGACTGATTCGTCTGGCCTATTAGGAAATAGGCGTTTCCTAATTAATATTCGCCGCGATAACTTTTTAAACCCTGGAATCGCGCGCTTAATAATATTTATCAGTCAGTAACATATTACTTAGATTTATGTTTATTTGTTCCGGGGGTCGAGTGAAGCACGATGAATTAGAAGATGCCGATGAGATCTATCTTTTATTGGGCAAAGTCGTCACACAGATTGTACAACCGGGTGAAACCTTATCTGTTCAGCAAATAATTGGCGCGCTGTATCGCACGGGCTTGCGCTCTGAGAATCCGGCCATCCAGCAGGCCTGCGATAATGCGATCAGGCTGCTGGCCAAAAAGCTGAATTAACGCACTGCTATCAGGGTAATGATGATGCGATACGATCCTTTTCATAATAATTCTGAAGATGCATTACCATGGACTGGTGGATCGCTGCAGGCAAAGCAGCATGAGTTACTTGGCACGCTGGTGCAGGAAATTTTGTGTAGCGGCAAGTTGCTGAACCGAAAAACCCTTTTTGTCGCGCTAATAGCACGTCTCGACCAGTGCGACGATGTGATATTGAAAACGCATTACGAGGCTATTTTTTCTCTGCTGCTTGGTCGCCTGGCCGCTGAGTAATATCGCAACGCTATCCTGCCTTCCCAATATACGCGGCGAAACACATTAGCCGCGCCTGGTAATTTCCTCCTCATCAATTGCACGTTAAACCGCATTAATTGTGCAAAGAAAGCGAGTCAGGTCAGACCAGAATCCGGATTTTGTTCTACGCTTATAGCTGGACTTCAGACCAATCAGGGAAATTACTATGAAGAAACTGACTGTAGCGGCTGTGTTATTGACATCGATTTTTGCCATCGCCGGCTGTTCATCGAATCAGGCGATTAAAACCACCGACGGACGCACTATCGTCACCGATGGTAAGCCACAGGTGGATAGTGATACTGGCCTGGTCTCTTATAAAGATGCGCAAACCGGTAAAACAGAACAGATTAACCGTGACCAGATCACCAATATGAGTGAACTGAACAACTGATCTACTCGATAGGGAGAGCGACATGAAAAAAGTGATTTTGTTACCACTGGCAGCCATTGTGGCACTGAGCGCCCTGACCGGCTGTACCCGTACCAGCTACGCCATTCATACCAATGATGGCCGTACCATTGTCAGCGATGGTAAACCGCAGGAAGCGGAAAGCGGACTGCTGGGCTACGTTGATGCCAATGGTGTCAAACAGCAGATCAACAAAGCGGATGTCAAAGAAGTCTCTGAGATTCCGCATTAATCGGTTCTTATCAAGCCCGCGCAGCGGGCTTTTTTGTGCCAGAATTTTGTGATTGAACCCATACGCAGGGCCGTCGTAAGAGAGCAATCCGGTCCATCGCGGCGCCTTTGGTCAGGGACGCACGACGGTGAGTTTAAACGGCCCGCTGTTTTTCGCAGCATGCGCGACTGAATCATTCACTCTCTCAAGCGGAAACTCGGTTACGTCATAGTGGCTCAGATCAAGCAGTCCCGCGCGTATAAGGCCGCAGAGCGTAGGGACTGCCGAAGGTTCATACATCCACTGCCCTTTTACGGTAATGAGGTTACGCATTATCCAGGGATAAGGTAGCGAAAGATCGTCCCCTCCCAGCATGCCAACACCGCCCATAAGGACTGCACGACCATAAGGTCTGACTGACATAATCGCATTCCGGGCGACAGAGGCCTGCGCAGACGGCGGAAGGAAATCAAGGACCGCATCAATGGGTCCCCCGGCCATGTGCTTCATGGCAGCAATATCGATCTCTGCTGTGCCTGTGAGCTTTACTGTTTCCACACGCGATCCAAAACGTTTTTTCAAATCGTTCAGTACCCGTTCACTACGGCCCGGTGCGATGACTTTATGGGCTCCCATGGCCAGGGCAGCAAGCACAGCGGAACTGCCGAAATTACCGGTTGCGCCACTGACCAGCAGGCGCTCTCCCGCTTTCAAATCCATAGATAACAATCCGCCATAGGCTATAAGCAGCGTATTGATGGCACACCACCGCCCCGCTTCTGCAGGCGATATGTCGCCAATCGGCACTGCGTTTTCAGTCGGAATGCGTATTTGTTCAGCAAGACTGCCATTCAGGTGATATTGCTGGATTTTTTGTCCTCCTTCACCACGGGCACTCCATCCCTGAAGGACAATTTCTGGCGACAGCGCGTTGTCACGGGAACGCACCGTCGGATCGCAAAATACCCAGTCTCCTGGTTTCAGCCAGGCTGAGTCAGGGCCGGTCTGGCGAACCTTTCCGATGGCACCACAGCCCGGGATGACCGGCACAGGTAAAAGATATTTTCTTTCCCCACTCAGTACTTCATTCGTGTAGGAAAGAACGGGCGCCGCAACCACATCGACAATGACTTCCCCGGTTCCCATCACCGGTGCAGGCACATTCTTAACGTCTAGCGGACGGCCAAAGGCAGTAAGCACAGCAGCTTTCATGGTCATATTCTCCTGAGGGCATAGAACAATATGAAACCATCATAGAGCGACCAAAAACGGCGTAAAATACACTAGTTTTATACAGGTATAATTTACTACCAGGTAAAAAAAATGGTTAAGAATACTGAGCTCAGTCAGTTTTTACGTTCACGACGTGCCAGGGTGAAGCCTGAGCGTCCCCCCTCTGCCGGGCCTGAAAGACGGCGAACGCCCGGACTAAGGCGTGAGGAAGTTGCAGCGATGCTGGGAATAAGTACGGAATGGTATACCAAAATCGAACAGGGACGGGTCAACACACTTTCCGAACGGATAGTTAACGCCCTGGGTAAAGCTCTGCAGCTGAACAAGGCAGAATTTCTGCACCTGAAAACACTGACAGGCCGGAAAAAAAGTGCAGATATCGAACATGAAGTCCCGGCTAGCTTATCGCATCTGGTCAGGGCGCTGAATGAGCCTGCCTACATCACCAATGACAGATGGGATGTATTGGTGTGGAATTCTGCAGCAGAACAGGTCATCACGGACTTCAGCCTTTTGGTTGCAAATGAGCGAAATATCATGGTTTTCATGTTCACTACAGAGGCAGCCAGATACCTTTTTGGCGACACCTGGCCTGCAGAGGCACAGAGAATGCTTGGCCTGTTTCATTCCAGTTATTCACGAAATGCAGACAATGAGACCTTCACTGCGCTGGTAGAACGCTTAAGCCGTGAATGTCCGGAGTTTGACACATGGTGGAGCGAGCATGTGATAACAGCGCCGGTGTCCGGAGAGAAAAAACTCACAGGGAAGGACGGGATAACGCGGACATTCAGCTATTCAACGTTTACGTCAAATGACTCCCCTGCACTCAAGCTGGCAATTTATGTCCCGTTGTTATCTGCATCGGGCAGCAAGGTTATATGACATCATGATTCCGCCGGAGCAGTGTTAACGGGGTTTAGCTGAGTCTGCCGTAGCCTATAATGAGCGATCTAACCTGCCGGTGATCCATGACGAAGTGGAGCGGCAGCAGCGTGAAGAAATAAGTTATTACCTCCAGGAGCGCCGACATTATCCGGGGTATGTCGACTGCTGGACTGCACAAACTGTACATACCTAACCCATCTGCTATTCAGTACAGGTGACAGGCTGTTTCATATTGCGTTCCGCAGGCTACCAGCGTGGTGTAGAAAACCATGAAGTCAGCCAGTCTGTTAATGCACTGATTTTTGCCGACTGCAACTGGCTTGAAGGTTTCATTAACCAGACACCATCCTCGCCTGTTGCCTGCCAGTCCGACAGCACTGGCACCAGTGAACCCTCAGCCAGTTCCTTCTGTACCAGCCAGTTGGCCGCGAGTAATATCCCCATACCCGATTGAGCAGCCAGTATAAGCCCATCCATTTCGTCACTCTCGTAACGCGTCTTAACAGGAACCGCTATCTGTTGACCGTCTTTCTCGAGTCGCCATTCGGGCCAGCTGTGCATGGGTGTGAAACCCAGGCAATCATGCTTACGAAGGTCCTGAGGGTGTGTTACAGGGGAATGGCGCTCCAGGTAATCCGGCGCGACACATAAAATGCGACTTGTATTTGCCAGCTTTCGGGCAATTAATCTGCTGTCCTTCAGAACACCAATACGTATTGCCATATCAAAATTATCACCCAGTAAATCTACGTAGCGATCGCTGCAGTGCAGCACAATACGGATGTCAGGATAGGCTTTCAAAAAGAATGGTAAGGCCTGTACGACCCACTTTCGTCCGAATGAGGCTGGAACGGTAAGGCGAATCGTCCCGGCCGGACGCGCTGCCAAATCACGAGCTTCCTCTTCCGCTTCCCGCAGCAGTTCATCTGCCAATTCAATTTTTTGCCGATAGCGTAAGCCCTCTTCTGTGGGACGTATGCGGCGGGTGGTGCGTTCCAGCAGGCGAATTCCCAGACGTTTTTCTAAAGCAGCTACACGCCGGGAAACGACGGAGACATCTCTTCCCAAATCGCGCGCACCAGCACTAAAGCTGCCAGCGCGCACTACCGCAAGAAAAGCTTCCCGCTGACGATAATCGTCATCATGCATTATTGCACCTCATGCAACAGTTATTTGTTTTTCAGGCTCATTATAGCGTCAGTTCTGCCTCAAAATGGTCGTATTAATTGAACCGGGGGACACCATGAAAGCTATCCACTTATCCGCTGCAGGAATAGACGGCTTAAAAATATGTGATATTTCACGACCACAACCAGGGTATGGCGAAGTGCTGATTCGTCAGCATGCTGTGAGTCTGAATTACCTTGATTTGGCGCTGGCCACTGGTAAATTCGGCGCTGTTTCGCAGCCGGTTATTCCTGGTGCAGACAGCGCGGGAGAAATTGTTGAGTCTGGAGAGGGAGTTGAAGGCTGGCAAATTGGCGAACGTGTGGTACCGGGTATGATGTCTCACTGGCATGCTGGAGCAATACGATCCGAACATCATCAAACATTACGCGGAGTTACAACCAACGGTGGGCTGGCAGAATACGCTGTAGTGCCTGCTGAATCACTGGTGCGTATCCCCGATTTTCTCAACTGGCAGCAGGCAGCGACGTTACCCATTGCCGCAACGACCGCATGGAACGCTATAGTGCGCGGTAAAATACAGCCCGGCAGCACTGTTTTACTGCTTGGCACGGGAGGGGTGAGTCTGTTTGCATTGCAATATGCGAAGGCAGCAGGTGCGCGGGTGATCATCATTTCCTCTTCTGATGAAAAACTGGACAGAGTGAAAGCCCTGGGAGCGGATGAAGGAATTAACTATCACGAGGTGCCCGAATGGGATCAACGGGTGCTTAAGCTGACTGAGGGGCATGGCGCTGATCTCGTACTGGAATCAGTGGGTGGCTCAACATTTGCGAAATCGATTAACGCAGCAGCTCATAACGGAACCATTTTCGTTATTGGCTTTGTTGGTGGTGCTGAAGTCAGCATGCCTGTTCTGCCCGTAATGCAAAAGATGTTGAATATTGTGGGTAACAATACGGGTTCGACTTCAGATTTGCGCGCGGCGGTCAGGGCGATTGAAACCTCCACGATTTATCCCGTAATTGATCGTATTTTCACTTTTGCCGATACACGGAAAGCTTATCGCTACCTTGAGGCTGCCGGACATATCGGGAAAGTGGTTATTAGTCTGGATGCATAACGCTGAATCAGCCGGGGAGTTCATCATGGGGCCTGATACCGGCTGATTACTCCTGTCCAGTAATGATGGACACTCTTTTCCAGGAAACGGAGCCCGCTGCGCAAAAGCGCTGAATGAAACGCTGGCATAAGAGTGCAGGATTCATTTTTTTTCCTGAGAAGTATTGATAGTCCGATTTTCCATCAGGTGATAAGGTCAGGTTTCCCGGGAATTCTTAAACAGGATTGAGCGTGACTATTTCAGAGAACTATGAGTGGCATAAAGATAACTACCTGATCAGTACAGACAGAAAAAAACTGGATGTGCAGGCTATCCATCTCTATCTCACGAGGTCAACCTGGGCTAAAGGGATTGATCTGGCTCTTGTCCGTGCATCCATTGAAAACAGCCTTAATTTCGGTGTTTATCACGATGACGCCCAGATTGGTTTCGCGCGCTTAATAACAGATTACGCTACGTTTGCTTACCTTTGTGATGTTTATATCCTGGAAGAATATCAGGGAGAAGGATTGGGTAGATGGGTGATGCAATGCATACATGATCATCCTGTTTTTGAGCGGCTTCGCAGGATCATGTTGTTTACAACCACAGCGCCCTGGCTCTATGAAAAATTTGGCTACGAGCCTGTTAATCGGGAAAACTATGCATGGAGTATCACACGTCCTGATATCTATACCAGAAGATAAAATCAAATATAACAAGTATTTCTCAATGCCCAGCCACAATTCCTTTGAGAGTACAACATCCGCTTCTGGCACGGAGCTTCCTCTGATGCCCAGGGGCTGAGGAGAGCGAGGAGCGGACGTTGAGGGCTTATTACCTGAGGGGATATTAAAATCAATTTCGCATTCTGCAAAACGCCTTTAGGCACAAAAAATATAAGATTTTTGAGACATAATTAGAGGTGGAAGACAGCATCAACATCTTTATTTAACTCTCTTGTGTATTGCTGCGTGCTCATGTTGCGCTGCGGCGGTCAGGGTTATCCAGTCACGGAATCGACGACTTATCTTCTGCAATATAGCTGACTCGTCATACACCAGATAATACGCAATCGGCGAATTAACCTCTACTTGCAGTGGGTTAATTAATAAACCACTTTCCAGTTCTTCAGTTACTAGGGCACTGTGTACGAGGGCGATACCTTTACCCGCGATTGCAGCTTCAATCACGCCGTTAGAATCGATGAAAACAGGACCGGTGTCAGTATTCACATCTTCAATACCCAGAGCCCGGAACCAGACGGCCCAGTCCAGCCGGTGCTCATCGTGCAGCAGCGTGTAATTTGCCATATCGCCCGGCGATGAAAGATCGTATTCTCTGGTTATTAAGCGGGGACTACAAACCGGGAGAAGTTTGTCATTCACCAGACACTCAGACTCCAGTCCGGGATAGTTACCAGCGCCGTGACGGATAGCAAAATCAATCCCTTCAGACAATAAATCAACCTGCCTGTTGGTTGTACTGATTTGCACTTCCACACCCGGGTTGGCTTTTTCAAATGCAGGTAGCCGTGGCAGCAACCATTGAATGGCAAAACCACTTGTGCAACTGACCGTTACTTTGTTGGCCTTTCCCTCATTCATTAAGCGTTGTGTTGCTTCTGCTATCTGGATAAAAGCGGGTCTTATCGCCCTCAGATAGATGCGCCCCTCGGTTGTCAGTTCGAGACGGCGAGGACTACGTATAAACAACCGGATATTCGTCATGTTTTCCAGTTTTGCAATCTGCTGGCTGACCGCGCTGGATGTCACACATAACTCTTCGGCGGCAGCTTTCATGCTCATCAGCCTTGCCGCAGACTCAAAACACATAAGCGCATGTAAAGGTGGCATTTTCATCGGATACACAGCTCCATGAGTTAGGAAATCTTAAGTATAAACAAAAATCTTGTTTGTCAGCACGTCTGACATGTTTCACAGTTTCGCTGTTACTTCCATTTAAATAAAAGGAACTGTTATGCGTGTTGCTGACTATTTTCGGTTATTGCTGCTTGCCGCTATCTGGGGGGCGAGCTTTCTTTTTATGCGCATAGCCGTGCCACAGTTCGGTGCCATTAATACTGCTTTTTTGCGAGTGTTTTTAGGTTTCATGGGCCTCGCTATTATTTTGTTTATGTTTAAATCTTCTTTTGATTTTAAAGATAAGTTCAAGCCTTCAGTCATACTTGGCGTGATAAACTCTGGATTGCCTTTTCTCATGTATTGCCTTGCGGCCAGGTGGTTGCCTGCCGGGTATTCCGCTATTATGAATGCAACAACCCCTTTGATGGGAGCGCTCATCGGGTTTTCATGTTTTGCCGAGAAATTAACATTTAGAAAATGGGCAGGCATGTTCCTGGGACTTGTCGGCATCATAGTGATAACCACCATCGGTGAAGCACAGTCATCGGATAAACAAATTACCGGTGTTATTGCCTGCCTCATCGCTACCAGTTGCTATGGGCTTTCCAGTTTTTTGACACGTAGCTGGATTTCAGACAAAGGTGGACTCGATCCTAAAATCGTTGCTTTCGGCAGTCAAATGGGAGCATCTATTTTTTTACTGCCCTTTTTCATATGGAGTATCAGCGTTGGGCCTGCCGTTAACTGGCTACAGCAAGAGCCATGGATTAGTGTCATTGCTGTGGGGGTGATCTGTACTGCGTTAGCGTATATATTATATTTTCGACTGATTGCCGATATCGGACCGTTACGCTCCTTAACCGTTACATTCTTAATTCCTCCGTTTGGCGTACTGTGGGGATACCTGGTACTGAACGAAACCATTAATAATGGTTTCATTATCGGTGCGATAACTATAGGGATAGCTGTCTGGATGGTTGTGAGTCCGGAAAAAAATCAAAAAGCTGAAAATTGTGATTAGTCAACCTAAGGGGTTTCATAACCGGAACCCCTTATAAGTTGATAAAAATATGTTACCTGCATCATTTCTTATAACTGGATTAACTAATGATGGTCCGCTTCTGGCACAAAATGGAGATTCAGCATGCATTTTTACAAAGTACCAACATCACAATGGGCAGTATGTGAAAGCATATAACCCTTCACTCGTCCCGTGTTTATAAGCCCCATACTCCCCACCTGTTTTTTTGAGAATACCTGCTTGGCCCAGTGCTGACGCGGATATGAGCATGCCCGCACTTTCTGGGCATAAACAGGGGAAAGGTAGGGTATGGCACGATTTATACGGCTGTAACCGGCTACGCCGGGCGTACGGCGCCGTCCAGCTTCACACCTGAACGCTCTGCATGCCTTAAAAATAAGGTAAAAGAACGTTCATATTGAGGAAACCTATTTTTTCAAGATGCTCAAGCAGGAGTGCTGATACGGGGGAATTGTCATTCAGCTACCGTATTTTAATTGTGGGAGTTGCGATCTGCTTCAGGGCTCTGGTCGATATTTATTGCCCTGGCTAACTCCTCCATTGCCCGTGTTGCTGACCGGAGTCGGTCATCACCCATCTTCATGGACAACTTATCTTTAGCTGATTTCCATACAGGCAAGGCTTCTGCCATGAGCTGGTATCCGGAATCCGTCAGACTTAGCCGCTTTCCTGCGCGACCGCGTCCACCTTCGGAACGGACTAAACCTCTCAATTCCATGTTCTGAACATTTCGGCTCAGGGTTGTCGCATCAACTCCCGCGCTGACCGCAAGATCAACTATTGTGGCGCCCTCGAAAGCTCCAATTCCAACCAACAGGCTAAATTGCTCGGCGGTGAGACCGAGCGATTTGAAACAGACATTGTAGTAGCGCGTGACTGCGCGCGCCGTGGCACGAGCCTGAAATCCCGGACATTCAGCTGCTATTTCCCTGAAATATTTTGGATCAAAACCGCTCATGTAGTACCTCTTGAAATCCCGATCAACCAATAATAGTGTATATGCATTATTTAACAACAGGAGAAGCATTATGCCAGCGTACGTGCACATCAATCTGCGTGTTATCGACCCTGACAGGCAGTCTAAACTCGCTCCCCGGTTTCAGGCAGCTCTGAAAGAAGCCGGCGGGCGAATTCTGCATTTTGGCACCGTCTCGGAGGTTCTTGAAGGCGATGAGGTGCCTCTGCCATTAGCTGGCGTATTTGAGTTTCCAACCCTTAACCAGGCATTAGCCTTCTACAACTCTGAAAAATACGCCCCCATCAAGGCCGAACGCCGGGAAGCTCAGGAAGCACGAATGTTTATTGTCGAAACCGACTGAGATCTTTTCCCGGAATACAGACAGATTCTTTTGAGTCCGTCCTGTGCCTCATAAGGCTTTGCCAGGAAACCAAAAATATCCTGCGCAGAGCCTGTTTATTATGAAGACAAAACCTACATCCCTGGATAGGGTGTAAAATAAGATTCATATAAATCAGTCGTTAAATGCAACTCTTGATTCCAGATCACAAAAATTGTTGCCGTTTTCAGAACGCCATAACACCGATGACCCCGTTTTCGCATCAGTGCACCGATGGCTACCATTTTAGGTTTGCCCCTGAGACACATTTCCTTGTAGATATTACGCATCCGTTTACTGTTAATTTTTCCGCATAGGGCAGACATGTAGAGCTTTGCTCTAAGCTGGGGCGGCCGATTTAAGATATGCGTGGCCGTACCCGAACGTTTTTCAAGAGGCACCACGCCCGGAAAAGCCGCAGCCTGATCTGCTGATTCAACGTTATGGCTGCGCAGCACAACCAGCATGTGCATCCCCAGTTGGGGCCAGACAGATTTAATCGACGTCAGCAGCGCACAATCCCGTTTCAGGACTGAGCTGGCCTGAATGTCCGCTTTAACCTGCCGTTCAATATTTCTCACTTCTTCATGGAGCAGCTGCGCCATTCTGATGCATGAACCGATGACGTCTGCGGCGTGTCAGTAGACTGATATTTTTCGAGCCGGTTTTCCCCCGCACAGCGTCAGCCAGCAGCACATCCCAGCAATACCGACTGGAAACGTGATTTCACTCCTCTCACATAGACCGTAACGCCAGTTCGCCTGGTATATACAGAGTCGTGCTCACGGAGACCCGGTCCGGTACCCCCGGAAAATCTGACGCAGGCATTGACGCGCGCGCGAACCCGCTGCGGTCTGGATGAGGCGGACAACCCGCCAATTTTTCATGAGATCCGCAGTTTATCGGGAAGATTATATGAAGCGCATTAGGGTGAGGTGTTTACACAGCGGTTACTGGGCCATAAGAATCTCTCGATGACACCGAAGTATCCCGACCTCCGTGGCGATGAGTACGCACTGGTATGAGGTATGGGCAATTTCGGACAAATTTCGCAAATTTACGGACAGGCGAAAATTTGACCTTGCAAATCATGCCGTTGTGGATATGCTATATACATAGCATATACGTTTCATATAAAGGCCAGCCATGGGTATCGTCAAAATTTCGGATTTAATGCATGAGAACCTGCGCATCGCCAGCACAGCGCTCAGTCGTTCGATCAACGCGCAGGCGGAGCACTGGATGAAAATCGGCATGCTGGCCGAACTTTATCCGCAGCTCAGCCATCAGGAACTGACACGCCTGCTGATGCGGGTCGAACGTGATGGCGGCGCTGAACTGGCGCAGCTGCTTGACCAACCTTCCTTTATTCCGCAGGGAATCGCGCAATGAGTATCAAACTGCATACCGCTGGAGAGATTGAACGGGCGCGTGCCGCCGGTCACGCCGCCGCCAAAGTCCTGGAGATGATCGCGCCCTGGGTGAAACCCGGCGTTACCACCGATGAACTGGATCGCCGCTGTCACGACTATATTGTCAATGAGCTAAAGGTCATTCCGGCTAACATTGGCTATCAGGGTTACACCCGTACTGTATGCACCTCGGTCAATCACGTGGTGTGCCACGGTATTCCGGGCGAGAAAAAGCTCAAAGACGGTGACATCGTCAATATCGACGTGGCGATCATCAAAGACGGCTGGTACGGCGACACCAGCCGCATGTATTTCGTCGGTCAGCCGTCGGTACGCGCTAAGCGCCTGGTTGACGTGACGTATGAATCAATGGTGGCAGGCATTCGGGTGGTGAAACCCGGTGCAACGCTGGGCGATATCGGTGCGGCTATTCAGCAGGTCGCTGAAAAGGCCGGGTTTTCCGTGGTACGCGAGTATTGCGGTCACGGCGTTGGCGAGATCTACCACGGCGATCCCCAAATCCTGCATTACGGCACGCCCGGCCAGGGGCTGGCGCTGCAGGCTGGCATGATTTTTACCATTGAGCCCATGATTAACGCCGGCAAAGCGGGCACCAGCGTGCTGTCTGATGGCTGGACGGTGGTGACCAAAGATCGCTCCCTGTCCGCGCAGTGGGAGCACACTGTCGCCGTCACGGATACCGGCTTCGACCTGCTCACACCCTGGCCGGAGGGTACCGGTGATTACGCCGCGATCGTTTAACGCCTGCCAATCGTCCAATCTGTGATCTCTATTGTAGTACAATCAAAATAGATTGTACTACACTTCTTACTCATGACGATTTATATCGCTCATGTGCAATATCACTATCGGCATAGTTAATGCTGCCGCGTGGCCGAAATAAAATGATTTTTATTTTCGGCTGCACTTCATTTATTGCTTAGCAAGCGAAACAGATCATTCATGACATCGCTACCCTTGCGCCTGTCTGCCGGCGCGGAGTGGCGTAATGCTGCGTGACGAGGTGGATATGATAAGTTCCGATGTTTCTGGTTCTACGTTGAGTCAATTAAATAAGCGCATCATCCCGTTTATCGTAATCTGTTATTTTGTCGCTAATCTCGATAAAACCAATATCTCTATCGCTGCGCTGCAAATGAATGCCGATCTCGGGCTTACCACCAGCATGTACGGCCTCGGTGTCGGCATGTTCTATATTTCCTACATTCTGTTTGAGATTCCCAGCAATGTCATTATGACCAAAGTCGGTGCCCGGCGCTGGATAGCGCGCATTATGATTACCTGGGGCATTGTCAGTACCGGCATGGCGCTGGTTCATAGCGCCAATCAGTTATATGTGATGCGTTTCTTACTCGGTATGGCCGAAGCCGGTTTTGCGCCGGGTATTATCTATTATATTTCCTGCTGGTTCCCTAAAAGTAACCGCGCACGGGCAATGTCTTTCTTTTATATGGGATCGGTGGGCGCGTCGATTATTGGTCTGCCCATTTCCGGTGCCATTCTCAATATGCATGGCATTGCCGATATCGCAGGCTGGCGCTGGCTTTTCGCGCTGGAAGGCATTCCCGCGGTGGTGCTTGGTTGTCTGGTGCTGTGGCGCTTACCCGATAAGCCCGACGATGCTGTCTGGTTAACTACACCGCAAAAACACTGGCTGCGTCAACGCCTCGAACAGGACAATCTGGGTGTCACCCTGAATAAGAACCACTCCTGGCTGCAGGCATTAAAAGATCGCACGGTGTTATTGCTCAGTCTGGTATGGTTTTTACAGGCGTTCGGTTCCATCGGCATTACGTTGTTCATGCCGTTGATTATTAAAAGCATGGCCGCAGAGCAGAGCAATTTTATTATCAGCCTGTTATCCGCCCTGCCCTTTGTGATGGCCTGCGTATTTATGTATTTAAACGGACGCCATTCCGATCGCAGCGGTGAACGCGCCTGGCATATGGGTTTGCCATTAATTTTATCGGGCCTGGCATTAACCGGTGCGATTTATTCTGGCAGCCTGCTCCTCGCCTATATTCTGCTGGTCTTGACCGTCGGGCTTAACTTTGCTCTGACGCCAATATTCTGGGCCGTGACCACAGAAAAATTAGCTGGCGTAGCCGCTGCGGCATCGATTGCCTTTATCAATACGGTGGCAAACTTTGTCGGACTGGGTTTACCGCCGCTGCTGGGAAAAATGAAAGATGCGACGCAAAGTTATCACTCAGGATTGCTGATTGTGGCGATGGCGCTAATTGCCGGCGGTATTCTCGGTATTATTATCGCCCGTCCATCGGGCGGTGCCGGTGCCAGCAAAACCCGCGCGCCGCATGCCGAAACCGGGCACTGAACGTGATTACGGCCCGCCAGCGGGCCTGACACTGGCCATCGCCTCGATCACCTCAGTCATACGCTGAATCACCATCTGCGCCGCCCGCGATAGCTGGCGCGACGGCGCAGTACACAGCGCCAGGGTCAGCGGTCGCATCACGCTGTGCCTGAGCGGTACGAAGCAGAGCTGGTTCTCCTGCACCTCGGTCATCACGTCCAGCAGGCTCAGCACGCTGATGCCGGTGCCCTGCGCGATCAGGCTGCGAATCAGGCGGATGTCGTTACAGGCGATAATGTTTTCCGGCGCCAGGCCCTGCTTGCGGTACAGCGCATCGACACGTTCGTGGACCACCAGCGCGGCGCCAGGCACAATGTGCCGCTCATGACTGAGTTCGCTGAGCGACAGCAGCGGCCTCGTGCTAAGCGGATGGTCGGCGGCCATCACCACGCCCATCTCCAGTTCGGCAAACGCCAGCACTTCAAGTCCGCTCTGCCCGGCGGGATCGAGAATCAGGCCAAAATCGATTTCCGACTGGCGAATCATCTGGCTGATGCGGTGGCTGTTGTCTACCGTCAGCTCCAGCCGCAGCCACTGATGCTGGCGTGCGATATCGGCGATGACGTCTGCCACGCTGCCTTTGGTCAGCGACTGCACCAGCCCGGCCGTGACGTTACCGCGCTTGAGTCCCTGTATATCATCGAAACGCTGCCGCGTGACGCGAAACTCACGCTGCCAGCGCATCACATCGTCATACAGCAATTCTCCGGCGGTGGTCATGCGCAGCCCTTCCGGCAAACGCTCAAACAGCGGCGTACCAAAACTCTCTTCCGCCTGCAGAATCTGCCGGTTAATGGCAGAAGCGGAAACGTGCAGCTGCTCAGCGGCTTTGCGCAAACTGCCGCTGCGCGCCACTTCGGCAAAATAGACGGCAAAGCGGGAAAACGGGCTCATTTATCACCTGTACGGTTTTTTGCAACACCTGGCTGCATTCTTGCTGATGGATTTGCACAGGCAAGCATATTAACAATGTCCTGACAAAAATGAAGCCTTCTATTACGCCTTGTGTGAGCACCTGACAGGACAACAGCATGAATAATATTACGCCTCCCGCACACTGCACGTTTGAACCTGATGACTGGCTGCGTCTGGCGCGACAGTGGCATCCGGTTGCCCGTTCCTGTGATATCGCCGGCGCACCGACCAAAGCGGTGCTGCTTGACGAGCAGCTGGTGCTGTATCGTCTGCAGGGTCAGGTGGTAGCGGCACGCGACGTTTGCCCGCATCGTGGCGTCCCGCTGACGCTCGGTTTTCATGATGAAGAGGGTATCGTCTGCCCTTATCACGGCTTGCGCTTCGGTGCCGGTGGCCGCTGCAATCGCATCCCGTCCAGCCCCGACCAGCCGATTCCGGCCAAACTCAATCTGATCAGCTACGCGGTGGAAGAGCGCTTTGGGTTGATTTGGGTGTGCCTCGCGCCGGATGCTGACCAGCCCGCGCCGCTGCCCACCATGCCGCACTGGGATGATGCTGGTTTTCAACAGATCAACTGTCCCGGTTTTGACGTCAACGGCTTTGCCGGACGCCAGGTGGAAGGTTTTCTGGATGTGGCGCACTTCGCCTGGGTGCACACGGAAACCTTCGCCGATCCCAACAACCAGGTAGTACCTGCCTATAACCCGGTCGAAACCGAGACCGGTTTTGCCGTGGATTACTGGAGCTCAGTGAGTAACTTTGCCGCTGACAGTCCGCAGCAGGCGCCGGAAGGATTTAGCTGGCTGCGTCATTTCGAGATGCACCTGCCATTTACCGCCACGCTGACCATTCATTTCCCCGGCGAATCGCGCCTGGTGATCATGAATGCCGCGTCGCCAGTATCGGCGCGCAAAACGCGCATGTTTGCGCCCATCGCGCGTAACTTTGACCTACACATCCCGGTTGAAGAGGTGCACGCCTTCAATCAGCGCGTGTTCGAAGAAGACCGCCTGATGGTGGAAACCCAGCAGCCGGAGCGTTTGCCGCTTGACCTGGCTCTGGAAGCGCATATTCCGGCCGATCGCAGCTCCATTGCTTATCGCCGCGGCCTGAAGCGCATGGGCTTCGGCGAATTTTTCCTGGTGTAAGGAGGCAACGATGAGTGATCTGCTGAATGTGGTGGTGGATGGCCTGTATCGTCAGGGACGTCACAATCTCAGCGTCACGCTGGTGGCGGAAAATGGCCAGCCGTTGCCGGACTGGCAACCCGGTGCGCACATTGATGTGCACCTGCGTGATGGCCTCATACGTCAGTACTCACTGACCGGACGCTGCGATGACGCGCGCGGCTACCAGATTTGTATTGCGCGCGACGGGCAATCACGCGGGGGATCGCGCTACGTGCACGACACGCTGCGCCCCGGCCAGACGATTGCGATTTCGCCACCGCGCAACCTGTTTCCTCTGCAACCGGCCGCTAAAGTCATTTTGCTGGCGGCCGGAATTGGCATTACGCCGCTGTACGCCATGGCGCTGGCGCTGGAGGCCGCCGCCGTGCCTTTTGTGCTGCATTACTTTGTCCGCCAGCGCGGTGATGAAGCTTTTGCCGCCGAACTGGCGCAGCGTTTTCAGCATGGATTTTGTGAAATCTGGTACAGCAGCGAAGGCCGCAGCGCACGTGATTATCCACCGGCGGAACTGCTTGATGCTGCCGCCGACACGCATCTGTACCTGTGCGGGCCGGAAGGGTTTATGACGCACATGCAGCAGCAGGCGCTGGCGCGCGGCTGGGACAGCGCCAACATTCACGCTGAAGCGTTCAAACCTGTCGCCCGCACGGCTGGCGCGGAAGAGGATTTTACCGTGACGCTGGCACGCAGTGGGCAGCAATGTACCATTCCGCCTGACAAAACCATTGCCACGGTGCTGCTGGAGCATGGCGTCGACGTTCCGCTCTCCTGCGAGATGGGCATGTGCGGCGCCTGCCTGACGCGGGTTACCGCTGGAGAGATCGATCACCGCGATACCGTGCAGTCTGACAGCGAAAAAAGCGCCCCGGAGCAGTATATCGCCTTGTGCTGCTCGCGCAGCAAATCGGCGGAACTGGTGATTGATCTCTAGGGCGCGCCGCAGGATGACTTAATCCGCGCCGGAAAACTCAGGTTCCGTGCGCAGCACAATGGCTTCTTCTGCCGCCTGTGGCAGCAGCTGCAGCAGCCTGCTGGCCATCTGGCTTTCCTGCTGCAGGATGCGCCGCACGATCCTGACATCCTCCCCCTCTTCCGCCTGCTCTGCGGCCACCAGCAACGTCGAGTAGGTGGCGATTTTATAGTTACAGAACACGTAGCTGCTGACGGCCACACGGATGCCCTCTTCATCCTGCAGCATATCGCTGGCGGCCTGACCGACCGCCGACATCCGGCCTAACGACTCCTTCAGCACCGACCAGCTGCTGTCATACTGGCGCAGCAGCGTTTTCACCTGCTGCTGCTGTTCACGACTTTGCTCAAGATACTGCTCAAGGCGCGTCTGCAATGCGGGATGCTCCGTCAGGCGTAACACCGCCGCTTTCAACAAGCTTTCCGCGTGTTTTTCCATAGCATGCGCATCGCGCAGCCAGTCCAGATACACAGATTCCTTCGTCATGTTTCGCTCCAAAGTAAAGTGACACCGGCCAGGCACATCAGCCGCGTTGGATGCTCGTCACTGAGCCGGCAGCACGCTCTTACCTCATCGCTTTCAGGCTGTTTATCTGAAAATAAGCGAAGCGCTAATTAAGTCCAGGCGAACAACTTAATTAAACGTAGCAAGTAAGCGCAGCTGTGCAAGAAAGGTTTTTAAGAATTGCGACAGCGGATAATTGTCATAACCTCATCGAATCACATTAGCGGCGCTAAAAGAATGCTTCCCTTTATGAAAGTAAAATGTTAACAATTCCACCCCAGATGTTTTGCCGGAATAAATCAGCTGGAATTGACTCATAGTTAAACAACCAACGTGCTGTAAATTAAAAGTTAAGATTATTCCTGGCTTGATTATGGTAAAAACATCGCTACATTTATTTTTGCTTCATGCGGGTATGAACTGAGAGGAAAAAAATGAAGGATCCAAAGAAGAAACCTGAAGAGGAAGAAAAAGTGACGCAACGTCGTGGGGGTTCAGGCAACTTCGCAGCCGATAAGGAGCGCGCGGCTGAAGCAGGCCGCAAGGGTGGTCAGGTCAGTGGCGGTAACTTTAAGAACGATCCACAGCGTGCCATTGAAGCCGGCAGGAAGGGAGGAAAGATCAGTCGTCGTAAATAAGACTTTCCCCTCTTAATACTGATTTAACCTCGATAACCTTTGGCACCACACTCTCCTGACATTGTGTTTACGCTTCGCTTAAATGCGTGATAAACCTTGTCAGGAGAGTAATTTTCTCGCTGGAAAACAATTAATCGATCAAATCTTCAGCGATCCGGCAGCATTTACCGCTTCGCTTATAATGCCTCAATTGCATCGTTTATTTACCACGAATTTAAACCATTGCTTATTTAACTAACAAATCCGCAGCGGCTATATTTGTACAAGCCACACAGACTTGTACACTTTTATTTAAGCGGTTTTTATAACCTGCGCTGATATATACACAAGCTTACAATTAGCTAACTCCGCATTATTAAAGGGATAATTGCATCTGCGATGCACCTTACCGGGGTTAATCCGCCGCTATCCACTTGATATCCCCTCTGTTTTAGCTAAATTCTCCCTTCAGGCTCACACACGCGTCGTTTACCCTGACGCTAAGGAAACCCATGAACGCTGAACTCAATGACTGTATCGCGCTGTGCTATCGCTGCGCGACCGCCTGCGACCACTGTGCAGCGGCTTGTCTGCTGGACGCTGACGCCGGTGAGATGAGCGTCTGCATTAGCCTGAATCAGCAGTGCGCGGCGCTGTGTCGCGTAACCGCCCAACTGCTGGCTGCCCAGAGTGAACTGAGCGAGCAGCTCTGTACCATCACGTCGATGGCCTGTCAGCTGGCCGGCTGGGAGTGCCAGAAGCACCAGCATCCACACTGTCAGACCTGTGCAGAAATTTGCCTGCAGTGCGCAGATAGCTGCATGACGGTGGGCATGGCGGAATAACGGATAGAGGTACCTGGAGGGCGGTGGCAGGTCGCCAGTGCGGCGACTGGCGACCTGGCTTAATGGTCCTGCATCACCAACCCGCCATCGACATACAGCGTCTGGCCGGTGACAAATTCGCTCCATGCTGATGCCAGAAACAGCACCGGCCCGGTGATATCCGCAGCGCGCGCCAGTCGTCCGAGCGGCGTTTGCGCTGTCAGCGCATGGCGGACCGCTTCTGGCGTATGCTGACTGGCATCGGTGGGATACACCAGTCCCGGCGCCACGCAGTTCACCCTAATGCCCAGCGCCCCCAGTTCGGTCGCCAGCGTCCGGCTGAAGCCCGTTAGCGCGGCTTTAGCGGTGATATAGTCGTGATAAGCCACCGCTGGCCGGGCGATCAAATCACTCACCAGATTGATGATACTGCCGCGCGCGCGGCGGCGCATCAGCGGCAAGGCCGCCTGACACACGTTGTAGCAGGCGTTCACTGCGCCATCAAACTGCGTCTGGTAAGCGGACCAGGACGTCTCCCAGAAGCGCTGGCGCTGGTCCGGATCGAAGCGATAAGGTGCGAAGGCATTGTTCACCACCACATCCAGTCGGCCGGTGGCGGCCTCGATCTGCTGCATCATATCGGCTACCTGTGCGGCACAGGTCACATCGGCGGCAATCGCCAGTGCACCCCCGCCCTGTGCTTCACAGGCCGCCACCACCTGCGCAGCGGCGTCGTGATTACGTAAATAGTTGACCACGACAAACGCGCCTTCGGCGGCAAAGGCCTGGGCAATGGCGGCGCCAATACCGCGGCTGGCGCCGGTCACCAGCACGGTGTAATTGCTGAATTTCATTGCGTTTCTCCACGCCCGCTCAGTCAAGATAGGGCGCATAGTGTTCAGCGGCGGTTTCCGCCGCCTGTTCGATTTCGCACAGTGTGACCAGATCCAGCAGGCTAAAGCGGCCATCGTGATGCCAGCCCGCCTCCGGTGAAGTCATGTTACCCAGCGCCGTGATGCGCGTGACGCCCGCCGCCCCGAGCTGCGCCGCCAGCCGAAACAGCGTCTCGGGCGCGGCCGCGAGGCCAACGCTTTGCAGATACGCGCGCTGCGCGGCTACCCAGCTTACCGTCTCCTCCAGCATATCCACGGCAATCACCTTCAGCGTACGTCCGAGCGCGCCCGGTTGTAACGGCTCCGGCTTGTCGACGTACACCACCGCCCAGGCATCGTGCTCATCGCCGTACAGCGTGCGGTCACCGCTCAGCGCATGCATTTCCTCCGCGTTGCGCCACGCGGCCACAGCCTGACTTTCACCCAGCGTCAGCGTCGCGCGCGGATAGCGCTGTGCAAGCGCGGCAAGTTCATGGGCGAGGTAAGCAGCAAACTCCTGCGGCGACACCCGGCCGCCGCGCTCAATAAACAGCGCCTGCGGCGAGTAACAGCCGGCCTGGTCATAGCGCATCACATCGTAAGCCACCTGACGCGCCAGCGCCGGACCGCGCCGCACGTCCAGCGCCGACCGCGCCACCATGCCAAAACTGATTTTATGGCCGTGCGGCAGAAAGCGCGTGGCTGGCGGCAGACGCCGCTGCATCGCCGTCAGCGCGGCCTCTCCGCCATAAGCCATCACCACATCTGCCTGGCGGAACCACTGCTGCTCAGTGCGTTCATCACCGCCCTGCCACCATACAACGGCCAGACACTCGCCCAGCTGCGGATCGATCTCCGCCAGCAGCTGGGCGAACCAGCCCGCCATCAGCGGCTCTGCGCTCGCCACTTTGCCCACGCTTCCCGCCTTCACCAGCAGGCCGGCAATCAGGCTCCACAGCGGCAAACCCGGCACATTGCCGGCCCAGATCTGCAGCAACAGCTGCGGACCAAACGCGCGGGCAAAGCCGCCTTTTGGCCGCGGCTGAAAATCGTCCAGCATCTGCACGTTGCCGAAATCCTCCGCCAGAAAACGCCGCAGCTGCGGTTCACGAAAGGTTTTGAGATAGCCGGTTAAACCGAGCCGCAGCATCCCGGCGTCATAGCCGGTAACCAGCGGCAGCAACCGCTCCGCCTGCTGGCGCACCGGGTGCGAACGGTTAAGCAGGCGCGCGATGGCTTCATCAATCAACGCGGTGATGCGCGCTACGCTCAGGGTGTGCAGGTAGCGGCGCGCGTTATCACGTACGCTGGCCGCCAGCGTGGCAATCTGCGCCTCGGACAGCACCGGCACGCACACTTCCAGCGCGCTGCCGTGCTGGCCAAAGTGCAGGCTGTGCCACGCCACCTCGCTGTGGCGGATGCCCGGCAGATGGCCGGCATACAGTTTCATGCCCGCGCCTGCGCGGCAGCGAGAAACGATTCCATCGCCAGCGAGCAGCCTTTGGCATCGGCGCCCGCGACGCGGCCCAGCAGCTGAAACCCGCCGGGCACCATCACGCCGGCATCTTCGGTCAGAATGGCGGAAACAGAATTGAAATGGGCGAGATCGTGATGCACCAGTACGCCTGTCTCACCTTCCGGCACGTCTGCACCGGTCAGCGGATTGACCACGCGCGTGCGAATCCAGTGCGGTCCGGATTTCACCGGCGGGCAGATTTCATTGCCGGCATCGTAAAACTGCGTGCTGAGTTCAGTCATGCCGTACATATTGATGCAGTGCGAACGCGGCACGCCGAGCGTCTGCTGCAGCGCGCTATAAAACGCTTCCGCCGCAACTTCACGCGACTGGCCCTTAAAACCCCCAGTGTCGAGGATGCGGCTGCCCGGCGGCAGCCTGAAACGCCGCTGCTGACGCGCCAGTTCGTCCAGCAGATGGACAAAACTGTAGCTGGCACCCAGCAGGGCATAGGGTTGGCCGCTGGCCTGCACCTGCTCCAGTACGGCGATCAGACGCGGCAGTTTCAGCCCCTGCGCATCAACCATCACTTCGCTGTCTGGCGTGCCACATTCTTGCATCGCCAGCGTCAGATAATGGGCCAGCGAAGAGTTGGGCAGCTCGCTGCTGTGCGGAAACAGGATCGCCATCGGCAGGCGCGGATATCCGGCCATAAAGCGCTGGCGGAAATTGATCAGCATCGAGCGATCGTAAACCGCCAGCGTCGGGTGATAGCTGCGCCCCCGGCCGGTCCCCGTGGTGCCGCTGGTCATAAAGATGTGGGGAATCTCCGCCACCGGACGGCAGCTCAGCGCCAGATCTTTAAACGCCGTAATCGGCACCGCCGGAATCTGCCGCCACTGTTTGACCGTCAGCGGCGTACGGCCGCGCTGGCGGGCGAAACGGGCGTAAGGGAGATTGTGTTCGAATTGCCACGCGAACAGCTGCAGCGCCAGCTGGTTAAAATCCGCTTCCGTGGTTTCCTGGCGCTGCATAAACGCCAGCAGCGCGGCGATGATTGACGCTTCGGTCATGAAGGTGCCCTCTTTGGACTGCGGCATAACGGCCAGCCAGGGCCTGAGAAATGCGCAGGATTCGCAGAAAGGCGCAAAGAGGGAATGAGGGCGTGCAGTGACCCCGGTTCCACATCCCTACGCCGGTATTAGCCGGATCAGGTTCAGAGGGTCACTACGTTGCCGGCCGTGACAGCCGCGCGGGTAGAATCTCAGCCCTCTAACAGGGCACCCCTTGGAACAAGCTGCATTCTGGGGTCGGAACGGAGGGCGTGTCAAGGCGGGAAGGCGCAGAACCCCCCGCTTCAGCAACGCGATTATTAACGCGCAATATCACTCACAGGAGCGCGATCAGCCCGGCTGACGCAGGCAAAGCGATCGCTGAGCAGCGGATAGTTTTGCGCATCCGGCAGTTCAAAGTGCCACCATTCGGTGGGCATCCCGACAAAACCGCCGCCGAGCATGATGGCGTTCAGCAACAGGCGATGGCGCTGCGCCTGCTGCGGCACGTTGGGATGGAACGGGTGCGACTCATCAGACATGTCGTCAAACCCGGTCCCCATCTCCAGAATATTGCCCGCCTCATCCACCAGCGTCACATCGATCGCCACGCCACGGCTGTGATTCGAGCCCCGCGCCGGTGGCACCACATAATCCGCGTCCGGACAGGCATCCCATAAGTGCCACTGCGCCTGCTGCGGACGATACGCGTCCAGCACCAGCAGGCGAAATCCCGCCAGCCGGGCGATGTCGCTGCTGCGGCGCAGCGCGGCGGCGGCATCCGGATGCAGCAGCGCCTGCGCGTCGCGATAAATAGCATACCCGGCGATGTTATCGGCTGTGGCGTATTTCAGATCAAACATCAGGCCCGGCAAGGTGGCAGCCAAATCGATTAATTCAACGTCCTGCACTGTACATCATCCTGTTAATTGTTAGCCGGCAGCGTAAAGGGCTGGCGCGGCAGCGTGGTGAGTCGCTCTGCGCCCTGTGCCGTGACGCGCACGGTTTCACTGAAGGCGAGGCCCTGCGCTGAAATATACATGTGAAATACCATGTTTTCCTCCAGTAACCACGGCGCCTGAGGATGAAAACAGCAGCTGAAATCGCTCGGACGCGGGGTGCGCGTATACAGACCCAGCGCATAACCGGTGATGTTGCTGTAATCCTCACGCAGCCCGGCGCTGAGCACCGCCTCACGCGCGACGGCATCCACCGTACAAGCCGCAACGCCCGGCTTCATCGCCTGCAGCTGGCGATCCTGAATGGCGATCAGCTGTTGTGCCAGCGCCGCGCGCGCCGCAGAGATTTCACCGACAATCAGCGGACGCATCAGGCGCGCGCTGTAGTGCCGCACTTTTGGGATCAGCTCAACGTGCAGCACATCGCCCGCTTGCAGACGCTGCTCATGGCCGCTGGCATGCAAAAAGCCGCTGTCGCCGCTGGCGATAACAATCGGTCCGGTTTCACCGCTGTCAGCACCGAGCCGCAGAAATTGTGCCGCCGCCAGCGCGGCGACATCACGCACGCGCCAGCCGCCCTGCACCTGCGCACTCAGCTGGGCCAGCGTGGCATCGGCAATGCCGGCGGCCTGGCGTAAGCTGGCGATTTCAGCCTGAAATTTGACGCTGCGCAGCCGGTCGCTGAGACCGCTGACATCACACCAGCGCACCCCGGGCAGATGGCGCGCCAGCTGCTGCCAGCTATGCACCGTCATGCCGTAGGATGCATAATCCGCGCCCAGCCGCGCCCGCTGATAGCCGCGCCGCGTCAGGCTTTGCGCCACCGCCAGCCACGGATCGTCTTCATCACGGTACGCGTCAATCGCCAGCTGCGGTGACTGCGCGCGGCACGGCGCGGCATCCAGCTGGCGCAGCACCATCCACGGTTCGTCCTGCAACGGCACCAGACAGGCACGATAACGCGTTTCCGACACGGTATAACCGGTTAACCATGCCAGCAGTTCGCCATGATCGATCAGCATCACCTCGATGTCGGCAGCGCGCATGCCGCTGCGCAGCCGTGACAGCGCGTCGGCGATCATGACGCCGGTTCAACCGGCTGGCAGATGTCGAGGATCGCCAGCAAATAGATGCGCACCATATCAAGAAATTCACTGATCTCGACGCGCTCGTCCGGCATGGTGTTGTACTTGCCGCCGGGCCCGCACACGATGCCCTCCATGCCCGCATGCTGATACAGGTGCGCCGCATCGGTACCGTAGAAGGCGGGCGGCGTGATCACCCCGGTGGGCTGCGGCGTACCGCGCACAGTCTGCCAGCCGCGATTGACCGCTTTAACGATTGGCGATTCCGGCGACACCTCAAACGGCAGCATGGTGGGTTTATCGCGCAGGCCGTCATCGAACAGCTGCGCCTGCAGACCCGGATAACGCTGGCACAGTGCATCCAGCAGGGCCTGCAGATCGGCCAGCACGCCGTCCACCGTTTGCCCCGGCGCAAAGCGGGCGGAGCCTTTCAGGCGGACAAAATCCGCGACCTGCGGCGGCCGCCACTCCTGCAAATCACGCCCCAGCGCACCGTGTACGGTGCCAATATGGCCACGGTTAATTTTGCGGTGTTCTGCGCTTTTCGCTCCGCTGAAGGTGATGTTATTGATCTGCGGAATCAGTTCAACCGCCGCCGCAATCGCGTCGACCGCCTCCTCACGCTTTGACAGATGGCGCGTATCGCCGGTCAGTTCAATGGTGAACATCAGCGAGCCGGCATGCATGGTCAGCGCCTGTAAATCCGTGGGTTCGGCATTGATGAAATAGTCGGCGCGTACGCCCTGCTCAATCGCCGCCAGCGTACCGATGCCGCCCTGTAACTCGCCGACCACGTAAGTGAGGATCACGTCGCCCCTGAGCTTCACGCCGGCATCAATCAATGTCTTCAGCGCGCAGAAATAGGCGGCATCGCCCGCTTTCATGTTAGAAACGCCGATGCCGTAAATAAACTGCTCGTCGATTTTTCCCGCCCAGGGATCGACGGTCCAGCCTTCGGTGACCGGGTTAGTATCAAGATGACCGTTGAACAACAGGCTGTGGCCGCCTCCGCTGCCGGCCAGCCGCCCGATGGCGTTCAGCCGATCGCCAGCCACCGGCTGCAGCTCGGTTTCCAGCCCCAGCTGCGCCATCTGTTCTGCCATATAGCGGGCTAATTCGCGTTCGCCCTCGGTGGCACTGTAACTTTTGTGCTGCACCATTTTTGCCAGGAAAGCGAGGCAGTATTCACGATCGATGTGATGAATTAACTCTTCAGGGTTCATGCGCTTCTCGTTATGCCACGGATTGGGTCAGATCAGGGATGTGCACGGCATCAAGCAGTGCACGGGTGTAAGGATGCTGTGCCTGCGCCCGCATGTTCTCGCCGGGCAGCACTTCCACCACATCGCCGCGATACATCACCGCCACGCGATGAGCGATCTGGCGGATGAGATTGAGATCGTGGGTGATGAACAGATACGCCGTGCCGTAGCGACGGCGCAGCTCCAGCAGCAGCTCAATAATGGTGGCCTGCACCGACACATCCAGCGCCGCCGTGATTTCATCGCAAATCACCAGGTCCGGCGGGTTAGCGAAGGCGCGCGCAATCGCTACGCGCTGCTTTTGCCCACCCGACAGCGCGTGCGGATAGCGGCTGGCAAATTCCGCGGGCAGCCGCACTTCCTGCAGCAGACGCGCCACCGCCTGTGCCTCGCTTTCTCCCGGCGGCAGGCCATACAGCCGCAGCGGACGCGCGATAATTTCGCCGACGGTCATGCGCGGATTGAGTGACGCATCCGGATGCTGAAAAATCATCTGCACGCGGCGGCGATACGCCGGGTCCATCTGCGCGCGGCCATATAGCGTCGCGCCGCAGAAGTCGATGCTGCCAGTGAACGGCACCAGGCCGGTTATCGCCTTACCGAGTGAAGATTTACCCGAACCGGACTCGCCAACCACGCCGAGAATTTCGCCCTGATGCACCGTCAGCGAAACCGCATTGGCGGCGCGCGTCGTGTTCGCCTCCCGTTTCAGCAGCCGATCGAGCACGCCGTGCTGGCCATAATCAATCGTCAGCGCCTGCAGGCTGAGCAGCGGCTGACTGCCGGCCACATCCGCGACCAGCCGATGCTGCGGATCCGGCACCGCGGCAATCAGTTTGCGCGTATACGGATGCGCGGGTGCGCTGAACAGCGTGCGCGTCGCGGCCTGCTCGACGATGCGGCCCTGCTCCAGCACGCACACCCGGTCGGCCACTTTCGCCACCAGCGCCAGATCGTGTGAGATATACAGCGACGCAACGCCGGTCTTGGCGCGCATTCGCTCGTAGAGATCGAGGATTTGCGCCGAGCTGATGACGTCCAGCGCCGTGGTCGGCTCATCAAAAATCAGGCAGTCCGGCTGGCAGGCGAAGGCGGTAGCGATCAGGATGCGCTGCTTCTCACCGCCGGAAACCTGATGCGGATAGCGCTGCATCATGCGTGCCGGGTGCTTCAGCTCGACATCGCGCAGCAGCGATTCCCCCAGCTGCTGCGCTTCGCGCGCTGACAGCCCACGATGACGTCGCAGCACTTCGGTGACCTGTTCACCCAGCGTCAGCGTCGGGTTCAGCGACGCGCTGGGATCCTGAAAAATCATGCCAAGCTTTTTACCGCGCAGCGCCATCAGTTGGTTCGCTGGCAGTTGCAGCAGGCTTTCGCCGTTCAGCCGGATATCACCCGCCTGCTCGCGTGCGTTACTGGCCAGCCAGCGCATGATCGCCCAGCCAAGGGTGGTCTTGCCGGAGCCGGATTCCCCCACCAGCCCCAGCACTTCGCCCGGCATCACCTGCAGGGTGATATCGCGCAGTACCGGCAGCGAATGGCCGCGCGCTAACGCATAATCGAGGCTGTAATTGTCCACCGACAGCACCGGGTTGTGCGGACTCTTCATTTGTGGCTCCCTGGATTTAACACATCACGCAGGCCATCGCCCAGCAGGTTGAAGCCAATCGCCACCAGCGCGATAGCCAGACCGGGGATCATCATCATCCACGGTGCTTTAAAGAAATAGCTGCGCGCCTCGGACACCATCAGCCCCCACTCTGGCTCGGGCGGCTGCGCGCCGAGGCCGAGAAAGCTCAGCGTGGCAAACAGCATGATGGCGAATGCCACGCGAATGGTGGCTTCCACGATGATCGGCGCGAGAATGTTCGGCAGCATTTCGCGCAGAATGATGTAGTAACCCGCTTCGCCGCGCGCGATGGCGGCGCTGATGTAGTCCTGCTGACGCGCCGCCAGCGCCACGCTGCGCGCAATGCGCACCATGCCCGGCACGAAGGCGATGGTGATGGCCAGCACGGCGTTCATGCTGCTCTGCCCCAGGGTGCTGACAATCAGCAGCGCAAACAGCAGGCTGGGAATCGCCATCACCGCATCCATGGTGCGCATCAGGAATTCATCCACTTTGCCACCAAGGTAGGCGCTGGCGGTGCCCAGCACCGAGCCAATAACCATCGCCAGCGCGGTCGCCAGCAGCGACAGCAAAATGGTGGATCGCGCGCCGACCAGCACCCGGCTAAAAATGTCGCGCCCCAGCTGATCGGTGCCGAACCAGTGTTCCGCGCTGGGCGGGCGGTAACGCGTCAGGATGGAGATCGCTTCCGGATCAAACGGTGCCACGTGCGCGCCGCCCGCCACCATCAGCAGCGCCAGCAGCAGAATCAGCACACCCGCCGCACCCTGCGGCGAGCGTAGTAATCGTTTCAGTATTTCAGGCATAGGAAATCCGCTTATCGAGCATGACGTAGGCCAAATCCGCAAGGAAATTCACCACGGCATAGGTTGCCGCGAGGATCATCACGCCGGCCTGAATGGTGGGCAAATCGCGCGCCTGCACCGCGACGATCAGCTCCCGGCCAATACCGGGAATGGCAAAAATCTCCTCCACCACCACAATCCCGCCCAGCAGATAGCCGACGTCGAGCGCCACAATGGTGATGGTGGGCAGCAGGCCATTACGCAGCGCATGGCGCCACAGGATGCGCCGGCGCGACAGGCCTTTCAGCCACGCGGCGCGAACGTAGTCGGTGTGCAGCACGTCAACCATTTCTGAGCGCACCATGCGCGAAACGTGTGCCACCAGAATCAGCGCAACGGTGATCGACGGCAGAATCAGGTGCTGAATACCGCTGATAAAATTTTCGCTGAGCGGCACGTAGCCGGTGGCGGGCAGAATCTGCCAGACATCGGCAAACAGCAGCAGCACCAGCGTGGCGGTGACGAATTCCGGAAACGAGATGCCCATGTAGGAGATCACACTGACCAGCACATCGGCGGTCTTACCGCGCCGCACGGCCGCCCAGATGCCGAGCGGAATGGCGATCACCAGCATCAGTAACAGGGCGCACAGCGCCAGCAGCAGCGAGCGCGACAGCGCGGTCAGCAGCGTTGGCCCGACCGCCAGGCCATTGCGCATCGACACGCCAAAGTTGCCCTGCAGCGCCTGTGTCAGCCAGTGCCAGTATTGCAGCCAGGCGGGCGCATCCAGCCCAAGCCGCGCCCGCACCGCCGCCAGCGCTTCCGGCGTGGCGTTTTGTCCCAGCAGCGTAACCGCGGCATCGGCGGGCAGCAGCTGAGTGATGCCGAACACCAGCAGCGACACCACCAGCAGCGTGTAAATCATCAGCAGCAGGCGTTTAAGCAGGTAACTTGCTGTCACGGTCGCTCCTTACAGGCTGCGCTTTGGCGCGTTAGCAGTCAGCCAGACATGATCGAGGCGGAACACCGCACCGCGCGGATGCAGATGATAGCCCGCCACGTGCTCACGACTGGCAGCCAGCAAATCAAAGAAGGTCGGGATTAACGAGGGCACCTCGTCGTGCATCAGCTGTTGGGCTTTGCCGTACAGCTGGCTGCGCAGCGTTTCGTCATTGGTTTCGCGCGCCGCCATCACCGCACCGTCGAAAGCCGCATTGTTCCAGCGCGTTTCGTTCCACGCCGCCGTTGAGGTATAGAGCAGAGAAAACACCGCATCTGGCGTCGGCTGCATGTTGTAAAAGCCGACGTAGAAATTGCCCTTCTTCCACACCTGATCGAGATAGGTGCTGTGCGCCATGGTCTGCACATTGATACGGAAACCGCCCGGTTTCGCCATCTCCCGCAGGGCAATCCCCAGCTGGGTGCGGGTTGACGGCTTGTCTGAGGCGATAAGCGTTAAATCCAGCCCATTGGGATAACCGGCCTCCGCCAGCAGCGCTTTGGCTTTGCTGTAGTCCAGCGCTTTTTGCGTCAGCTGCGCGTAATACGGATAAGCGGCGTTGATCGGCGTGTCGTTACCCGGCGATCCCAGCCCGTCTGCGACAAAATCCACCGATGCCTGGCGGTCTACGCATAACGCCAGCGCCTGGCGGACGCGCACATCATTAAACGGCTTTTGATCGCAGCCCATGTTGACGTTAAGAAACTGGCCGGACGCCACGCGCAGCGGCAGCACGCCCGCCGATTTGGCTAAGCGGGCAAACTCGCTCGACTGCGCACTCAGCATCAGATCGGTATCGCCGGCAATCAGCGCGGAGCTTTCAGCGATAGCGTCGGGATACACCATCACTTCCACGCCATCCAGATATGGCCGCGTGGCGTCGTAATAGTGCGGGTTACGTTTCACCACGATTTTGCGTTCCGGATCGTAAGACACCAGCTGAAACGGCCCGGCCCCCAGCGAGGCGCTGCTCAGCTTGTCGTATTGCCCCTGCGCGATGTGTGCCGGGATGATTTTGGCATCCGGATAAGCCAGCATCACCGGCAGATCGGCGTAAGGCGCTTCGGTTTCAATCAGCACGGTGTTGCTGTCTTTGGCGCTTACCGTTTTAATCGGGCCGATGTTGTGCAGCGCCGGTGAGGCGTTTTTCGGGTCCAGCAGCGCCTGCAGGCTGGCGACCACATCCGCTGCGGTGAGCGGCGAACCGTCGCTGAAGCGCAGATCGGGCCGCAGCGTGAAGGTCCACTGGGTTAAGTCGTCGTTCGGCTGCCAGGACTGCGCCAGATCGGCTTCCGCTTTCATCGCCTGCGTCAGGCGGGTTAAGCCGCTGTACAGCAGCTCTGCCACCAGATATTCCGGATTAACCCGCACCTGATGGGGATTGAGCACGCTGACCGCCTGGTCAACGCTGATGCGCAATACGCCACCTTTACGCGGCGTGCCGCCCGGGGTCGCGCTGGCAACGGCGGCAGCCGAGGCACTGAATGACCAGGGCAGCAGCGCCGCTCCGGTCAGGGCGGTTGAACTGGCGATAAACTGTCTGCGGTTTAACCCTTTCATGGCGCACATCTTCTGTTCCTCGTTGGTTTATTAATTACCCTGGGTTGGCTGAAAATCATTGGCGAGATACGCCAGAATCGACTGCGAAAGTGCAATAACATCTGCCATCGTGGTGTATTCATCGGCGGCATGAATGCGGTTATCGGGACGGGCAAGTCCGCCCAGCAGAATTTCCTGAATGCCGGCCTGCTGTACCCAGCCCATATCCGAGCTGGTGGCGGATCCCCAGGCTTTGAATTCTGCTGGCGGGAAGCCGAAGCCCTGGCTGAGCGCCGCCTGCCAGCGCGGCCAGTGCGGACCGGTGGGATCGGCGACTGGCGCCAGATGGCCAATCAGCTGCAGCGTGACGTCGCTGGCGGCGCTGCCCTGCATCGCCTTATCCACGCACTGCGTCAGCTCCTGCCACACGTCGGCAAACGGCTCTTCCGGCGCATAACGGCGATTAACCAGCAGCTCGAAGCGTTCCGGAATGGTGGAGCCTTTACTGCCGCCGTGCGCGGCGGCCAGCGTCAGTAAGGCGGTGAGCGGCCGGCCCTGATAATGCGGCGGTGCGGGCATTGCCGAAACCCGCTGTTCCACCTCGCCTTTCAGCTGATACAGCGCATTCATCAGCGGAAGCGCAGCCTCAATAGCATTGATACCCTGCAGCGGATCGCCGGAGTGCGCCGAGCGGCCGCTGACGATAATTTTGATATCGATACTGCCAAAGCAACCGGCCCAGATACGCGGCACCGCGCCGCCGTTGAAGCTGAGCAGGTGACCGTGGAATAACTGCTGCTCCGCCAGATAACGAATACCGGGATAAAGGCCACCCTCTTCATCGGTACAGAGTAAAAACACCGGGTTATAGCGCAGGCGGAGCTGATAGCGCTGCGCGGCCCGCACCGCAGCCAGCGCGGCCACGATGGTGCCTTTCATATCCGCGGCGCCGCGTCCAAACAGCTTGTTTTCCGCCACGCTGAGCGCCAGCGGCGGAAAGCGCCAGCCATCGCCGGCCGGAACCGTATCGGTGTGAAAGTAGAGATTGCAGTTTTCAGCCGCACCGGCATCCAGCGCAGCCAGCAGATTCACCCGCTCGCCCTGCGCGCTGCCGTCCGGCGTCTGCCACAGCGCGTCGGGCACCGAAACGCGCTGCAGATCAAAATGCATCGGCTGCAGCATCGTGCTCAGCAGGTCGGCGAATGCTGCGTAACCCAGTCCGGGCGGGAAGCAGGTATCCACCGCCAGCATGCGTTGCAGATCGTCAAGAATCTGCGCCTGATCGTCGGCGATATAGGTCAGAGCGCGCTGTAGTGATGAATTTTCCTGCATAAACTGTTCACTTATTGTATTTCTATATAGTTTATAGATAATGCAAATGAACAGCTGGGGTCAATCGGTAATCGGAAACATGCAAAAAAACTATGACGCGCACGACGTTCCTCAATTCAGTCGCCTGAACGAAGGCGAAGGCGCTCCGCTGTACGAAGTAGTGAAGCGCCATATCAGTGAATCCATCCTGCAGGGCGAACTGCCGGCGGGCACCATTTTGCCCAGTGAAAACAGTCTGGCGGCGAAGTTCGGTGTCTCGGTCGGTACGGTGCGCAAAGCGCTGGCGGCGCTCACGACGGAAGGGATGCTGATGCGCCGGCGCAAAACCGGCACGGTGGTGACCGGCTGGGCGCCGCTGCATAACCTCAGCCATTTCTTTCACTATTTTCGTCTGCATGACAAATCGGGCGGTTTGCTGCAGTCGGAAACGCGACTGCTGGAGTATCAGCACAGCCGCGCCAGCGCCGACGAGGCCGATAAGCTGCAGATCGCAGCGGGTGACGCAGTGATTCGCCTGAAACGCCTGCGCCGGGTGAAGGGCATTGCGGCCATGCATGAAACGCTGGTGCTCCCCGCCGCGCGTCTGCCCGACTTTCCACCGGCGGAACAGCTACCGCAGTTGCTGTATCGTTACCTGTTTGAGCAGTACGATGTGCGTGTTGCGGCGGTACGCGAGCAGATCAGCGCCACGCTCGCTACAGAAGAAGATGCCAGCCTGCTGGAACTTGCTCTGCCGCACGCGGTGATGGTGATCGATGAGGTCTCATTTGATCAAAGCGCCACGCCGGTGATCCTTGCGCATCACCGTTTCAGCACTGAACACTTTATGTATGTCAATGAGATACGCTGATTACGTAGATGTTTTACTGTAAGGTGTTTCAGATGCGCATCGACGCGCACCTGATTAATTTGCACCAAAACGTAGCGAACGTTGTGAATAACAACCGCTAAGGTGATCTCACTGAACAGGACATTTCCCATGGCAGCACGGCAGCACCATTACCAGATTCACCTTCGCTGGAGCGGCAATCGCGGCGATGGCACAGCTTCTTATACCGCTTACGATCGTGACAGTGAATTACAGGCACCCGATAAACCGCCCATTTTGCTGAGTGCCGATCCGGCATTTCGTGGGGATAAAACGCGCTGGAATCCTGAGGAATTGCTGCTGGCGTCTGCGGCGGCCTGCCATAAGCTGTGGTATTTACACCTGTGCGCCGATGCCGGCATTGTGGTGGAGGAGTATGAAGATGCTGCCGAAGGGAACATGGTCGAGGGGGCGCGTGGCCGCTTCACCGATATCACGCTGAAGCCGCGCATCAAACTGCGCGACCCAGCGGATGCCGATCGCGCGCGGGCATTGCATCATCAGGCACACGAAGCCTGCTTCATCGCTAACTCGCTGAATTTTCCGGTAAACTGCGATCCTGAATTTTTCTGATTATGATGCGCGGGCCAGCGGCGTTTGCCACAGCCGCACGCCGTTGCGCCCGGCGCGCTTCACTTCATACAGCGCTTCATCCGCATGGCGCAGCCAGTCGCTTAACGATTCGGCGCTGACCGCAGGCGCAATACCGATACTGACCGAGCAGCGAAACTCTGCCGAGGCCGGTAAGCGCAGCTGGGCAATCTTCTCTTTTAGCCTTTCGGCCAGCTCCACCACCGATTCATCGCTGGCCTGATGCACGATAACGCCCAGCTCATCGCCGCCAAAGCGCGCCGGAATGTCCTGCAGCCCGACATAGTTGCGCAGCAGCGCCGAGATCTCGGCCAGCAAAAAATCGCCCGCCTCATGACCCCAGCTATCATTGACCACTTTGAAGTGATCGACATCCAGCAACAGCAGATAGCCGCTGCTATCGCCGCGCCGCGTGCTGAGAAATTCACTCTCCAGCCGCCGCTCAAACAGGCGACGGTTAGGAATTTTCAGGCCGGGATCCATCAGCGCGATGCGCTCCAGTTCACGGTTGCGGGTGCGTAAATGCCAGGTGAGATTGTAGGAAGCCACGCTGAGTACCAGCATGTAACAGGTGGCCAGCGGCAGCGTCAGCCAGACCGTTTGCGTGCTGAACGCCAGATGTACGCTGGTGCCATCCAGCAGCCACACCATAATAAACCCGCACAAAAATGCCTGTATTGCGGCAATCAGCTGCGCGCCGCCGCCAGCGGCATAGCGATCCGATGCCAGCACCGCCATGATGACAAAAGAGGGCATCGGGCTTAACGCCATCAGCGCCACCCAGATTCCGCCAAAGGCGGCATCCAGCGTCAGATTCTGGCGTTCGGTACCGGTTGAGTCTTCGGCACGAAGCGCACGCTGATACGCCAGCCATGGCCAGAAAAAGGCGTTCACAAACAGCAGCGCGCTGAATGCCAGTCCGCGCTGCATTTCCAGTAACACCGAGAGAATCGGAAAGAAACAGAGGATCGTGCCGAGCTGACGCATGATGAACATACGACGAACGAAGCGTTTTGACCGGCGCTTCAAATGGTTTTCATCAGGCGAGTAGTAATTCATTCACGGGAAAATTCAGGTCGACAAAAATGGCAGTGTATCGGGAAAAAGTCGCCCTGCGGCGACTTTTTTTAAGAATTTTCGCCTTGCACATTGGCGCACACGCAAATAACAGCGCTTTGCCGCCAATAGCAGCAGCGGCCAGCGGGTGAAGTTCGCTGCCGCTGTGCGTGTTTTTAGCTTACAGCGCCTTGCAAACGGAACTGGCTGACCAGCCGCTGCAGCATGAATGCCTGCTCTTCCAGCGCCTGTGCGGAATGGGATGACGCGCTGACCAGCGACGCATTTTGCTGGGTAGTACCGTCCAGCTCACCTACCGCGCGCGCGATTTGCTCAATGCCGCGGCTCTGCTCATCAGAAGCAGCCGAGATCTCCGCCATGATTTCATTTACGCGTGCGATGCTACTGACAATCTGCTCCATCGTTTCACCCGCGCGCGCCACCTGCTGATGGCCGTTGCTGATTCGTCCCACCGATTCGCCAATCAGTCGTTCAATATCTTTCGCGGCTCCGGCACTGCGCTGGGCCAGATTACGCACTTCGCTGGCGACCACGGCAAAGCCTCGCCCCTGCTCGCCGGCGCGGGCGGCTTCAACCGCCGCGTTGAGCGCCAGGATGTTGGTCTGGAAGGCGATGCTGTTGATCACCGCAGTAATCTCGGCAATTTTCTTAGAACTATCAGAAATCTCGCCCATGGTGCTGACGACATTGTGCACCGCAATACCGCCCTGACTGGCGTTATGCGTCGCTTCCGCCGCGATCTGGCTGGCGAGACGTGCATTGCTGGCATTATTTTTCACCGTGGCGGTCAGCTGCTCCATGCTGGCGGCGGTTTCCACCACCGCAGCCGATTGCTGGGCGGTACGCGACGACAACTCGAGGTTGCCCTGATGTATGGTGCTGGCAGCCTGCGACACATTGCTGACGCTGTGCAGCACCTCGCCAATCATGCCGCGCAGCCGCGCATTCATGCGTCCCATGGCAGAGGTGAGCTGGCCGAGCTCGTCCTGGCGATTAGTGACAAACTGCGAGCTGAGGTCGCCGCTGGCAATGCGTTCCGCCAGCGCGAGGTTGTGGAACACCGGGCGCGTAATCTGCCGGATGATGGTCCAGGCCACCAGCACACCCAGCACTATTGCCAGGCTGCCCATCAGCAGCGAGAGCGCCGCTGACCCGTTAGCCAGTTCATCGTTACGCGCCTTAACCAGGGCGATGATCTGTTTGATCGCCGCGCTGCTGTTATCGCCCGCCACTTTGACGGTGTTTTCCGCGACACGCAGCTGGCCGTAAATCGCTGCCGCCTGCAGGCTCAGATCTTTAAAACGTTCGGTATCCTGCCATAGCGCGTTAAATCCGCCCTGCTGCTCCGCTGGCAGCTGAGTCAATAGCGTGTTCATGTCCTGCCCGGCGCGCTGAAAATCATGTTCCAGTTTATTGCGCAGTGCCTCGCTGACGTTGAAGCGCAGCGCCCAGGCCTCTTCGCGCACATTACTGATGGCAAACAGCAGCTGATATATCTGGTTGGTGACTTCGGGTGTGCTGACGGGGGTCCGGATTAGCCCGGTATAGCGCGACGTCATGTCCTGCTGGCTCAGCGCATCCAGCTGGCTGCGCAGCTCGTTGAGCTGTCGGGTTGCCTGGGTCATGGCGGTGATGCTGTGCTGAAAACGGGCAAGATGGCTGGCGACATCGTTGAGCAACCCTCTGGCGTCCGCCGTCCACGGCAACTGCTGGGCCTGCTGCGTCAGTTGCTGAGCGTGCGTGACGTAATCCGTCATGGTGCCGCCCGCTTTGTCCTCGCCGTACAGGTATTTAAGACGATTGATTTTGGCCTGAAAGACTTCAATGTTGATGTCATAAATCAGATTGGTTTTCTGATAGATGTCGTGAATCTGATTGAATCGTTGCACGCTGAGCGCTGTGGCCAGCGCCACCAGCAGCAGGACGGTGCCGAAGCCCGCCGCCAGCTTGCGCGTAATGCGCACATTCCGTAATCGGGAGACCAGTCCCATGTCTCGCTCCTGTCATTATTGTTTTTGTTGAGTCTGCAGAAGGAGTTATCGGACCGTAACGGGAATTGTTTACTATTGCGGGACGAAAATGTGCTGTGTCATTAAAGCGGTACAGACAGAGAAGCCTATTCATAGCAAAGCCGGCGATTTCAGCCTGAAATCGCCAGCCATGGCCGGGCAATTACCAGCGAGTTGCCAGCATATCAATGACGAAACGGTACTTCACCTCGCCCTTTAGCATACGCGCGAAGGCCGTTTCGATCTCTTCACCGGCGATCAGCTCAATATCTGCCGTGATGTTATGCTCGCCGCAGAAATCCAGCATCTCCTGAGTCTCTTCAATGCTACCGATGGATGAACCGCTGATGCTCAGACGGCGAAACACCAGCGGCGTGACGTTCGGCGACTGATGCGGTTGGTCAGGAATGCCGACCAGCACCAGACGGCCATTGGTCTTCAGCGTCGCGAGGTAAGGATCGAGATCGTGCGGTGCCGCCACGCAGTCAATGATGAAATCAAGCGAGGTCTGGCATGCCGCCATCTGCGCGACATCACGCGACACCACCACGCGCGTCGCACCAAGACGACGTGCGTCAGCGCCTTTTTCCGGTGAGGTAGTAAACAGGGTTACCTCGGCGCCCAATGCGCTGGCCAGTTTTACCGCCATGTGGCCCAAACCACCCAGCCCCACCACCCCGACGTTATCGCCGGCTTTGACGCCAAAATGGCGCAGCGGTGACCACACCGTTACGCCCGCACACAGCAGCGGTGCCACGCCCGCCAGCGCCAGATTGTGCGGAATCGACACGACGAAATGCTGATCGACCACCACATTCTGCGCGTAGCCGCCCCAGGTGCTGTCGCCGGTGTATTTATCGATGCCGTTGTAAGTGGCGGTGAAGCCCGCTTCGCAGTACTGCTCTTCCTGCTGCTGGCAGAAGTGGCAGGCACGGCAGGAATCCACCATCACGCCCACACCGACCACATCACCGGCTTTGAAGCGCGTAACCTGAGTTCCGGTCTCCAGCACGCGTCCAACGATCTCGTGGCCCGGCACCAGCGGATAACGACTGACCGCCCACTCATTGCGTGCCATGTGCAAATCGGAATGGCATACGCCGCAGTAAAGAATTTCAATTTTTACGTCCTGCAGCTGCAGCGGACGCAAAGTAATCTGGCCGGCAGCGAGCGGTTGCGCTGCATCCTGTGCCACCAGTGCGTTAATTTTCATGATGCCTTCCTCAAATTCTGATGTGGGCTGAATGAAGGCGGCAGACTATAATCAACGCGGTGCAGAATTGATAGTAGTCACCATTTGGTGACCATAAAGGAGAGTGCGATGCCAGCCTGGGTTGATGGCAAACTGGTTTTCTATGCGGATTCGCCACCGCGCCGTCTGATGGATCTGTTTTTGGTGAAATGGAGCACGATGGTGCTGCACGCGTTGTATCACTGGCCGGGACAGCGCGCCCGTACCGGTGAACTGCAGCGTAGCCTGCAGGGGATTTCGAAAAAAATGCTGTTTCAGACACTGAAAGAGCTGGAGCAGCGCGGCTTAATTGCACGTCAGGTCTACGAAGTGATTCCACCGAAAGTGGATTACCGGCTGACCGCGCTGGGGATGACCTTCGCCCGGCCAATTGAGCAGATGTATCAGTGGGGATTAGAAAACCAGGCGGCACTGGATGAGATGGAAGCTAACCTTCGCGCAGCAGGCGGCACGCCGGCGGAAAACGCCCGCCCTGCAGCGTCATCCGCCAGTGAATAACCACGCGCGGGTCGCATACTGTTCGTCGCGGCGCGATTTATCCCACACTAAATAGCGCCGCGGTTCGTGGATCGATCCGGTGACCGTTAACCAAACGGCGTTTCGCGTGCCAGCAGGCGGGCGATGACGTTGAGAGCGCCCTCGTCGTTATTACTTTCCGTCCGATAACGCGCGACGGCTGCCACCGGTGCAGCGGCGTTGGCCATGGCAAAGCTGTAACAGGCCTGGCGCAGCATTTCGATGTCGTTGGCGCTGTCGCCAATCGCCAGCACTTCACAATCATCAATGCCCCACTTCTCCTGCAGCAGCGCGATGCCGTGCGCCTTATGACAGCCGGGAATGATTAAATCGACAAAGCCAAATCCGCTTGAGACCGGATGCATGATGTTTTCAATCGCGTTCAGTTCGCTGTGCAGACGTGCCAGCAGCGCCTCGACACCTTCGTGTGCCAGATTCAGCGAAAACTTGAAAATGGTATCGTCGATATCGTACAGGCTGTCGCGCTTCTCCAGCCGGCGATAGTGATTGGCCAGCATGGCGACCACCTCATCCGGCATTGACTTGTGCACATAGGCTCCGTTGCGACCGCACACCACGGTGCTGATCTCCGGTTCTTTGGCGAGAATATCCAGCACCTGATGAACACGTTCCGGCGCCAGTTCACCGCAGAAAATTTCTTCGTTGCTGTCGGATACCCAGGCACCGTTTTCAGCCACGAAGGCGATCTCATCTTTGATAGCGGGAAAATAGTGCTGCAACTGATAATACTGATTGCCGCTGGCGACCACGAAACGGATGCCTTTCTCCTTCAGCAGCGCGTACTGGCGCGCAAAACGCTGCGCGTTGTACTGCTTATCGTCATCGAGAAATGTCCCATCCATATCCACCGCAATCATTTTTACTGCCATCATGCTCTCCCGTCTCTGTGTGCCGTCAATCCATCCGGCTTTACCAAGGTTTTATCAAGCTTACTCGCGGTGTGGATTAATGAGAATGTGAATAATGAGTTTGTTAACCGCTTTCAGAGATTTCCAGCCCATTTTTTACTGCAATTCGGCCCCTTTTTCTCTGATCCAGGCACAGAACATGTCTGCCATATCGCGCGCATAAGCCTGAATTTCTGCTGCGCTGCGCGGCGATTCGGAAAAATGCTTGCCGACGTCACCCAGCGTACTGTTGATTAAATCCGCCGCCCGCGCCACCTCAGCCGCGTCCCGCTGCGGCAGCAGCTGTTGCAGAAATTCGCACATCACATTCTCGCCATTGGCGCGCGCGGCCTGCACTTCCGGCGCATCCCGGTAAAGCGGCGCGGCATCATTCAGTGCGGTGCGCATCGCCGCCTCTTCACACTCCGAGTGCAGGAACGCCCAGGTCAGCTGATGCAAGCGCTGACGCGGCGTGGATGCGCTGTCGCGCAGAATCGAACCCAGCAGATCGCCGGTTCGCTGCCACTCTTCGCTCTGCAGACGGAAAAGGATAGCGGCCTTGTTGGGGAAATACTGGTACAGCGATCCAATACTGACGCCTGCCCGTTCGGCCACGCGAGCAGTGGTAAAGCGCGTGGCACCTTCCTGCTCCAGAACCTGAGTCGCCGCCTGCAAAATGGCTGCTACCAGCTCACTGGATCGCGCCTGCTGCGGCTTTTTTCTTTCAGAAATCTTAGCGTTACGTTGTGCGGCCATTGTCTGCTCCTGAACGCGAATAGTGAAATGCGAGTAATTCATCGTATTCTGTTCCTGACGCAAAATCCACCTTCTGATGCAGGAACCCCGATGATGAACACCCTGACTTCCGCGCCGCTAGCGCCGCTGCTTAACTATTTATTTGAGCTGGCGGATAACATGGCGCATCCCACCAATGAAGCGTTTCGCGTGATGTCCGATGAGGAGCAAACGCGTCTGCTGCAGAGCAAAACCGATTACCGCGAACTTTACGGTCATTTAAAAGATGTGCCGCTGGCGGTCTCGCGGGAAACCGGCAAACTGCTGTATATGCTGGCGCGCAGCAGCCGGGCGCAGCATATAGTTGAGTTTGGTACCTCGTTTGGTCTCTCCACCCTGCACCTGGCGGCGGCGGTGCGCGATAACGGCGGCGGCCGCATCATCACCAGCGAGTTTGAACCGGGCAAAGTGGCGCTGGCGCGCAATCATTTTGCCGATGCTGGCGTCAGTGACCTGATTGAAATTCGCGTGGGCGATGCGCTGGACACGCTCAGTCAGGACCTGCCAGCCAGCGTTGATATGCTGGTGCTGGATGGCGCGAAGGCGATCTATCCGGAGATCTTGCAGCTGGTGCAGCCCTGGTTGCGTCCGGGGGCCCTGATTGTGGCAGATGATGCCGATTTCAGCCCGGAATATCTGGAAATGGTCCACGGCAGCCGCCTCTATACCTCGCTGCCGTTTGCTGATGGCGTCGAAGTTTCAATGTGGCTGGGATCGCCACATAAAGGCGCTTAACAGCGTCACGTTTATGTTATATCGTTACAATCCCGTGCTCTGATTGAGGTTGCTGCGATGAAGGTTACCGTTCCACTGTTAGTGATTGCTTTTGCTTCGGCGAAAGCGGGGGCATTTCAGGCGAAAATCGATCCGTTAAAGCTGGCGCTGAAACCGGCCAATGCACTTGCCAGCACCGATCAGGCGCAGCCGCTGGCGATTGCCGAAGCGCATGCGCGCCTGGCGGCGGCGGTGAGCGGCTGTCAGTGTCCGTTCTGCACCCAGATGCGGCTGATGAATACCGGATTATGATGATAGGTTCGTCGCCGCACAGCCCGCTGCGCGGCGACGCTTCAGTCAAACCATGGCTGGAACGGATCCGGCAACTGTGCCCAGCCGTCTGGCCCCAGCGCCATCTCCTCATCGGTCAGTAACGCATAGTGCAGCTGCTGACGCAGCACGGTTTCATCCATATCGATACCGATGATCACCAGCTCCTGCCGCGCATCCCCCGTGCCCTCATGCCAGTTTTCGCGGATGTAATGCAGCGTGTCTGCGTCCTGCGGCCAGCGATCTTCAGGCACGCAGGCCCACCACATCCCGGCCAGCCCCTGCCGCGTGACGCCGCCGGCCTGCGACCAGGATCCGGCGTGACGCGGGCGGGTTGCCAGCCAGAAATATCCTTTCGACCGCACCACGCCCTGCATGTGCTGCGTAATCACCTGATAAAAACGCTGCGGATGGAAGGGACGCCGCGCGCGGAAAACAAAGCTGCGGATGCCGTACTCTTCAGTTTCAGGCGTGTGCTCGCCGCGCAACTCTTTCAGCCAGCCGGGGGCCTGTGCCGCAGCATCGAAGTCAAACAGGCCGGTATTCAGCACCTGATCAAGCGCCACCTGACCAAACTGCGCGCGAATAATCCGCGCACGGGGATTGAGCGAGTGCAGAATCGCGGTCAACCGTGCCTGCTCCGCCGCATCAATCAGGTCGGTTTTGTTGAGAATCAGCACATCGCAGAATTCAATCTGATCGATCAGCAAATCGACTACCGTGCGCTCATCTTCCTCGCCGAGCGATTCGCCGCGCGAGCGGACGCTTTCGCTGGAATCATAGTCACGCAGGAAATTGTAGCCATCCACCACGGTCACCATAGTATCCAGCGCCGCTACGGCGGACAGGCTTTGCCCCTCTTCATCGGCAAACGTAAAGGTTTCCGCCACCGGCAGCGGCTCAGAGATGCCGGTCGATTCAATCACCAGATGATCAAAACGCCCCTCTTTCGCCAGCCGGTTGACCTCCAGCAGTAAATCTTCGCGCAGCGTGCAGCAGATGCAGCCGTTGCTCATTTCCACCAGCTTCTCGTCGGTACGTGACAACGCCGCGCCGCCCTCGCGCACCAGCGCGGCATCAATATTCACTTCCGACATATCGTTGACGATCACCGCCACGCGGCGGCCTTCGCGGTTGTTGAGAATATGGTTAAGCAAAGTGGTTTTTCCGGCACCGAGAAAGCCAGAGAGTACGGTGACCGGCAGCCGCCTGAAGCCGCCGTTTGTGGATAAAGCTGACATAATCACTCCTGAATAATGACATCACGCGCACCTGAAGGGGTGCTGATATTGATATGTTATAACATAACAATACGCAGTGTCATGATCGTCGTGCACTTTTTGTGTGGATTTTGCCTTTCAGGGAAAGCGAACAGCGGGCCGGGCGCCCGCTGCGGGCAATTACTGGTTGTCCGGATAGCTCAGTTCGATGGCATCGTCCGGCAGTTGAGTGAAGGTTTTCACGAGGGTATGGAAATCCGCCACCGGTTTGAGATCGGCAAACTGCTGCGGATAGAGATCCTTCGCGAGGATTTCCATGCCGATGATGTTGTACGGGTGATTGTAGAAGTGATGATACACCCCATACACGCGCCCCTGCTTCACCGGCGCGATTTGCGCCAGTCCGGTACGCTGCAATAACGTCTGGAACGTGGCACGTACTTCCTGCGGCTGCACGCCGTAACCAAACGGCAGCACGTTGCTGTTTGGCCGCTTTGAACCGGTCATGATGTAAACGTCCGGTTTCATGGCGATGATTTTTTCCAGCGCGACAAAGCCGGCATTACCTGGCAGCAGTGCCGAACCAATATTTTTGCCGCCGACCGCTTCTACCAGGCCACCCCAGCCATTATGACTGTGGGTAAAGCAGCAGTTATCGCTGTTACCGGCAATGGGTTCGATAAATACCGTGGGTTTGTTTTTGACCTTCGCAACGGCTTGCGTGATGCGGTCGAAGCGCTGCTGGTAAAAATCGGTGTAGGCTTTGGCTTCGCTTTCGCGGTTCAGCACTTTGCCCAGCAGCGTGACGCTCGGGGCGGTGTTTTGTGCCGGATGCAGTTCATAATCGACGAACAGCACCGGGATATGCAGGTTGTTCAGCGTGCTCAGCACGCCGGATTGTTCCAGCGCCGGCTTAGCGCGCAGCTGCGCAATCATCAGATCCGGTTTCTGCGCCAGCACGCTTTCCAGATTAACCTGGCCCTGATCGCTGAAACCCATATCGACAATTTTTGTCGCTTCAGGCCAGCGGCGCTTTAGCATATCCCAGGTTTGCGTATCCTGCTTTTTCGGCAGATTGTTCCAGGCCACGACACGTTTAAACGGATTGTCGCGATCGAGCAGCGCCAGCGTCAACACATCGCGGCCATCCTGCAGAATGATGTGCTGCGGTTCTTTGCTGATTGTTTGCGTGTGACCATCCATGTCGGTGACGGTGAGCGGATAGTCAGTCGCGCAGGCTGCGGTTGAGACCAGAATCCCCATTGCCAGTAACAGGCGCGTTTTCATGCCAAAACTCCGTGGTAAAAAAAATAGTTATTATTATCAATTACCTTAACACAACCTTAATCACGGCAAAATAAACCCGACGGCACGGGGTTGTAAGCGAATAATACGGCGCCGGGAGTCCGCCGCATTAAGCTGTAGCGAAGCAACGGCTCAGGTGAAATCAGACAATTTCTGCCCAGACGCGATCAGTTCCTGCAACAGCATCTGTCGGCGTTCCGCCGGGGTATCACGGCTGACCATAAAGCAGATCGCCGCAACCGCCTGGCCGCTGCGCGAGCGAATCGGTGCAGCCATACAGCAGGTAAAGCTTTCGGACAGACCTTCGGTCATGCAGTAGCCCAGCTGGCCGGCACGGTGAATCTCTTCGAGGAAGGTCTGCTTGTCGAGAATCTGACCGCTGGCCAGCCGATAATCCTCCTCCGGAATCAGGTCGAGAATGGCGCTGTCCGACCAGTTACTCAGCAGCAAACGACCGGTCGCTGTCCAGGTGATCGGCACGCGCACACCGATATCAGAGGTGATCTTGAACGGATGGGCGTTGCTCTCCGACAGCACCACGGTGTATTTGTTACCTTCCAGCATACACAGCTGGACGGTTTCGCCATGACGCGCCACGATCTCAACCATAAGCTGATGTGCACGACGGATCAGATCGTTGTGGGCCATGTAATCCGCACCGTAATAGTGCATTTCACGACCGAAAAACACGGCACCTTCCGCATCAAGCTCAACCAGACCCGCTTCACTCAGCAAACTGACCAGCTCATAAATACTGGAGCGCGGTGCACCGGTTGCTTCGATTAAATCCCGCATCGCCATAGGCTGACGCGCGATATGCAGCTGGCGAAAAATATCAATAACCCGGTCAACACCGCGTGCCCGGGACGTTTTTTCATCCGGCATACGCTCACTCCCCTGTCGTTATGGTGCTACTCATCTGCGTTTAAAAAGAGCTGCATGATACACCCGGCAAACGAAATTACCCATCCCCGCAATAATAAAAATCTTTCCGGCGACTTTATTTATCATGCGCTATTTTCTGGCCCCATTGTGGCGCATAAAAAAGATGGGACTCGCTGTTAAATTCGATAGCGGTCACATTTCCATTCAAAAAAATCACGCACTGGATTTTATTTTGCGATCGCACCAGCACGGCAAAAAATTAATTGCTGATTGCCATATTGCAAAAAAGCAACAGCTGTGCAAATCTCGTCCTATCCGGTATTGCAGATAGCAGTCTGGTATATCAGACATAAAGTGTAGAGTGCAAAGGAGCAGAAAGACATGACGATCAAACGTTATGGCATTGAGGGCGGTACCGGTACCGGCGGGCAAAAATTGCCGTTCGCCCGCGCCGTGGAGGCCGATGGCTGGCTGTATATCTCAGGCCAGACGCCGATGCGCGACGGCGAAGTAGTAGAGGGCGGCATCATCGAACAGACACAGTTAGCGTTCGACAACTGCCTCACTATCATGCGCGAAGCGGGTTATCGCGTGGAGGATGTGGTCCATGTGACGGCGGTGTTGACCGACGCGCGTTATTTCAGTTCTTTCAACAAAGTATTCAGTGAGATATTCAGTGGTCATCCACCGGCGCGTATTTGTAGCGTGCAGGATTTAGTGGTCGACTGCAAAGTCGAAGTGGACATGAAATGTTTCCGCGCCGACCGTAAATAAGTAATACCGTTCAACCAGGCTGCGACGTTCATTTTCTTCGCCAACACCAGGCCAGCCTGATATTAATTAACGCATTTGCTTTTTCAAAAAAATAACCCGAAATACGCGGTGCGGCCGCTGCGCTGGCGATCGTCTATTAAACGGGTGATGCGGAATAACGCCGTCTCGTCAAACATTTAAAGAGAGCATAAAGATGAATGCAACATCGCTGAAATTAAGTGCCAAAACCGTGGCCGGTGCGCTGGTCTTGCTGGCGATAGCAGGCTGTACGCCGACCGAAGAGAAAAAAGAGGCTGGCGCCGCGCCACAGTCGGCGCTGCAAACCGTGCTGCAGCGCGGCACATTGCGCGTCGGTGACTGCCTGAGCTTCGCACCGTTCGGTTTTTATGACAAAGACGGCAATCCGGATGGTTACGACGTTGACCTGGCGAAAGCGTTGGCCAAAGAGATGGGCGTGAAGCTGGAAATGGTCAACACCACCAGCGCCAACCGCATCCCTAACCTGCAAACCAATAAAGTCGATGTGGTGTTTTGTAACTTCACCCGCAATATGGAACGCGCCAAAGAGATTGGCTTCACCCATCCGTACGTAGTGGCCAGTGAGGCAATGCTGGTGCGCAAAAACAGCGGCATTCAGTCTGCGCATGACATGGCCGGCAAAACCATTGCCACGGTGAAAGGCTCGACCAATGGCGACGAAGTGCGCAACCTCGGCATCGACGTGAAAATTCAGGAGTACGACTCATCCCAGGCGGCGATTCTGGCCGTCAAACAGGGCCAGGCCGATGCGATGATCGAGGATAACAACTTCCTCGCTTACCAGGCGAAGCTCGATCCGTCACTGGCCGTGACCAACGAAGCGCTGGTACCACTGGAGTACAACGCCTTTGGGGTGAAACAGGGCGACCAGGTATGGACCAATTACCTCAACGAATTCCTGTTTGAAATCAACGCATCCGGTGAGAACGCCCAGCTGTATGAGAAATGGTTCGGCAGCAAACCGCGTTATCCGCTGAATCCGCAATACTGATTGTCCGCCCACGGCGCAGTCGCACAGGCTGCGCCGCCTGAAGGAGTCATACCATGAGTTATCAATGGCTAACCCTGTGGCGTTACGCCGACACCTTTCTGGAGGCCGCGTGGCTCACGCTGCAGGTTACCCTGCTGGCGTTCGCGCTGGCGGTGGCGCTCGGTCTGCTGGCCGCGCTGGCGAAATCTTCACCGCTGGCGCCGCTGCGCTGGATCAGCCACTGTTATGTTGAGTTCATCCGCAATACGCCGGTGCTGCTGCAAATTTTTATCATCTTTTTTGGCCTGCCGTCGCTCGGTATCACCATGAGCGCCTTTACCGCCGGGGTGCTGGCACTGGGGATTAACGTTGGTGCCTATTTGTCGGAAACCTTCCGCGCCGGTATTCAGTCCGTGGCGAAGGGGCAGCTGGAAGCGGCATATATCCTCGGCATTCCACGCCACCAGATTTTCCTCAGCGTGGTGCTGCCCCAGGCTGCTCGTGCCGTCTGGCCGGCGATCATCAATAACCTGATTCAGCTGCTGCTCGGTACGTCGCTGCTTTCGGCGATCGCTTTGCCAGAGCTGACCGGCACCGCCACGGTGATCAACGCGCGCACCCTGCTTTATATCCAGACTTTCAGCGTCGTTGCCCTGGTGTATCTGGTGCTGAGCAACCTGTTTTCATGGCTTGGCACCCTGGCCGGACGCCGGCTGTTCCACCCGCCGCTGGTGACGCCGGTAAAAAAGTCCGGCTGGCGGTGGGCAAAAAAATGGCTGATTAATCCAGTGAAACGGGAGAATGCGTTATGAGCGAACTTATCATTAGCTCGCTGCCAATCCTGCTGAAAGGGCTGGTCATCACCTTACTGCTGTCCATCGCCGCTATCGCCGGCAGCACCCTGCTCGGTTTACTGGCCGCGGTGCTTCGCACCAGCCGTCTGCCGATCGCCAGAGAGATTGCCGTGCTGTACACCGAGCTGTTTCGCGGCACGCCGGTGCTGATCACCCTGATGTTCATTTACTTCGGTGTGGCCTATTTTGGTTATGAAATCAATCTGTTCGCCGCCGGCATTCTGGGCCTGAGCATTTATCAGGGCGCTTACATTGCTGAAGTGTTCCGGGCCGGCATTGAAGCCGTGCCGAAAGGGCAGTGGGAAGTGTCGTGGATCCTCGGATTATCAAAACGCCAGACGTTTCTCAGCGTAGTGCTGCCACAAACGCGCGGCATCGTACTGCCGCCGCTGGTGGGCCAGTATCTTTCGCTAATCAAAGATACGTCGATTGTCAGCATGATCGGCATGTCGGAGCTGATGCACCAGGGGCAGGCGATTGTTGATCGCATTGGCCAGCCGGTGGTGGTTTACGGCCTGGTCGCCCTGCTCTACTTCGCTGTCTGCTTTCCGCTTTCCCGTTGGGTTCAACATCATCAAACCAGGAGCCAGTTATCATGAGCAAATCCGCCATTACGCTGAGCCGTATTACCAAATCCTTTGGCGCAACTCAGGTACTGAAAGAGATCAGCCTGGACGTGTCGCCGGGCGAAGTGCTGGTGCTGATTGGCGCCTCCGGCTCGGGAAAAAGTACCGTGCTGCGCATTATGAGTGGTCTGGAAACCGCCGACGGCGGCGAAATCTGGGTCAATGAAGTACCGCTGCACGACCGTAAACGCAGCAGTGAAATTTGCGGCCACGTCGGCATGGTGTTTCAGCAGTTCAACCTGTTCCCGCATAAAACCGCACTCGGCAACGTGACGCTGGCGCTGATCAAAGCGCAGAAGCTGTCCGAAGCGGAAGCGAACAAACGCGGCATGGCGGCGCTGACGCGCGTTGGCCTGGCAGAGCGCGCGCATCACTATCCGGCTCAGCTTTCCGGCGGCCAGCAACAGCGTGTGGCGATTGCCCGCGCGCTGGCGGTCGAGCCGAAAATCATGTTCTTCGATGAAGCCACCTCCGCACTCGATCCCGAACTGGTTGGTGAAGTGATGGAAGTGATGCGCAGTCTGGCACGGGAAGGCATGACCATGGTGGTGGTGACGCATGAGATGGGCTTTGCGCGTAAAACCGCCGATCGCGTGGTGTTTATGGACCAGGGGGTGATCGCCGAACAGGGTTCGCCGGAGCAGATTTTTGTTAATCCGCAGAATCCGCGTACCCAGCAGTTTTTGTCGCGCGTGCTTGAACACTAACAGGAGGCAGAATGTCGATTCACTTCCCTTTGCAGGCCGATGGCGCGCTGGATGCGCTGCAGCCTGCGCCGAGGTTTAAATCGGTGGCCGGAACGGGCAATCAGCCGCTGGCTAACGGTACGCCGGTGTTTAACAGCCCTGAAGTTTTTTCACCGCTGATGCTGATGAAACAATCGGCGCTGGAGAATAACCTGCGGCAACTGGCAGCGTTCTGCCGGGAGCACGGTGTGATGCTGGCCGCGCACGGCAAAACCTCGATGTCGCCGGCGATTCTGCGCCGTGCCGTCAGTGAAGGCGGCGCCTGGGGCCTGAGCGCAGCGACGCCGGCCCAGGTACGCGCACTGCGCCAGTTTGGCATCCGCAACGTGTTTCTCGCCAATGAACTGGTGGATCCCGCCGGGATCCGCTGGATTGGCCAGTGGCAACAGCAGCATCCCGACCACGGCTTTCTCTGTTATGTGGATTCGCTGCAGGGCGTAAAACTGCTTGAGCAGCATCTCGGCGGCGCGCAGATCGCCGTACTGCTGGAGATGTCGGTCAGCGGCGGCCGTACCGGCTGTCGCTCGCCGCAGGCTGCGCTGGAAATCGCCCAGGCAATCCATGATAGCCGCTCACTGCAGCTGGTGGGTGTGGCCGGTTATGAAGGTGCGCTGGGTGCCGGACGCGATGCCGCAGGCGTGCAGCGGGTGAAAGATTACTGCGAGATGATGATCGCGACCGCCGCGCTGCTGGCTGAACACCAGCTGTTTGCCAGCGGAGAAATTATTCTCAGCGCCGGCGGTGGCGCGTGGTTCGATGTGGTCGCGGCCTGCTTCAGCGCGGCACAGTTGCCGCTGCCGGTCACGCCGCTGATTCGATCCGGTGCGTACATGGCACACGACAGCGGCTTATATGCACGCATTGCCCCCTTTGCGCAGCCGGGAGCAACGCACCATTTCAGCGCCGCACTGGAGATCTGGGGCCGCGTGTTATCGCGTCCGGAGCCGGGGCTGGCCTTTGTCGATTTCGGCCGGCGCGATGTGCCGTTCGATCAGGATCTGCCCAATCCGCTGTGGATTCGTCAGGCGGACGGCAGCGCACCGCGCGCGGCTACGCATTTGCGCATCACCGACGTCAACGATCAGCACGCTTATTTGCAGTTACCGGCGGACGATCCGCTGCAACCGGGCGACTGGATTGGCTGCGGCATTTCCCATCCCTGTACCGCATTTGACAAGTGGCGTTATTTACCGTTGGTGGATGATGACTATTACGTCACCGATTCACTGGAAACCGCGTTCTGACGCTTTTTCAGCCACAAAAAAGGCTGCCAGTGCTGGCAGCCAGTTCTGGCACATCCCTGTGCGACCATGCGGGTCGGCGTTGTGCCTTCAATGAACACATAATAACACAGATTATAATTAGCAGGCTAGTTATTTATTGCCAGCGCCAGCTTCACCGCGTCCTGCGCATGGATTAATGTGGTATCGAACAGCGGCACCGCCGCATCCTCCGCTTTAACCAGCAGCGTGATTTCGGTACAGCCAAGGATAATGGCTTCAGCCCCTTGTGCCACCAGCTGAGCGATGATGTCACGGTACTGCGCGCGTGATTCTTCACGGATCACGCCGAGGCACAGCTCCTGATAAATAATGTCGTGCACCGTTTTACGTCCGGTAGCGTCCGGTACCAGCACCTCGATGTCATATTGCTGCTCAAGGCGCCCTTTATAGAATTCCTGCTCCATGGTGAACGCGGTCGCCAGCAGACCGACGCGTTTCACGCCGGCCTGACGAATGCGTTGTGCCGTGGCGTCAGCGATATGCAGCAGCGGAATGCGGGTGGCCGTGGTGATCTGATCGGCGACTTTGTGCATGGTGTTGGTGCACAGCACAATGAAATCCGCCCCGCCCTTCTCCAGGCTACGGGCGGCTTCGGCCAGGATTTCACCGGCCTGCTGCCATTCACCGGCGACCTGCAATTTCTCAATTTGCTGAAAATCGACGCTGTACATCAGGCTGCGCGCCGAGTGCAGTCCGCCCAGCTGTTGCTTTACCTGTTCATTGATGATGCGGTAATAGAGCGCGGTGGATTCCCAGCTCATGCCGCCAATCAGGCCAATCATTTTCATCAGTTACCGTTCCCCACGGAAATTAGCTCGTCTGGCACTGTACGGTATTCAATGAAGGCTTGAAAGCATCGCGGCGCTGAACCGCATCGCAGGCACAAAAAAGCCCGGGATAACCCGGGCTAAGCACGTTAACGGAGAAAAGGATTGTTATTATTTGTACAGCTCAGCAGTCATGTCCACGCCGTTGTCTGCGCGGGCGCTGGTGATTTTGTAGCTGTCCGCACCACTCGCTTTAGCCTGAGCGGCAACCTGGGCTTCAGCGCTATCCAGCGTGCTGCCGTGAACGGAGATGCTTTCAGCGGCGAAGCTACCGAAAGAGATCATAGAAAGAGCAGCAACAGCAGCGATGGTCAGAGTTTTTACGTTTTTCATGGTCATATTCCTTCAATGTTTGGGTCAGAGCTGAATGCTCTGCATGGGAGTTATAGTAACCATTGTTATTATTACCGACCTAACAAAAAGTGCGATCTTAATCACACTATGTGCGGTTTTGCTCTGCCAGCGGCTGCGGCCAGCGCGCGCCAGGAAAGAGCGACAGACGGATATTGAACAGATGAAACAGCGGCGCAAACAGCGCATTTTCCTGCTGCGCCGCCGCCTCCAGCCGCAGCAGTAACACATCAAGCTCATGCAGCAGCGCAGGCGATGGCGTGCTGTCCAGCGTTTTCAGCCGCTGCTTAAGAAACTGGCTCAGCTCGTGAAACATGGCTGCGCTTTCTATCTGGTTCGCCAGCAGCAGGTGCCGATGACGGGTGTAATAGTCATAGCAGTTAGCCCCGAGCCAGGCCTCCGCAATCAGGTTACCGCCCGCCACCAGCTCCGGTGCCGGATCGACGCGTTTACGCGGCAGAATCACGTTTACTCTGTCCAGCGTGCGTGCGACAAATTGCTGCCGCGCCGTCAGCGTGGCGGTGTTCATGCGCAGCGCGGTGATAAACTGCAGCAGATCGCGAATGCCTTTACGCAGCGCACGCGTGGCCGTCCATGCCGGGCGTTTGTTGCGAATCAGCAGCGTCAGCACCAGCGCAACGGCAATGCCCACCAGCGTGGAGATCATGGCATTCACTATAAGCTGCAAGTCGGGTTTGAAATGGTGGCTCATGCCGATCAAACCGGGGATCTGCGTGGCAACGATGAGACCGATCAGGTTGGTGGACGGATTGGCAATCACCAGCCCTAAAGCAAATAATCCCGGCGCGAGGCAAATCACCAGCGCTTCAAACGTCACCGCCTGTGGGATCAGCAGCGTGACGTAAATCAGGCTGATCGCCATGGAGATTAGCACGCCCTTCAGAAACAGCTTCATTGGCGCGATGGGGCTATCCAGCCCGGCGAAGAACGAACACAGCACCGCCGCCATCATCGGCGCGGTTGAACCATCACGCCAGCCGCTGCCAATCCAGAACAGGCAGCTGGCAAAGGTGGCGATAAAGGCAGTAAAGCACGACAGGAACAGCAGACCTTTATCGACATGTTTGTGCGCGCGTGAGGCCTTGCCCGGTTTCACCGCTGGCGTCCAGTCACTGACGCGCTCGCTGACGCTGTGGTAAGCATCAGCAATACGGACAAAGTTGAGTAACCGTTCCAGCAGACCGATGAGCAAAATGCTCTCTTCACTGTTAAGCCGCCCTGCGCGCCAGGCCTGCTGCAGCTGTTCCTGAGCGTCGGTGAGGCGATCGCGCACCGGCTGCTGCACATCACCGTTCAGCCATTGTAAAAATTGCTGAAAGGCCGTCGCGACATAATCGGGAAAGCGGATCTGCTGCTGTGCCAGCAGATTCAGACGCGATTCAATGGCGGTGAGCGTCGGGATAAGGTACGACAGATGCTGATACTGCACGCTGACCAGCCGCACCAGCCGCCGCGCGGCATCCCCTTCATAAACGCAGTGGGTGATCAGCGTTTCGACGTTAAGCGGATAGTTGGCCATCTGCACCAGAATATCCTCGCGCTCCAGCGATTTTGCCGCAGGCATCGCCGTCATCAGCTCGCTACACAATTTACGCGCGTTCTGATACCACAGCCCGACGCTCTGTTCGAGCAGATGGCGCATCGAAACCGGGAAGATCAGCCGATGCACCAGGCTGCTGCAGACAATCGCCACGGTGATTTCCTCAATGCGGGAAATTACCGTATAGGTAATGGCGCCGGGCGAGGTCACATCGGGAAAGCCCATAATGGCGGCGCTGTAGCCGGCCAGCATAAAGACGTAACTTTTTGGCGTGCGGTCGTGCAGCGAGAGATACAGGCAGACGGCAACCCAGAGTGAAATACACAGGCTGAACAGCATCGGCGACTGGACCGTAGCCGGATAGATCAACAGAGTAAACAGCCCGCCCAGCACGGTGCCAAAAAAGCGAAACACCGATTTGGACACCGTCGAAGCGGAATAAAGCTGCGAGGCAACATACACGGTGGTCAGTGACCAGGCGGGTTTGTCCAGGTTGAGTTCCAGCGCAAGATAAAAAGCCAGAAAGGCGGCCAGACAGGTTTTGGCAGAGAACAGTACGGCGCTTCGGGAAAACCACTTCATAGAACGGGAGCAACCTATAGCAGGCAACGTTATCGCTTATCCTGACAGAAGCCTGCGGCGTTGACATTTTGATTTGTTATACAAATTATTACCGTGCTAATTATCCGGTTCTCTATGCAACTTGCCCATTACAGTGAATGCTGATGCAGGCTGAAATTAGAGTTATAAGCGATATTAAAAAGTTATTTATTGGTTATATAACAACTTTGCCAGGATGGAGAAAAAACCACGAGAGACGCCCCATGAAAGCACAACGTTTTGCCCTGAGCGCACTGGCACTCAGCTTCGGCCTGCTCGCCACGCACGCCTTTGCCGCCAACCCGGAAACCGTCACCATCGGCTATCAGAAAGCCAACATTTTTGCGCTGCTGAAATATCGCGGCACGCTGGATGAGACCTTCAAAAAAGAGGGTATTGCGGTGCGCTGGGTGGAATTCCCCGCCGGCCCGCAAATGCTGGAGGGGTTGAACGTGGGCAGTATCGATCTGGCCGCCACCGGCGATGCGCCACCCGCCTTCGCGCAGGCGGCAAAAGCCGATCTGATTTATCTCGGACATTCACCCGCCAACCCTAAAACCGAAGCCATTGTGGTACCGAAAGACTCACCCATCAAAAGCGTGGCCGATCTCAAAGGCAAACGCATTGGCCTGAACAAGGGTTCAGACGTCAATTATCTGCTGGTGAAAGCGCTGGAAGATGCCGGGCTGAACTATAAAGATGTCACGCCGGTGTACCTGCCGCCGGCCGATGCGCGCGCCGCCTTCCAGAAGGGCGCAATCGATGCCTGGGTGATCTGGGATCCCTACCTGGCAGAGGTCGAAGCCAACGCCGGCGCGCGTGAAGTGCGCAACGCCGAAGGTCTGGTGCCGCACTACACCTTCTATCTTGCCAGCCGCCCGTTTGCCGAAAACCACCCGCAAACGGCTAAGCAGGTGGTTGACGAGTTGAGCAAGCTGAGCGACTGGGCCAATCAGCATCAGGATGAAGCCGCCGCGATTCTGGCGAAATCCACCGGTCTGGATAAATCCATCTGGCAGACCACGCTGCAACGCCTGCCTTATGGCGCGTCACGCATGTCACCGCAGGTGTTTGCGGAACAGCAGGCGCTGGCGGACACCTTCACCCGCGTCGGCCTGCTGCCGGTGAAGGTTGATGTGCGCAGCGCGACCTGGTCGCTGGATAAAAAATAAGCTTTTTGTTAAATCTGAAAGGTCGGGCGATCTGGCGCCTGACGTTAATTCAACTGATTTTCAGTTTAAACAGCCGATACATTGCAACCCGGCCTGAATCGGTTACGTTGACTTCACGGTATCCCTGTATACGCTTTACCCATTCTTTTTGCAGGAAAAGCGTAAACAGGGCTGAGCCCGCGTCACCGCCGAGGTGGAAACGCCTTTCACTCCAGTCCAGACAGGGGCAACAGGGCTTGCGCCGTGTGCGGGAGTTAAGTAAAACGCCCATGTTCTCAAAATGGATTTTGCCGGCTGATGTCAGTCCCGAACCCTCTGCTTCCAGCCAGTTTTCCCTAAGCATAAAGTCATAAATTTCGACAGCAAGCTCGCCTGCCAAATGGTCATAGCAGGTGCGTGCATAACGCAGATGAAGCGGCGTACTGGAAACGGGGGCCTTAATGGTCCCCATGGAAACCCCCATCAGGTTTTCCAGCAATCCGGCGATAGGATGGCCAGCCAGACTGTAATAGCGATGACGACCCTGCATCATGCAAATGACCAGACCGTTGTTGAGGAGTCGGTTCAGATGCCCGCTGGTTGTCGAGGCTGCTATGCCAGCCACTACGCTAAGTTCGGTCGCTGTCCATGCGCGCCCGTCCATCAGCGCGCACAGAATAGCCACCCTTGACGGGTCTGCCAGCGCAGATGCCACCATTGCCATTGATGTTTCAAGGACATTATCCGGCTCACTTTCGCGCGTTTGGTTAACAAGGTTCATTCAGAAGCTACTGCCCATTTTCGGGTTACTTCGGCTGCCCGGACATCATCATCCGTAATGAGAATGAGCCGGTTATGGTGGTCGCTGTACTGTACCAGAATATTGATGCCGTTCCGGGCAAGCGTGTCAGCGATTTCGCCCAGCTCTCCGGGACGTTCCTGCGCTAATTTTCTGACCAGAGGACGACATAGGTTGCCGACTTCAAAACCGGCTTCAGTTAATACCGTGCGCGCTTTATAACCGTCTTCAACCAGAAAGTGCGCATGTCCGCCTTCCGGTGTTGTAAATACGCCACCTCCTTCAAGACCCACACCGTTTTTCCCCAATACACTCCCCAGTAAACCCAGCGAGCCCGGGCTATTTTTGAGAATAACGTGAATGTCATGCATGCGGATTGGTTCCATTATCAGAAGAGTAATCACGGAATACACTGGCTACCCGTATTCTGTAGAATGAAAAAATCGACTGCCTGCCTTCTTGCTGCGCGGCCTGATGCATCACATTGCGTTTCCACCCGGCGACAGCATCCTCATCTTCCCACCAGGACAAAGAGAGGATCTTGCCGGGCGTGGTCAGGCTCTGGAAGCGTTCTATGGAAATAAATCCGGGCGTGTCGGATATAAGAGGCGTCAGCTCAGAAGCAAGTTGAAGATATCGCTCCTGAGCTGCTGGCAGGGCTTCTGCCTCAAAAAGTACTGCAATCATGGTCCGCTCCTTCGTTAATTTTCAGACAGCTTAATGAAGACAAAGCCATGTTGCTTCGGCCGGTACCAAAGTGTCTGTGTCAGCGAAGCCATCGGCATGAAAAAGCGATAAACAGCAAACGCAGAAGTTAAAAGGCGGGAATATGGAACCACTGGCTATGACCGCTTCTGATACAAAGCGAATTCATATACACTTCGATGTCTGGTATAAGCGAAAAAAAGACATTACAAGCAGTTTTGGACTGAAACCCTAATGGCTTCACAATAATGACATCAATACTAAAATTTATGCTTATCCTGGAATGGAGTTATACCTCTGAACATAAATATAAGAACCGCCCAGGCAGCTGATATCGATGGCATGTTTCATGTCAGAATCTCAGTTATCGAGAATCATTTAAGTCGTGAGGAAATGCAGCGAATCGGGATTACCGAAAACGTAGTAGCTGATCTGATTGAAAAGAGTTGCTGTGCATGGGTTGCGACTGATAACGAAAAAATTATTGGTTTTTCTATGATTTTACCTGATGAAGGCTGCCTTTTTGCTGCCTTTGTTCTCCCGGAGTACGAAGGCAGGGGTATAGGCCGCAGGCTTGTTGAAATCGCGGAAAAGGAATTATTCAGGCATCATGAGATTGCCTGGCTTGAAACTGACAAACAAAGTCGTGCAGCAAAATTTTACATACAGCTCGGCTGGGGCAATAAAATTGACATCAATGACACAGATATCAGATTAGAGAAACATCGCTGAGTGAAATCTACAGCAATATTCATTGATGTCGGCTCCTGGCACAAAGCGCGCCGTCTGGTCAGGTTAGAAACTATTTTGCCCGGTCAATGCTGACATATAGGCATCACCCCAAAGCCGACATTCCAGGCTGGACTTGTCTACTTCAAGGCAGAGATCGACATCCGCGGCGAATCCACGTTGCAACAGCTCTATTGCAGACGAACACTCCCGTAGAAGCACCAGGTTTTGCTTCTGGTAATGCTGCCAGACAGCCACCGCAGCCTCTGCTTCTGGTGAGCAATTTTGACGCCCCATTGCAGCGATAATTCCGCCAGCAGCCACATAATCCTCAATACCGGGGCGAAGGCTCCCATCGGGCCAGCGTTCTCCGCAGGGAATTACCAGCACACGGCCGAAGGAACGGCAGGCATTCGCGGTCGCAGATATGTTTCTGAAACAGCCGCTCAACACTGCTATTCCAGCATCCCTTGCTTTGAATGAAACGGCTGAACCGTTAGGCGATGGGAGGACCAGTTTTTCACCCTCGCTTATGTTTCTTAGCGAAGCCGGCGATAGGCTGTAACCTTCACCGCTGAATCGTCTGTCCGGACTCGCTGTGCTGGCTCCCATTTTCAAACCATATTCAATAGCAGAAGCATCTTTCCAGGGGTACGGATAGACACAGGCACCATTATTGACAGCCATACTGACGCAAGTTGAGAACGACATAACGTCAACAATGACAACGCAGTCGACCTCCCCGGCAAGATGCTCTACCGCAGGCAGGCCCCACTCAAGACGAACCGCAAATTTTTCCTGACTGAACCATTGCACGAGGCTTTCTCCGTTATTCCCACGCCCTGTTTTGCATCACCACCCGGTACCCGTCGGGATCGACGAAGGTTTGCCCATTCACATCCCAGTAAGGATTGAAAGAATTCGTCCGTTTAAAACCCGCGTCAATCATGGTTGCACATGCCAGCTTCCATGCATTTTCATCCGGATAATAGAGGACGAGGAGATCGTCTTCGGTTGGCGAGGGTATAACGGGATGTCCCGGGCAGCAGGTGAATTCGAGGTGCCAGTCGAGGTCTTTTCGCCCCAGCATCACGCCATTGAAACCGTCGTGATCGTGGAATTCGGCAATTTTTTGCAGACCCAGTCCCTGACTAAACATCAGCACCGATCGTTCAAGCTGGGAGACGGGTCTGGCAATGCGCATGTGCGTAAACATCTGGCTAGACTCCTGAAAACGTTTTTCTGGGTATTGTTAACCCGGTAGAGTTTACACATGATCGGGCTGGTCATTTGTCGATGAGAGCCTGCGCAACATTCCCTGCCCGCGTTGTGCACGTCATGATACAGCACCGCGGCGGTATAACCCGAATGGCAGCAACGGTTATTCAGGTTTCCCGATCGGCGCGCTGCGCAGCGGGCGACAAATCACGGTCATGGCAACGGCGCTGCACAGGGGAAACAGCGCCAGCAGCAGCCAGGGATAAATAGCCTGCGTTGAAGGGACAAGCGCGTTGTCCAGCAGCGGTCCAAACATTAAATTGCCGGCCAGCACCGCGAAGCCGCCGGCGGTGGCCAGGGCGCCGTAATGTGCACCCAGCGTCGCGGGGTCGGCAAACCGGGGAATCAAATCCTTGGCCGACGGCACCAGCAGCATCTGGCCGAATGTCAAAAACGTCACCAGACACACCGCAGGGATCAATCGCAGCCAGCCGTCAGGCGGCGTGGTTGACGCGAACAGGGCCACGCTGGCAAACGCGGCGGAGAGCAGCAAAAAACCCACCGGTAAAACTTTTACCGTCCCCACACGTCGTGCAAAGCGCGCCAGCGGCAGCTGAAAAGCGATGATCAACACCGAGGCCAGCATAAAGAGCGGGCCGAGATCTTTCTCGCTGCCGCCTGCTCGCCGAATCTCCACTGGCAACGCCAGATACAGCTGGTTGTAGCTCAAAAGCCACGAGCTGTAAGCCACGATGAAAGCGACAAAACGCGGCTGGCGGAAGGTCATCCACCAGGGGACAATTTTCAGCGCCTGTTTGCTGTTACCTGTAGCAGGGAGAAAAAAGTACAACACAATCAGCGCGATGACAAAGACCGCGGCCCCTGCCAGCGCCACCTGGCGGAAACCGAATCCGGTCAGCAGTGCGCCAGCCACCGGACCCAGTACGGCACCGAGTTCGCCGCACACCGCAAACAGCGCAAACCACTCCGCGCGGCCGCGCTTGCCCTGCGCCTCGCTTTGCGTTCCCGCTTTGGCCAGCAGCGCTTCAATTGACGGGGAAAACAGCGCACCGCCGATGCCCGTCAGACATGCACCCAGAATAATCGGCCACAGCGATTGCCCCAGCGCCAGCAACAGATAACCCGCAATCCGGACCAGACAGCCACACAGGATAATTATCTTTGCGCCGTAACGGTCAGAGAGCGCACCGCCCAGCAGAAACATCCCCTGCTGGGAGAACGTGCGTAATCCCAGAATCAGCCCGATAACGCCGCCGGAGAGCAACATATCATCGCGTAAGAATATCGCCAGAAAGGGAACGACCGCGTAAAAGCCAATGTTGAAAACAAACTGGCTGCCCAGCAAAACGCCCGGGCGCAGGGTGGAGACAGGACGCAGCGAAAACGGAAGCATGCTACCTGGCCCTAAAGAATGAAATGAATGTGCTTCTTGCCATGAAAGCGGGAGATCTCAATTTTGGTTTTCACCCGGAATACCTGCCAAAGCAGCGCCTCGGTCAGGATATCCTGCGGCGTGCCGGTTGCGATGATTTGACCGTTCTGCATCACGATCAGCGAATCACAGAACATCGATGCGTGGTTGAGATCGTGAATGGCGACAATGCTGGTAACCGGTAACTCGCTGATGAGCTGCATTAATTGCATCTGGTGATGGATATCCAGATGGTTGGTCGGTTCGTCCAGCAGAATTTCGCTCGGCGTTTGCGCCAGTGCGCGGGCAATGTGCACACGCTGACGTTCGCCACCGGAGAGACTCAGCCATCCCTGCTCACTTTTCTCCAGCATGTCCACGCGCTGCAGAGCGGCCGTCACAGTCTCGTCATCGTGCGCGCTCCAGTTGGAGAATGGCGAATGATGCGGAATGCGCCCCAGTTTCACCACATCGCGCACACGCATGTTGGCGTCAGTCATGCCGTGCTGCTCGACGAATGCCACCCGGCGGCCAAGCTGTTTGCGGGCGATGCGGGCGATATTTTGCCCGTCCAGCGTCACATTGCCGGCATCCGGGCGCCGCAGGCCGGCGAGGATGCGCAGGAGGGAAGATTTGCCGCAGCCATTTGGACCAATCAGCCCTACCGTTTCACCACGGGAAATGTGCAGCGATACGTTATCGACGATGACCTTTTTTCCGACCTTCCAGCTAATGTTGTCAGCGGAGATACTCATTATTTATTCCCCGAACGCCAGATAATCACCGCAAAGAACGGTACGCCAACCAGCGCGGTCACCACGCCTACCGGCAGGCTTTGCGGGGCAATCAGCAAGCGTGACGCGATATCTGCCAGCACCATCAGAATGGCACCGGCCAGTGCGGTGGCAATCAGCAATGTGCGATGCAGCGGACCAAAGAAGAAACGCATGACATGCGGCACCACCAGGCCAATAAAACCAATCGAACCGGCCATGCTGACGATGGTGGCAGTGATAAGCGCGGTGGTGATAAAGAGCGCAAGGCGCACCTGAGGCACCGCAATACCCAGCGAGGCAGCCGCATCGTCACCAAAGGTGAACGCATCCAGCGCCCGGGAATAGTAGAGGCAAATGGCCAGTCCGAAGGTCACCACCACCAGCACCAGCTGGAGTTCCGGCCAGCGCACGCCACTGAAGCTGCCCAGCAACCAGAACATCACATCGCGCGCCTGCTGCGCACTGGCAGAGGTGCTGATGGTATAAGCGGTGATGGCATTAAACAGCTGGGAAGCCGCAACGCCAGCCAGGATGGTGCGTTCATTACCGCCGCGTGCCCCTTTCGTCAGAAAAGCGACAAAGGCAAAGGCGGTGAAGGCGCCGGCGAAGGCTCCCGCCGACAGCGAGACGGCTCCGCTGCCGATGCCCAACACCACGACAGAAACCGCCCCGGTGGAGGCACCGGCAGAGACACCGAGCACATAAGGCTCAGCCAGCGCATTCTTCAGCAGGCTTTGCAAAACGGCACCGCAAATCGCCAATCCAGCGCCACAGCATGCCGCCACCAGCGCCCGGCTCAGGCGAAAGTCCCAAATCACACTCTCGTAGATACGGCTCAGGGGAACGTGCGTTAGCCCCATTTTATTACTGATGGCATAAAAGACGCTTTTTAGCGGGATCGACAGCTCCCCGACGCTGACACCGGTCGCAATCACCAGCAATAATAACGCCACGGCAGCCACCAGCGAGGCGGTCAGGAACAGCCCCTGTCGCGCCTGAACAACAGCGATGGTCATCAGTTCAGTTCCAGTTTTCTCAGCTGCTCACCCACCTGTTCGGCTCCGTAGATAGTGCGGATGGTCGGGTTCATGGCCTGGCCGTCCATCACCACGATGTGGCCTTTTTTCACCGCATCCAGCTGGCTGACGGCGGGATCGCTTTTCAGGAATTTGATTTTCTCTTCGGCCTTATCCAGCGCCCAGCGATTGCGATCGAGACTGGAGACCACGATCACATCCGGATTGGCAGCAATGATGCTCTCCCAGCTGACCGTCGGCCATTCGGTTTCTGACGTGATGGCGTTGTGCCCGCCCAGTACGTTAGCGATGAATCCGGATGGACTGTTTTTACCGCCCACATAGGCATCTGCAGACGGTGACGAGCTTGAGAACCAAAACACAAACGAGAGATCTTTCTTGCTGCTACCAAACTCCTGACGCAGTGCCGCTTCACGCTTTTTGAAATCGGCAATCACCGCCTGGCCACGATCTTCCACGTTGAAAATTTTGGCGAAGTCCTGAATCTCCTGATACAGGTACGTCATATCCCACAACTGCTGGCGACTGCCATACATATCCCCTGCGGCTTTTTTGGTGGCGCACATTCCTGGCGACACATAACTGTTTACGCCAAGGGTGATTAAATCTTCGCGTTTTGCCACCTTGCTCTCGGGTCCCAGCAGCAGCGGCGTCTGGGCAGGAACGAAGTCCGGGTTTTGCGCCAGCACGGATTCAAGGGTGGGGATTTCAACCGTCAGCGTTTTGATTTTTGCATTCTGTTCAGCCAGCTGTGGCAACACTTTAGTCGGCCAGAATGCACTGGCGATGACCTTACCCTGCAGGCCGAGCAGCAGCAAAATTTCTGCGGTATTTTGCCCCAGCGCCACCACGCGCTCAGGCGGTTTGGTAAAGGTCTCTTTATAGCCGCAGTTTTCAATCGTGAGAGGATAGGTGGTGGCCAGCGCAGAGCTAACCGATGCAAACACCAAACATAACGTGCAGATGACCTTTTTCATTTACCCCTATCCCCATTGATATTGTTTTGAGAAGCCCGCGCCGCTTTAATGCAAATGAAACTCATTAACGAAGCGGGCTTTTATACAATGGGCACTTTAAGGTGTCAACGGGAGATTGTTTCCCTGAGTTATCATCGTCATGGGCCTGCCGGGATCGCATACCGGACGTTCGGTAAAAGCCTGTCCGCAGCCAGCCGGTCCCCTTCCCTGCTGGCGTCACGTATTTAATACGCAGAGCATGCCAGGCCAGCATTCGCTTCGCGGCACCGGGTAAGAGGCGTCCACCGATTCAGGCCTGACGCTGACCGCACTCAGCGATGTTTACCGGTTGCCTGCGCTTTTCTGACAGCTGCAGACTGAGCATCGCCAGCAGAATAAAGGCCACCGACATGCCGATCAGCCCGTAAAAGCCGGCCAGTGGATATATCCATGATGCGACCGCAGAGCCAAAGCCGATACCGCCAAACATGAAGGCACTGGTCAGCGCCAGCGCAATGCCGCGATGGCGGACTGATGCCAGCTCGACAATCCGGCGCTGCTGGCTGGGCCAGAGCAGATCGGTGGCAAACGCCCAGACCACCAGTGCCGCCAGCAGCACGCCCAGCGCTTTCGGCAGCACGGCGATAAGCGCCGTATCGACGATGAGCAGCGTCATGCCGCTCAGCAGCAGTTTCTCAGCGGTAAAGCGTGTCGCCGCGCGGGTGACCCAGAGATTGCCCAGCACGCCGGCAACGCCCAGCACGGCCAGCGCTGCGGAGACCGCATGCGTGCCGCCAGTGTAGGTGTCGCGAATGAGCGGCGCGATAAAAGCGTAAAAGCTGTAAACGCCGGAAGTAATAAAAAACACCACCAGGAAAGCCGTCAGGTATTTGCCATCGGCCAGCACGCCGGCCATCTCACGCAGCCGGATGCGCGTTCCCGCGCTGTCATCCGGCACCGTCAGCAAAATATTCAGCCCGCTCAGCAGACTTAGCAATCCGACCAGCACAAACAGGGCTTTCGCGCCCCACAGGCTGGCTACCCAGGCGGCGAGCGGAATACCGGCAAGGCTTGCCATCGATACTCCGAGCAATACCATGCCGATGGCCCGGCCGCGCTGCTGTTCATGGACCAGTTCGGAGCCCAGCGCAACAAGCACCGGACCGATGAACCCGGCGCCGGCCCCCATCAGGATGCGTGAGGCGAGCAGTACGTTGTAGCCCGGCGACAGCACAAACGCGAAGGCGCCCAGGCTAAACAGTGCAATGCCAGTGAGCACCAGCCGGCGACGGCGCAGGTGACCAAACAGCACCTGTACCAGCGGAGCCGCCAGCGCGAAGGTGAGTCCGAAAACACTCAGTAAGCGCGCGCTCTGCGCATCAGTCAGCTGCCAGGCTGCTGAAATGGCCGGCAGACTGCCAGCGACAGACAGCGCGCCGGTAGCCTGTACGAAGTAGGCAATGCTCAGCGCACGCAGCGCGCGGCGCTGGGAAGAGGTGATGACAGCGTTCATTATTTCTCTCCGGCATAAACTTCAGGGGCGCTGCCCCTGAAATGTTTACTGAACAGGAATCGGGTTATCCGCCACAGACTGGTTGAACTGATTCACCAGCGTATGCTCGTTCGCGCCCGGGTTATCGCGCACCGGCAGCACGCGGTCGACAATCGCTTCGATGGTGTCGGTTCCCAGCTTTTCAAACGTCTCGCTGATGAAGGCGTCCAGCGGCATGGCGCGCGGGTCGCCGCTTTTATAAATCAGATCGGTATCCACCCACGGCGGTGAAATTTCGATGACCTGCACGCCGGTATTACGCAGCAGGAAGCGCTGCGACAGGGTATAGGAGTGAATCGCGGCCTTGGTGGCCGAGTAAAGTGCGTTGGTCGCCAGCGGCAGGAAGGCCAGCACCGAGCTGTTGTTAATCAGCACCGCGTCCGGCTGCTGCTTCAGGTGTTCGATGAAAGCCGCACTGACGCGCACCGGGCCCAGAATGTTGGTGTTCAGTAGCGTCACCGCCTGCACGTCATCCAGTTCGCCCGCCGCGTTGTCAAACGGCATGATGCCAGCATTATTGATGACCACGTTCAGGGCCGGATAGCGTTCCAGCACGCTCTGTGCCGCGGCCTGAATGCTGTCGGCGCGCGTGACGTCCAGCACCACATAGTCCATGCCCGGACTGGCGGCGGTGACTTCCTGCAGCAGCGCCTCGCGGCGTCCGGAGATAATCACCTGGTTGCCCAGCTGATGAAATTTTTCTGCCATGGCGCGGCCGATGCCAGAAGTGCCGCCCGTGATGAAGATGGTGTTATCGGTCAGTTTCATGATCTGATTCCTTAATGGGACAGTTATTGGGATTGCGATTCTGAATAAGGGGGGCGTTCAGTGCACAGAGACGGGCCGATAGCGTTCAGCCGGCGCGTCGCTGCCGAGGTGCGGCATCATGGCCTGACGCGCCTGCTCATAGCGGGTCCAGAGCGCTTCGTCCTGCAGGGACGGAATGGTAATGAGCTCGCCGCGGGCGAAGCCGGTGAGCGCCGCATCAACCATCTCCTGCGCGCTCATGACGATGTTCGGGTCAAGCTGGTCAACCGGCAGACCGCCGTTATCCCAGAACGGCGTCGCGGTAGCGCCAGGCAGTACGGCCTGCACCTGAATCCCCTTACCGGCCAGTTCATGGTGCAGCGACTGACTGAACGCCAGCACGTAAGCCTTGCTGCCGCCGTAAACACCGTTCAGCAGTTCAGGCGCAATGCTGACGATCGAGGCGATGTTGATGATGGCGCCGCGTCCGCGCGCCACCATGCCCGGCACCAGCGCATAGGTCAGGCGGGTCAGCGCGATGACGTTGAGGTTAATCATGGCGTTCATCTGCGTCACGTCGCTGTCCAGCAATGGGGTATGGGTGCCGATGCCGGCGTTATTCACCAGCAGTGTGATGCTCGCGTCCTGACGCAGCTTTTCTTCCAGCGCGTTCAGCTGTGCAGCATCGGCCAGGTCCGCGGTGATGACTTCCACGCTGCGGCCGCTGTCGGTGGTGATGTGTTCAGCCAGCTGGTTCAGGCGGTTGTGATTGCGGGCCACGATGATCAGGTCATAGCCCATGCGTGCCAGGCGGCCGGCGTACAGTGCGCCCATACCGGTAGAGGCACCGGTGACAACGGCAGTGCCGCGGTTGGTGTGTGTCTGCTGCGTCATGATATTCACCTTGTCAGTTATCGGGTTGGTGAATTCATAGTACGCAGTCGCGCACCGGCGCGGCTGACGAGAAAGGTCGTGATTTCGGACAACATGATGACCGGGATTCCGGCCATCGTGATCAGAAGGCGTTCAGGCGGGACAGCCCGCGTCAGGCTTTACCGGTACGCAGCGACTGCGGCGGGATGCCGTAACCGCGAATGAACACTTCCCGCATATGGCGGCGATCGCGGAAGCCGGATTCACGGGCTATCACCTCCATCGGCAGCCTGCTCTGCTCGATCAGCAAGCGGGCGTTTTCCAGTCGTAATCCCTCAATGGCTTTGGCTGGCGACTTGCCCGTCTCAGAACGGAACAGGCGGCTGAGCTGCCGCGCGCTGAGGTGAACCGCATCCGCAAGGTCTTCGATGGTCAGCGCTTTGTTGAGATTGTTGCGCGCATATTCCAGCGCCGACTGCAGCCGGTCACTGCGCGGAGAGAGCATCAGCATCTCAGAGTGCTGCGTCTGTCCGCCGGAGCGGCGGTGATGCATGACCAGCAGGTGTGCCACGCTGCGCGCCACTTCGGCACCGAGATCTTTCTCCACCATTCCCAGCGCCATATCCAGCCCGGCGGTAAGTCCTGCCGAGGTCCAGATGTGATCGTCAATAATGAAGATGCGGTCTTCTTCTATCCGCGTCGTCGGGTGCAGCAGTTGCAGACTCTGGGCATGTACCCAGTGCGTAGTGGCGCGGCGCTCCGATAACAGACCGGCCTGCCCCAGCACGAATGCGCCGGTACAGATCCCGGCCACCCGGCGGGCCCGGGGCGCGTGCACCTGCAGAAAATCAACGATGCCCGCTGTGGCCGGCAGCTCCAGCGGCGTCATTACGCCTGCGACCAGCCAGGTATCCATTTCCATCTCTGCATGAATCGGCTGGCTGTCCACGCCGAAGCCGGAAGAGGACTGCACCGTGCCACCGCGCTCTGAATAAACCGTGCAGTGATAAAACGGTTCGCCGTTTACCTGATTGGCAAACTCAAAAATGCTCAGCGTGGATAATCCCAGAACCTGGAAATAATCGGAAATCAGTAAACCTACCCGGTGCATCATCGTCTCCTTCAGTCGTCCGGCACCGTCTGCCACACTGTGTCCGGCCTGATCTTAAGCGGGGTAAGCGATGACAATAACCCGATTTCGCTCAGCGGTATCACCTGCGGAAAAATAAAAAAGGCGATGACACCGACCTGCTGCGGATCTTCTGCGCCGTTTTATGTTAAGAGTACCCGATCGGGCAGTTCGCCAGGCATAGGATTTTAAACAGGCGGCCATTGCCCAGGTCATCAATCAGAGAAAAAACCATGAAAAAATCAATCGTTCCTGAAGAATTTCAGCACTATTACCATGACTGGCACTTCTCTCCCGTTATCGAAGCCGATGGCACCCTGTATCTTTCCGGGGTGACGGCAGCGCGGAAAGACAAACCGATAAGTACCCACCCTGAAGAACAATTCCATGATGCGTTTTATAAGCTGGGTGTGTATTTAAACGCTGCCGGACTGGACTATGAACATATACTGGAGATGACCACCTTTCATATCGATCTTAAAAAACACATCGGAGTATTTTCTAAGGTCAAAGATGTGTATATCAAAGCCCCCTACCCGGCATGGTCTGCCATCGGCGTATCAGAGTTCATTCCGGAAAACGCTCTGGTGGAAATGCGGATTGTGGCGAAAAGGGTACTTCAGGCGGATGGACAAAAATAACCGCAACCGCCGCTTCCGTAACAGGGCTGTGATTACAGCCCTGCTTCTTCCGCATTTATTCAGTTTTTCCCTGCATCAGCTGCCGGTATTTCATGCTGTCGTGGTACATCTCATGGAATACGCGGTATTTACGGTCGTAATACTCTTTGATTTTGTTGGTCTGCGGCGTGATGGTCTTACCGATGCGGCTCATGGCGGCCATCGCTTCGGGCAAAGAGTCGTACGCGCCCGCCGCCACGGTGCCCATCATGGCGCTGCCGAGCAACATGGCTTCACTCTCTTCCGGCAACAGCATCGCGCAGCCCGTCGCGTTGGAGTGCTCCTGTACAAAGATGGGATTTTTGGTGCCGCCCCCGCTGGCCATAATGGTATCAATGCAGTAACCACTCTGGTTCATGGTTTCAATAATGTGGCGAGTGCCAAGCGCCAGCGCCTGGATGGTGGCGAGATAATGCAGCGCCATATCTTCCGGTGTGCGTGACAGTTTCAGGCCAGTCAGCGTGCCGGTCAAGGTCGGATTGGCACGCGGTGAGCGGTTGCCATGGAAATAAGGCAGCATATGAATGTCTTTGGTCAGGAAAGCAATATTCTCAGGTTCACCCGCCATTTTGCGCAGAATGCCGTTCAGCACTTCATAGATGGTTTTGCCGCTGTCTTTACCCTGCTTAAGCAGATCCTGATAACATGGATGCGACTGAATCACATGGTCAATCAGCGCGCCGGTGGTGGATTGTCCGCCTTCGTTCAGCCAGTAATCTGGCAGGATCGCCGAATAATACGGCCCCCAGATGCCGCCGATATAGCGCGCGCTGCGCGACATCGCCATATGGGCCGTGGACGTGCCGCCAATCAGCGCAATGCGGTTGTCAAAATCCGCTGATTCGCCGGATGCGCCGCTGGCACCAAGAATACCGAGGCTGCCGGCGTGCGCATCAATAATCGAAACGCTGACCGCCGTGCCCGCCATTAACCCCATCTCTGCGGCGGCGCGCTGCGTCAGGCCATGCCCCAGCGGCTCACCCATGGTTTTCACTTCGCTGCCGATCTTTGCCGCATTGTTTTCCAGTAAATCCTCCAGGCCAATCTGGCGGAAATAGCTCGGATCCCAGCGGTCTTCATGGCCGATATAGGTCCATTTGCAGACGGTAGAACACAAAGATCGCGTAGTATCCTGGGTGGCGCGCCAGGTGAGGAAATCCGGCAGGTCGAACAGATGCCCGACGTTGCTCCAGGTGGTCGGCATGTGCTGTTTCAGCCACAGCAGTTTGGGGGTCTGCATTTCCGGCGAGATAATCCCGCCAACAAACTCCAGCACGCGATGGCCCGTGGCATTGATGCGTTCTGCCTGCGTGATAGCGCGATGATCCATCCAGACAATAATGTTCTGCTCGCTGCGCCCGGTCGGGCTGACGGTCAGCGGTTTGCCTTCTTTATCCAGCACCACCAGCGAACAGGTGGCGTCAAAACCGATGCCTTTCACCTGAATCGGGTTGATATCCGCCTGACTGACCACGTCTTTAATCGCGTTACACACGGACTGCCAGATCTCATCAGAGGATTGCTCAACAAAATCAGCTTTCGGGCGGTAGAGCGTGATCTCCCGGCTGGCCTGGCCGAGCATACGGCCAGTCATGTCGAAGACGCCCGCGCGGGCGCTGCCGGTTCCTACGTCGACGCCAATAAAATAACTCGCCATGTTCTTTCCTTTCTTGAAAAGCTTTCGCTTATGATTTTCTGTTTTGCAGAGCGATAAACAGGATCAGGACACAACCCCACAGCGCCATGGTCAGGTAACTACTGACGCCCATCAGGTTCAGGCCGCTTTCCAGCATTTGCAGTACGATGAGCGCCAGCACCAGCCCGATCACCCGGCCAAAACCGCCGTCAGGGTTAATGCCGCCAAGCACCGAGGCCAGAATGGTCACCAGTAAATAGGAGTCGCCGTAGCCAGCCTGGGCCGAGTTAAATTTGGACATCATCAGCAGTGCCGCGCCCCACCCTAACAGCGCAGAAAGCACGTACACCGCGATGGTAACTTTGTGGGTGTTAACCCCGCTGAACCGCGTCGCCTGTTCGCTGGAGCCCATCAGATACAGGCTGCGACCGAGCGTAGTGTGTTCCAGAAACACCCACAGCAGCAGCGCCACCAGCAGGAATAGCACCAGGGCAACCGGGATACCCAGCAGGCTGCCGTTGCTGAGGTACTGAATCACCGGCGGGAAACCGGAAATGACCGCGCCGTTGGTCAGCAGAATATTCAGTCCGGCGATCAGCGTCATGGTGCCGAGGGTTGCCAGAATCGGTGAAACCCCGATAAAGGCAATCAGCGCGCCATTGAGCACCCCAATCACCAGCGCCACCGCCAGACCCGCAAGCAGCGCCAGTGCGACATATTCCGGCTGGTTCGGATGCGCCACCAGAATCGCCGCCATCACCAGCGAACACGCGTTGGCACCGGCAATGATCGAAAGGTTGATCCCGCCGGTCAGCATGGTAATGCCCATCCCCAGCGCCAGCATGCCCAGAATCGGTAACTGCGAGGAGATCGACTGGAAATTGCCGACGCTGTAAAAGCTGCCACCCAGCGTAAAGGAGAACAGCACGGCAACGGCCACGATGATCAGCAACTGCAAACGGATGATGCGGTCGCCGGGGAAGAATCGGTTTAACGTCGTCATGTCACATCCCCTTCGCCAGTTTGCGTTTTTCGTTCCACGCGGTGCTGCTAATGCTGACCAGAATGATCGCGCCGCTGAACACCTGATGCCAGTAAGATGAAATGCTCAGCAGGGTCATGCCATTTTGCAGGAAGGCCAGCAGCATCACGCCCAGAATGGTGCCGGTTAGCGAGCCGCGCCCGCCGGTCATGCTGGTGCCGCCTAATACCACCGCCGCCAGCACCGTCAGTTCATAACCGAGCAGGGAATTAGGTGCCACCGACTGGGTAATTTGCGCCTGTACCACGGCAGCAATACCCGCCAGCAATCCCATAAAACCGTAAACGTAAAAATGCAGTCGCAGGATGTTCAGACCAAGACGCGATGCGGCGTCACGGTTGCTGCCCATGGCGTAAATCTGGCGGCCCACGCGGGTGCGATTCATCAGGACGCCGGTAACGATGATCACCCCCAGCAGGCAAAGCAGCGGCAGGGTCAGGCCATAGTCGTAACCGTCGGCGGCGGTGAAGGAGAACCAGCTGATCCCGTTCATAAACCAGTCGGGGAAACCGTACAACCAGGTACCGTTAGTCAGATACACCAGCAAACCGTAAAACAGGTTGAGCGTCGCGATGGTGATAATGATGGCCGGCACGCGCAGCCAGTACACCAGAAAACCGTTGACCAGGCCGAGCAGCAACCCGATCCCCATCGACATGGCAAACGCCAGCGGAAAGCTGCCGCCGTGATGAATGATGTAGCTCGCCATCACGTACTGACCGATGGAGGTGACAGCGGGAAAGGAGATGTCGATGCCGCCGGCAATCAGCACCACAAACAGTCCACAGGCCAGAATGCCCAGAATGGCATAGCTGGTGGCGACGTCAGTCAGGTTACCCAGCGTCATAAATTCACTGCTGCTGGCGCTCAGACCCACCACCAGCAGCAGCACCAGTAATCCCAGCCAGAATTCGTGCTGGGTAAACAGTTTCGATAGCGATTTGTTACCCATTAATCACCTCCGCAATCTGCGCTTCGCTGCTCTGGTGCGGCGCGAACTCCGCTACCAGTTCGCCTTTGCGCATCACCAGCACGCGATGGCTGTTGTAATACGCTTCCGGGATTTCATCGCAAATCATCAGCACCGCCATGCCGGATTCCGCCAGATCGCGGGCAATGCGGTAAATGCCTTCCTTATTGGCAATATCCACCCCTACCGTTGGTGAATCGAGGATCAGGATATGGGGCCGCGTCGCCACCCATTTGGCGATGGCGATACGTTGCGCATTGCCGCCGGAGAGCGTTTTAACCGGTAAACTGCTGTCCGGGACTTTTATATTCAGGTCACGGATCAGGTCCTTAACTACCGCCGCGGCTTTGCGGTGATCCATCAATCCGGCGCCGGTATGCAGCTTGTCGAAAATCGATACCAGCGTGTTGTCATAAATGGATTGATCCATGATGAGCCCCTGTGTCAGCCGGTCTTCCGACACATAAGCGATGCCGTGACGAATGGCGTCGCGGTTAGAGTGGAATTTCACCACCTTGCCGTTAATGCGGATCTCTCCGCTGTCCGGCTGGCTCATGCCAAACAGGCTCAGACAGAGTTCCGTGCGGCCCGCACCGAGCAGGCCGATAATCGACGTGATTTCTCCCTGGCGCAGCGACAGCGAAATATCGTGGTACTGCCCTTTGCGGCTCAGCTGGCTGATTTCCAGCAGTGGCGTCACATTGGCCGGCGCCCGGTGCGGCAGGTGGCTATAGGTGAAACGCTGCCCGGTCATCAGGAACGCCAGTTCATGGCTGTCGAGTTCACTGGCCGGATAGGTGCCGACCAGTTTGCCGTCGCGCATCACGCTGATACGATCGGCTACTTCCATCACTTCATCGAGACGGTGACTGACGAACACCACGCAGATACCGGCAGCTTTGAGTTCATTCACCACCCGCAGCAGACCATTCACCTCGCTGCGGGTCAGTGACGCCGTCGGTTCATCCATAATCACCAGACTGGCGTCAGCAGCGATGGCACGGCATATTGCCACTAACTGGCGGTCAGCGATCGACAGCTTTTCAACTTTACGATCCGGATCCAGAGCAACGCCGACCCGTTGCATCGCCGCCAGCGCTTTTTTGCGCATTGACTCGCGATGTACCCAGAAATCACCGCCCGGTAAATAGCGGTGAATAACGATATTTTCGGCGACTGACAGATTGGGAAATAACGACAAATCCTGATAAATAACCTGAATGCCGTAATAAGAAGACAGCTGTGGCGTCAGGGTATGAAAAAGTTTTCCGTCCAGCGTAATGGCCGCGCCCTTTTCCGGTTGATAAACCCCGGAAATGACTTTAATTATGGTGCTTTTGCCGCAGCCATTCTGCCCGGCCAGACAATGCACCTCACCTTTATTCAGCGTCAGGCTGACATTATCCAGTGCTAATACGCCGGGGAACTTTTTACTGATTTTTTCGAGGCTGATAAAGGCCTCAGCATTGGCGGGGGACGTGCTGAGCGTATTCATCATAGTTCCTTAAGCCTGCCCATCCTATTTCCAGCCGGGTGTTGGCGATGCTCGCTTATCCGAATCATTTATTTATATCTCATCGAATTTCACTGACTTTCGCCGCGCCTGACGCGAATTATTCAGGGAATATGTTTTCAATCTCTGAGTAGAAGTTCAGATACAGCACAACATACAACGCCGTATCTGTTTCTATTTGCCTGGTGTGGCGCTGGAGATAATCTATCTCCGTTAAATTAAGGTGTTAAACATTCTGATCAGAAGCCAAGTGATTTCGCATTCTCTGGCGTTACTTCAAGAATTTTATTAAAGCGAATCACTTTCTTATCCATATCGACGTCGGCTTTGCCCAGACCTTCAATGCTCAGGTCTTTAGTGACTTCTTTACCCTGCAGCAGCTGATCGGCAACCGAAACCAGGGCGTAACCGGCATCTTTTGGATCCCACAGCAGGACTTTCTTAATGTCACCGCGCATCAGGTATGGCGCAGCCTGAGCGGGCATAGCGATCCCGACAACCGCGATCTTATTTTTCGCGCGCTTCTGCTGAACCGCCTGACCGGCACCAATCGGACCAAGGGAACCGAAACCGATAATTCCTTTCAGATCAGGATAGGTTTTCATCAAATCCAGCGTGGTGGAATATGACTTATCAATATTTTCAGCCACTGGCAGGCGTGACGTGACTTCATGCATGTCCGGGTATTTTTCTTTCTGATATTTGATTGCCGCATTGGCCCACGCATTATGTAATGGCACGGTCAAAGAGCCGACATAAATGGCATAACCGCCTTTGCCACCCATATCTTTTGCCAGCTCGTCCATATTGGCTTCCGCATATTTCTGGCTGTCGATGGTTTCGACATCCCACTGACCAATTTGCTGGTCCGGCGATTCATGGGTTAATACCACGATGCCCTGGTCGCGCGCTTTTTTCAGTACCGGCTCCAGTACTTTGGCATCGTTTGGCACCACAATGATGGCGTCAACTTTTTTGGCAATCAGATCTTCAATCACCTTGACCTGCTGCGCCGGATCGGGCGTGGAGGCGCCAACCTGATAGGCGTTAACATCCAGTTTCTGCGCGGCTTCTTTTACGCCGACTTCCATGCGGGTGAACCACGGAATACCGGTAACTTTGGCCACCACGGCGATATCGTAAGGTTTGGCAGCGAATGAGGGTGTTGTGAATAACATGCACGCTGAAACCACACATGCACTGACTAATGCGAGGTTAAATTTCATTTTGGTACCTTTCTGATGAGGTTCTGATATTGGGAACAGGCGGTTGCTATTTAATTCACGCTCAGAGATTAACTTACCCGTACATAGGTTTTCGCGCAGATGTGATGGAAATGTGAGCAAAGCCCATAAATGCTAAATTATATAACTTTAAATGTTAAATAAATGTTAATAGATAGAGGATTCTGGCACGATTTAGAGCTTTATGATAGCTTTCACTGCTATTTTGCAACATTAAAACATCTAATTATTAACAATAAAGTTACATATAAAACACCACGCTAAGGGTTTTACGACTGAAAAGTCACCGCGGTGTCTTTTAAATTGCACGGATTGTGAACAGCGTCACGGGAGCAGGCGCAGAGGTTTTGCACTGCCTGTGCAGATGCCCGGGCACGATGAAACCACATCCGCACCAGAGGCAGGTCGGACATGCACGCAGCTATAATTCCTTATGAGCGAGGAGCGGACAGCGCTCAAAGATCAATCTCATACTCAATAGCCTCTTTAATTTTCGCCAGGGCCTCGCTCAGCTGATTCATCGTGACTGAGCCAAGAGCCAGACGAATAGCATGCGGCACACAGTTTGAGGTGCTGAAGGGTTCTGCTGTGGAAACAGAGATATGTTGCTGCATCAATCGGTGAACAAGCCTGTCAGCCCTTACTTCCTGAGGCAGTGATAGCCAGATAAAGTAAGAGTTGTCATGGCTTACCCATTCACAGTTCACAAGTATTTTGCGCGCCAGCGCCTGCCGGTGACGCGCGTCCCGTCTTTTCAGCGCCTCAAAGCGTTTAAGTGTGCCATCTTTAATCCAGTCGCAGACAATCGAAACCATGAGGGAGGGAGTATTCCAGGTCGTTGCCCTGATGGCTCGCTCCAGGGCAATTCGCATTTCAGCGGGACACACCACGGCACCGACGCGCAGGCCAGTGGCGACACTTTTAGCAAAACCGGTAACATAAACGGTTCTTTCGGGCGCATAAGTGGCAAGCGGCGGCGGTGGACGACGGACAAGAAATGCATAGGCCGCGTCTTCGATGATAAGAAGATCGAACGTTCTGGCAATCCGGGCCAGCTCCCTGCGCTGGGCATCATTCATAACCCAGCCAAGCGGGTTATGCAGTGTTGGCATGGTATACACCGCGCGCAGGCGCCGGCGTTGGCAGATTTGCCTGAATGCCGTCAGGTCCGGTCCACTGGCATCAGCGGGTATCGCCACCAGCTCCAGATGATAGAGGCTGGCCAGGGCTTTGAAGCCAGGATAGGTCAGAGCATCTACAGCCACCACATCCCCGGGTTTCAGCAGCCCCATAACAGCAACGCTAAGACCGTGCTGCGCGCCATTTACAATCAAAACCTCATCAGCAGACGCGGTCATGCCGGAGGCATTGAGCCATAACGCGATTGTCTCCCTGTCGCTTTGCCTGCCAGCGTGCGGCTGGTAACGCAACAGTGAAGCCAGATCGCCAGATGTGGCCAGCTGTCGCATTGCCTGGCGTAACCGTTCCGCCTGGTCCGGTAGCGTAGGATAGTTGAAGTTCAGATCGAGCACGTCAGACGCCACTGCGTGCTGATCCAGACCCAGCCCGGCGGGCAGCGAAATTTCCCTGACAAATGTTCCTCTTCCGGTTTCTCCGCTCACCAGCCCCATGGCTTCCAGCTCAGCGTAAACGCGGGTAGCCGTTGCCAGTGACACGTGCTTTTCAGCCGACAGCGCTCTGTGGGTAGGCAGGCGGGCGCCCGGCAGGAGCGCGCCTGTTCGTATCGCGGAAGCGAATTCATCAACGATGACTTTGTATCGAGCTTTCATGAATTGTATCTATGACAATTATTTGATTGTCCTGAATGCTGGTACTTAGCATGGGGGCTGTCAACGTTATCTGTTAAATCATTTATCGAACTTAATGAGGTCTGTTGTGACAGTTACCAGGGTAAAAAATACACATTCTGGCCTGAAATCAGGTTGGCTGAACGGGCTGACCGGCGTGATCATCTTCAGTGGCTCTTTGCCCGCAACACGCATAGCAGTGCGGGAAATGGATCCCTTTTTTCTGACTTTTTCACGCGCTTCAATTGCCGGTGTACTGGCCATTATGCTGATTCTCTTTTTAAGTCAGGCTCGTCCTCAGCGGCATCAGCTGATTTCTCTGGTTGTCGTTGCTGCAGGTGTAGTGGTTGGTTTTCCTCTTCTGACAGCCATGGCGCTGCAGCACGTTACCTCGGCTCACTCTATTGTCTTCCTCGGTCTGCTACCCATGGCGACGGCTATTTTCGGCGTTGTCAGAGGAGGCGAAAGGCCCAGGCTGGCTTTCTGGATTTTTTCAGTCGCCGGCAGCCTGCTGGTGATGGGATTTGCCCTACTCCAGAAAGGTTCTGTATCAGTAACCGGCGATCTTCTGATGCTGGCTTCCGTGATTGTGTGTGGCCTCGGCTATGCCGAAGGTGCAAAGCTTTCGCGTGAATTGGGAGGATGGCAGGTTATCTGCTGGGCACTGATTATGTCCCTGCCGCTGATGCTTGTTGCCACCCTGGAGACCTTGCCGGAGAACATGGGCGAAATAAGCCTGCAGGCGTGGCTTTCACTGGGATATGTATCGCTGTTCAGTATGCTGATTGGTTTCATTTTCTGGTACAGGGGACTGGCTGCGGGCGGCATCGCCGCTGTGGGACAATTACAGTTGCTGCAGCCATTCTTTGGTCTCGGACTTTCAGCAACGTTACTGTCTGAAACGGTAAGGCCGATGATGATTCTCATAACACTGGGCGTGATCCTGTGTGTCGTTGGCTCGCGCAGGTTTGCAGATTAGTCCTTAGCCTCCTGTCGTCTGGATTTACGTAAGTGTCCGCGTTGGGCAAAAAGTGAACCACAATATGCGACGATCAGCCTGATTCTTAATACCGGAACAGTTCATGCTATAAACGATTTAACTTTTCATTCACCGACGATTGAGGGAATTTTCATGTTTGCGGTTGAGGAAATAAAAGTGAAGTATCCTGGCGCAGATGCCTGGCAAATGGGTGACAGCGCGGAACTGGCCAGCAAGCTGGCAGAACTGGTAAAAAAAGGCATCAAAACTGCTTCCTGCGGATCGTTTACCGCTTACCAGCAGGAGGAGTCTGCTCCGAAGATTGGGAGCTATAACATTATTCTTGATGGTCAGAATACCCCGGTCTGTGTGATCAGATTGATTTCACTGCGGCTGGTGCGTTTTTGTGATGTTACAGAAGAGTTTGCCCGCAAAGAAGGTGAAGGCGATTTAAGTCTTGAATTCTGGCAGAAAGAACACCAGCGCTTTTTTAGCCGTGAAGGTCATTTTTCAGAAGATATGGAGTTGATTGCTGAAGAATTTGAAGTGGTGGAAGTGCTGTAAGATCAGGCAAATAATTAACATTTTATCGGCGGCCATCAATAATAATGTCCGCTTTTAGCCTACAGAGGACTTAGCACAAGTCCATTTCTGCTATGAGCGCGAAGCGGTCATCCGCTGTTTATCGACAAAAATGCAGGCTTATAGCGTGGTTGCTTATTTATCAATGGGAAGCTGGTTTCTGTACATCTGTTGCTGTGTATGAATCGTAAATACATAGTTTAAACCGAATTGCATAGTGCTTGTTCCTGTACAAATCCCATCGCATTTATTGTGTAGCAATAAAGCTTTCATTTCATATAGTTGGATGGTCAATTTTCGAAACTCAGCAGGTAATCGAATGATCTTAAGTGTTAATCACGTTGGTTTTTCAGTTAAAAACATTGAAGACTCCGTGTTCTTCTGGACTCATATCCTTGGAGGTGAATTAATACGCGAAGGAAAAATGTCTGGACCCATAATCGATGAAGTCACAGGTGCAAGGGGAGCTGATGTACGGATGGCTTTGCTTGAACTGGCTGGTATCAAAATTGAATTACTACAATATAGTAATATAGAGCAGCCAGCAGAACCTTCAGCACCTTATATCCCAGGCTACGCTCACCTTGCTTTTACAGTTGAAGATCTTGATACACTGTTGAGCAAAGCATCGGACTATGGCTGGAAGACGCCGGGTAAACCTCAGACAGTGTTGTCAGGCCCCATGAAGGGAACCAGAGTAATATATTTACAAAGCCCTGATGGTCAGACGCTTGAATTAATGGAGCTTAGTCATTGAAGCCCATAGATTATCATCTGTTATCCTCTAATTAAAACAGTGACGTTTTCGATGTCCGCTTCTGACACACAGCCGACAACAATCGCTTTACCCGGCCGGCCATTGAAGATCACCAACCGATCTGTTTCGCAGATGCGTCAAAAAGGCAGCGTAGAACACTACATCAGCGAGACATGCTTCTGCTGTAAAATCTGGCGCATTTCGGCATCGGGCTCGCCATCAACAATCAGCGTACTGGCCAGATCCAGCTCCCCAATTGCGAAGGCAGAGGCGGAGTTGAGTTTCTCTTTTGACACCATGACAACGGTCTCGGCGGCTCTCCCCGCCAGCGCGCGTTTTATGCCGGCCTCTTCATAGTTGCCGGTCGTGAGGCCGGCGGTTTTATGCACACCGGTGACGCCCATAAAAAACAGATCAGCATTAATACGCGCAGCTGCCTCATGAACAGCCGATCCCACTGCGACCACCGAGTGGCGATAGAGCAGCCCGCCCAGGGTTATCACTTCTACCCGCGGAAAATCCACCAGTGCAACTGCAATACCGGGGCTGTGGGTGATCGCCGTGAAAGCCAGGTCTGCTGGTAGCAACTGCACCAGTTCTGCTGTGGTGGTTCCGCCGTCAATAATCACCACCTGACCGGGTTGAATCAGCTTCACCGCCTTTTGCGCCACACACTGCTTGGAACTCATTTGCACGTTTTTGCGTTTTTCGAAGGATGCCAGAGCGGCTGACACCGGCAGCGCGCCGCCGTGCACGCGCTGTAACAGTCCTTCAGCGGCCAGCTCCCGCAAATCGCGGCGTATTGAGTCCTCGGATATGCCAAAACGCTGACTGAGCTCACCTGACATCACCTGATTTTCAGCCGCCAGAATCTTCAGAATCTGTTGTTTACGCTGGCTCGATAGCATAATTACCCGCTCACGTTTTTTCTTGAATTTGCACGATTATGCATGATAGCGTCTATTTTGTCATCTTCAGGAGGCAAGCTATGCAGCAGAAAATACGCAATATCCGTGAGCAGCTATTGTCCGACAACTGGTACACCCTGAAAAAATACAGCTTCGAACTGCAGCGCCGTGACGGCTCGTGGCAGGAGCAGCAGCGTGAAGCGTATGACCGCGGTAATGGTGCCGTCGTGCTTCTCTATAACCGCCAAAAACGCAGCGTGGTGCTGACCCGCCAGTTTCGCTTGCCGGTTTTCATTAATGGTCACCACGGTTTTTTGATTGAAGCGGCTGCCGGGCTGCTCGATAACGCTTCGCCGGAAACCCGCATTGTCGCGGAGGCAGAAGAAGAAACCGGTTACCGGGTGCAGCATATTGAAAAAGTCATGGAAGCCTTTATGAGTCCGGGTTCGGTTACCGAGAAACTCTATTTCTTCATCGCCGAATATGCTGATGACGATCGCCAGAGCAAAGGCGGTGGCCTTGCCGATGAGGGCGAAGATATCGAAGTACTGGAATGGCCCTTGGCTCAGGCGCTGAGCGCAATTCGCAGCGGGGAAATTATGGATGCGAAAACCATAATGTTACTGCAATACGTTGCCATGAATGTCCATTTTGAGGAGCCAATACCATGCTGATCCTGATTGCCGGCCCTGTGCGCAGCGGCACCGAAGGAGACCCGGTTTTAATTGACGCGAATATGCGGAAATTAGACGAAGCCGCACTGCAGGTTTATCACAAAGGGCATACGCCGGTAATTGGAGAATGGCTGGCATTACCTCTTGCCGCCGCCGCAGGTTCACAGGCAATCGGTGATGAAATCAGTGAGGCTTATCTTTATCCGGTTGCACATCGGCTGATTCAGCATTGCGACGCGATCTTACGTATGCCGGGCGCGTCGCAAGGCGCCGATCACGATATACGGATTGGCAGAGAACGCGGGTTAAAAATTTATACTCACATAGATGAGATTCCGATCGGGTGATTATGCTTTCACTGGATGGCGACGATGCCCGCGCGGCCATTCAGGCTTATGGACATTTGGCTTGTCGCCGTCATTCAAACACGGGTATTTTTCGCGAATAAAACAAACCTATTGATGCCCGGAAAATATGCCACTATTGCAGATGGTGGTTTCTCTGCATCATCTGTTGCAGTGATTCATAACACCGGGCGGCCCTATCCGCAGCAGGCTGACAACATCGTGCCAGTCTGAGTCAGGCATTTGAATTAATGCTATCGTGTCTGGCTTAACGCCTCACAGGCATGACAACGATAATTGGTACCAGGATGGAAACAGGCATGCTCATTCCGTGCACATCCCCTTCCGACTGCGATTGCGATAATGACAGCGCAGCCACTCGTACAGAGTTCTGGCGCGATCCGTCGCTGGATTTTGTCGAAAGTCGTCGCGCGTGTCACAGCCGCGCATGTTACAGACCACACAGTCATCCAACCTTTTCAATTGGCGCAGTTGACGCAGGCGGCAGCCTGTTCACAGGCGCATCCGGTGGTCCCTGTTCTTTAAAACCTGGAATGATGGTTTTTATTCCCGCCGGCGCGGTTCACTCCTGTAATCCATTGCCTCACAAGCATTGGAGCTATCAGATGTTACATATGGATGCCGCGTGGTTAAATGCTTTACTTGCTGAAATGGACGATGTTTCAGGCGGCTTCATCAGTCAAGGTGAAGTTCGGGTGACGAATAATCAAGAGCGCTATCATCGCTTCTGTGAACTGGATAACCTCCTGTTTTCGACTGCCAGTACAGAAGACAAAAATACAGCGCTAATCGAGTTTATTGGCGACAGTAAATATGGCACCGGCCCGGTGAAAGCCTTTCCTGTCATGACGTCTGACATCAGTCGGGCATTACACAACGTGATTGAAGTATTGCAGCAGGCTGAAAGGCAGCCGTGGGCGTTGTCGGAGCTGGCAAACCTCTCGGGCATGAGTCGTTATCAGCTCATCAGAGCATTTCGCGCTGCGACTGGCATGACACCGCATGCTTATCAGCTTAATTTGCGCATAAACAAAGCACGTCACTGGCTTCAGTCAGGCTGTGATATTACCGATATCGCTTACCGGCTGGGTTTCGCTGACCAGAGTCATTTTCAGCGCGTATTTAAGGCCCACACTGGCGTGACGCCAGGCTGCTATCGAACCTGAGCAAGTGCAATTTTGTTCAATACAATCCTGCCCGGGAGTTGCACCCTGTTAAAAATTTTTAAGAGGGTAATACCGTGTTGCAGCAATTTCTTATCGTGGCAGCAGCGCATTTTCTGGCGTTGCTGTCGCCTGGCCCGGATTTTTTTCTCGTGGCACGCACCTCAATCAGAGCCGGCTGGCGGCGCGCCGCCAATGTCTGCCTGGGGATAGCCATAGCGAACGGCGTGTTTATACTGGCTGCCTTCAGCGGTATCACGCTTTTCCATCCTGAGAGCATCAGTTTTATCGTTATTCAGCTCGCGGGCTGTGCTTATTTACTCTATGTCGGTCTGCTTTTTATCCGCTTTGCTGGCATGAGCTCATTGTCTGCCTGCAGCGTCAAAACAGCGGAATCAGTAACTCAGCCTGCTGGTGCCTCGAACCATTACCGTGAACTGGGCATGGGTTTTCTCTCCGGAATACTCAATCCCAAGAATGCGCTGTTTTACGTGAGTCTGGCCACGCTTATTGGTGGCGGCGATGCGATGGTGAATGTGAAAGTCGTCTATGGCATATGGATGTTTAGTGTCGTGCTGCTATGGGATTTACTGGTCGCCGCTTTCATTGGCAATCGTCTGGTACTTCAGCACTTTTCCCGGTTATTACCCTGGCTGGAACGTATCTCAGGAATGATGTTGATTGGCCTGGCATTGAGTGTCATCGTGGTTAATTTAATTTCGATAGTCTGACAGACAGTAACGGGTTTCCATTTTTTATTGCACAACCATTGCCTTTGCTGATGGCAAAGCCACTATCACCTTTTAGATGAAGGCATTATTTATGAATGATTCTGCATCAACATCCATCGGTCTGCTGCTGTTCCCTGCGCTTACGCAGCTTGACCTGACCGGTCCGTTTGAAGTCTTTGCGCGGGCACCAGACACGAAAGTGCATCTCATCTGGAAAAATCTGGACCTTGTGGTGTCAGACCGGGGGATGGCGATTCAGCCAACCACCACGTTCGACGCGTGTCCCGCGCTGGATATCATCTGTATTCCCGGCGGGCCGGGGCAGATAAACCTGATGGAGGATGAAGAAGTCCTTTCGTTTATCCGGGCTAAAAGTAAACAGGCGAAGCTGGTAACGTCGGTATGCACCGGATCGCTTGTGCTGGGCGCGGCCGGGCTTCTTGAGGGATATAAAGCGACGACACACTGGGCTTCGCTGGATCAGCTGGCGCTATTGGGCGCAGAGCCGGTAAATGAGCGCGTTGTACGCGACCGCAATCGCATAACGGGCGCCGGTGTGACTTCAGGTATCGATTTTGCCCTCAGCGTCGTATCAGAGATGTTCGGACCGGATATCGCGCAAAACATTCAGCTGCATATGGAATATGACCCTGCCCCGCCCTTTGACTGTGGCTCGCCCCGCTCCGCATCTGAAGAACAGCTAAAAAAAGCTCAGCAACAGGTTGCGCCATTTATTGAAAAGCGGCGACAGGCAACGTTGAAAGCCGCAGGCAGACTGCAGAAATAACGGGTCGGCACGGAGCGGACTTCCCCACCGACGAATGCCTCGATGAGCGAAAAACGGACCTACAGGTAAGAGTAAATAGGCTTTTGTCGTCATAAATTTATTTTGCATTAAAGAACGTGCCCTACAGAAATTACACCGTTAAGTGGCTTGCGATGTTAGGGTGACATCCTTGCCACATTAAGAGGAAAAACGAATGATTGTAAGGACCTGGCACGGTTGTGTTCCACTCAAACACGCTGAAGATTTTGCGAAACACCTTGAGAAGACAGGTGTGAAACATTCACGAAGCATTGCAGGGAATATAGGCGCTTATGTGCGCAGAGAAACACAGGGCGACTGGGAGCATTTCTTTCTGGCAACTTACTGGAAGGATCTGCAGTCAGTAAAGACCTTCGCGGGAGAAAACTATCACGTGGCAGTGACGTATCCGGATGACGAACAATTTGAGTTACTTTCCGATCCATACGTTTTTCAGCACACCGTGGAAACCGTTTTACCGCTTTAGCCCCCTTTTCAGGGCGACCTAACGGTTGTCCTGATTCGTCTCTAAGTTGATTCGAAGCGTCAATGTCCGCTTTGCGCGACGAGCGGACGTTTCTCTCAATAGTCACGAGCCGGCAGGTACCTCCCTGGATTCAGAGGATGAGCAGTGGAATGCCCGCGTTCAGAGTGAGTCCCAGACATGTCCGGCTTATTACATTACTGATATTTCAGAAATGAGGTGATGGTTAAGATTGCCGCCTCGTTCTATATTTCAATAAGGCAACACATACTATTAAGGACATCTGTCATGCTCACGCAACGCACGCTCAAAACAACCTTTGCTCTGATGATTGGTTTCGCCGTTTTTGTTGCACCGGCTTATGCAAACCCTGGCAATGGCAATGGCAATGGCAATCACGGTAATAATGGCGCGCACGGAAATAAAGAGCAGGGTTACGCATCGTCGAAAAACGAACATGGACATCGCAAGAACGCCCGGCACCCCGATCATGTTCAATCTGATATCAGCTTCTCTCAGGCACGAGCGCTCGCCGTCAACTATGGTTTGGTAGGCTATCAATCTCTGCCGCCGGGAATCGCTAAGAAAGTGGCGCGTGGGAAAGCATTGCCACCGGGTATTGCTAAGAAAAATTTGCCAGCATCGATGATCAATGCGCTACCTTACTACCCCGGCTACGAGTGGCGCGCGGTGGGAGATGATTTAGTGCTTATTGCGTTGAGCACAGCAGTTGTGACCGCCGTGATTAACGGTGTGTTCAACTAACCACAGACTGCAAGCCCGGCAAAAAGAGATCGCCGGCAAAGTCATGTATACGCAAACAACCTGTTTCCCGAATTGCTTGCAAATTAAACGGATGATGTCCGCTTTTCGCTCAAAGCGGACATCGGTCTGTTCGTCAATTCGTTCTATGGCAAAAGCCGATGTTTACGATTATCCGACTCAAATGCCCCCAGACGAAACTCACATAGTGCTGTATTTAGCGGCTATTTACTGAGTGGGAAAAGGTGAATCAAATTAGCGGCAAGGGGATAAATACCTAATGATCGCGTTGAAGCCCTGAGGTCATCAATGGAGGCACCTTCTTTCGGCATGCTTCCTCCCCACACCGTAATTCCTTCCGAAAGATGCGACGGGCGCTGCTGGCTTTCGTCACTAATTTCAACGGTTTCACCATTACTTAATGTGATAATCAAAGATGCAACATCCTGTGTTTCGGATGTTCCATTTTCTTTTTTAAGTGTAATTTTCATTAGCCTTTTCTCCGTCATGATCATTCATATGGCTATAATACCAGGCGTTTAGCTCCCTCGCACGATTATCACATTAATGTTGTGTCCCCTTCTCGCTCATCGCGGGCATTAGCAAATCATGAAAAATGATAATTAAAAAATTAGTTATTACAAAGTTGAATAATCCGTTATCTCTTTCATGCCTGATAAATAACTTTAGCTGAGGAGGAATGATGTCAGACGAAGACCAGAAATGCCTCGAAGCTTGTTATCTTTGTTGCGGCATGTAATCACTGTGCGGCTTCGTGCCCTGAGGAACAGAGGCTGCGCATGTGCATCAAACTGGATAAGCAGTGGGCAAATTTCTGCCGGATTTACGCTGATATGTCATTAATGTGGTCATGCCAGATATAGCCAGCCACAGACAGGCAGTTTTCGTTCTCCCTCTTCCCACCGCCTGAATGTGTCTTAGCTCTTCTGAGTTACCTGACTTTCAGGGTTTCAGAATGACTTTTGTCCAGCCATTATCACGATCATCAAAATGCTTATAGCCTTCGGCAGCATCTGCCAGAGCGAGACGATGTGAGATGATCTGCGCCGGATTGGCTCTGCCCTGATGGATAAGCCTTGCGAGCTGGCGGTTGTACGCTTTGACATTACACTGACCGGTCTTGATTGACTGACCTTTGAACCAGAAATTCCCAAAATCGAATGGCACTTTGCCCTCTTTTGCCAGGTCGGTCGCGCCTCCGGGATCCTGCGGAACAAAAACGCCGACCGCACCGATGCCGCCCGTGGCCTTAGTTGACGCGACAAGACTGTTAAGCGTGGCAGAGTTATCCTCGTGGCCATGCTTGTTGCAACATTGATACCCCACACACTCACAACCGCAATCCGTGCCGCGCCCGTCGGTTAACTCGAGAATTTTGTTTACAGCCTCATCGCCCACCCCATTGATCGCTACTGCGCCCAGCTGTTCGGCCAGCGCCAGTCTGTCCGGATGGGTATCAACCACAAACACCTGCGATGCGCCTTTAATCATGGCCGAGTGAGCCGCCATCAGGCCGACCGGGCCTGCACCATAAATCGCCACATTTTCTCCGGGGCGCAATCCTGCCAGTTCAGTGGCATGCCAGCCGGTGGGGAAGATGTCGGAAAGTAAAACGTAGTCCTCCTCTTTTTCTACCGCATCCGGCGGCAGCACCAGACAGTTAAAGTCAGCATAGGGCACACGCAGTAACTCCGCCTGGCCGCCATCCCACTCGCCCATTTCAGCAAAGCCATAGGCGGCCCCGGCCGTACCCGGATTTGCCGTCAGGCAGTAGCCGGTTAACCCTTTCTCGCAATTTTCACAGAATCCGCAGCCGACATTAAAGGGCAGGCAGACATAATCGCCAACTTTGACCCGCTCAACCGCGCTGCCGATTTCAATGACTTGCCCCAGATTTTCATGGCCAAAGATGCGACCCTGTTCGAAGCTGGTTCGTCCTTCGTACATATGCAGATCTGAACCGCAGATATTGGTGGTGGTAATACGGACAAGCACATCGGTAGGGCGAACGATTTTGGGATCCGGAACCTCTTTGACTGAAACGTCAAAAGGTCCGTTATAGACAACTGCTTTCATGGTGTTCTCCTCACGTGCATGATCAGTTATGAAGGCTGCGGCTGCGTGACGCTTTGCTGCCGCCGCCCTCTCAGTGATGCTGCTTTTTCAATCAAACGGCTTGGTTGAATGTGTAAGTGTAGAACAGCTCATGAAGTCACCCGGGAGTATTAATATTATGTAACTCTATGAATTGTAAGCACCGTTTCGCTAAACGCCCTTTATCTCCGCCTTCTTCCAGGCCCCTGGCGCACCACACCGCTACGCTGACTTAGCCTTGCACGGAATCCCGTAACAGCTATTGTCCCCAACCTCTGCCTGGTTTGAGTACCACATGAAAAAGCCCACTCCAGGGTGGGCTTAGGCGTACAAATGGTGATCAGCGTCATGCAATTAATCAAGTATACCGGAGGGACAGTAATTGCCTTCCCATCCAACTATCTTAGCGCCTGGATCCAGATCTCTCACCGATACGCTATCCCCGCCAAATTCTGAGCCAGTGACGATGATATCGTAATCATGATTTGGCTGAGGAATGAATCTGGTGGAGACAGATCGTTCTGTATTTTGGTAGTAGCCCGGCTGAGTCCAGTAATGAATTATACTTATCAGCTGCCCCGGCTTGATCGTAAATTCATTTATGAAAGCCCCTTTATTGTTACTTGATTCTGGCATTCCGATTTTTTTATTTCCTGACACAGGAATACCGAGAATAGCCAGACCAGCCGTAACCCGGCGCTCTAAAACTTTTTTATAACAGCCACTCGACTGTTTTTCGTAAAATTGCAGGGCTGTATTGCCCTCAGATGCAGCACGAACCCTGGCTGCATCTGAACCTTTATAGTCTTCCAGAGAAGGCCTAAACCCAGCCGAACATCCACTTAACAACGTTACTATTATTCCCGTAATGACCAGTTTTCCATACATGCGCATCTCCTTACGTTTCTGTCGCTCCTGTTTTTATCGGCCTGTGGGTGTGAAATCTTTAACAGATATTAAGCCAGCCATCCGGGGATAATCTGTCCCTGAGATACCTGCCTGACACCTGAACAATGTCCGCTCCTGGCACCAAACGGCCCTACCCCCTGCGAATTCCGTTATTAACAACACGCTGCCATCATAGCTAAAGCAAAGCATCAGGTGATTATTGAGACTTAACCTGTTAGTTTAAAACGATGAAAACTTGCTCAGCCCTGTCTTCCGCAATCATTATTATCACCTTGCACGTTCAGGTGGGATAACGTTTGCCATTTTCCCGCCGGTAAGGCGGGCCTTACCGGTAATCAACCAGTGAGGTCAGCCATGAACACCACCGATGTCGCATCACCTGAAAAATCCACGCTTCACCTGTTATGTGGAAAAATTGCGTCGGGTAAATCCACGTTATCCGCAAAATTAGGTGCTGCACCACATACTCTCATTATCAGTGAGGATCGCTGGCTTGCAGCGCTCTATGCCGATGAAATGCACACGGTCGCGGATTACGTGCAGTATTCCTCTAAGCTCAGAAATGCCATGAAACCGCATCTGGTGTCATTACTTAACGCGGGGATGTCGGTAGTCCTGGATTTTCCGGCTAATACACCCGCCAGTCGTGAATGGATGATGAGTATCATCAAAGCATCAGGGGCTGCTAACCAGATGCATTTCCTTAACGTCCCTGATGAGGTGTGTAAGAGCCGATTACGTGCCCGTAACGCAGCAGGCACCCACGATTTTGCCGCTTCAGATGAACAGTTTGAAATCATAAGCCGTTATTTCTCAGCACCAGCGGCTGATGAAGGTTTCAATATTATTGAATACCGCTCTTAAGCCGCCGGGTTGCGGCTTAAGAGGTGCTAATTCCATGACGCAGCCGGATTCTGCGCCATTAAACGGCGCCCGATAACGGCGCCGTTAGTTCATCAAGGCTGGTTACCCCTCTCCCCTGCCGATTTGCCAGATGCCGGTTGGTGGCGTGCCGTTGACTTTCCAGTCACCGATGTCGCGCGCTTTGTAGATCACCGGGTTATGCGACGAGACGGTGCGCGCATTGCGCCAGTGACGATCCAGCGCTTTGCTGACGCGCGTATCCGATGCGCCAAGCGCATTAAACAATTCGGTGGCGGCACGCGGCACCAGCTCGCTGGCGATTACCTGCGCCTGTCCGGCCTCGGCTTCCGCCAGGTTGTTGATGGCGGCGATGGCCGCTTCATCGGCACTCAAGTGCGCTTCATACGCTGATTGCAGTGAATGGGTAGCGCGAATCACCGTGGCTTCGACGGCAAATGCCAGACTGGTGATCTCGCCCACCACCTGCAGCACCTGTGCATCCTGCCGCGAGGCAGCTCCGTTGCCGTGACTGTAAACGCGGTTGCGTGCGGCAACGGCTGCCGCGCCGTCCCGCGCGACCGCGCGCGCAATGCCCGCCAGCGTCGCCAGCAACACATGCTGGTAATACGCGGTCTGATAACGGAAGCGCGTGGCAAAATCATACACGTGCTGCGTCTCCACATGCGCGTGCTCGAAGCGCGTCGTGCCGCTGCCGGTCAGGCGCTGGCCAAATCCGTCCCAGTCATCTTCGCGCGTAACGCCCGGCTGATGCGTATTCACCAGCGCGATCACGTCACCCTGGTTATCGTCGCGACGCGCGTAAACATCTATCCAGTCGGCGAACAGCGCACCGGTGCTGTAAAACTTCTCGCCATTCAGCGTCCAGCCATTGGCGGCAGGCGTAACGCGGGTGATCACGTCGCCCAGCCTGACATTGCCAATTTCCGTCCAGCCGCTGCCCACCAGCTCGCCATCAACAAAGCGGCGAAACCACGCATCGCGCTCCACATTGTCCGGCTGGTTGAGCCGGTCCTCGACAAAAGCAAAGTGCGCGCGCAGCGCCTGCGGCAGGTTGGAATCCGCTTCCGCCAGCTCAATCAACAGCTGAAACAGCTGCGGCAGCGAGGCGCCCCAGCCACCTTTTTGCTGTGGAATACGTACCGTGCCAAAGCCAGCCTCCTTCAGCCACTGCAGTGGTTCATAAGGCAAGGTACGCGTACGCTCGCGTTCCGCCGCGCCCGCCGCGATGCGGGCAAACAGCGGTCGGAAGTGCGCCGCCAGCGTGTCATAGTCAGTACCGGTAGAGAGAATGCTCATGTTTTACTCCTGAGGGGAAAGGTCGTCGATGTCGTGGCGGGTCGGTTCGTGACGCACCGCTAGCAGGAAAAAGATCGGAATGATGGCGGCCAGCGATACCACCCAGAACATGTTGGTGCCGAGCGCCGCCTGCAGAATCGGCAGAATGAACAGCGCCAGCGCACTGCCGATGCCTGACAGCGCACGGCTAAAGCCGACGCCAGTCGCGCGAATCGAGGTGGGATACGAGAGCGCCGGATAGACCATCAGCTGCGCGCCCGGGCCAAAGCCTTCAGCGAACAGCCACAGTCCGAGCATCAGCACCGCGAATACGATGCCCACTAGCGCCTGCGGGTGGCCAATCAGTGCCAGCGCCACCAGCGCCAAAAACTGCAGCGCAAAGCCAGCGATCGCCACGTGGCGTGACGGATATTTCCACGCCAGGCGCATCCCCAGCAGCCCGCCGGTAAAGGCAAACAGCGCGTTCAGCCCCAGCGAAGCTGAGATGGTCTCGAACACACCGGCACCAAGAAACTGCGCCAGTATCGACGGCAGGAAGAAGGCGATGGCGGTGTACTCAAACGAAATACAGATATTCATTACGCCGGCAACGATGGTGCGTTCACGCCACGGCTTCTGGAACAGTACGCGAAAACTCACCTTCGGCGCCGCCGCCGCGGGTGGCGTTTCTGGTTCTGCTTCGTGTGCATGAATACCGTACGAATCACGCAGGATACGCACCGCCGAGGTCAGATCGCCCTGATTCGCGGCCCACAACGGTGATTCATTCATGAATTTACTGCGCACCGCGATGATCAACAGCGCAGGTACCGCGCCAAACAGCAGCGAGGCGCGCCACAGCCAGTCGAGATGATCTTTAGGCAGCAGAAAATAGAGGCCAAAAATCAGCAGGAAACACACAGTGGAAGCCGCATACCACATCGGGCACCAGGCCGCGAGCCGTGCGGCTTTGTTGCCTTTGCCGGCAAATTTAGAGAATTCCGCCAGATAAGACATCGCCACCGGCAGATCGATGCCCACGCCAATGCCCATCAGGAAACGCGCGCCAATCAGCACCCAGACGTTGGGTGCTAAGCCCGCCGCAATCGCCGATACGACAAAAAACAGCATGTCGGCCATGAACACCGAATAGCGGCCGTACTTATCCGTCAGCCAGCCACCAATCAGGTTGCCGACAATGGTGCCGACCATGATGGATGAGGTGACCAGCCCGGTGGTGAACGGCGATAGCTGGAACTCGCGCACCACGTCATCGATGCCGTACGACAGTGTGGTCAGGTCGTAGGCGTCGAGGAACACGCCACCCAACGCGAGAAACACAATCATGCGCGCATAGTTGTTTTTGCTACTGCGGGTGTTGATCAGCCTTGCCACATCACTGACCGAACGTACCGGTTGCGAAGCCGGCAAGGTGTTTTCTAAAGGAAGAGTACTCATAACGCCTCACGTCTATTTTTGTTGTGCAGGTGAGGTGGTTATAAGCGCTTTATGCAGGGAACCAAAGCAACAATATTTGCTATTAATTACAATATAATCAATAAGATAATAAAGACACCAACACTAAAACCCGGACGCGCAATGCGGGTCCGGGTAGCGTATTCAGCGGTAAAGTTATTCAGCAGAAACCGGCACCAGCACGCCTTTGACCAGCGGGTCATCGGTGGTTTTTAGCCACTGCTGTACGCGCGGATCGGCAAAAGCCTGCCTGAGTTTGACGATGTTCTCCTGCTCCAGGTAAGGCGTACCGATCACCAGCTGCGAGGCAAAGGTGCGCGGCGCGGGCGGGAACAGAATACCTTTGTCACGCGGGACTTTACCGGCGTCAAACTGCGACACATAACCAATCGCCGCATCGACCGAATTAAGCGCCCGCGGCATGGTCAGCAGATCCAGCTCTTTGAACACGAAACCGTGCGGATTACCGACAATGTTTTTCAGTTTGGCGGTGCGCGGTTCTACCGTTGGATCGAGGGTGATCAATCCCTGACGCGCCAGCAGCCAGAGCGCCTGGCCCTGATTCGCCCCATCGTCGGGCACCACAATGGTTGCGCCCTGCGGCAGATCCGCCACAGAGTGGTAGCGATCGGAGTAAATACCAAAGGCCCACTGGAACAGAGGCAGGCTGGAAGTGAGCTGGAAGCCGTTAGCATCGACCACCTGCTTCAGCCACCACTGATGCTGATAGACCGTCGCAGCATACTGCCCTTCTGCTACCGCACGGTCCGCCTGCACCGGATCCTGCACACCGACCGCCTCCAGCTTCAGGCCGTAGTCCGGCGCGATATGCTCACCCACATAGTCGATCAGCTTCTGTTCCCCGGCCATTGCCGGCTCATAATGCACTTTCAGCGTGGTGCCAAACACCACCGCCTGCGGCTGCTGGCTGCGCCAGAACCAGCCAGCGGCGGCCAGCAAAATGACCACTATAATCAGCAGCAGCCACGGCCAGCGGCGTGTTTTACGTAACTCAAATTCTTGTGTTGTCATAACGATGTCCCCTGAGGATGGCGCAAGGCCGCAACCAGCCGGTCGCCGAAAAATTGAATGGTCTGAATCAGTGCAATTAACACTATGATGGTGGCGATCATGATGTGGTTATCGAACCGCTGATAGCCATACACCACCGCCAGGTAGCCAATGCCGCCAGCGCCAATGGTGCCGGCGATGGCCGAGTACTCAATCATGGAGATCAGGTTGAGCGTGATGGCTGCGACAATCGCCGGCAGCGCTTCACTCAGCTGGGCGGAGCGGATGATCTGCCAGCGCGACCCGCCGCACACCAGCCCTACGGCAGTAACTTCACCTGGCAGCTCACGTAATGCGTTGTCGACCAGGCGGCCAAAGAAAGGAATACCGGCGGCGATCATCGGTACCACCGCCGCCGGAATGCCGATGGTGGTGCCGGTGAGCCAGAAGGTAAACGGAATGATGGCCGCCATCAGTACCAGAAACGGTAACGAGCGCCCCATATTGACGATCCAGCTCAGCACCCGATGCACGCCGCGCTGCGGAAGCAGTCCGCGCGGCGAGGTGTTAAACAGCACCACGCCAACCACGCCACCGAGGCTCACCACAAACAGCATCACGATACCGACCATCAGCGCGGTTTCACCCAGCGCCGGCAGCATCAGTGCCGGAATTTCAGGCCAGGGCGTGTCCTGGCTTATCACGGATACGCTCATACCGCCTCCCGTAACGGCGGCACGCTGACAGCAACGCTGGCCGCCAGGCCATACTGCTCCAGCTGCGTCAGCAACCGTGCCAGCGGCACCTGCTCCTGCTGAAAATGAATGCCCACCTGCAACCGTCCGGCCTGGATGCCATTGACCCGCTCGACATGCGCACCCAGCAGATCCACTTTTAAAGCGAACTGCTGGCTGATGCGCGAAATCCAGTCGCTGGCCACCGCGACATCAGTACGGTAGCTAAGCTGCAGCACCAGTCCGGCATCACTGACTTGTGCCGTCAGCGGCAGCAGCCGCTGGCCGAGCGCGCTGTCCGGCTGTGCCAGCAGCGCACTGACGGTGCCATACTGCACTATCTCTCCATTGCGAATCTCGGCAACCGCATCCGCCGCCTGACGTACGGCATCCATCTCATGGGTGATCAGCACGATTGCCAGCCGGTAGTCGTCACGCAGTTTTTTCAGCAGCTCAAGGATGGTGACCGTCGCTTCCGGATCGAGGCCGGAGGTGGCTTCGTCGGCCAGCAGTACAGAGGGACGTAGCGCCAGCGCGCGGGCAATACCAATGCGCTGCCGCTGCCCACCGGAGAGCTGGGCGGGAAAGGCGCTGGCTTTGTGGCTTAGCCCGACACTCTCCAGCAGCTCGCCGACGCGGGCGCGGATATCGCGCTCGACCACGCCGAGATAGCGCAGCGGCAGCGCGATATTTTCCCAGGCACTTTTACGCTGCAGCAGCGCGGAAGACTGAAATACCGTGCCGATAGCGCGACGCGCGCGGCGCAGCGCTTCGCCATCCAGCCGGGATAAATCGCTGCCGTTAACCCGGATGCTGCCGCCGCTCGGCTGCTCCAGCAGGCTGATGCATTTCGCCAGGGTAGATTTGCCGGCACCGCTCGGTCCGACCACCGCGGTGATGCTGGCTTCCGGCACCTGCAGCGTGATGTTTTTCAGCACGTCGGTGACGCGACCGTCCGGCGCACGGTAGTGTTTACTCAGGCGCTCGATTTCGATCATATGACCTCCTGCTGCTGCGCGCTGCGTACGCGATAGCCAGCACCCGGATGCGGCGCACTGAGCTGCGGCCCGGCGGCAAACAGCTTCTCGCGTAGCGTGCCCGCGGCGTAATCCTGTTTGTAAACGCCGCGTTTTTGCAGCTCCGGAATCAGCAGCTCGACCACATCCTCAAAGGTTTCATGGGTCAGCGCATACGCCAGGTTGAAACCATCCACGTCGGTCTCCTCTACCCAGCTCTGCAGCTCATCCGCCACCGTTGCCGCACTGCCTACCAGCAGCGGGCCAAAACCGCCGATACCCACCCAGTCAGCCAGCGCTTTCACCGTCCATTGACGATCGGGATCGGCAGTAGAGAAAGTTTCAACCGCTGACTGAATGGCGTTGGTGTGCAGGTATTTCAGCACCTGGTCCGGCTGATATTGTCCAAAGTCGATGCCGGTCCAGCCAGAAACCAGCGCCAGCGCGCCTTCGTAGCTGACCCAGTTTTTATACTCCTGCCACTTCGCCTGTGCCGCCCGATCGGTTTCACCGACAATCACCGTCTGCAGGTTAAAGATCAAAATACTGCGCGGATCGCGACCGGCTTCGGCTGCACGACGCCGGATGTCGGCCACGGTTTTCTTCAACAGCACTTTGGACGGCGCGGCGACAAACACACATTCTGCGTGCTCAGCGGCAAACTGTTTGCCGCGGCTCGATGCACCGGCCTGATACAGCACCGGCGTGCGCTGCGGCGAGGGTTCACACAGGTGGATGCCCGGTACGTTGAAGAACGTACCCTGATGGTTAATCGGATGGATTTTGCTGGGATCGCTGAAAATGCGACGCTGACGATCGCGCAGCACCGCATCCTGCTCCCAACTGCCTTCCAGCAGTTTATAGACCACCTGCAGGTACTCATCGGCATAGTCATAGCGGCTGTCATGATCGGTTTGCGCTTTATGACCAATGTTGCGCGCGCCGCTCTCCAGATAGGAGGTGACAATGTTCCAGCCAATGCGGCCTTTGGTCAGATGGTCCAGCGTCGACAAACGGCGCGCGAACGGATAAGGATGCTCAAACGACAGCGAGGCGGTTAAGCCGAAACCGAGGTGCTCTGTGACCAGCGCCATCGGCGTAATCAACGCCAGCGGATCGTTCACCGGCACCTGAGTGGCCTGGCGTATCGCCGCGTCACCGTTGCCGTTCAGCACATCGTAAATGCCGAGCACATCGGCAATGAACAGGCCGTCAAACTTGCCGCGCTCCAGCAGGCGCGCCAAATCAACCCAGTATTCCAGATCTTTATACTGCCAGGAGCGGTCACGGGGATGGGCCCAGAGTCCGGGCGACTGGTGACCGACACAGTTCATATCAAAGGCATTCAGGCGTATTTCGCGTTGCGATGGCATAGCAATCTCCATAGCGAGGCCGTGATCGTGCAGCGACCCGGCGTTCGTCAGTTAATTTTCAGGATGTTGAGTATTCAGGAGGCGGAAGGGGGACATCGCTCAGCGTGAGCGACAGGCAATACCTTAAGAATTTCATCCGCTACGGCGGCCGCGTGATCGGCCACCTGCGGCAACCCCATCAGCTCGCCAAAGCGGGCGCGCGCCGCCGGGCCCACGACAAACAGACGTGCGTTGGGCTGGCCGTGCCGGTTGAGGGTGCGCGAGTGGTGATCCACATCAATGCCGAAGCCGAGCGCATCGGCGCGGATCAGGCCCTGCTCGCTGAGCGATTGCAGCAGCGGCTGGCTGGTCGTCAGCGCTTCATGTCCCGGTCCGGTCGTGACAATCAGTTTATCCAGCACATGGTTTTGCCGGGTGCCATCGCGCTGGCGCAGGGTGATTTCCAGCTGCTGCGGATGAGCGTGAATCGCCACGAGGCGAGCGGCCAGTACCTGCAAGCTACCCTGCTGCTGTCGCCGGGCGATGACGGCGGCGACCTGTGGGGCAATGCGATAGCGATGCACATCCCACCATGAACGCAGATGACGCGCAAAGCGTCGCTGTTCAGGCAGCGGGAGTGACTGCCAGATGGCTTGTCCCTGCACACGCACCTCATCAAGCACACGCTGCCACGGCAGCTGCTGCGCGGCAGCGCGAGCGACTTCATCACGAATATGCCGCAGCCAGCGGCGCGCGCTGGGCTGAGATTGCGCGCCCAGTGTCCACTCCGGCCATTCGCCGCTGAGATTGGCGCGTGACAGTTGTCCGCGCCGTGAGAACGCCAGCAGCGGCCCCTGATGCTGACGCGTCGCCAGCGAAGCCACCACATCAGCCATGCTCAGGCCGGTGCCGACAATCGCCACCGATGCGTCAGGCTCAACGTTATCCAGCACGCCTGGCTGCCACGGGTTAGCAATCAGCGCCGGATGGTCTGCAAACGGCTGTAGCATACGTGGCAGCGACGGCGGTGGATGGCTGATCGCCAGCGCCAGGATGTCGCCAGTCAGGGTTTCACCGTTACTCAACAGCAGTTGTTGCCCTTCCCATGCCAGCGCACGCGCCTGAACGTGACGCAGAGTGACATGCGGATGCGCCTCAGCGGCGGCGACAAACTGCTGAGCCAGATAGCGGCCAAACAGCGCGCGCTGCGGATACACCGCGCCATCGGCACAGTGTGCTGCTGAATCCAGTGAACATTCCGGCTGCTGACGATACCAGCGATCAAAGGCGCCCTGCTCTTCTCCGTTGAGCTGCATACGCGCAGCCGGCACGTTGATGCGGTGTGCCGGTTCCAGCGTGGAATAGGCAACACCGGCGCCGAGGCTGGCGCGCGGTTCGACCACTGTAATCAGTAGCGGCGCGAGCGACGTGCGGGCAAGGTGAATTGCCAGCGCTGTGCCGCTGAAGCCCCCGCCGACAATAATGATGTGCGCTGTTGCCATCGCCTTCTCCTGCATCAGCTGGCGCTCGTCTGTTTCGCCGATGGGCGCTTATCGCCGCCGATGGTTTCACCAAACGGGCCAGTGTTAATGGTACGGGCGCGCTGCTGCTGACCGTGGGCCAGCGGTAACAGCGGCAGCAGTAATTCAGCCACGCGATGGGCCTCTTCCAGATGCGGATAACCCGAAAGAATGAAGTTAGTCACGCCGAGCGCCTGGTATTCCCGGATGCGTTCAGCGACCTGCTGCGGGCTGCCCACCAGCGCGGTGCCGGCACCGCCGCGCACCAGTCCGACGCCTGCCCACAGATTCGGCGCAATGTAGAGATTATCGCGCGAACCGTTGTGCAGCGCACTCATGCGCGCCTGACCGGCGGAATCCATGCGGGCAAAAATCTTCTGCGCCTGAGCGATAGTGTCGTCGTCCAGATGGGCAATCAGTTTATCCGCCGCCGCTCGGGCTTCTTCTTCGGTTTCACGCACAATCACATGCAGGCGGATACCGTATTCAAGTTTCCGGCCGCGTGACTCAGCGCGTTCACGCACGACCGCCAGTTTTTCTGCTACCTGCGCCGGTGGCTCGCCCCAGGTGAGATAGGTGTCAATCTGCTGCGCCGCCACGTCGATCGCTGCCTCCGATGAGCCACCAAAGTAGAGCGGTGGACCGTTTTCCTGCACCGGTGGAAACAGCACCTCAGCGCCTTCAACCTGAATATGCTCGCCCTGATAATCCACTTTTTCGCCGCGCATCAGCCGGCTATACACATCCAGAAACTCGCGAGTCACTTCATAACGTTCACTGTGGTTGAGGAAGATGCCGTCGCCTTTGTTCTCCACCGGATCGCCGCCGGTGACCACGTTAATCAGCAGACGGCCTTCCGACAGACGATCCAGCGTGGTGGCCATGCGCGCTGCCAGTGTGGGTGGCTGCAACCCTGGCCGTACGGCGACCAGATAGCGCAGCCGGCGCGTCATGGGTGCCAGCGCGGCAGCCACCAGCCAGGAATCCTCACAGCTTTTGCCTGTCGGAATGAGGACGCCGTAAAAGCCCAGATTGTCGGCGGCCAGCGCGACCTGCTGTAAATAGGCTAAATCAACCGGGCGTCCGCCTTCTGTGGTACCCAGGTAACGGCCATCGCCGTGCGTCGGCAGGAACCAGAAGACATTTATGCTCTCGTGCGCAGAATCGGCCATTATGCTTATCCTATATAACTTTATGAGAAAACGTTCATTCATTACTTTCTATTTGGTTATATAGGCGTAAGCGAAAAGCATGCCAGGTTTTAACAAAACAGAGATTGTGCATTTTCAGTCAGTTAGGTCATCAGAGCGCGTAATGTCTGTTGCAATTGCAACGCAACGCCAACAGCATTTGCTGCATATGCAACTGCTTATGCTTTTTTCCTGCTGTTCATTGCCACTTACCGGGTTTAGCGTGATGGCAGACCTTTACAGGAGCCACCCTCATGCTGACACCTTACAATCAACCGGATTCACCTCGCCTTGTCGACCCGGCATCGCTGGCTTTCCAGTCGCTGCTGGATAAATTCGCACCCACCGACGCCACGGTGCTGATTGTGGGCGAAACCGGCACCGGCAAAGAAGTGGTCGCGCGGTATCTGCATCACCATAGTCCACGCCGGCATGCCCCGTTTCTGGCCGTCAACTGCGGTGCCCTGACGGAAAGCCTGGCAGAAGCTGAATTGTTTGGACATGAGAAAGGAGCCTTTACCGGCGCGACTCAGGCGCACCCTGGCTGGTTTGAAGCGGCGCAGGGCGGCACGCTGCTGCTGGATGAGATCGGCGAACTGAGCCTGCCGCTGCAGGTTAAACTGCTGCGCGTCCTTCAGGAGCGTGAGATCACACGCGTCGGTTCACGCAAGGCCATTAAAATAGACGTGCGCGTTATCGCCGCAACCCATGTCGATCTGGCGCAGGCAATTCGCGAACGGCGTTTTCGTGAAGATCTGTTTTATCGCCTGAACATCGCCGTTGTTCCCCTGCCACCGCTGCGCCAGCGTCGCGAGGACATCCCCCTGCTGGCACAGCATTTCCTCTCCCTGTACGCACGCCGCCTTGGCCGTCCGGCGCGTCGCCTGTCGCCTGACGCGCTGGAAGCGCTGCGCGACTACAGCTGGCCCGGCAATATTCGTGAGCTGGAGAATACGCTGCACAATGCGGTGCTGCTCAGTCGCGATGAGACATTAACGCCGACGCAGCTGCGGCTGGCAGGTTACAGTGAACGCGGATACAGCGAAGCGGACGATTCGACGCTGGATAGTTTCCTGCGCCAGCAGATTACGCGCGAACCGCAACAGCTGTTTGATCGGGTGATTCAGAGTCTGATCAGTAACGCACTGGAAATAGCGGACAACAATCAGACGCAGGCCGCCACGCTGCTGGGCATTAGCCGGCACACGCTGCGCACGCATCTGGCACAGATGGGCGTCATAAAAGGGCGGCGTAAGTCTGCCGTCATGGCCTTCCCACACGTCAGCGGGGTCGCGCGCCCTGAACGCGAGTTGCGTATCGGCTTTCAGAAATTTGGCAATCTCGGCGTATTGAAAGCGCGTCAGACGCTGGAACAGTGCTTTAACCAGCAGGGTATCAGCGTGGTGTGGAGTGAGTTTCCTGCCGGTCCGCAACTGTTGTATGCGCTGCAAAATAATGAGATTGATTTTGGCACCACCGGTGAGGTGCCGCCCATCTTCGCGCAGGCCAGCGGTAACGCCGTAACTTATATCGCCTGGGAGCCACCGGCACCGGGCAGCGTCGGGATTGTGGTGCCACGCGACAGTACTATCCACAACCTGGCAGATTTGCGGGGTAAGCGTATCTCGGTCAATAAAGGATCGAATGTTCACTGGCTGCTGTTACAGCTGCTGGAGGAAGCCGGCATCGGTCTGGATGAAATTAAAGTGGTGTACACGCCGCCGAAATATCCGCTCACAGCCAGCGATTATCTGGCCGTCGATGCATGGATGATGTGGGATCCGCTGCTGAGTGCCGCAGAAAGCAACGCCGATTTGCGCGTGCTGGAGAAGGGCGAAGGCCGGGTGCGCAACCACCAGTTTTATCTGGCGCGCCATGATTATGTGCAGCAGCATGACGATATCGTGCAGCAGCTGGTAACGAGCCTGCAGCAAACCGGGACCTTTATCGATAATCATCGCCATGAAGCCGCCACTATGCTGGCGCAGGAACTGGGGCTGGAGTTCGCAGCCGTGGAACGTGCCTTATCTCGTCGCAGCCACCAGACGCGGGCCATGGTTTTCCACGTCATCAAAGAACAGCAAACTATCGCTGACCGCTTTTATGCGCTCGGTTTGATTCATAAACCGGTGCGCGTGCGTGATGCAGTGTGGCAGTCGCCCAGCCAGACGGCGCTTATGGCATAGCGGCTATAGTGAAAGTTATCCACGTTTTCTGTGGATAACACATTGAATATCGTCTGGCTAAATCCCCGTTTTCTCACGACAGCATGAAGATTTGCTGTGAAATTCGGGCGATTTCAGCCTGAAATCCTGCAGATAAAAACCCTATTTTCAAACGGTTAGGGGTGAAATCGCCATGGCGAATGTCACCTGATTCCGGCAAATCTCGTTAAGGATTCTCCCTGCTCGTTTCACTGTTGCTTTAGCATCCAGCAAAGCTGGCCATCATCAAAGCTTCAACCGGCGATGGCGCGGTTTCACCGTATTACATTGCTGAGCTGGCGATTTCAGCCTGAAATTCCGGCTAAGGTTGATTTGATTTCATGCACTTAGCGCTGAAATCATGCTGGCGAAGGATGAAATTTTGGGGGGGAAATCAGGTGGGTGAGGTAACAATCTGTAGCGGCACGGTACAGGATGTACGGGATTGTGCTGCTACAGATTGCTTATCATCAGAGGTGAAGCGCTATTACTGATTGAGATACTTATTCAGCGTCTCGGTGATAACGCGATCCAGCTCTTCCTGTAACTCTCTGGACTGACGGTTAAACTCGTAGCTAAACATGCGTCCGCGCGTTTTTTTGCGGGCATAACGGTCTTTATCCGCGAAGGTCCACAGCGGTGTCGCCACCACTTTATCTTTAGCCGGCGCCTGCACCAGTGTCTGGCTGCCGTTACGGACCAGCCGCAGGATGCCATTCTTGACTTCATCTTCCGCCAGGCCTTCACGCGCACAGACGCTGTCCACATCCATACCGATGGTTTCAATCAGAGCGTCTACCGTCTGACCGGTTTCCTGCAGTTTTTCGTAGGCCTGCAACAGCGTTTTGTAGTCAGGATAGGTCAACTCTGAATGGTTCGGGAACAGGGTGACCAGCTCCAGCGGCACACTGGCAGCCTGCAGCGCGCGGGTCACTTTTGCCTGTGACAGCCCTTCACTCTGCGCAATCTCTTTTTGCGACAGGCCGCTGTCTTTCAGTGACAGCAAACGCATGCCGACTTCACGCAGATTATGCTCACGCGCGGTCTGGATATCCTGCGCCAGACGACGGGCTTCTTCGGCAGAGATGGCAACGTCGGTAACCAGCACATCCAGCCCGGTTTTACAGTGCAGCGCGGCCGCCCGACGACGCGAACCATCGAGGATTTCAATCCGATCGCCACGCTTCACGCCGATGGCCGGGAAGAACTGCTGCAGTTTAATGGTACGGATGATATCGCGCAGTGACTCTGGCGTGAGACCGGACTGGTCACGGCCGTTGGTTTCCATCACCACGTACGTACGTTCTTCTATCTCTTTAGCCGTGATGTGTTCCAGCGTGAACAGGGCGCGTTTACCGGTGGAAAGGATAAACGTCTGGGAGTGACCATCCTCGCTGGGTTCATTTTGTAACGGGCTCTGGCTGAAGGTGCGGCCAATAGTGATTCTTTTTGCGCTCATAATAACCTCAGTTCAGGCGGATAAATTCAATACGATCAAAGACGGCTTTGGCAAAGTCTTCTGCCGCCGAACGCGCGTTTTTCAGGGCTTCGCTGCTGCCGACATAAGTCGATGGGTTAGCGGAGATAACCGTGTCGAACGATTCACCACAGCGCTCAAAGCCATCCAGTCGCGGCAGCGCTGCATCCAGCATATCGCCACCAAATATCTCTTTCGCCAGGCTGTGACACATCTTGTGGTCCGCTTTATTCGACAGCTTGGACATAAAGCCAATGTTGCCCTGCAACCGGCAGGTGGCTCCCGACTCTTCGATGATGTCGATAAGCTCGGGCAGGCGCGTCAGATACTTCAGCGTGGAGTGGAAATCAACCTGTGCCGGCGGCACCGGCGTCATCAGCAAATCGGAAGCGGCAATGGCGTTTTTCAGGAAGGCATCCAGATGTGGGCCGCTGTCAATAAAGATGAAGTCGTAATCTTTTTTCAGCTTAGCCACCACGTTTTCATACAGCACCGCATGCACGTTTTGCTGCGGAAGATGCTCCGCACACAGCTCTTCCCAGCGTGAAGCAATGAAAGCGTCATCGATTGAGGCGGGCAGTACGTCAACGCCAGGAATAATCGACGGCACAATAAATTCACTTTTCAGCTCTTCGCGGCTGACGTTTTGCAGCATCGCCTGAGCTGCTGTGGCCTCAACCAAACCGACCGAACGTTCATGATTCAGGAACATGGTGGCCGAAGACTGCGGATCGAGATCGATAACCAGGATACGTAAATCTTCAAACAGCAGGTGCGGATGCGCGCGCAGCGCGTGCGCCAGCGATACCGTTGAAACGGTTTTAGACACGCCGCCTTTCAGGTTACCGACAAACAGCGTAAACGCTTCAGGATGGCGATCGCGGTATTTCGGGACGCCGCGATGATGGTAGATGTCGATAATATTTTGGATCGACATCGCGTACTTGGTGGAACTGCCGGCCGCACGCTTATCAAACGGATAGCCGTTTTCTTCCATCTCGTTAACCGCGTAATCGACACTGGCGCGCGTCAGCTTGGGCAACTTGGCTAACGCCGCTTTGGCATAGACCTGGTAAAAAGTATTCTCGTGTAACTCTTCTTTTTGCGCCTGAATCTGCTCCGTCAGGCTCATCAGCATTCTTTCTGAGCGTTGAGCGACTTTCAGAACCTGCTTCTCATCGTTAGCCATACTTGCTCCACACATGTAGGATTTATGACTTTATACCGAAATCCTGCACATGAGGCAAATCTATCTCATCTGTTCATCATCGGCTCGCGTTGTAAAAAGACCTTTTGCAATAGGGGGTTAAACCAGACGTTCACTGCAGTCAGTAGTGCGCGTTGATTGTTTACCCATCAATTGATGAAAATGTGCTCGGCGTAAGGGCGGCACTCTGCCACTGTTCACTGTAATCAGTAACTGGCATGTCTGGCTGAGGCGGTTAATCACGGTGAAATACTGCGCGCCGTTACCTGACAGAGCAGTCCGCACGTTCACTGTAATCAGCGGGTGGCGAAAAGGAATGAACTGCGTTCACTGTACTCAGCGTAACATTCACTGCAATCAGTAACCCTGCCGTAAGATTTACTGTAATCAGTAATTCTTAGCGCAGGGACAGCGCCACCGGCGCCAGGATGAGCCAGTGCGCAAAAGTAAATGTTCACTGTAGTCAGTGGTTCCGCGCATCATCCGCTCAACAAATGGTCAGGATTCACTGTAGTCAGCACAAGCCCACTACATTCCTCCCTCACTTACTGCCTGCAATGCACGGTGTGAGGGGGTGCGGCCGGCCAGTGAGAAGGGGAGAAGCTGCACACGATGAGAATCACCCGGATTACGATTGCGGGCTGGCGAGCATCGCCTGCAGGAAGATTGGGCTGCGCCGTGCAGTGCCATGTTCAGGGCCGCCTCGCTGGCGGCAATCTGCCAGCGCATCGATTCATGCAGGTGTAAGATTCACTGTAATCAGTAAACTGCGACGTCGATGCCAGCGGCATTCACTGTAGTCAGTAAACTATGAACGCCTTTTCGTCAATGTTCACTGTAATCAGTAATGTGACCTTTATCAGATATTCATAACCTGATCGCTGCGGCGCATTCACTGTAGTCAGTAAAAGGAAAAGCGTCTTTAAGCCTGAACTGCTGACCTGCCTGACTAAGCATTCACTGTAATCAGTAAATCCGATCATCTTTATCGCGCCAGGTTGAGAGATGGTCGCGAAGCACAGGGAAGGGCACTCAGCTAACAACATTCACTGTAATCAGCAGGCGAGCTGGCGCGCGCTGCGCTTTGAGGCAGCAAGACCTGACAAACACGTTCACTGTAATCAGTAAATGCCCGCTACGCCTCAGCCCCAATAATGTTCACTGTAGTCAGTAGCTGGCTTTATCTCCCTTGCAGACCAGTGCCTGCGGTGAGGGCAGGGGAGTGTTGAGAACGTTCACTGCAATCAGTAACGCAGAGAGCCGTTTCGTCATGAAATGACGTTCACTATAGTCGGTAAACCCTCCCACGATTCACTGTAATCAGCGATAGTGACCAACCCTGTCACTTTTACTGGTTACTTTTACAGCATAATTACTGAATACAGTGAATGTATTACTGTATATCGTTTATTACGCTTAATTTTCAGTCAGATACGATAAAGCGTTCACTGTAATCAGTGAGGTCGTATGCTTACGTGTTCACTGTGGTCAGCAGAATCGCCCGGCAGACCAGACATTCACTGTAATCAGCCAGACGGTCTCTGAAGGCACAGGCAAGGTGTCTGTCAACCCACCTGGTAAGTACCCACTATCAATAAAAGCGCTGTTATGCATGAAAAGGAAGTTTGGAGGGTTTTTACGGAACAGGCGATACCGGCAGCGACCACTGATTACAGTGAATGCTACCGATTACAGTGAACAGATTAGGTTGTGCTGATTACAGTGAATGAGGGGAAAGCGGCAGTGTCACTTTTAGGCTCAGTGACACTGCGGGAAGAGGGCTGACTGATTACAGTGAATGGGTGAAGTCAGTCTTCGAAATCGAGGTCTTCCAGCGAATCGATACTTTCCAGATTGCTGATACCATCGAGTTTGGGTGTGCGGCTGTGGATGATGAAAAATACCGAACGGCCCCGTTTCACTTCGGAGTAGTCCAGATAGCCAATCTCTTTCAGCTGCTCCATGGCGCGCCGCACCACATGGTTTTGCGTGGTGGTTTTTGAGCCGAGATTAAGGCGCATGCGTAAGCGCGCCAGGGAGATAGGCGCCGGATTAGTGGGCAGGCTTTCCAGGTAGGTATACAGCGCCTGCGCCGACTCCTTACGCTTGAGGCGCGAGATAGCACGCAGCTGCAGCAGCACCTTGTGGTCGAAGTTATACAGCTCAAACAGCTTAGGATCGGCCTGAATACGCACCAGATCTTTCTCACGATCGTAGTAAGCCGACTGCACCAGGTGCGTGTGGTAGGCCTTACCATTCCCCTCAAACGACAGGGTATTGGTTGCGATGCGTCGCAGCGAGGCGTCAAGACGCTTACGCAGCGCCGCGGACGAGTTGGCTGAGGGAATACCGCACATCTTGACGAAGTCGATAAACGGCAGCGTGACGGTGTCGCCTTTCGACGGATAACGCGAGAAAGACTGAATGATGCCGGCCCAGGTTTTGAAATCATTATCCATATCCAGCCGTGCGCCAGTGATGGTAATCTTTTCATAACCTTCCGCTTTCACCAGCGACAGGTTTTTGAGCTCTTTGGTGGCATCGGTTGAAGCCATTGCGCCGGATTTTCCGCGCGCCGTTGACTTCAGGGTAGGAACAAACAGACCCAGGCGCATTAGTGCGACCGGTTGTACGGTGTTATTTTTATTGGGATGAAGCTGAATAACTTCACCACTGTTTTTCGTCACCGACAGAAAAGGTTCAAGTAACGCCTTGTTTTCACTCTCTTTATCTGCCATAGCCTGAGATCTTCATTCTGTGGATGAAAAGGATCGGTATCTG